>NZ_SUNH01000026.1 GCF_005048265.1 Paracoccus hibiscisoli
AAACCCAGATAGAATTGTCGCGAACTGGCAAAGTTGATTTGTCGCCTCTGCCCTGACGGATGACCCTTGGGCCATCCAGAAACGGGTCACGAGGAACAGCGATATGGGACTTGTTCTGATGAGTGAGCGAGAGCTGCAGAAGATCGAGGTTCTGGCGCAGGTGCTGGACGGAAGCCTGAGGACGGCCACGGCGGCGCGCGTGCTGGACCTGAGTCAGCGCCAGGTGCAGCGTCTGCTCCACAAGGTGCGCGACGAAGGCGCTGTGGCCGTGCGCCACAAGTTGCGTGGCCGCCCCTCGAACAACCGGATCAGCGCTCTGAAGCGCGATTACATCCTGTCGCTCATCCGCAGTGACTATCCCGACTTTGGCCCGACGCTGGCGGCCGAGAAGCTGGCCTGCGGGCATGGCATCCGGGTCTCGTCCGAGAGCCTGCGGACGTGGATGATGGCGGCGGGCCTGTGGCAGAACCGGACCCATCGGCGGCGGGTGCATCAGCCCTGCTTGCGGCGCGAGGCCCTGGGCGAGCTGATCCAGATCGACGGCTCCGAGCACCGCTGGTTTGAGGATCGTGGTCCCGCCTGTACGCTTCTGGTGTTCATTGACGATGCCACCGGTGCGCTCATGCATCTGCGCTTCGTGCGCTCGGAGTCGACCGAGAGCTATTTCGCGGCTCTTGCGGACTACCTGAAGGAGCACGGCCTGCCCGTCGCCTTCTATTCAGACAAGCACAGCGTCTTCCGGGTGAACAAGAAAGAGGCCCGGAGCGGGCACGGCATGACGCAGTTCGGCCGCGCGCTGAATGAGCTGAACATCGAGATCCTCTGCGCCAACAGCAGCCAGGCCAAGGGGCGTGTGGAGCGTGCCAACCGGACGCTGCAGGACCGGCTGGTCAAGGAATTGCGGCTGTCCGGGATCAGCGACATGAAGGCCGGAAACGCCTTCCTGCCGGGCTTCATCGATCGGCACAATCTGCGTTTTGCCCATCCCCCTGCCCGGCCCGGGAACCTGCACCGGCCGGTCAACCTGCCCGCGTCACGTCTGGCCGATATCCTCTGTGTTCGTGACCAGAGGCAGGTCGGCGCCAGCCTCGTGGTGCATTATGAGCGCCGGAAGTTCATCCTCGATGACAGCGAGCATGCGCGCAGCGCGATCGGCCGTTATGTCGAGACCTATAGCTATGCCGACCGGCCCTTCGAGATCCGCTGGAAGGGTGTCCTGCTGCCCTATCGGATCTTTGATCCCAGCCAGCAGCGCGTGACCCATACCGCGATCACCGAGAATAAACACCTTGGCGATATGCTGGCCTACATCAAGGCGCAGCAGGAGGCCAATCCGCCTCAGATCGGCCCGGTCGGCAAACAGCGCACCCGCTACACCCCGAGCGGCAAACCGCCCCGAGGCCGCAAGAGCTGGCTCGATAAGCGCGCTGAGCGCCGTGCGTCCGAGGACCAGGCGGCAGCGCTGCCGCCGCCAGCTGAATGACGCGAAGAGCCCATAGCCGTCGGTCGCGATACGACTATGATGACGGTCGCGATGGTTGATTTTGGGATTAGATCTTATGAACATCGAGTATAGGCGAGAGGACATTTCAGCCACTGAGTTCACTGAAATCTTGTTGTCATCCGGCCTTGCCGAGCGCCGGCCAGTAGATGATCTCGAGCGCCTGCAAAGAATGCTTGAAGGGGCCTCGTTGATCATCACCGCCAGAGAGGCCAGCGAAGGCCGTCTCGTAGGCGTTGCCAGGTCACTGACCGATTGGGCTTATGCCTGTTATCTGTCAGATTTGGCAGTTCACAAAGATTACCAAAGCCGAGGAATCGGCACTAAGCTCATAGCGCTTACCCGCGAAGCTGCCGGCGAAGAGAGTATGTGTCTCCTCGTCGCTTCCCCTGATGCAGCCGCGTTCTACCGACGGATCGGGATGCCGGGGACCGATCGAGCGTTCCTATTCCCGCGTGCTCGGTGATCTCGGCAGGCTGACCGGCAGGAAAGTCCCGCATAGCTGCCTCTCGCGCAACTTTGCTTCCGCCGCCGACCCCGTCCCTACGGCCCTTTATGGAGAGAGCGGGCCGGGGTCGGCTCAGCCCTCGCCGCACGGGCAGCGACTTTTCTAAATAGCGGAACACGCGACATTTTAACTTGGTGACAACACAATATGGAGGGGAAGTGGGTTCATTGGATTGAGCGCCAAGTTATCCACATTTTCCGGGGATGCTTCTGGGGGCATCCAGAGATTAAGCAATGAGAACAACCTTGCTATGCTAAGAAATTCGCTGCGGTAGAGCTACTCTAAGGAGCAGCTTTCATCCGCAGCCCAGTCCCCGAAGCTGAGATAGTAGACCCTGATATCCTCCTGCCCCGCGGTGAGTGCGGCCAAGGCTGCCAGGGCTGCGCGTCCGCCGCCTTGACAGTGTGTGACGACAGGAACGCCGCGGCGGACCCCTGCATCAGCCATCATCTGCACTAATTCGGCTGCCGGTCGCAGATGCCGCCCGTCTAGCAAATCGCGATGATCGAGATGCGCGGCGCCGCGCAGATGGCCCCCACGCTTGTTCCCCTTCAGATCTTCGCCGCTGAACTCGGCAGCGGTCCGGGCATCAAAAATCTGGACGGATGGCAAGGCTGTCTTCAGCTCCTGCCGCCCGATGAGGCCGACTGCCCCCGCGCCCGGGCGAAGGTCGGGTGCGGAGGTGCCTGGCATCGCCTGCGCGGGAGGCGTCCCAAGGTCCGGCAGGCCCCCGTTCAGCACCGCGGCCGGAAGCCCGAAATACTGCAGGATGAACCAAACCCGGGCGGCCTCGGTCATGCTGCCGTCGTCCAGGACCACGGTCAGGGCATCCTGCGTCAGGCCCAATTGTGCAATCTGGTCCTGCCAATAGGCGAGGTCATCAAACCCCGTGTCGCTTTGCTTGGCCGTGGCAACCCAGATCCGGATCGGCACAACCGTCATGCCCGTGGGACGTTCCTCTGCTGTGGGGACGTAAAGCAGACGAAACAGACCCATATCGGCCAGCTGAGGCGCGGTGACGATGGGCGAATTGATCATAGGCTTATGTCCTTTTTCAGAATGCCCGTCAGCAGATCAGGCGTCATCAAGCGATCCCGGCAAGTCGCAGGGCCAGCCCGGCCAGCGCGCAGATCGCCAACACCGTAACCGCGCCCAGTTTGAAGCGGAACACCGCCACGATGGCGACGCTGACCAGCGCCAGTGCGGCCACGTCCAGCGTGGACCAAACCGGCCAGTCCAGGTCCAGCCCCATCGCGGTGACAGGGCGCAGCTGGCCGAACAGCACGTGCAGCCCGAACCACAGCGCCAAGTTCAGGATCACCCCCACCACCGCCGCTGTCACCGCCGTCAGCGCGGCGCTCAGCGCGTGATTGTCGCGCAGGTGTTCGATGAAGGGCGCGCCCAGGAAGATCCACAGGAAGCACGGCAGGAATGTGACCCAGGTGGTCAGCAGCCCGCCCAGGGTCGCGGCCAGCAGCGGCGGCAGGCTGCCCGCCTCGCGCAGCGCTCCCATGAAGCCCACGAACTGCGTCACCATGATCAACGGCCCCGGGGTGGTTTCGGCCATGCCCAGCCCGTCCAGCATTTCCCCGGGGGCCAGCCAGCCATAGGTCTCGACCGCCTGCTGGGCGACATAGGCCAGCACCGCATAGGCACCGCCAAAGGTCACCACCGCCATCACGCTGAAGAACCCGGCAATCTGAGAGAACACGTTCTGCGGCCCAAGCATTAGGAACAGCGCTGCCACTGGCAGCAACCAGAGCCCTAGGAACACGACCGAGATGCGGGCCGCCCACCCCGCGCTGACCCGTGTGTGATCGGGCGTGCCCTCTCCCAGCAAGGTATCGGCATCTTCGACCTGGGTGCCGCCCATCTTGCCGTGCCCACCGCCGCCTTGAAATGCGGCTAGCCCGGACCGCGCGCCCAGATATCCCGCGACCGCTGCGGTCAGGATGATGACCGGAAACGGCACCCCAAATGCGAAGATGGCAACAAAGGACGCAGCGGCGATGCCGATCATCGTAGGGTTCTTCAGGGCGCGCGACCCGATGCGGATGATCGCCTGCACGACGATGGCCAGCACTGCGGCCTTGAGCCCGAAGAACAGCCCTTCCAGCACGCCAGTATTGCCCCAGATCGCATAGATCCACGACAGACCCATAATCGCCACGACACCGGGCAGTACGAACAGCAACCCCGCGATGATACCGCCAAGTGTCCGGTGCATCAGCCAGCCGATATAGACGGCCAGCTGCATCGCCTCGGGGCCGGGCAGCAGCATACAGTAGTTCAGCGCGTGCAGGAACCGCCGCTCGCCCAGCCATTTTTGTTCCTCGACCAGCACGCGGTGCATCAAGGCGATCTGGCCTGCGGGACCGCCAAAGCTGAGCAGGCCAATGCGCGCCCAAATGCGGGTGGCCTCGGCAAGGGTAGGATAGGGACGGGTCGTCATCATTCTGCCCTCGACTTGTTGGTGGGCCAGTTATGGGTCTCGCCGGTCGCGTCACGCGCCCACCGATAGAGCGCGTCATAGACCAGCATTCCCGCCTCCAACTGCTCCAGATCGTCGGCATACATGCGCGACAGGCCAAGGGAGACGGCCAGCAGCCCCGCTGCTTCGGGTGCCAGGTCCAGCCGTGCCGTATCGGCAGCCCGCACGATCACGGCCAGTCGGTCCAGCGCCGGAACGGACAGGCCCAGTTCAGCCAGCATCACGTCGAAACTGCACAGATCGCCCCTATGGCTGAAAAAGACATCCTCGATGTCGAACGGCGCAGCCTCATGGCGCTCGGCCACACCCGAAACTTCGGCCGGCGCCACGAACAGGATTACCGCACGGGGATCGACGAACCGGCGGATCAGCCACGGGCAGGCGATCCGGTCGATCTTGGGTCGCGCGCGGGTGACCCAGACTGTGCGGCCCTGCCCGTCGCGCGGGGGCAAATGGTCCGTCCGAATCAAAGGCAAGCCTGCCTCTCGCCACGCGACAAAACCACCTTCCAGGTATTCGGCCGGGCGTCCTTCGGCGCGCAGCCACGCCGCAGCACCCTGACTGCGACGATGACCCGCTTGGCAGAGCACGAGGACAAGACCGGGCGGCAGCGGCGGCAGATCGGCCAGCGCACGGTCATCCGCGCGGATGGTCCCCGGCACCAGCCGCGGATCGGCAGCGAAGTCGGTATCGGACCGGACATCCAGAATGACCGGCGCGCGCGGCGTGCCGAAGATCCGGGCAAGTTTGTCGATGGAAATCGCATTGGGCGCAGGCATGGGCGTTCCTCCCGTGAAGGTTTCAATGGAACGCGAACTTCGGCTGACGCCTCGTGGGGCGGTCGCAGGCCCCATGCGCAAGGAAATAGATTGCGGGTGATGGCAAGGTCAAGAAGGTAGATCGACGTTACCTCGTGTGCAGCGATGCAGCCTCCGGGGCGTAGCACGTCCTTGCCGGTTGTTACGAAGTCCAACCGATGGATGGCGTCGCCGCGAGGCCACCGCGATCATCCCTATCCGGAAGAACGGCCGATGTTGGAAAGAGGACTGCCCTGCCGCGATCGCCCGAAACGAAACCCTGCGTGCCACCCGGCACTATGCCAGGGCGTTTTGGAAGCGATGGACGGGATACCACGTCCGAAGTCGGATCGAAGCGAAGATGCGGTGCCTCAAGGCCTTCGGTGAACGCATCGCGGCAAGAGACCCCGATCGCCAGACCGCCGAAATCCAGATCCGCGTCACACTGATGAACCGCTTCTCGGCCCTCGGAACGGCCGAAATCATTCGTGTGGACTGAGGCCAAAAGGGGAAGGGACAATCATGCCCCAGGCGTGAGTTACGCAACAACGCCCTCAGCGTCTGCCGGCTGACCCATCGTCAGGCCTATGCCGACATCTTCATGGTCGCCTGCGTCGGCCCGCTGCTGGCCCTGGTCGTGGTCGTCCTGGTCGCGGCCTGATATCGGCGTGGATGGTCTTGTGGCCGCAGGCGCAGTGAGGAATGGTCAAAGCGCGGCGCGCCCGATGGCCTGAGCCGAGTCGGAAGGGCGCAGTGATCGGATGATGGAAGAAGCAAGTCAGGCCCTGCTGCTGCTCGAGGCGCTCGGCATCGGTCTTCTGATCGGGATCGAGCGCGAGCGCAACGGGGGCGAGAACGGCGGTCCGGCCCCGATCGGGGTCAGGACCTTCTCGCTCGCCTCGCTGATTGGCGCACTCAGCCAGTATGCGGGCGGGCTGCCGTTGCTGGCGGTGGCGCTGGCCGCGGTGGGCGTCCTGCGGGCGGTCGCACATCTGTCGCAGCCGGACCGGCAGGCAGGAATGACCACCAGCCTCGCGCTGGTGCTGGTCGTGGTTCTGGGTGGGTTGTCGGTCGAGCATACGTTCCTTGCCGCCGCGTCGGGGGTGCTGGTCGTCACCCTGCTGGCGGCACGGTCGGCCCTGCGCGACTTCAGCCGCTCGGTCCTGAACGACTTCGAGATGCGCGACGGATTGATCCTTGGCGTCTCAGGTCTGATCATCCTGCCAGTGATCCCCGATACCGGCTTCGGGCCGGACGGTGCGATCAATGCGCGCGCCATCTTTGTCATCGTCATCCTGGTGATGGTCATCGGGGCGGTCAGTCACATCTGCACCCGGGTCTTCGGCGACCGGCTTGGCCTGCCACTTTCGGGGTTCCTGTCGGGTTTCGTGTCCTCGACGGCCACCGTGGTCGAGATGGGCCGCAAGGTCGACGCACCGGGTGATACGGCCGTCCGCTTCATCCAGCCAGCGGCGGCGGGGGCCACCTTGTCTTCGGTGTCGTCGCTGGTGCAGACCGGCATGGTGCTGGGCCTGGTCAGCCCGTCCCTGTTCGCCCTGGCATTGCCGGTGCTGGTGGTACCGACCGTGGTCGTGCTGATCTTCAGCGCCCTGCTGGTCTACCTGGCTACGCGAAAAGGGGGCGAGCCGGCGGGGATCGAATTGCCCTCGCGGATCTTTAGCGTCAAGGACGCGGTGAAGTTCGCTTTGACCGTGACAGCGGTCATCCTGATCTCTGCGATGCTGAACGATCGGTTTGGTACCGAGGCCGTACTGCTGTCAGCGGCCCTGGCCGGGTTGATCAGCACAAGTTCGGCTGCCGTCGCTCTAGCCTCACTGGTGGCTGCAGGCCAGATGCCGGCGGGTGAGGCCGTGATGCCCTTGGCGGCTGCCCTGACGGTCAATGCCATGGTACGACTTGTGCTTGCCCTCCGCTCACGATCGCCGGTATTTGGGCGGATTGTGGCACTGGGCCTGGTCCTGTCCGTCCTATCCGTCTGGATCGGCTGGCACTTCTCGGCGGTAATTAAGGTCTGGCTGAACGACTAAGCAGGCGCCTGTGGCGATACGGCAGCTTGGTCCTGGCTCCAGGCTTTCGCTTGGGGCGCCATGCTGGCGGCCTGCACAGGTCGCTGTGCGTCCCGGTTGGCGACTAATCTGCAATGCCCGTTTCAATGGTGATTCTCACACTGCACCCTGGTGGCCATCAGGATGTACACTGGCGACGGCGTATGGGGTGCGGTAGGCGGGGAAGGTGGCAGTCAGGGAAGCGAAGCCTCATTTCGGGCTGGACAGCTAAACTTGCAGGGCTCGAAGAATCTTTGGCAAAAAGAGATGCCAGCGCCAACTTGGCCCACGGGATACGAGCAGGCCGGTTAACGCGGCCTGCAGGATCCGTTGGGCATTGGCGCAAAATGTTGCGCTGAAATCTCCCGCCGGTGCGACGGAAGGTCCGGGTTGGCCACCAGCGGACCAGGCTGCCGATGACCGAAGCCCTTCTCATTAGGTCTCGATGACCTAGGTGCCGCGCAATTTCAGCGTGATGGTGACGGCGGCGGCGTCGCGGTTGCGCCAGAACCAGCCGTGCTCGCCGGCAAAGGGGGCCTCGATGCTGCCCTTACTTACCCGCAGCTTCTTCCCGTCCGCGGGCGTAGTTGATCGGCTGGCCTTTGTTCTGGGCTTGTTGGTTGTTTAACCTGACAGGCCTGATCGCCCCTGGAGCCATCCATCGGCTTCGGCTTTTCGCTGACCCGGACGTCCATCGGGCGCTTCATCAACCGCTCCGCGCGCGAGGCCGACCGGGGCGCGGTCTTTGCCGCACAACTCGCGTTTTCACACGCCTGCTGGCTGGTCACGTATCCACTGGCGGGTTGTATCGGCGCGGGCGCGGGCGCGGGGCTGTCGGTCGCGGCGCTGGTGCTGGCGGGGATCCGGGCGGCCAGTTTGGTGGCGGTGCTGCGCCTGTGGCCCGCCGATGACCTGACCGTGTTGCCGCATGTCCACCCGGACCTGCCGCCCGACCATCCGCATCTGGCCGAACACGGCCCCACCATGCCCATGCTGTCGTCATCGACGATCTGCACCGCCGCTGGCCCAAGGCGGCCTGAGCGGGGGACTGCGCCTAGCACTCCTCCGGGGCGCGGATGTGGCGGAACTGGTGCAGCTGCAGCAGGTCGTAGGTGATCTTGAGCCCGCCGCAGACGAGAAACGGTACGGCCAGCCATCCCGCCCCCATCATTGCCCCCGCGATCGAGGGACTGACCGCGGCGGCAAGGCTGCGTGGCACCGAGGTGAAGCTGGCGGCGGCCGTCCGTTCGCCCTCGGTCACGACGGCGATCACATAGGAGGACCGGGTGGGCACTGAACTGCGCCGGGTCTGCCGGAGACTCCAACTCTTGAGTAGGATGGAGCATGATGAGCAAGACGACGAACAAGTTTTCCCCTGAGGTCCGCGAGCGCGCAGTGCGGCTGGCTCTCGACACCGAGGGCCAGCATAAGTCGCGCTGGCAGGCGGTTATGTCGATCGCGGCGAAGATCGGCTACACCGCACAAACCCTGAACGAGTGGGTCAAGAAGGCCCAAATCGACAGCGGCAGGCGCGCCGGTATCCCGAGTGAGATTGCCGAGAATATGAAAGCGCTGGAACGCGAGACCCGCTTGCTCTGCTCGACAAAGCCGTCGAAGGTCGGCGGTGTCGGCATCAGCGCAGCCCGTTCCGCAGCCCAAGCCTCAGCGATCGTGCCCGGCAGCATGCCGTGCGGCAGGCGCGCCCACTGCTCGATGCAGCGTTCCTCGAGCCAGGCGTTCATCGCCGCCAGATCCGGAAAAGTCCGGCATCAGCTGAAGGATCTGGTGCCGGGCATCCTGCACGTTCTTCTCGACCTGCCCTTTCTCCCAGCCCGCTGCCGGGTTGCAGAACTCAGGCTCGAAGACGTAGTGGCTGGTCATCGCCAGGAACCGCGTGTTGACCCTCCGGACCTTGCCCCGGCCGACCCGGTCAACGGCGGTCTTCATGTTTTCGTAGATGCCCCGCCCTAGTACCCCGCCGAACACCCGGAACGCGTGCCAGTGAGCATCGAACAGCATCTCGTGCGTCTGCAGCAGATAGGCCCGCAGCAGGAATGCCCGGCTGTGAGACAGCTTGATGTGGGCAATCTGGAGCTTCGTGTTCTCGCCCGCGATCGTCGCCCAGTCCTCGCTCCAGTCGAACTGGAAGGCCTCCCCGGGCTGAAACACCAGCGGGACGAAGGTGCCGCGGCCGGCGCTCTGCTCCTCGCACTGGTGATCGGCCTTCCACTGCCGCGCGAAGGCCGCGACACGGTTGTGGGAACCGGTGTAGCCCAGAGCGACCAGCTCCTTGTGGAGATGCTTCAGCGTTCGCCGCTTCTTGCGCGACTTGCCAGCTTCCGTCTTCAGCCACGCCGACAGCTTGTCCGCGAACGGATCCAGCTTGCTCGGCCAATCCGGCGTCCGGAACGCCGGCTCCACCGTGCCTGCCCGAAGATACTTGCGGATGGTGTTCCGCGACAGCCCCGTCCGCCGCGCAATCTCCCGGATGGACAGCCGATCCCGCAGCCCCCAGCGTCGGATCACACTCAGTAGCGCCATGTCAATTACTCCGTTGTCCCCGCTTCCAAAGCCAGGGCGCGTTCAAACATAGGTCACTTCTCAGTGGAAATCTCCTGGCCACTGGAGTGAACTGCATGGGCTGGACCACAGCTGATACGCTGGACGGGCCTTGATTGGAGAAGGCCCATGACACCACGAGGTCCCTACCGCCGGCATTCCACGCCGTTCAAGCTGCGGCTTTGCCAAGACACCCGCACCGGCGCTCTTGGGCGGCGCGATGCGCAGCGCAGCCACAATCTTTCCGCCAACCTCATTCAGCTATGGCTTACGCAATATGACCGGGGGGTTTGAACGACGAGGAAGCCAAGGCCGGTGTCATTGCAGAGTATGAAGCTCGCATTGCCGCGCTCGAGCGGAAGATGGGTCAGCTCACGATGGAGCTGGATCTTGAAAAAACACCACGGATGTGGACCGCGGGCGGCAGCGAAAGATTCTTCGTGATCAGCGGCCCCTTGGCTGCTCCGTCAGACGGGGGTGCAAAGCCATGAACCTGCCGCGCAGCACCTACTACTACTACCGCTATGCCAGGACCCTCGAGCTGACAGACGGCGAACTCACCGCCATCATCGAAGATGTCCAGGATAAGCTACCCTGCTATGGCTATAGACGCGTGACTCACCAGCTTCGGCGCCGTGGTTTTGCAATCAATCACAAAAGGGTAGCACGGGGCATGCGAGTAGCGGGACTGGGCATCAAGCCCCGCAAGCGCTCTGTGCGTACGACTGACAGCCGGCATGACTCTCCAATCTTTCCCAACCTGTATCGCAACCTCATTCCCGATCGCCCTGACAGGGTCTGGGTCGCAGATTTCACCTACATCCGCGTCGTCACAGGCTTCTGCTATTTGGCCGCCATCCTGGATGCCTGTAGCCGCAAAGTCATAGGCTATGGATTGTCACAGCATCTGGATACGGAACTGGCACTCGCAGCTCTGCGCGCGGCCGTCATGACCAGAAAGCCTTCCAAGGGCTGCATTCATTATACGGATCGCGCCTGTCAGTACGCATCCTAAAGCTATTGGGACGCCCTCGCTGCTTCAGGCTTGCGCCGTTCGATGAGCAGCGACGGCAATCCTTATCATAACGCGCAGGCTCATAGCTTTATGAAGACCCAGAAGGTCGAGGAGGTCTATCGAGCCGGTTACGAGACTTTTGCCGATGTGGCAGTCCGCTTGCCGATCTTCATTGAGCAGATCTACAACACGAGAAGGCTTCACTCAGCCCTCGGCTACAGAACCCCAGAGGAATTCGAAACCCTGTTTGCCCAGAAAGCGGCTTAGTTCGAATGGTGCGATGTCGTCCACCCCATGGGGTTCACTCCAAACCCGGCTCAGTTCTCAGCGGAAATCAACACACGGCCAGCAGCACCGATACCTCGATCCGGTCGGACGGGACAGGGTCAAGGCGCGCGGCAAGGGCGCGCAGGCCGGCCTCGGGCGCGGTATCTGCGGCCGCAGCTGCATCGCCACCGGTCGCATGGACAAGACGGATGCGCGCGCTATCCAGAACCCCTAGCCACAGTGCGGTCTGGGCCGCGAGATCGGCGGGGTCCGACAGGTCGGAGGCGATGAGGACGCGCCGGTAGGGGCCCTGCGGCTGCTGTCGCACCGACAGCACGGGACGGGTGCTGCCGCGCAGCACCCGCTGGATCGTTGTCCCCAGAAGCCCCGCCAGAGGCCCGCGCGACCGCGACGCGCCAAGCACGATCAGATCGTGGTCGCCCGCCTCGGCGGCCGCAAGAATTTCGGTATGGGGTTCGCCCTTGCGGATCAGCATCTCGGGGCGCACGGCGTCGGCGGGTTGGCGGGCGTCGAGCCACTCGGTCATGACCGGTGGCTCGGTACCACCGTCGCCCAAGACCAGCGCGGCCGATACCTCGGGGTCCACGACATGCAGCATGCTGATCCGCTCGGCATGGCCGCGCTACAGCAACAATGCCCGGTCCAGCGCCGCCACCGACTGCCGGGCGAAATTGGTTGCCAGAAGAAGCGTCTCGATCATCTAGTGAGGGTTTGCGCTATTCGCCGCAAAGGCAAGCCTTTCCGGACGTCCAGGCGAAAACGCGGAAATCCGGCGCCTGCTTGATCCATGTCAGGCTTGGTCGATACCGGCTATGGCAGCATCGCGGCAACGCAAACCGGAACGAAAGTAATCGGACATGGCATTGCTGGCTGGAAAGGTCGCGCTGGTCTCCAGCGCTGCGGCGGGGATCGGGCGCGCGACGGCGCTGAAATTCGCCGCCGAAGGGGCAAGGGTCATGGTCTCGGATGTCGAGACCGGGGGCGGCGAGGAAACCGCGGCGCTGATCCGCGCCAGGGGCGGCGAGGCATGTTTCCTGCGCGCCGACGTGTCGGTTGCAGCCGATGTCCAGGCGCTGGTCGCCGCCACAGTCGCGGCCTATGGTCGGCTGGACTGTGCCTGCAATAACGCCAGCATCGAAGGCACGATCGCGCCCTTCATCGAGCAGACCGAGGCGAATTTCGACCGCATCATCGCGGTCAACCTGAAGGGCACCTTCCTGTGCCTGCAGGCCGAGATCACCCAGATGCTGGCCCAGGGCGGTGACGGGGGGCCATCGTCAATCTGTCCTCGGTCGCCGGGCTGATCGGCTTTCCGGGCCTTGCGTCCTATGTCGGAGCAAAGCACGGGGTGAACGGGCTGACCCGCAATGCAGCACTTGAATATGCCAAGTCGGGGATCCGGGTGAATTCGGTCTGCCCGGCCGGGATCGACACCCGGATGCTCGATTCGCTGGCCGAACAGGCGACGGGGGCAAGATGACCAGCCGCCAGATGATGGACGGGCTGCACCCGATGGGCCGCATCGGCGCTCCCGGCGAGGTGGCGGGCCTGATCGTCTAGCTCTGCTCGCCCGAGGCCGGGTTCATGACCGGCGCGGTGGTGCCGGTCGATGGCGGGTTCGTCGCACAGTGGTCCGCAGGGGTCGAAGCGCGGGGTCGCCTCAGATCAGGACGGAGGCCAGGATCGCACCGGTGACGGCCAGCAGCAGGATCGCAGCGGCGGCACCTTCGCGGAAGATGTCCTCGACGCGGTCCAAGTCCTCGGCGATGACCGTCTGCGGCTTCGGACGCGACCGGCGCAGGGACCGTGATCCGGCGCGCATGGCGGCCCGGGCGGCGACGGTCAGGGCTGCGGCCCGGCGCTGCACCGGGCCGAGGGCATCGCCTTCGGGCAGGGCGGGCGGTTTCAGCCCGACCGCGGCGGCCCCGGCGATCAGCAGCACCGCCAGGCCCAGCGGCCAGGCATCGGTGATCTGCGCGCGCAGATCCGTCGCCAGCGGGGACTTGTCGGCAAGATCGGCGTAGAGCAGCCAGGGCAGCCAGAGCGCCGCGCCCGCCAGCGCAAGGAACGCCAGCGCCATCAGGACCGGCGGGCGGCGGCGCGGTTTCGACCGTGGCAGAACCGCCAGATAGCGCGCCATCGCCAGCGCAGTGGTCAGCGCCGACAGCCCGATCAGCGTCGCGCCAAGGGCCCCGGCCGGGTCCTTCAGCGCCGACTTGACCAGCGCCCCGGCCAGCAGCGGGCCCCCGGCCAGCGACAGGCCCAGCACCGCCAGTACCGCCATGAGCCCCCAGCGCCAGGCCCGGCCGCAGGTCGGGGCCAGCCCGACGCCAAGAAACAGCGCCCCCTTGGCCAGCCCGTGATGCAGCGTGAAGAGTGCCAGCGCCGGCAGCAGCGTGGCGGGCGCGCTGCCTTGCGCCAGGGCATAGCCCAGCACGCCCATGACCAGCCCCATCTGGCTGACGGTCGAATAGGCCAGCACCGACTTCGCCCCAGCCTGCCCCAGCGCCAGCAGCGCCGCAAGGAACAGCCCAGTGAAGGCCAGAATCATCAGGACAGTTCCCGCCCCCAGTGCCGGCGTGCCCAGCGGCAGGAACGCCACAAGCCCGAAGATCCCGGCCTTGACGATGGCGCCCGAGAGCACCGCCGAGGCCGGCACCGGTGCCGCCGGATGCGCCACCGGCAGCCAGACATGCAAGGGCATTAGCCCGGCCTTGATCCCGAAGCCCGCGATCAGAAGCCCGAGTGCCGCAGGATGCGTCGAAGGCAGGGCTAGGGCGGCGCGCACCGCCTCGATCCCGATGGCTCCGCCCGCGCCGTAAGAGGCCAGCATCAGCCCGACCAGGATCGCCACCTCGCCCAGCACGGCCAGCACCAGATAGACGGTGCCCGCCCGCATCGACGCGGGCTTGCGGTCATGGATCACCAGCGGATAGGCCAGCAGCGAGACCAGCGCGAAAAAGACGTAGAAGCTGATGATGTCTGCGGCGATGAAGACGCCAAGATTGCCGGCCAGCACCAGGTTCCAGAACAGCGCGAAAGACGTGGGCCGGCCGTCGTGCCGCAGGTAGAAGGCCGCGTAGACCCCGGCCCAGAACCACAGCAGCGCCGCCCCGCCCAGAAACAGCGCACCGGTCCCGGTCAGTTCCAGCCCGCCGTCCAGCAGGATCCCCGGCAGCGCGACCGGGGTGTCGCGCGGGGTGATGACCGCGGCCGCCAACCCCGGTAGCGGGCCGAGCGGCAAGAGCGTCACCATGCGCGGGCCCCAGCCCGGCAAGAGGGAGAGGCTCGCTAGCAGCATCGGCCACAGGACAGCCAGCGGCAAGAGCAGCGACAGGTCGGCTGTCATCGCAGGTAGCCCCCCTCGGCGATCAGGGTGACCCAGGCCAGCGGGCTGAATGGCAGCGAGGCGAAGATGCCCGCCCCCAGCGACACCAGGGCAGTCACCGCTGCAGGCAGGATCAGCATCCGGTCGCGCGTGGTGGCCAGTTCGCGGATGGCGGGACGGTCCGCAGGGGGCGGCAACAGCCAGGCGCGATAGAGGAGCGGCAGGAAATAGGCGGCGTTCAACAGCGACGAGCCCGCCAGCACCGCCACCACCCAGGCCGCGTCCGATTGCAGCGCGCCGATCCCAAGATACCATTTCGAGATGAAGCCCGCGACCGGCGGCAGCCCGATCATGCCCAGCGCGCCGACCGAGAACGCCGCCATCGTCACCGGCATCAGGCGGCCCGCCCCGTCCAGATCGGCAATCGCCTTGATCCCCATGCGGTTCGCGAGCGCGCCGGCGCACATAAAGAGGGTGATCTTCATGATCCCCTGATGCACCAGATGCACCAGCCCGCCGATCACGGCATATGGCCCGATCAGGCTGGCGCCAAGGATGATGTAGCTGACCTGGCTCACCGTGGAATAGGCCAGCCGCTTCTTCAGATCGGTCTGCATCAAGGCGCGGACCGAGCCGTAAAGGATGGTGACCGAGGCCAGCGCCGCCAGCGGCAGGCCCAGCCCCAGGTCGGCCACGGTGCCGATGCCGTAGACATCATAGATCATCCGCACGATGCCGAAGGCTCCGGCCTTGACCACTGCGACGGCGTGCAGAAGCGCGCTGACCGGGGCGGGGGCGGCCATTGCCTCGGGAAGCCAGCCATGCAGGGGGAAGATCGCGGCCTTCACCCCCAGCCCGCCGATGCACAGGATGAAGATCAGCGTCAGGGTCAGCGCGGGGATGCCGGTCAGGTCCGGCGGCGCGGCGAACTCGATCGCCCCGACCAGCGACTGCAGCCACAGGATCCCGGCTAGGAAGGCAACGCTGCCCGCCAGCGTGTAGGAAAGGTAAATCCGCCCCGCGCGCAGCGACTTATCGTCGCCCTTATGCGCGACCAGCGGCCAGGTCGCCAGCGTCAGCAGTTCGTAAAACAGGAAGAAGGTGATCGCGGTGCCCGACATCGCCACGCCGGTCGCCGCCAGAACGCATAGATTGAAGAAGCCGAAGAACCGCGACAGGTTCGGCCCGCGGTCGAAATACGCGATGGCATAGATCGTGGTCATCAGCCACAAGAACACCGACAGAGTCACGAACAAGAGCGCAAGCTTGTCCAGCCGCAGCACAAGATCGTTGTCCGGTAGGAACTCGTAGCGCCATTCAAACACCAGACCGGCCTCAGTCGCGTTTAGCAGGTAGGCTACTACCAGCAGCTTGGTAAAGGCCACGCCGAGGTTGGCCGCGTTGCGCCAGGAGGACAGCCGCTCTGGCAAGGCAAAGCTGACCGCGGCGGCGACCAGCGGCAGGAACACCAAAAGCAGCGGCGCGAAGGTCATCATGGCGCGACCTCCGGTTGGATCACCGTGGGCGTGGCCCAGGGTACCTCAATGGCCGAGACGTCGACCAGCGCGGTGCCGGCAAATCCCATAACGATCGCCAGTCCCGCCAGCGCCAGCGGTGCCACGGCTTTCACTCCGCCGGTCACCGGGCCGCGCGACGCGGTATCAGGTCCCGCGCCAGCCAAAGGGGCAAAGCAGGCCGACAGCGCCCGAAAGAGATAGACCGCTGCCAGAAGGCCACCCACCACCAGCACTCCGGCATAAAGGAACGCGCCCTGCTCGATTGCTGCGCTTAGCAGCAGGAACTTGGCGGTGAACCCGCCCGAGGGCGGCAGCCCCATCAGGGACACCGCCGCAAGGCCGAAGGCGGTCACGGTCAGGGGCATAGCCTGCGCCAGTCCGCCCAGATCGGCGATCCGGTCACCGGCGGCAGCCTTCAGCATCAGCCCTGCCGCAAGGAACATTGCCGCCTTGGCCAGCATATGCGCCACGCCGTGCAGCGTCATCCCGGCCCAAGCGCTGGAAGGCTCGACCGCCCCGGCGACCAGCGGAAAGGCCAGGAACAGATAGCCGACCTGCGCCACCGTCGAATAGGCCACCAGCGGCTTCAGCCGGTCCTGCCGCATCGCCTGGATCGACCCGTAGATCACCGCCGCCGCACCCAGGCCACCCAGCACATGCAGGGCGGCAGAGCCGGTGATGGCCGGGAAAGCCTCGAACCACAGGCGCAACAGGATCACGAAGCCAAGCTTGACCGCAATCGCCGACAAAAGCGCGCTGGCCGGAGCGGGGGCGGCGGCGTGGGCGGGCGGCAGCCAGCCGTGCATGGGAAAGAGCGCAGCCTTGATCAGAAGCCCCGCCGTCATCAGCCCCAGCGCCATGACCGTCGCCAGATCGAGGCGCGCGACCTGTGCCAGCAGGGTCACGTCGACCGTGTTGTAATTCGCCACCAGAAGCGCCACGCCCAGAAGATAGGCCAGCGAGCCCAGCATCGCGATCATGAAATAGCGCAGCGCCGCCGCAAGCGACCCCATCGCGGCCAGCGCCACGGCTGCCAGGCTGACCATCTCCAGCGTGACGTAGAGGTTGAAAAGGTCGGTGGTCAGAAAACCCGCATTGGCCCCGGCCCACATCAGGTAGAGGAGTGGCCAGAATGTCTCGGCCGTGGCCGCGCCGCCATCATTGCCGCCCGGCGGATCGACCAGCGCATGCAGCCCGATGGCACCGATTACCAGTGCGCCCGCCAGTACCATCAGCCGCGCGACCCCGTCGGCGCGCAGAAGGATGCCCAGCGGCAGGTCCCAGTTGCCGACCAGCAGCGTTGTCCCCGGCGGCAGGAGCGCCAGCCACAGCGCCAGCCCCGCCATCACCGGTGCCGCCGCCAGGATCAGCCAGCGACCGCTGCCACGCAGCAAGAGCGCCGCCACCATGAAGCCAAGCGGCACCGCCACCAGAAGGCCAAGCAGGTTCATGCGTCCGGCTTTCCGGCTTTGCCCTGATCTGGGGACCGAGGTGCTTCGGCCAGCCGCACGATCATCGCCGCGCCAAAGGCGGTCAGTGCCACCGCAACGACGATGCCGGTGATCACTAGCGCCTGCGGCATCGGGTCAATGGCATCCGGCCCGCGGCCGAGACCGCCCAGGATCAGAAAGACGCCCGCTCCGACCACGTTGACCGCGAGAAGCTGACGCAAGGCATGTCGCCGGACGATGAAGGCGTAGAACCCGAGTGCGGTCAGGATTGCCCCCGTCACCGCGTAGATATGACCGGCGGAGACCGGTTCGGGTGCCAGGAGTTCCATCTCAGCCGTTTCCGCCCGCGTCCGGGACAGGGGAATCGGCCACCGGCGGCCCGGCCACCAGCAGTGCCAGCGTCACCCCGATCGACAGGAACAGCGTGTATTCGATGGTCACGATCAGCGCCTTAGCCAAGCCCTTGGGATAGATCAGGAATCCGCCCGCCGCGATGCCGCCCAGCCCGATCGCCAGAAAGACCAGCGGCCCCAGCACCAAGGCAGCGCGCAACAGCGGCCGGTCGCTGCGTGGCAGGCCGATGGCCCCGCCCATCGCCGCCAGCATCAGCCCGCCCGCAAGCACGGTTCCCGCCTGGAAGGCTCCGCCCGGCAGGTCGGACCCGGCCCAGACCAGATAGGCCGCCATCACCAGCGCCACGGGCAGCAGAACCCGCCCGGAGGCCCCGGCAACCTGATGCATCTGTCCGTCGGCCATGCGGGGTTCCGCCGGTCGGCCCGGCCAGGCCCGCGCAGGTGCCAGCGACCAGACCGCGACCAGCGCGCCCAGCAGGACGAAGCTTTCCAGAAGCGTGTCATAGGCGCGAAAAGCCAGCAGAACCCCGGTCACCCGGTTCTCGATGCCAAGCCCTGGCATCAGCGGTGCGACCACCCGGTCCAGCCCGCTTTCCGGGGTGATCGACAACACCGTGGCCGCCAGCAGCACGGAAAAGCTGGTGCAGGCCGCAAAGGCCCCGAGCCACAGCCAGGTCGGTGTGTCGCCGCTATGCACCGGATCGCCCAGCGCCAGGAGCCGCGCCCGCGCCAGGATCAGGAGGATGCCGGTGACACCGGCGCCGATGGCTATCTCGGCCAGGGCCACGTTCACCGCACCAAGGCTGAGCCAGGCAAGCCCCATCAGGTTGCCGAAGGCGATGAAGAAGGCGATCGCCGCCAGCGCGTCGCGCACGAACAGCGCGATACCCGCCGTGCCGAGGATCATCAGGCACAGGATGAGGTCGAAGGCACCGCTCATCTGCGGTCGGGCTCCTCGTTCTTGCGCACCCGCCGCGCCAGAAGCTGCGAGGTGGTGCCGGCTGCGATCACCGCAAGAAGCCAGACCAGCGCAAGCTTGGCCGCCACCGCGCCCGAACCCCAGTGGATCGCCGCCGCCAGCGCGACCAGCCCAAGACCGACGTTGTCGGCCTTGGTCAGCGCATGCAGCCGCGATGCCGTGTCGGGAAAGCGCAACAATCCCAGCGAGCCTGCGGCATAGAACCCAAGGCCCGTGCCAAGCAGCGCCAGCACCAAAAGTTCGGTCCAGATCATCCCCGGTCCTCCGCGTCAGGCTTCGGCGGCACGGCGGCCACCCGAACGAAAGCGGTGACCGCGACTGCCGCCAACAGCGTGCCGATCAGCGCCGCGTCGAGAAAGGCCGCATTTTCGCGCGCCGCACCAAGCACCACCGCGACGCCGATCACGCCGGTACCGGCCAGCTGGGCGGCCATGATCCGCTCGACCGGGCCGGGTCCGCGCCAGCAGCGCAGGAGTGCCGCAGCGACAGTCAGCAAAAGGAAGATAGCGGCGAGCGTGAACCAGTCAGCCATGCGGAGCCTCGGATGCGATGACCCGGGGACCAAATAGGCCGAGGATCCGTTGTTCCTGGGAGTGAAAATCTGCCGAGGCAAAGCTGGGCAGGTTCAGCACATGCAGCGCCATCGCGCCATCGCCGTCGCCGGGACCGGCCGCCAGCGTACCGGGCAGCATGCTGACAACCCCGCCCAGTAGCACATTAGCTTCGACCTGGCGGCTGGCCAGGGGCAATTCGACCCAGCCCGGCCCAACCGGAAGGCGCGGATCGAAGGCCCGGCGCGCCACGTCCAGACCGCCTAGCACGCTCTGCACCAGAAAGCGCGGCAGGAACACTGCCACGCGCCAGGCACCGACGCCCGGTCGGTCCGCCGGATAGAGCCGCAGGCTGAGCGCCGCCGCCACCACGACCGCGACGGCGCCATAGGGCAGTGCATCTGTAGCAGAACCTGTCAAGACGATCCAGAGCAGTGCCAGGATCATTGATCGGTTCAGGAACGAAACAGCATGCATCAAGAAACGATACCCCAAGTTAAGTTACAGCCACCAGCACACGAAAAGTTCGGCGGATGCAAGGTGTTAATCAAGCGGCGTCTCAGTTAGCAGGATAGACACGAGATGCGGCATAACCCGCACCCGATTGCAACCGTTCTACCAGCGCTATCGCGGAAATCTGGTGTGGGGATCAAAAGTCGAACAGTTCGCCCAGCATCGATTTACGCTTGCGGCGGCTCGGATCGTGTTCGTCATCATAGTCGGGGCGGTCATCATATCGATCGCCGTCGCGGCGGGCTCGGCTGTCGCGTTCGCGCTGCGGCGAACGACTGTCGCTGCGGGGTTCTGCGAGAACGGTAGCAGACTATCACATTTTGACGATCTTGTCGAGTTCACCCCGGTCGAGCCAGACTTCCCTGTACGTCGGGCAATAGTCAATCTCCACGCCCTGGCGGTCTGATATCGTGAGCAGCGTTCCATCAACGGGGCATTTCATGGTCTTGGTTCCTTTCATCAGTGCAAGCGCACTCTGTCAGTCTGAGGTGGTGGTTGGCATGGGCGTTGATGATGTAACCGCCCCCCGACGGCATCTGTGTGCCAAGGTGGGTCTGCAACGATCCATCGCCAAGGACACGCAGATCTTCGCTCGCCAACTTGGTCTGAAGCCTTGCTTCACCCCGGTGCGGAGCCCTCAGAGCAATGGCATGTCAGAGGCATTCGTGAAGACGCTCAAGCACGATTACGTCCAGGTGACGCCGCTACCAGACGCCCAAACCGTTCTCGGATGGATCGGAGGCTGGATCGAGGACTACAACGACAATCACCCGCATTCAGGGCTGAAGATGCGCTCGCCTCGCGAGTTCATCGCAGCTCAAACCAGCAACTGCCTGAGTGTCCGGTGAAACGGGGGCAAGACCAGAACACTAGCAGAATGCACCGTCCCTGGTGCGAACTTGATGGGCGAAACTATTAGGGTGACCACTTCGACTGCGCAGGCAATTTAGTTGACTGACCAGACGTAGGTATAACGATTGTGAATCAGCACTCGTGATCCGCCCTTGACGCCAGCGGTGGGTGTCGGGTTAGGGCTTATGCCTCGTAGGATGCCTATCGTTCGCAAAGGTTACCATGACGGTCGTTGCTGCCTATCTCTACCGCCACGGCAAGCGCGTGCGCGAGGTGTCGATCACCGAGAAGATCGACTGCCCCTCGGACAACTCCGAGTTCGTCTGGATCGGGATCTGTGATCCCACCGAAGAGGAGATGCAGACGCTCAAAGAGCAGTACGACCTGCATCCGCTGGCCATCGAGGATGCCGTAAAGGCGGATCAACTGCCCAAGGTGGACATCTATGGCGAACAGCTGTTCGTCGTTGCGCGGACTGCGCGTCTGGAAGGCGATACGATCACCTATGGCGAAACCGCCATCTTCGTCGGCCACAGCCATATCATCAGCGTGCGCCACGGATCGGCCCGATCTCACATCGCGTTGCGTGCGCAGCTGGAGGCGGTCCCGAGCCTGCTGATCCACGGGGTCGACTACGTTCTGCACGCCATTCTGGATTACATCGTCGACGGCTATCTGCCCATCGTCGAGCAGATCGAAGAGAAGGTGCTGTTGATGGAGCAGCAGACCATCGACACTTTTCTCGGACGCGAAGAGATCACGCGCATCTTCGCGCTCCGTCGCCATCTGACCAGGTTTCAGCGGGTGCTGGGCCCCATGGGCGAAGTCGCCGGCAAGCTGGTCCGACAGGACCTTCCCTGCATCGACGCGAACACAAGACCGTACTTCAGCGATGTCCTGGATCATGTCCGGCGCGTGCAGACCATGGTCGATGGGCTGCTTCAGGTCCTGGCCTCGGTTTTTGAGTTCAGCAACCTGCTGGAGCAGCAACGCACAGGCATCATCACCCGCCAACTGGCGGCGTGGGCGGCCATCCTCGCCGTGCCGACGGCAATTGCAGGGATCTACGGCATGAATTTCGAGAACATGCCCGAACTATCGACCAGGTACGGCTACTTTGTCGTGCTATCGGCCATCGTGGGAGCCTGCACGTTCCTCTATGTCCGCTTCAAGCGGCTTGGCTGGCTTTGACTGGATCGCCTGCAAAGAAAAGCTCTGGCTGGAAAAGCCACTGCCTCTCTCATGGCAGCCTCATGAATCGCTTGGCACCGGTGTCGCATAGCTGTCAGTTCCTGACGGTATTTTGTGTATAGTAAATGATGATCATTGATGAGACAGACCATGTGCGCCATTGCGGTAGTCCCTGTCCCATTTCCGCTCGACTTCAACGTCGAGGATGATCCCTGTCTGGTCTGCAAAAGCGAACTCGATGCCAACTGGATTTGCACCAAGTGTCATGCCGATCACTTTGAGGGCGTCATGCTTGTGATCGGGTATGGCTCTCCCAAGAGGGCGGCAAAGGGCATCCAAGGCCACGCGCAAAGTGCTGGTCAAGCGGGGACCAGCTAATGCGCCTGTATGGATGCGAATGCTGCACTGTGGGTGATAGCAAATGGCTGCGATGGGCCATGCAACTCAGAAACCGCCTAGTTAGATCAAGGCCACATACCCGGCATAGGTCGCCATGAGGACAAAACCTGCGATGCGCGGTAGGCCCCCAAGGACGAATGCCAGCACGGAGAGCCCCACAGCGGCAATCGTCACCCAGATCATGTCGATGGAGGCAAAGCGCGGATCTGCAACGATCGGATGGATCAGCGCCGTGGTGCCGAGGATGCCAAAGATGTTGAAGATGTTCGAGCCGACGATGTTGCCTACGGCGATCTCGGTCTGCTTGCGGATGGCTGCGATCAGGGACGTTGCCAGTTCCGGGAGCGAGGTTCCTACCGCCACGATCGTCAGGCCGATCACCGCCTCGGATATGCCGAACGCGCGTGCCAGTTCCGTCGCGCTGTCCACCAGCAACCGGGCGCCGATGACGAGGACAACCAAGCCCCCCAAGGTCATTGCCCAGGCTTTCCACTGAGGGGAATCCCCAAGCTCGACCTCAGGGGTTTCCACCTTGCTGGTCATGAAAGCGGTGACGAGGAAGACGATAAGGCCAGCAATCAGCACCACGCCGTCCAGCCGGGTGACATTGCCGTCCAGGAGCATGATCCAGATGGTCGCCGTCGCCAACAGCATGAAGCCGAGATCACGCCAGAGCTTTTTCACAGGGATGATGAGCGGGGCAACGACCGCTGAAATGCCGAGGATCAGCAGAATGTTGGCGATGTTCGAGCCCAGGACGTTCCCGATCGCAATGGCGGGCTGACCTGCAAGCGCTGCTTGCACGGAAACCAGCATTTCGGGTGCGGATGTTCCAAAGCCCACGATGGTCAGGCCGATCACCATTGGCGACAGGCGGAAGTGACGGGCAATGGCCGTCGCGCCCCTGACGAGGGCCTCACCCCCGAAGAAAAGTGCCACAAGCCCAAGAGCAAAAAGCAGATATGTCATGATCGATCCAAAGTTGGCCCGGAGGCACGGTTCATTTCATATGAGATTTCTCTTCTAAAACAACAAGTCCACCCCCTTCCTTTATCGGTGCCATCGGTTAGCCCTTGCTCAAAACGGTTGCGAACCCGCACGCTATCGAAATTCAACCTGACCAAGCGGCGTCATTGCAGAGCACGGCCCACCCTGCCTTGAAAGTTCATTGCGCCGGGTGGTGAGCTGTCTCGAACATAGTCGACCCTGATATCGAGCAGGTGGTCCTGTTGTAGGCCAGCAGGCGCTGAAACTGCTGATCACCTGTTATCGCAAAGCGACAGCACGTCCGCCAAAAGCGGGTTCGGAAAGCGGCGGTGCTGGGTGACGGCGTAGAACGTCTCGCTGATGCCCGCCAGTCGGGCGGCCTCGACAAGCGATCCGGCGTCCAGTTCTTCCCGCACGACGATGGGAGGGATGACCGCGATCCCCGCCCCCTCTCGCGCCAGCAGGCGCAGCATCGCCATGTCGTCCGCCTCGGCGGCGATCAGCGGCACGATGCCCATCCGGGCGGCCATCGTGTCGAAATCGGCCCGCAGCGCTGTTTCAGGCACCGGCAGGACCAGGGGTTCCGACCGCAGCAGCTGGGCCAGCGACCGGCCCTTGCCCACCAGGTCCGGCCGCCCGATCAGACTGACCGGCTGTTCGGCCAGCCGGTGGATCAGCCATGGGCTGGCGGCATCGCGGGCGGGGGCCAGGTTCGTCAGCACGACATCCAGCGACAGCCCCTCCAGATTGCGCAGCAGCTCTGCCTGGGTGCCGGATCGCAGCACGACCTCGACATCGGGGCGACCGATCAGCGGTCGCAGGAACAGCATCTGGAAATTGCGCGACAGGGTGGCCAGCGCCCCCACCCGCAGGGCGTGCCGCGACCGGCCCGTCTCGCGCAGGATGGCGGTCAGATCGTCGGCGGTGCGAAAGATCGCCTCGGCATGATCCAGCGCGATCCGGCCCGCCTCGGTCAGGATCAGCCCCCGTCCCCGCCGTTCGAACAGGTCATGACCCAGCGACGCCTCCAACTGGCGCAACTGCGTGGACAGCGCCGATTGCGACAGGTTCAGCCGCCGCGCGGCGCCGGTCAGCGTGCCGTCCAGCGCCACGGCGCGGAACAGGCGAAGATGGTGCAGGTTCACGATGCTTCCACAATATAGAACGTTTCGGCATATTATATGTATTTTTAAGAATGATCTCCAGCGGCTATCCGGTGCCGGACACTGTCGCGGAGCCCTTCATGACAACCCAGATCCTGCCCCTGACCGCCTTTGGCCCCCTGTTGCTTGTTGCTGCGGCCCTGCTGACCCGGGTCAGGCCCGGCCCGCGCCTGGCGGAAACCGCGGCGCTGTGCGCCTTGGCCCTGTCACTGGCCGGGGCGGTGCAGCTGATGACCGGCGGGGCGCAAGCGCTGGCCCTGTCGCCGGGGGTCCGCCTGACGCTGGATGCGATCGGGGTCACCATGGCGGTGCTGGTCGCCTTCGTCGGCTGGATCGTCCTGCGCTATTGCCGGACCTATCTGCACGGAGAGGCGCGCGCCCCCCGGGCGCAGGCGGGCATCCTGATCGTGCTGGCCGCGGTGCTGGTTCTTGTGCAGGCCGGCGATCTGGCGCTGATGGCGGTCTGCACGATGGTCATCGGCGCGGCGATGCGCGACCTGCTGCTGTTCTATCCCGATCGGCCCGCGGCACGGCGTGCGGCGGCCAAGTTCGTGCGGGTCTGGGGTGCGGGAGACGTGGCGCTGGTTCTGGCCGCGGTCATGGCGTGGGTCGCCTTCGGCACGACCGATCTGGCCACGCTAAAGGCTGCGGCAACCGGGCCGCTGACCCCCGCCGCGCAGGGGGCGGTTGCGGCGCTGGTGCTGACGGCGCTGCTGAAATCGGCGGCCTTTCCCCTGCATGGCTGGCTGACCGAGGTGATGGAGGCCCCGACCCCGGTCTCGGCGCTGCTGCATGCGGGGGTCATCAATGCGGGCGGCCTGCTGCTGATCCGCACGGCCGATCTGGTCCAGGCCAGCCCCGGCGCGATGGCGGTGCTGGTCACCATGGGCGGTCTGACCGCGCTGTTCGGGGCGGCGGTCATGCTGATCCAAAGCGCGGTCAAGACGGCCTTGGCGTGGTCCACCGTCGCGCAGATGGGGTTCATGCTGATGCAATGCGGGCTGGGCCTGTGGTCGCTGGCACTGCTGCATATCGTGGCGCATGGGCTGTACAAGGCGCATGGGTTCCTGGCCTCGGGCAACGCGGTCGCGGCGGTGGCCGCGGCGGGTCGCCCCGGCCCCGTCGCCGTGCCGGGCATCGGTGCCGTCGCGCAGGCCTTTGCGCTGGCCCTTGCCCTTTATGCGACTGTCGCGCTTGGATTCGCGGCGATCGGCGGCCAGAAATCGGCGCAGGCGCTGGCCTTGGGTGCGATCCTGATCTTCGGCACCGCCTATCTGGTCGCGCAAGGGCTGGCCGATGCCGCCCCGCGGGCGCTGACGCGGCGCACGGCGATGGCATCGGTCGCGGCGGCGCTTGGCTATTTCGGCTTTCACCTGCTGGCAGGCGCACTGTGGGGGCCGCATCTGCCGCTGCCGCCGTCGCCAGGCGCGCTGGAATGGGCGCTGATCGCGCTGGCGGTGATCTCGTTCGGGATGGTCGCGGTGGCGCAGGCGCTGTTTCCGCTGTGGGCGCATCACCCGGCGATGGCGGGACTGCGCGTCCACCTGGCCAACGGGCTGTACCTGAACGCCCTGTTCGACCGGCTGATCGGCGGCTTTCGCGCCGCGCGGTCCAGCTGATCCCTACCCCCCATTTCCGCTGAGGTTCCCATGTTCCACGATCACGCCGGCGTCACCCCCGATCATGCGGCCAGCCTGCTGGCGGCCGCGACCCAGGCCGCACGCACCATCCCCCCGGCTTTCCCGCTGACGGCCACCGTCGCGGTGAACCCCTTTCTGGGCCAGTCGGACGATGACCTGGCCACCGCCTCGGCCAGACTGGCCCGCGTCGCGGGGCTGTCGGCAACCCGCCCGCGGGCCGCGTTCGGGGCGATGATGGCAGACGGGCGCATCACCGACGACGACCTGGCGGCGGCGCTGATCGCCTGCCCGTCGGCGCTGAAGCCGGTCGACCTGGGCATGCTGAAGCTGCGGCTGAACGCGACCGCGCCGATCCCCCCCGCCCTGCCGACGGTCGCCGATCTGGCCGCACGCCATGACGGCACCGACTGGCCCGAGGTCATTGCCCGCAGCATCGGCCTGTGGGCCGCGGGGCGCTTTGATCAGGGCCAGGCGCTGTGGACGCCCGCGCCCGGCACCAGCGCGCTTGCGGCGTGGAAGGAATGGGCGACCCATGACCTAACGCCGGAAATCGCGGGCCTGCGCGGCTTCTGCGCCCATGTCGCAGCCGCCCCCGACCGGGCGGAACGCGTCATCCTGCGGGCGGCCGAACGGCTGGCCCTGACGCCCGACGCGGCGCCGACCGCGTTCCATCGGCTGCTGGTCGATCTGGGGGGCTGGGCACAGCACGCGCGATGGCTGTCCTGGCAGGCCGAACAGGCGGGGGGCACCGATGGCACCCTGATCGACCTGCTGGCGATCCGCCTGATCTGGGAGGAGGCGCTGCTGGCGCATTGCCCTGACCTGGCCGATCCCTGGGCCGACGCGGTGCGCGCGCATGCGCGGCCGGTCCAGCCATCGGCCGATCAGGTCGCGGATGCGATCGCCCAGGACGCGGCCGAGCGCGCTTATCAGCGCGGCCTTGCGGCATGCCTGTCGGGGTCGCGCCCGACCCTGTCCCGTCCGGCGATGCAGGCGGCGTTCTGCATCGACGTCCGGTCCGAACCTTTTCGCCGCGCGCTGGAGGAGGTCGCCCCGGACGCCGAGACCTATGGCTTTGCGGGCTTCTTCGGCCTGCCATTGCAGCATCACACCCAGGCCAGCGTCCGGGCGGTGCCGCATCTGCCGGTGCTGCTGACCCCCTCGCTTGACGCCACCAGCCAGGATCAGGCCGAGGATGCCGCGCGCATCGCCGCCCGGGCCACGCGGGCCTGGGACCGGTTCCGGCAGGCCGCGGTGTCGTCCTTTGCCTTTGTCGAGGCGGTCGGGCCGCTCTACGGGATGAAGCTGCTGAAGGGGGCGATGGGCCGCGACGCCGCCCCTGCCCCTGCGGGCGCGCCCCGCCTGTCCGCGCCGATGTCGACGGCGGACAAGGGACGGCTGGCCGCCACCATCCTGCGCGCCATGGGCCTGGTCGCGGGGCATGCAAGGCTGGTCCTGCTGGTCGGCCACGGCGCCAGCATGACGAACAACCCGCATCACAGCGCCTATCACTGCGGCGCCTGCGGCGGCCAGACCGGAGAGGTTTCGGCTCGCGTGCTGGCGGACCTGCTGAACGACCCCCAGACACGGGCGGCCCTGCCCGATCACGGCATCACGTTGCCCGATGATACGCTGTTCGTCGCGGCGCTGCATGACACAACGACGGACCATGTGGCGCTGTACGAGGTCAATGCACCGGCCAGCCATGCGAGTGATCTGGACCGGGCTGCGAACTGGCTGGCCCGCGCGGCGGCGCGCAACCGCACGGCGCGAGCGACCCGTCTGCCGAGTGCGACGCCTGCCACGGTGGCGGCGCGCGCGTCGAACTGGGCCGAGACGCGGCCGGAATGGGGGCTGGCCGGATGCGCCGCCTTCATCGCCGCGCCGCGCGCCGTCACGCGCGGGATCGACCTGGGCGGGCGCGCCTTCCTGCACAGCTATGACCGCGCGCTGGACCCTGATTTCACGGTTCTGGAGCTGATCCTGACCGCCCCGGTCGTCGTCGCCAGCTGGATCAGCCTGCAATACTATGGCTCGACCGTGGCCCCGCCCCTGTTCGGGGGCGGCACCAAGCTGATCCACAACGTCACCGGCGGCATCGGCGTGGTCGAGGGCAATGGCGGCCGGCTGCGCCCCGGCCTGCCGTGGCAGGCGGTCCATGACGGCACCCGCACCGTCCACGACCCGCTGCGGCTGACGGTGATGCTGGACGCCCCGACATCCGCCATCGACGCGATCCTTGGTCGCCATCCGGACGTGGCGCGCCTGTTCGACAACGGCTGGCTGCATCTGCTGGCGCTGGAGGGGGGCCGCGTCGTCGCACGCCATCGTCCCGGAAAGGGCTGGCGTAAGGAGACGAGTGGAGGAACTCCCCCTTTTAACGGCAACAAGCCGTATTGAACCGCCCCGGGTTTACCGGAGAGTAAAACTCTCAAAGGGTAAGCCTCATGACAGAAAAGAAACACACCCCGAGCTACACGGCCGAGTTCCGCGCGCGCGGCGTTCGGCTTTTCCGCGACCATCGTTCTGATTACAGCAGCGACAGTGCCGCCTACCGGGCAATTGCCTCGAAGCTGTGTTGTTCGTCTTTCAGCCGGCGGGACTGGTATCGGCGCGCCGCGCGTGATGCAGGCGAACTGTCCGGACCGACGAGCGAGGAAAAGGCACGAATCAAAGCCTTGGAGCGTGAGAACCGTGAACTCAGGCAAGCCAACGAGATCCTTCGCAAGGCATCAGCGTATTTTGCGATGGCGGAGCTTGTCTTATGGAATCCGTGGCTGTTGAGGCAAAAGGGAGCCGCTGCCCGGCACCGCAAACTGCGGGGCAGCGGCGGGGGTGGCGTCGTGCGGAGCTTGGTCTTGCAGGACCGCGGTCGAGTTGACGAGCCCCCGTCTTTTCTGACGACCTGAACGGATACGTGGGCTTCGGGCCCGAACGACAAGCAAAAGTGGAAAGAAAGATGGCCAAGGATACCATCGGCATCGACGTCTCGAAAGACCGTCTCGACGCATTCTGGCATTCCCGATCCGAAGCGCGCCGCCTGCCGAACACGGATGAAGGGTTCGGCCAGATGTGCGACTGGCTTGGTGAGGAGGAGGGTGTGCTGATCGTCTTCGAGGCGACCGGCGCCTACCATCGTGGCCTGGAGCGACATCTCAGCCTGGCAGGGCGGCCCTTCATTAAAGTCAATCCAAAGCAGGCGCGCCGATTTGCACAGGCCATTGGTCGACTGGCGAAGACCGACAGCGTCGATGCCAGGATGCTGGCGCGCATGGGGGTGGTGCTCGATCTGGCCCCACAGGATGTCGAGGGCGAAGAGGTTCATGATCCCAGGGAGTTGCTGACAGCCCGCCGGGCCCTCGTCAGGGATCAGGTCACTGCGAAGACCAGACTTGCTACGGCAATCAATCCGCTCGTGCGAGAACAGATCTGTCGCCGCATTGATGACATTGGCACCGATATCAAGGCGCTTGATGAAGTAATCGCGCAGATCGCCAAGCAGCGAGGCACCCTCGAAGAGCGCATTCGTCGATTGATGACCATCCCGGGGATCGGCCGTCTGACCGCCACCACAATGCTGATCGACATGCCAGAACTGGGGCATCTCGACAGCAAGAAGATCACTGCTCTGGCCGGGTTGGCGCCAATGACGCAGCAGTCTGGAAAGTGGCAGGGCAAGGAACGCGTTACCGGCGGCCGGTCATCAATCCGGCGGGCAATCTACATGCCGACGCTGGTCGCGATCCGTTTCAATCGAGATCTTCATGACAAGAATCAGCAGCTCGTGAAGGCCGGTAAAGCCAAGAAAGTAGCAATCACCGCCGTCATGCGCCGCATGTTGGTTCTCGCGAACACGCTGCTGCGCGACGCCCGCGATTGGCAGCCGGAGCGCCCTTGACCAAAACGGATACTCGACCACCCATTCCGTAAATGATCGCTGAAAGCATCAACGGCCTTTTCAAAACCGAGGTCATCAAGTTCCTCGGCCCTTCGAAGTCCGTTGGTCAGGTCGAATGGGAAACCTTGAAATGGGTCGACTGGTATAACAACACCCGCCTGCACAGCGCCATTGGCTATGTCACGCCGCAAGAAGCAGAGGAGGCCTTCTATGCAAACTTGAAAGCTGTCGAAAAAAGTCCCCTAATTATTGAACCAGAAACTCTCCGGTAAATCCGGGGCGGTTCACACGTGCCAGTTGGCGAACATGTTTTTCAACGCCCGCCCGCCTTTACCGAACCAGAATTCTACCCATAAAAGGATGGGCACAGTTCCCGGCGACCAAGCCTTCGGTACCCGGCTTTGCTACCCTACAATCGTAGATTATAGTGGAACGGATGTCATACCAATTTGCAGGCACAGACCCTTCTGGAAAAAAAGGACTGCGCTGCCGTCCGTGACCGAACAGACTAAAGGTATCAAACGATACCAAATCAATTGTGCCGGTTCGGGTCCAGAGAAACTTCCGCACGTAAACCAACAACACGGGCGACACTTTGGCGCGCACGATCAGTTTCGCTCGAGCGGAAGCCAAGATGGGATGAGGACTTGTGGCTCCTAGGCGCGCTCACTGGCGACCGCGCCGCATCAACCCATATCAGACCTGGCAAACCCGCAGCAGACAGGCATATCAGGCCGCGCAGCAGGAAGCCCCGGGCATGAAAGGCGACGTGCAGCGGCAGACTGGACGCAACAGCCTAAGTGACGATTGCCTCAAGCCTGTCCCGGCCGCATGCGCTGTTGCATGATAGTAAACGGAGTCGAAAACAGAGATACCATGACCACATAAGAGATCATCAGCCCCAGCACCATTGGCACCAGAACGCCCGAGGCGATGTGGAAGAACCACCCCAGCATCAGCGCCAGCATGACGCCCAGCGTGATGTTCAAAAGGGCCGGTGGTGCGGCGGTCGGCGTGGGCTGTGTCATGACGATCCCGAAGCTCTGTCCCTATCGGGTTAGAAGGAACCGAAGGCTGTGCCAAGCACGATCACGGCCACAAGGGCAACAAGCGCGCTGACAATGGCGGCCATGACGATGTCCAGATAGCTTTCGCGATGCGTGCAGCCACAGACCGCAAGCATCGTGACCACCGCGCCATTATGCGGCAAGCTGTCCAGCGTACCCGAGGCGATCACGGCCACCCGGTGCATCAGCGCAGGGTCCAGCCCTGTGTCTGACGCGATCTGCATGAAGGTGGGGCCAAGGGCCTGCAGCGCAATGGTCATCCCGCCCGAAGCCGATCCGGTCAACGCGGCAAGGATGTTCGTCGCTACCGCCAGTGACACGAGCGGCCCGCCTCCGATGCCCAGAACCCAGTCCCGCACCATCTCGAACGCAGGCAGGGCCGCCACGACCGCGCCGAACCCCACAAGGCTTGCCACGCTCATGATCGGAAGTACTGCGGCCGTCGCGCCCGAGTCGATGCTTTCGCGCAGATTGCGAAAGCGGCGCCGGTTCATGGCAACCAGCACGATGCAGGCGACCAGAAGCGCAAGCGCCACCGACCAGACCCCGCCGACAGCCGACAGGGTGGTTTCGCCCCATGCGGGCTGCGAGAGGAAATCGAAATCCATGCTGGGCAGCACGAACTGCGTCAGGATCAGGTTGACCACGACAACCAGAACCAGCGGCAGAATGGCCAGGCCGATCGGTGGCCGCCCGCCCCAGGATCCGGCGCGGCTGATCTCGGCAGGGTCAAACTCGCGTGCGGTGCTGGCCAGCTCGCGCGAGACGGCGGAGCCTTTTTCGGCCGCGCCATAACCCTCGCCCCGCGCCTTGGCCTGACGTTCGCGGAAGGAAAGCCAGCCCAGGCCGATGGCCGCCATGATGATGCTGGCTATGATGCCAAGCCCAGGTGCGGCAAAGGGGGTGGTACCAAAGAACGGCATCGGAATCGCGTTCTGGATCGCAGGCGTTCCCGGCATGGCCGACATGGTGAAGGTCGAGGTTCCAAGCGCGAGTGCCGCCGGAAGCAGCCTGCGCGGCACGCTTCCCGCCTTGAACAGCGCCTGCCCCATTGGCGCCAGAACGAAGAACGCCACAAACAGGCTGACACCGCCATAGGTGACCATCGCGCCCGCAGCCACCACGGCAAGGATCGCCCGCGAGGGGCCGAGCCGGCGCGTCATGTAATCGGCGATCGCTGAAACCGATCCGCTGTCGTCCATCAGCTTGCCGAACAATGCGCCCAGCAGGAAAAGCGGAAAGAACTGCGCCACAAACCCCGCCGCCGCAGGCATGAAGGTCTGCGTCCAGTGCGCCAGCATCGGCTGACCGGAAAAAAGCGCCGCCACCGCAGCAGCCAAAGGCGCCAGCAGCAGGATTGTCCAACTGCGGAACGCAAGCACCATGATCAGGGCAAGGCCCAACAGAATACCCAGCAGACCCAGCATGTCAGAGCTCGTCCGCCAGCGCGTCGATATCGAAGGTCGAACGCACCCCGATGTCCTGAATATGGGTGCGGCCGAAATCCTCGGCGGCGCGGCGCCCTTCGTCGAAGAGCATCTTCAGGAAGTCCCATTCGGCATTCAGCTTCGAGGAATGTCCAAGGTCCACCATGATGTCCGAGGTGATGCGATGCAGGCGCATCTCTTTCCAGTACCGCGCCTCGCCATTGCCGGGGTCGATGACACGGCGCAGCAGCGCCATCATCCGCAACTCTTTCAGTAGCTGGGCGTTGAAAGAGATCTCGTTCAGGCGGCTTGCGATCTCGCGCGCGGTGCGCGGCGTCTCGCGCCGCTCGACCGGGTTGATCTGCACCAGAACGGTATCGAGGCTTTCACATTCACGCACGAGCGGCGTCATCGTCGGGTTGCCCGCATAGCCGCCGTCCCAATAGGGCACGCCGTCGATCTCGATGGCCTGGAACATCGATGGCAGGCAGGCCGAGGCGAGCAGCACATCGGCCGTCACCTCATGCTTGCGGAACACCCTGCCTTGCCCGGTGTGCACATTGGTTGCCGTGATGAACAGCTTGACCGGCCCGGTCGCCAGCGCGTCGAAATCGATCAGGTCTGTCAGGATGTCGCGCAGCGGGTTCCCTGCCGCCCCACCCAGCGAATAGGGCGAGATCAGCCGCGCCATCAGATCCATGGCGATGAAGGCGGGCGAGTTGTCCAGCGTCCATTTGCCCGTCAGGACCTCCAGCGGCCCGCGCTTGAACGGGCTGAAGCGCGCGGCATCGGCCGTCCGGCGCCAGAAGGCGGTCAGCATCTCACGCGCGGTCTGCCGCCCGCCGGTGGCCATGCCGGCCGCCAGGATTGCCGCGTTCATGGCGCCGGCCGAGGTGCCGGAAATGCCATCGATCTCGAACCAGTCTTCCTCGAGGATGCGGTCCAGAACGCCCCATGTAAACGCCCCATGCGAACCGCCCCCCTGCAAGGCGAGGTCGATGGGAAGGGTTTTTCGCGTCTGCGATTTCGGGTTGCTGGCCATTTCGGCGCCTTTCAGTCAATTCATTGCAAGAAAATGGCGCCCGAAGCCGGGCGCCCTAGGGGATCAGGCGGCGGGCACCGCTTGCCCGCGAAGCCTCCACGCCATCGCACCAAGGGCCGCGCCAATGGCGATGAGGTCGAGCCCCAGCATCAGCCCGATCAGCCACAGCGCAGTGACCGGCATCGCGGCAAAAAGCACAAGCGACAGCACGACCGAGAGCACCCCGCTGGCAAAAACCCAAAGCCAGTTGGGCAAGGGACGGATCGTCAATGCGAAGACAACCTTCGACATCCCCTCGATCATGAAGAAGATGATCAGCAGAAGCGACAGCAGCAGCATCCCCTGCGCGATGTTGCGCAAGAGCAGAATGCCCAGCAACACACCAAGTATGGCCGAGATGATCTGCAGCCAGAAGTTCGGCGCATGGCGTGCGCTGATCAGGCCGATGGCCTGAATGATGCCGCTGGCGATCAGCAGCCAGCCGAACACCACGACGGCAGCAGCCGAAGAAAAGGCCGGGAAGACGATGGCGACGATCCCCGCGACGACCAGCAGCGCCGCCTGTACCAGGTGGAAGGTCGAATGGCGGCGCACCGCATCGCGCGCGGCTTCGCGGTAGGTCTGTGCAGCGGCGGCAAGACTGATCGGCATGGCATTGACTTCCTTGTTCAACAGGGTGCTTCCCGCCGGGCAGCGGGTGTTGCCTTTACCGACCCGCAGGGCCGGATATGGATCAAAATTGGCACAGGACCGTGAAGCCCATGCCAGACAATCAATTTTTCATCGCCATGATGCGGTCGTGTCGCGAATGTGGTGGAAATTGGCGAGCAGCGCGCTCCGAGCATGTAACGTTGGCTCCGGTCAGGCCGCGAGGTCAAGAGACATCGGCACGAGAGGCTGAGAAAGGGTTTC
>NZ_SUNH01000027.1 GCF_005048265.1 Paracoccus hibiscisoli
ACGACGTCAACTCGACGCCACAACCGTCACCAAATCCCCAGAATGTCTCCCGGTCCAACCGCGCCTCTCAGCACCGCCTTCCCGGCCCCTCCAGCGTTCCCGCCTTCGGTGAAGCGGTGTTTAGGCCCAAGAAGAATGGGGCGCAATAAGAAAATGACGCGCCAAGTTAACTTTTCGATTAACTAACTGATGTTGAACGATTCTAATCATAGATTTTTGGCTTCTCAACTTCGATGCAGCCGAATCGCAGCGCCACGACCGCGACTCGGAGAGGCCAAACGAAGGTCCCAGCCGAAGACTTTTCGGTTGCTGCTTGAATCGTAAACCCGCGCATCCTAGATTTGTCGGTGGCGGGCTTCTGCTCCTCTCGCGAACGGCCAAATTTCCACTGGCCTATAAGTTTTCCGAGGGCGCTGGCTCTGTCGTGACCCTGGTCACGTTACCCGGTGCCCACCTGATATATCAGGCTTTCGGGAAATCTGTTGCCGTCGCGGTTGCTGCGGTTCCCGCCACCCCATCCCCCTTCGCTGGTGCCACTGCTCAGCCACGGCTGTGCCCCCCTGCCCCGTCGCAGGCTGAACCACCCTGCACAGCAAAAAGGGCGACCCGAGGGCCGCCCTTTCCACCAATCCGATCCGTCAGAGGATCAGAAGCCGTAGACCACGGCCACACCGAGGGTGTTGTTCGTGCGGATCTCACGCTCTTCCTGGTAGGCGGTCGTGTAGCTCACACGGGTCGCCAGCTGCTCGGAGACGCGGAAGTTCACACCGAACTCGTTGGTGATGACGTCCGGCGAGTCGCTCGAACCCAGGTAGTCCGTGTCGTTGGTGATGAACACGTTCTCGTTGAAGCGGTGGTACAGACGCGACGACGCGATGTAGCCGACATCCGTGTCCGACGAGCTGCCGACCGGGGTGCCATCCAAGTTGAAGCCCAGTTCCTGTGCGCCCGACTTGGTGTAGCGGACGCCGACACCGGCCTGCACGCGCCAGGTGGTGTCCTGGGTGTTCAGGATGCGGTAACCAGGACCAAAGCCCAGGAAGGCATCCGTGCGCAGGTTGTCGAATTCTGCGGCAAAGTCCTCGTCCGACTGCGCTTCGTTGTTGCGCACGCCGTCGACCAGGCCGTTCTGCGTCACACGACCCAGAGCGAAGGCATAGAACTGGTCGTTGAAGTAATACTGCGCGTCATAGATCGCGTTGATTTCTTCCTGGTCCTTGTTGCCGTTGTCGTCCTCGCCGAACTCGATCGACAGGCCAACGCTCTGGGCGAACTGACCCTGGTTGAAGTTCACGCGGCCGCCGATTGCCAGATCCTGGTTCTCGGTGTTGCCGGTGCGGCCGGTGTAGCTCAGCGACATGGTGCCGAACAGGCCCTGACGGCGGTCGGCCGGACCAAAGCGGTCGGCATCGTTGTCGCGGTCAAAGCTGTCAGTCACCGAATCTTCGATGTCGGTGATGCGGTCGTCGATCCGCGAGATGCCGGTGGCATCGGCGCCGGTCGAGATTTCGGACTGCGCGAAAGCGGGAACCGACAGGGCGGCCAGGATCGCGGCGGTGCTGGTCAGCAGCGTAACTTTTTTCATTTCAATCGTCCTCACGAGCTGAGTAGGGTTGTCCCGGGCCCGTCCTGGGCACCGGAGCATCTCTGCTGGGTTATCAATTAGCGACACCCCCTCCCGGTTCAAAGAGCGTGGCATTTCTTCAAACGGTCGCGAAAACGTGAGGAACAGACTCCTTGACGGATTCCGGCGAAACCCCGCCGAGCCGGCACTGTAATGTTTGTTGATGCAACCATTCCGCGCATGCTGCAACCGACGCCACGACAGGGGTTTTTCGCGCTTTGGACTGCGACAGTGCCGCTGGCATACAGAATGGTCCAGTGAAACAAGCGCGTGACAGCCCAAATATTGGGCAACTATTTGTGGCTGTCGCGTTAGTTGAAATGTTGCACAGATGCCACGGTCATCACGTCTGCACGACACAGCCTTTGTCGGGCCAGCTGGCACACGCCCCGCAAAAAGGCCCCGACCGGTGGGTCGGGGCCTTGCGTTCAGCATGGATCGGGTCGGGATCAGTCCAGCGAGTCGGGCCTGAAATCCCGGGCCATATGATCCAGCACGGCATTGACGAACCGCGCCTCGCGACCGTCCGGAAAGAAGGCCTGGGTCAGGCGGACATACTCGCTGATGACGACCTTCGCGGGCGCACGTTCGGCGACCAGCTCCGCCCCGGCGGCCCGGAACACCGCGCGCAGGACCGGATCGATACGGTCGATGGGCCATTTCGCCACCAGTCCCCGGTCGGTGGCCTGGTCGATCTTGGACTGCCACATGACGACGTCGTCGACGATGCGCGTGAACAGCGCCTCGTCCGCTTCGGCGGTGGGACCGTCGCGGTCATCGGCGTCGATGCGGAAGGTCTGGAACTCACGCGTGACACGGTCGGCGGATTGGCCGGCGGCCTCCATCTGGAACAGCGCCTGCACGGCATACATGCGCGCGGCGGCACTCAATGTGCGGCGGTCGGGGCGCTTGGCCTCGTCGTGATCGGTCATGCGCCCTGCCCCTGTGTCTGTTCCGTGCGCGGCCAGCGACGCGCCAGCGCCACCAGATGCAACGCCGCGGCGGCCGCGCCGCCGCCCTTGTTCTGTCCCGCCGGATCGGCCCGGACCTGAGCCTGCGCCAGAGTCTCAACGGTCAGGATGCCGTTGCCCAGGCAGACGCCCTGCAGCCCCAGAAGGGTCAGCGCGCGCGAGCTGTCATTGCAGACCGTGTCGTAATGGGTCGTCTCTCCCCGGATCACGCAGCCGAGGGCGACAAAGCCGTCATACTGGCCGCTGCGATGGGCCAGACCCACCGCGGTCGGAATCTCCAGCGCGCCGGGCACCTCGATCACCTCCAGGCTGGCGCCCGCCGCATCGGCGGTGGCGCGCACGCCTTGCAGCAGACCGTCGGTGATATCCTTGTAGTACGGAGCCACGACCGCCAGCAGGCGCACCGGTCCGTCCAGACGCGGCAGCGCCAATTCGTGATGTTGCGTGTTCGAGGCCATCTCTCAGTCCTTGGGAATAGGCCGGGTGGAATGGATCGAAAGCCCGTAGGCGTCAAGACCCACCACCTTCACGGGCGCGGAATTGGTCAGCAGGATCAGATCGGACAGGCCCAGGGCCGACAGGATCTGCGCCCCCAGCCCGTATTGGCGCAGCGTGTGCGGCCCGACCTCGTCGGCCTCGGCGATGGCATGCGACAGATCGCGGATCAGCACGACGACGCCGCGCCCCTCCTCGGCGATGGCCTGCATGGCGGCAGGCAGGCTGCCCGCTCCCTCGCGGCCCACGCCCAGGACGTCATGCAGCGGGTCCAGCGCGTGCATCCGCACCAGAACCGGCGCGTCAGTGGTCAGATCGCCCTTGGTCAGCACGATATGCTCGGTGCCCTGCGTCTCGTCGGCAAAAACCCGCATCATCCAGTCGCCGCCATGCAGCGACTGGACCGGACGCTGCGCGCGTTCCGCGATCAGGTTGTCATGGCGGCGGCGATAGCGGATCAGGTCGCTGATCGTGCCGATCTTCAGCCCGTGGCGCTGCGCGAAATCGACCAGGTCGGGCAGGCGTGCCATGCTGCCGTCATCGTTCATGATCTCGCAGATCACGCCCGACGCGTTCAGCCCGGCCAGCCGCGAAATGTCGACCGCGGCCTCGGTATGGCCCGCGCGCACCAGCACGCCGCCGTCGCGGGCGCGCAGCGGAAAGATGTGGCCCGGCGTCGCGATGTCGGGCGCGCCCTTGGTCGGGTCGATCGCCACGCTGATGGTGCGCGCGCGGTCATGGGCGCTGATGCCTGTGGTGACGCCCTCGCGGGCCTCGATCGACATGGTGAAGGCGGTCTCGTGGCGGCTGGAGTTCTTGGGGCTCATCAGGGTCAGGCCCAGGGTCTCGATCCGGTCCGCGGTCAGCGTCAGACAGATCAGCCCGCGCCCATGCGTCGCCATGAAGTTGATCGCGTCGGGTGTGGCCATCTGCGCGGGGATGCACAGATCGCCCTCGTTCTCGCGGTCCTCATGGTCGACCAGGATGAACATCCGGCCGTTGCGGGCCTCGTTGATGATGTCCTCGATCGGAGAGATCGCGGCGGACAGGTCGCGTTCGACGGGGCCGGGTTCTTCGAATTGCATGGGGTCGTCCTTGAAGGGGGCGTCACGCGCCCGTCGGTTGTCCGGCCTCTGCCAGCCGCGCGACATAGCGGGCCAGCGTGTCGATTTCCAGGTTCACGGCATCGCCCACCGCCGCATCGCCCCAGGTGGTCACCTGTTGGGTATGCGGGATCAGGTTGATGCCAAAGCTGTTGCCCGCCACCTCGTTCACGGTCAGCGACGTGCCGTTCAGCGTGACCGACCCCTTTTGGGCGATAAAGCGCGCCAGATCGGCGGGCGCCTCGAAGGTCAGGCGCAGGCTGTCGCCCTCGCGCGCGGCGTCGGTGATGCGGGCCACGCCATCGACATGACCGCTGACGATATGGCCGCCCAGCTCGTCGCCCACGCGCAGCGCGCGTTCCAGGTTCAGGCGCTGGCCCACGGACCAGCCCTCGGCGCCGATGCTGGTCTTGGACAGCGTCTCGGCCGAGATATCCACGTCGAACCAGTCCGGACCCTTGGCGACGACCGTCAGGCAAACCCCGTCGCAGGCGATGGATGCGCCCAGATCGACGCCCGCCATGTCATAGGCGCAGCCGATGCGGGCGCGCATGTCGCCGCGCATCTCGACCGCGCGGACGACGCCAATATCCGTGATGATGCCGGTGAACATCCGGGTTTCCTCCTGCTGACAGTCCGGACCTAGGCCATCATCTTTGAGCGTTCAAGCGCCAACACCGACATCCCCTATGCATTCGGCAGTGACAACTGCCGCGGGACACAATATCGTGCGCAATCATTTAGCGCCTAAATGATATTTTAACCATTTTGCGCGACTCTTAAGTAATGTTTCATCCAGTCGGCCTCCCACGGATCATCAACGCTAGACTCGAGCGCGATGCGCTGTCCGGGAATGACCGAATATTTCTCATGTTGCAGGGCCCACATGGCCCGTTTTTCGACCGGCTGGCGCGGCTGCTGCGTGTGGCGGGGGCGACCGTCTGGCGCTGCGGCTTCAACGCGGGGGACGAGTTCTTCTGGTCCGATCCTAGCAGCTATCTACGCCACGAAGGGGGCATGGCCGACTGGCCCGCGCATCTGGCCACGATCCTGGATGGCAAGGGCGTGACCGATATCGTGCTTTACGGTGACGTCCGCCCCATCCACGCCTCGGCCCGGGCCTTGGCCGCCGAACGCGGCCTGCGTGTCCATGTATTCGAGGAGGGGTATCTGCGCCCCTACTGGATCAGCTACGAACGCCAGGGGTCGAACGGCAATTCAGTCCTGATGCGCATTCCGCTGGCCCAGATGCGCGCCGCCCTGCGCGAGCAGATCAGCGAGGTCCGCCGCCCCCCCGCCCATTGGGGCGACATGCGCCAGCACAAGTTCTATGGCGCCTTCTATCATTTTTTGATCCTGGTCGCGAACCGCCGCTATCGGGCCTATACCGGGCACCGTGCGATCAGCGTCGCGCAGGAATTCCGGCTGAACCTGCGCCGCCTGGTGCTGGCGCCGATCTACAACCTGGCGCGCGCGCTGCAATGGCGCCGGCTGCGGCTGTCGGGCTGGCCCTATAATCTGGTCCTGATGCAGCTGGAGCATGATTCGAACTTTCTGGGCCATTCACCCTTCACCCGGAACGCCCAGTTCATCCGCACCGTGGTCGAGGGGTTCGCCCGCTCCGCCCCGCGCCATCACCACCTGATCTTCAAGGCCCACCCGCTGGAGGATGGCCGCGCCGGCAACCGCGCCGCCATCCGCGACGCCGCGGCCGAACACGGCGTCTCGGACCGCGTCCACTATATCCGCGGCGGCAAGCTGGCCGAGATCCTGTCCGATGCCCGCGCGGTGGTCACGGTGAACTCCACCGGTGCGCAGCAGGCGCTGTGGCGCGGCATCCCGGTCAAGACGCTTGGCCGCGCGGTCTATGAAAAACCCGGCCTGGTGTCGGAGCAGACGCTGGACGATTTCCTGGCCGCGCCAGACGCGCCCGACCCGCAGGCCTATCGCACCTTTCGCGACTATCTGCTGCAGACCAGCCAGATTCCCGGCGGCTTCTATGCCGGCCGGTCGCGCGCCCATACCCTGCGGCTAGTGGCCGACATGCTACTGTCATCCAACGATCCCTACGAGGCGCTGGCATCGGGACGCATCCTGCCCCGCCAGCAGCTATCCGACCGGCATGGCTGAAAGGCCACGCAGCCGCAGGATTGAACAAGATGTTATGGCCTGTCCCGTCCGACGGCGTTAAGGTGCACCAAAACCGGCGCGTAAGGCCGGAACTACATAACAGGAGCATCCGAGGTGACAGTGTTTTTCCGATCAGCAGCCCCCCTTAGGGTGCTGATGATTGCATCATTGAGCCTGCTGGCCGCCTGCGCGCTGCCCCGTTCCGGCCCCACCAAAAGCGAGATCTTCGAGGGCGCCGTGGAACGCGGCGGCAATACCCAGGTCATCTATGTCAACGACCACGTGACGCGGGCATCCGCCTTTGCCCCCGCCTACGGGTTCTCGAACAGCTTCCGCAGCGCGGGCCAGGTCGGCGCGGACGAGATCCGGGCCGGCGACACGCTTGGCCTGTCGATCTGGGAGAACGTCGATGACGGCCTGTTGACCTCGCTCGGCGCCAGCTCGACCACCCTGACCGAGATCCAGGTGGATAGCGACGGCTTCATCTTCGTGCCCTATGCGGGTCGCGTGCGGGCGGCGGGTAACACCCCCGACCAGCTGCGCCAGATCATCACCCGCGAACTGGCCGTCCAGACCCCCGACCCGCAGGTCACCGTCCAGCGCGTCGCCGGCAACGGTGCGACCGTGTCGGTGGTGGGTCGCGTCGGCGCCCAGGGCGTCTATCCGATCGAACGTCCCACGCGCACCCTGTCGGCCATGCTGGCCCGCGCCGGCGGCGTCGCCATCGAACCCGAAGTCGCCGTCGTCACCGTCAAGCGCGGCAATGACAGCGGCCGCGTCTGGCTGACCGATCTCTATGGCAGCCCCACGAACGACATCGCCCTGCGCCCCGGCGATCTGATCGTGGTCGAGGAGGATCAGCGCACCTTCACCGCGCTTGGCGCGCTTGGCGGCCAGACCCGCGTGCCCTTGGGCAACGAGGTGATCAACGCGGCCGAGGCCATTGCCATGGTCGGCGGCCTCAGCAGCCAGCTTGCCGACCCCACGGGCGTCTTCGTGCTGCGCGACGAGCCGGAATCAGTGGCCAGCCGCGTTCTGGGCAAGCCGGTCCGCGGTTCGCAGCGCTTTGCCTATGTGCTGGATCTGACGCGCCCGAACGGTCTGTTCCTGGCGCGCGACTTTGTCATTCGCGACGGCGACACCGTCTATGTGACCGAGGCGCCCTATGTGCAGTGGCAAAAGACCCTGTCGGCCGTGACCGGCAGCGCCGCGACCGCCGACAGCCTGTCCAATATCGGCAACTGACCTGCCGATGAAGCCCGATGACATCGCAGCCGCCGGGACATCCCGGCGGCTTTGCATTTTCAACCTGGGGTTCCTGACCGGACCGCGCATCCGCCGCATCCTGACGCTGGCCGGGCACCGTCCGGTCCTGTCCCTGCCCCGCCACGGCGACGCGGTCGGCATCTGGGGCAACAGCCCGACCGCCTGGCGGGGCCGCGCCATCGCCGCGCGGCGCGGCTGCCCGGTTATCACCGTCGAGGATGCGTTCCTGCGCTCGGTCCTGCCGGGACGCGCGCCCGGACGGCTGGCGGCGCGCGGCCCCATCGGGCTGCTGATCGACCCCGACGGGCTGCATTTCGACCCCACCGCCCCCTCGCGGCTGGAACGGCTGATCAGCCAGCCCCTGCCCCGCGCCCAGCAGGATCGCGCCGTGCGTGCGCTGGCCCGGCTGCGCACCGCCGATCTGTCGAAATACAACATGCACGATCCGGCGGCCCCGCTGCCGGTGCCGGGCTATGTCCTGGTGATCGACCAGACGCGGGGCGACGCCTCGCTGCGCGGGGCGGACCGGACGCGGTTCCTGACCATGCTGGAGGCCGCGCGCGACGAACACCCGGGCAGCCGCATCGTGATCCGCAGCCATCCCGAAACCGCCGCGGGCCTGCGTCCCGGTCATCTGGACGCCAGTGATCTGCGCCCGGGGGATCAGCTCTGCGATGGCCCGGTCTCTCCCTGGCGGTTGGTCCAGGGGGCGGATGCGGTCTATGCGGTCAGTTCCCAGCTGGGCTATGAGGCGCTGCTGGCCGGGCACAGGCCACGCCTGTTCGGACAGCCCTTCTATGCGGGCTGGGGGCTCAGCGACGACGAGGCGCCGATCCCCCGCCGCAGCCCCTCCACCCGCGAGGCGCTGTTCGCGGCCAGCCATCTGGACGGCCCCGTCTGGTACGACCCCTGCCGCGACCGCCTGACCGATTTCGAGGGCGCGCTGGACCAGATCGAGGCCGAGACGCGGACCTATCGGCAGGACCGCCACGGCCATCTGGCCTATGGCATGCGCCTGTGGAAACGCCGATTTCTGGCGCGGGAATTCGGCGATGCGCAGCCCTTGCGCTTTGCCCCTGATCCCGGCCCCGAGGTGACGCTGGCCTGGGCCGGGTCCGCCGCCGCCGTTCCGCAGGCCACGCGGGTCGAGGACGGCTTCCTGCGGTCGCGCGGGCTGGGGGCGGCGTTGACCCCGCCTTTGTCGATCGTGGCCGACGATCTGGGCATCTATTTCGACCCGACTGCGCCATCGCGTCTGGAATCGCTGATCTCCTTGGGGCCGCCGCCCTGCGGACGGGATCGGGCGCAGCGGCTGATCACCGCGCTGGTCGCGGCGCGGCTGACGAAGTACAATCTGGGCGGCGCGTCCGACCTGCCGCCGCGCGACGGACGGCCCTGCATCCTGGTGCCCGGACAGGTCGAGAACGACGCCTCGATCCTGAAGGGCGCGGGGGCCGAGCGGACGAACCTGGCCCTGCTGCAGAGGGTGCGGACTGAGAACCCCGACGCCTGCCTGATCTACAAGCCCCACCCGGATGTGGAGGCCGGCCTGCGCCCCGGCGCGATCGACGAAGATACCGTGGCCACGCTGGCCGACCATATCGCCCGGGACGCAGACCCGGTGACCCTGATCGAGGCCGTGGACGCGGTCTGGACCATCACCTCGACCCTGGGGTTCGAGGCGCTGCTGCGCGGCAAACCGGTCACCGTGCTGGGCGCCCCCTTCTATGCGGGGTGGGGGCTGACGCGTGATCTGGGGCCGATCCCCGCGCGGCGGCAGGCGCGGCCCGATCTGGCGGCGCTGGCCCATGCCTGCCTGATCGCCTATCCGCGCTATCGCGACCCGGTCACCGGCCTGCCCTGCCCGGTCGAACTGGCGCTGGAGCGGCTGGCCAGAGGCCGGACCCACCATCCCCCCGCCCTGCGCCTGCTGGCCAAGGCCCAGGGCGCGCTGGCCGGTCACGCCTGGATCTGGCGGCGCTAGACGCGGCGCCAGCGGTGGAACAGGTCCGGCCCGATCTGCCGCGTCTCGGCCAAGGCAAAGCGCGGCGCCTGCGCCAGCCGCGTCCAGCCGGTCGCGCCCAGAAAGGGCCGCGCCTCGGCCCCAAGCGCCAGCCCGGCGGTATAGCCGACCAGCTGATCGACCAGTCCCGCGCCCAGCAGGCTGGCCGCCAGACGCCCGCCCCCCTCGCAAAAGACCCGCGTGATGCCGCGCCCGCCCAGATCCGACAGGATCTGCGCCGGGCTGCCCTCGACCCGCCACAGCGGACCGTGATCGTCATCCTGCGGCGCCAGCGGCGGCAGCGCCTGCGCCGATACGACGATGCGCACCGGCTGCTGGGGCGTGGCGATGCCGCGCACATTCAGCTGCGGCAGATCTGTGCGCGCGGTCGCTCCACCCACCATGATCGCGTCGTGCTGGGCGCGCAGGGCATGGACATGGGCACGGGCCTCGGGGCCGGTGATCCAGCGGCTTTCCCCGCTGGCCATGGCGATGCGCCCGTCCAGGCTGCTGGCCAGCTTCAGCGTGACAAAGGGGCGGCCCTGGGTGATGCGCAGCAGGAACCCCGCCTGCAATTCGGCGGCCTGATCGGCCAGCACGCCCTCGGTCAGCGGGATGCCCGCGTCGCGCAGCATGCGGTGCCCCCGCCCGGCCACGCGCGGGTCCGGATCGGTCAGCGCCGTCACCACCCGCGCCACGCCCGCGCCAACCAACCCCGCCGCGCAGGGCGGCGTGCGGCCGTGATGGGCGCAGGGCTCCAGCGTGACATAGGCGGTCGCCCCGGCGGCCAGCGACCCCGCCGAGTCCAGCGCCATCCGTTCGGCATGCGGGCGCCCGCCGGGCTGGGTCCAGCCACGCCCGACAATGCGGCCGTCGCGCACCAGCACACAGCCCACCGCAGGGTTCGGCCAGACATTGCCCAGACCGCGCCGCGCCAGGCGCAGGGCATGACCCATGTGCCGCGCGTCTTCTGTCGGATCAGGGGTCAACCGGCAGGGGGGCGCAGTTCGGAGACGAACTTGTCGAAATCGTCCGCGTCCTGAAAGTTCTTGTAAACGCTGGCGAAACGCACATAGCCGACATTGTCGATGCGCGACAGCGCCTCCATCACGATCTCTCCGATCGCCTTGGAGGGTATGTCCGTCTCTCCGGTGCTTTCCAGGCGGCGGACGATGCCGCTGATCATCTGCTCGATGCGCTCGGGCTCGACGGGGCGCTTCTGCATGGCGATGCGGATCGACCGGGCCATCTTGTCGCGGTCGAAATCCTCGCGCTTGCCGTTGGTCTTGACCACCACCAGGTCGCGCAGCTGCACGCGCTCATAGGTGGTAAACCGACCGCTGCAGGACGGGCAGAAGCGGCGGCGGCGGATCGCCACGTTGTCCTCGGCCGGACGCGAGTCCTTGACCTGGGTATCGACATTTCCGCAAAACGGGCAGCGCATTCCGTTGTCCCTATGCTGGGGCGATCCACCGGGACTATAGGCAGCTTGGCAGGGATTGGGTAGCGTTATCCACAACCCACAAGATAGGCCCACCGGAACCTGTGGCCCGAAAGCCGCGTTGGCCCGCAGATTATCCGCAGGATTCAACCGATTGAGGCTCCCATGACCCAGACCCTGTTCATCACCGGCGCCTCCTCCGGCATCGGAGAGGCGACCGCCCGCGCCGCTGTCGATGCGGGCTGGAACGTCGCTCTGTTCGCGCGCTCCGCCGACCGCCTGCAGGCGCTGGCCGCCGATCTGGGCGACCGGGCGCTGGTCGTGACGGGCGACGCCACCGACATGGACGCACTGACCGCAGCAGCAGACCGCTGCGCCGAACGGTTCGGGGGCATCGACGCGGCTTTCGCCAATGCCGGTCGCGGCCTGTCCAAGCCCGGCACCGAGGCCGGGGATCTGGATGACATCCGCGGCATGATCGATCTGAACGTCACCGGCGTGGTGCTGACGGCCCGCGCCCTGCTGCCGCATCTGCGCAAAACGCGCGGCACGCTGGTCCTGACCGGGTCTGCCGCCGGGCGTCGGCATATTCCGGGGTCGATCTATGGCGCGACCAAGTGGTTCGTGCATGGCTATGCCGGCAATCTGGCCGAGGAGATGCGCGAATGGGGCGGCCGCTGCGGCGTGGTGGCGCCCGGCATGGTCGACACGGCATTTTTCGACGATGGCGCCCCGGACAAGCTGCAGCCGCAGGACGTCGCCGCCGCCGTCCTGCACATGATCACCGCCCCCGAACGCGCCGCCATCCGCGAAGTCTATCTGATGCCTCAGGCCTGAGGCGCGAACATCGCCACGACCTGGCGGTCATGAGGGGCGTGGCGATGTTCGACCAGATAGACCCCCTGCCAGCGGCCCAGCATCATCCGCCCCCGGTCCACCGGGATCTGCAGCGTGGTGGGCAACACGGCCGCCTTGAGATGCGCGGGCATGTCGTCCGGCCCCTCATAGCGATGCGTGATCCAGCCCATCGAGGGGTGATCGGCAGGCTGGGCCAAACGCTCCAGCCAAGCAAGCAGGTCGGTCTGCACCTCGGGGTCGGCATTCTCCTGGATCAGCAGCGAGGCCGAGGTATGGCGGATCATCAGCGTCAGAACCCCCTGCGCCGCGCCGATGCCCGCCAGCCAAGTGGCCAGATCGCGGGTGATCTCGTGGCAGGCGGGGCCATGAGTCGCGACGGTCAGAACGTGCATCATTCGGCGGCCTCCGGTCCCAGCAGCGCGTCGTCACGGTCGTGATCCAGCTCGATCTGCTTGCTGGCTCGCGCGCCAAGCGTTCGCAGCATCTCGACCTGGCGGATCACGTTGCCGGAGCCGCGCGTCAGGCGGTCCATGGCCTGCCCATGGGCGCGGTTCGCCTGATCCAGCGCGCGACCCACGCCGTCCATCGCCTCGACGAACCCCGCGACCTTGTCATACAGCTGCCCAGCCCGGCGCGCGATCTCCAGCGCGTTGCTCTCGCGGCGTTCGACGGCCCAAATGTGGTCGACCGTGCGCAGGGTCAGCATCAGCGTGGTGGGCGTGGTCAGGCCCACCCGCCGCTCCATCGCAAAGGCTGCCAGCCCCGGATCGGCCCGCAGCGCGTCCGAGAACGCCCCCTCGATCGGGATGAACATCAGCACGTAATCCACTGAATTGTCGTCCATCCGCTGATAGCCCTTGCCCGACAGCGTGGTGATGTGCGCGCGGATGGCCGCGACGTGACGGCGCAAGGCCGCCGCCGCGGCGGCCGGATCGTCCAGCGTCACCGAGGCCTCGTAATCGTTCAGCGACACCTTGCTGTCGATCACCATGACCTTGCCGCGCGGCATCTTGACCACCACGTCGGGGCGCCACAGCTTGCCATCCTCATCGCGCCAGCTGGACTGCATGTCGTAATGCGTGCCCGCCATCAGGCCCGAATCCTCCAGGATGCGCTCCAGCACCATCTCGCCCCAGGCACCCTGCTGCTGCTTGTCGCCTTTGAGGGCGCGGGTCAGGTTCACCGCCTCGCGGCCGATCTGTTCGCTGCGGTTGTGCAGCGACAGGATCTGTTCGCGCAGGCGGGCGGATTCCTCGTCCAGCACCTTGTTGCGGGCCTGCAATTCGGTCTGAAACCGGCCGACCTGATCGCGAAACGGCGTCAGCAGCGCCGACAGCTGATCGTTCTGCAGCCGCTGCAGGTCGTCCTGCTGCGCCCTCAAGGTTTCCGCCGACAATAACTTGAAATGCTGGGTCATTTCGGTGCGCAGCTCGCGCAGCGTGGCGATCTCGCGGGCGCTGGCCTCGGCATCCTTCTCGGCGCGCAGGCGGGCCTCGGCCAGCCGCGTCTCCAACTGGGCGGCCTCGCGGCGCGCCGCGTGCAGCGCATCGGTCAGGGCGTCACGCTCTTCGGTGAGGTCGGACAGGCGCGCCTCGCGGGCATTCGCCAAGGCCGATGTCTGCGCCTCGTGGAGCACCGATTCCTGTAGACGGGTCTGGGCCAGCTGGCCCTGATGCCGGGCACGCAGCCACAGGACCAGCAGCACCAGCGCGCCGAGTGCAGGCAGCCATGTCAGTGCATCCTCAACCGGCATCGCGTTGTTTCCCCAATTCTTTCGGGGCAGTGTTCACCCTTCGTCCCGGAAAGGCAAGCTAGACGGTCACCGACATCATGAAGGCCACGACGCCGCCGACATAATCGCCACGATGCACGGTCGAGCTATCCGACCCCGCGAACCAGTCCATCAGCGAGGCCCGGTCGCGGTCCGAGAACCGCATCCGCCAGTCCTGAAACCGCCGGTGCTGCAACGCGCCCTGATCCAGCACCAGCAGATCCTGATGCCGCTCATCGGCCTCCAGCAGTGCCACGACCTCGCGCAAGCCATCCGCAGGCCCCTCAAGCCATTGAAAAAACAGCCCATCTTCATGGTGCAGACAGCCCGTCAGCCCCAAGGACTGGTTGCGCCGCCGGGCGCTGGACAGGATCAGTTGCAGGTCCTCAGCGTTCAGACCGGGGCGCGCCGCGCTCCGGTAGAGGTAATAGGCCAGGCCCTCGATATCAGCCAGATCACTGGTCAAGGAACGATCGCAGCTTTCTGCTGCGCGACGGATGCTTCAGCTTGCGCAGGGCCTTGGCCTCGATCTGGCGGATGCGTTCGCGGGTCACGCTGAACTGCTGGCCGACCTCCTCCAGAGTGTGGTCGGTGTTCATGCCGATGCCAAAGCGCATGCGCAGCACGCGCTCCTCCCGCGGGGTCAGGCTGGCCAGGACGCGGGTCGTGGTTTCCTTGAGGTTCTCCTGGATGGCGCTGTCCAGCGGCAGGACGGCATTCTTGTCCTCGATGAAATCGCCAAGCTGGCTGTCCTCCTCGTCCCCGATCGGGGTTTCGAGGGAGATCGGTTCCTTGGCGATCTTCATCACCTTGCGGACCTTCTCCAGCGGCATCTGAAGCTTTTCGGCCAGTTCCTCGGGGGTCGGCTCGCGTCCGATCTCGTGCAGCATCTGGCGGCCGGTGCGGACCAGCTTGTTGATCGTCTCGATCATGTGGACCGGGATGCGGATCGTGCGGGCCTGATCGGCGATCGACCGAGTGATCGCCTGCCTGATCCACCAGGTCGCATAGGTCGAGAACTTGTAGCCGCGGCGGTATTCGAACTTGTCCACGGCCTTCATCAGGCCGATATTGCCTTCCTGAATAAGATCAAGGAATTGCAGGCCACGGTTCGTGTATTTTTTCGCAATCGAGATCACCAGGCGCAGGTTGGCCTCGACCATCTCCTTCTTCGCCTGGCGGGCCTCTTTCTCGCCGCGCTGGACCTGAGAGACGATCCGGCGGAATTCCTCGATGTCGACGCCGACATACTGGCCGACCTCGGCCATGTCGCCGCGCAGCTTTTCGACCGCATCGCGCGAGCGGTCGAACAGCGCCTGCCAGCCGCGACCGGCCTGCGCCGACATGCGGTCGACCCAGGTCGGGTCCAACTCCGAGCCGCGATAGGCGTCGATGAACTCGCGGCGGTTGATGCGGGCCGCGTCGGCCAGCTTGACCATGCCGCTGTCGATGGTGACGATGCGGCGGTTGATGCCGTAGAGCTGGTCGACCAGCGCCTCGATCCGGCCGCTGTTCAGGTGCAGCGAGTTCACCAGAACCACGATCTCCGAGCGCAGGGTCTGATAATCGGTCTCGGCGCTGGCCGAGAAACTGTTATCCTCGTTCAGGGTCGCGGACATGCGCTGGTCCTGCATGTCGGCCAGCCCCTCGTAGTGATGGGCGATGGCCTCCAGCGTCTCCAGGACCTTGGGCTTGAGGCTGGCCTCCATGGCGGCCAGGGACAGGTTCGCGCCCTCGTCCTCCTCGTCATCCTCCTCGACGCGCAGCGGGTTGCCGTCGGCGTCGAATTCCTCGCGCTTGGGGGCCGTGGTGCCGGCCTCGCCCTCGACGGTCAACTCGACCTCCTCGGCCTCCTCGCCGTCCATGGCCTGGCCGAACGTCGTCTCCAGGTCGATCACGTCGCGCAGCAGGATTTCTTCGTCCAGCAGTTCCTCACGCCACAGCGTGATGGCCTTGAAGGTCAGCGGGCTTTCGCACAGCCCCGCGATCATCGTGTTGCGGCCGGCCTCGATCCGCTTGGCGATGGCGATCTCGCCCTCGCGCGACAGCAGCTCGACGCTGCCCATCTCGCGCAGGTACATGCGCACCGGGTCGTCGGTGCGGTCCAGCTTTTCGGTTTCGGTGGTCGAGACGGCCAGATCACGCGACCCGGTACCGGTGGTGACGATAGCACCGCCCTCGGCCTCCTCGGCGGCCTCGTCGTCCTCGATGACGTTGATGCCCATTTCGGACAGCATCGACATCACGTCCTCGATCTGCTCGCTGCTGACCTGTTCCGGCGGCAGGACCGCGTTCAGCTGGTCGTAGGTGATGTAGCCACGCTCGCGTGCCTCGGCGATCATCTTCTTGACCGCCGCCTGGCTCATGTCCAGCGTATGGGCATTGTCGTCCTTGTCGGTCTTGTCGTGGTCATCGTCCTTGGCGGCCATCCAGGGCTCCTTCTCGGCGAGATCGTGGGCGGCGATTCGGCTGTGCGGGCGAATCGACGCGAAATTGGGTCTTTTCTAACGCGCTTCCCGACCGAATCAAAGGCCGTGCGCGCTGATGATTCGCAACCCCCAAGGGATGCGATTCGCAGGTCATCTGCGCGGCGGCTTGCGCCAGATCTGGCCTGACAGCCAATCCGACAGCTGCGCCGACAGGGCGTCGCGATCCTCGTTCATGTCGCCCGAACTCTCCATCTCGGGGTGCTCGGCGCGGTGACGGGCGCGGGTGATCTGGCTGATCCGCCAGGTCAGGCCCTCATCGGCCTCGCCCTGGATCTCGGATTCGGCGCGGGGCAGTTCGTGGCTCGTGGCGCGCGCCACCTCCAGCTTGTCCAGGAGGTCCAGCAGCATCACCGCGGCACTGTCGTCATCCTTCCGTTCGATGATGGCGGGCGTCAGGCCCAGATGGGCGTTGCGTCGCAGCGTTTCAAGGCCGCGCCGCCCGGCCGGGCTGTCGGTGCGGGTCAGTAGGTCATGCAGCAGCGCCGCCCGGTCCGGGTCGCGCGGCATCAGGCGTTCCAACCGGCCCTCCAGCTGCGCCGTGATTGAGGGGCGCAGCGCGCAGATCAGCAGTGCGGCCCCCTCCAGCAGGCCCTCGCCCTGGTCCGGCACGTTGAGCGAGATCGGAGGAACCGGCGCCCGCGGGGCCATCGAGGCCCCTTGGCGCCGGGCCTGGCTGCGCCCGGCCGCGCCAGCCCGCGGCGTCGTCTTGCGACCGCCGCCGAAGAGGTCCCACTGCTTGCGGCGGATCTCCTCGGCATAGAGCGCGCGGGTGCGTTCGTCGGGGATGCGCGCCACGGCCTCGGCCAGGCGGCGGTCGAGGGCGGCCTTGCGTTCCGGGCTGTCGAAGACCTGGCCCTGGATCTCGCGCGCCCAAAGCAGGTCCAGCATCGGCCGCGCCTGATCCAGAAGCGCGCCCATCGCGCCCGGCCCCGAGGCCTTGATCAGGTCGTCCGGGTCCTGCCCCGCAGGCAGGATCACGAAGCGCAGCGCCTGTCCCGGCCCGATCAGCGGCAGCGCCAGGTCGATCAGCCGCTGCGCCGCACGTTGGCCCGCCGCATCGCCGTCCAGCGCGATCACCGGCTCGGGCGAGACGCGCCACATCAGGCGCAGCTGCTCCTCGGTGATGGCGGTGCCCAAGGGGGCCACGGCGCCCTCGAACCCGGCGCGGGCCAGGGCGATCACGTCCATGTAGCCCTCGGCGACGACCAACCGCTGGCCCTTGGCGACCGCGCTGCGGGCCGGCCCGAGGTTGTAGAGGTTGCGCCCCTTGTCGAACAGCGGCGTCTCGGGGCTGTTGAGGTATTTCGCCCGCGCATTCGGGTCCATCGCCCGCCCGCCGAAGCCGATGCAGCGCCCCTGCCCGTCGCGGATCGGAAAAATGATGCGCCCCCGGAACCGGTCATAGGGCGCGCCGCCGCCATCGGGGCGGGCGGACATGCCAGCCTCGACGATCTGCTCTTCGGGGAAGCCCTTGTCGCGCAGGGCGGCGGTCAGGGCGGTGCGGTGGTCGGGGGCAAAGCCGATCTCGAACCGCTCCAGCGCGGGGGCGTCCAGGCCGCGGCGGTCCAGGTAATCGCGGGCATCCGCGGCGGCGCCGGTCTGCAGCTGCAGGCGGAACCAGCGGCAGGCGGCCTCGGTCACTTCCAGCAGCTTGGTGCGCCTGTCGGTCTTTTCGCGGGCGCGGGGGTCGGGTTCGGGCATGGTCAGGCCAGCCTCAGCGGCCAACAGCTTGACCGCCTCGATGAACTCCATCCCGTCATGGTCGCGCAGAAACCCGATGGCGTCGCCCTTGGCCTGACAGCCGAAGCAGTAGTAATACCCCTTCTGGTCGTCGCAGTGAAAGCTGGCGGATTTTTCCTGATGGAACGGGCATGGCGCCCACCAGTCGCCCCGCGCCTGGTTCGACTTGCGCAGATCCCATACGACCTTTTTGCCGATCACCCGGCTGATCGGGACGCGGTTGCGAATCTCGTCAAGGAATCCGGGGGGCAGGGACATGGGGGCGATTATCCGGCATGGCGCGCGGGGCGGCAAGGCGTCACGCGCCGACCGCCCCCCGTGCCAGGCCCCAATAGATCTGCGCGATGCGGGTCCGGTCCAGACGGCCGCCCTCGCGATACCAGTTCGTGACCCCGGTCAGCATGGCGATCAGCGCCAGCGTGGTCAGCTTGGGGTCCTCGATCCGCATGACGCGGGCCTCGACCCCGTCGCGCAGGATCGATTCCAGCGCGGATTCGTAGCGACCGCGCAAATCCGCGATGCGGGCGAAATTCTCGGGCGTCAGGTTGCGCAGCTCCATATAGGACAGGAACACCGCATCCGGGCTGTCCAGGCTGAAGGCGATGTGAAAGCGCACGAACCGCTCCAGCCGCTCCAGCGGCCCGGCCTGCGGATCGTCGGACCAGGCGGCCAGCAGGTCCTGCATGTGGCTTTCCAGCAGATCGGCCAGCAGGGCCTGCTTGTCGGGGATATAGGCATAAAGCGTGCCGGCCTGGACCCCCACCTCGGCCGCGATCTGGCGCATCGAGACGGCGGCATAGCCTTGTCGCGCGAACAGGCGGCGGGCCTTGTCGCGGATCAGGGGGCCGGTGATCTCGGCGCGGGAACCGGTGGTGCGGGCCATGGCGTCTTCTAGCCCGCCGTCCCGCGCGATGGAAGGCGTTGCCGCGCCCTGGCGGCGCGCGTAACCTGCACCGATGAAACACGCCCTGATCCTTGTCCTGACGCTGGCGGCCTGTGCCGAGGGCCAGGGCTATCCCGCCCTGCTGCCCACCGACCGCATCCTGGCGGAACCGGCCCTGCCCGCCCATGCCACCGCCGCGCGCGCCGACCCCGCCCCCGTCCGAGCGGCGTCCAGCACGCGGGCCGATGCGTTGCGGGCACGGGCCGACGCGCTGCGCGGCCCGGTGGTCGACCCGGCGCTGCGCGAGCGCGCCGGGCGGTGATTGCCAGAGGCCTGCGCCGCTGGTAAGAAGTTCTGACCAGTTTGCGAAAGGCCCGGCCCATGGCTGTCATCACCTGCATCGACGACCTCAAGCGGATGCACCGCGCCCGCACGCCCCGCATGTTCTATGATTACGCGGAGTCGGGCAGCTATACCGAACAGACCTTTCGCGAGAACACGAGTGATTTCGCGCGGATCAAGCTGCGCCAGAAGGTCGCCGTGGACATGTCCGACCGCCGCCTGGCGCGGCAGATGGTCGGCCTGCCGGTCAGCATGCCGGTCGCCCTGGCCCCGGTCGGCCTGACCGGCATGCAGCATGCCGACGGAGAGATCCACGCCGCCCGCGCGGCCGAAAAGTTCGGCGTGCCGTTCTGTTTGTCCACCATGTCGATCTGTTCGATTGAGGATGTGGCGGCCCATACCACCGCGCCCTTCATGTTCCAGCTGTATGTGATGAAGGACCAGGATTTCCTGGCCGCGATCATCGAACGGGCCAAGGCCGCGCAGTGCAGCGCGCTGGTCCTGACGCTGGACTTGCAGATTCTGGGGCAGCGGCACAAGGATCTGAAGAACGGATTGTCCGCGCCCCCCAAGATGACCCTGCCCACCATGCTGGACCTGGCCACCCGCTGGCGGTGGGGCATGGGGATGCTGCGCACGAAACGGCGGTTCTTCGGCAATATCGTGGGCCATGCCAAAGGCGTCGGTGATACCTCCAGCCTGATGAGCTGGACGGCCGAGCAGTTCGACGAACGGCTGGACTGGGACAAGATCGCGGCGATCCGCGACATGTGGGGCGGCAAGCTGATCCTCAAGGGCATCCTGGACCCCGAGGATGCGCGCATCGCCGCCGATTTCGGGGCCGATGCCATCGTGGTCAGCAACCATGGCGGGCGGCAATTGGACGGGGCGCTGTCCTCGATCCGCATGCTGCCGCATATCGTCAAGGCGGTGGGCGACAGGGTCGAGGTGCATATGGACGGCGGCATCCGCTCGGGCCAGGACGTGCTCAAGGCGCTGGCGATGGGGGCGCATGGGACCTGGATCGGGCGCGCCTGGCTGCACGGGCTGGGCGCGATGGGCGAGGCCGGGGTGACCCGCGCGCTGGAGATCATCCGCAAGGAGCTAGACACCAGCATGGCGCTGTGCGGCGAACGCGACCTGGACCGGATCGGGCCGCATAACCTTCTGATTCCGCAGGGGTTTACGGATGAATACGCGATCGCCTAGAACATCCGCGACAGCCAGCGGTGGCGCCGGCCCAGCAGGCTGGCGCCCCAGACCAGCAGGAAGGGCACCGCCACGCCCAGCACCACCCCGGGCAGCGGATGCGCCACGCCCAAGCGCGGCAGACCCTGCAACACGATGACATGCATCACATAAATGCCCGCCGCCGCCCGCCCCAGGGGCAGGTCGGAGGCCGGGGCGGGCATCCGCAGGACCAAGGCGAACAGCGCCGGGCACAGCAGCAGGTGACCGACGGGGATCTCCAGCAGCGGCTCCTCTCCGATGCGGCGCAGCCACCAGATGTTTTCGGCCAGGGTCAGGGCCAGCCCTGCCGCGACCGCCGCCCACAGCACCGCCACAGGCAGGCGCGGCGGATGCAGCGCCATCAGCCAGCCCAAGGCCAGATAGGGATACAGATACAGCGGGCCGTTGCGGTAATGTTCCACCGGAATGTCGGCCTGCCCGGTCATGCGCAGATATTGCAGCGCCAGCCCCGCCCCGCCCAGCAGGACCGCCGACGCGATCACCGCGCCCCGCCCCAGGGCCGCGCTGGCCGCCAGCAGGATGCCCGAGATCGCAAGCCCCTGCAGGAACCACAGATGCATGAAGCCAAGCGTCAGTTCGGTCGCCGTCAGGGCGATGGGCCGATTGGCGTAATAGAACCACAGGAACAGCACATAAACCGCCGACCAGGCCGCATAGAGGACCAGCAGATGCCCCACCCAATCCGACAGCCGCCCCCGGCGCAGGGTCGAGGCCAGGTAATACCCCGCGATCAGCGCAAAGACCGGCACCGCGACACGCAGGATGCTGTTGCCCGCGGCCAGGCCCAACAGGCCCGTATCGCCCGCCGCCCGCAGCGTCTCGCGGCCCAGTCCGGAATGGGCGACCACCACGAAGATCGCCAGGATCACCCGCAGGTAATCCACCGACATCAGCCGCGACTGCACCTTGTCCACCCTGCCCCCGACCTGTCCCCCGCCCGTGCGGGCAGCCCTGACCGGGCATAGGGTGGCAGGGCGGCCCAAGTCAAACCGCCTCTGCGGGCCTGCGGCAGTTTCCCGCGCGCGGCGTGCCATTGACGCTTCACATCCGGGCGGGGTTGCGCTATGGGCACCGCTTGGCGCCACGCACCCTTGGAGGGTGGCGTCCTCAACACTGTTTAAGGATTAAAGCAATGGCCAAAGAGATTCCGAATCTGGTGGCCGAGGCACGCGCGGGGTCAGGCAAGGGGGCCGCCCGCCAAGCTCGCCGCGATGGCAAGGTGCCCGGTATCGTTTATGGTGACGGCAAGGAGCCGGTCTCCATCCAGTTCGACTTCAACAAGCTGCTGACCGCGCTGCGCGCCGGCCGCTTCAAGTCCACGCTGTGGAACCTGCAGGTCGAAGGCCAGGACGATGTCCGCGTCATCTGCCGCGGCGTCCAGCGCGACGTCGTCAAGGATCTGCCGATCCACATCGACTTCATGCGCCTGCGCCGCACGTCAAAGGTGAACCTGTTCATCCCGGTCGAGTTCATCAACGAGGACAAGTGCCCCGGCCTGCGCAAGGGCGGAACGCTGGTCACCGTTCGCGCCGAGGTCGAGCTGATGGTGACGGCGGGTGACATTCCCGACCACATCACCGTGGATCTGGAAGGCCGCGAGATCGGCGACACCATCCACATCAGCGACGTCAAGCTGCCCTCGGGCGCCAAGGCGACGATCGACCGCGACTTCGTCATCGCGAACCTGGCCGCACCGTCGGCGCTGCGCGCTGAAGACGACGCCGCCGAGGACGATGCCGCCGAGGCCGCTGCCGAAGCCTGATCCCGCGCGGATCGGTCGCATGACCTTTGGGGCGGTGCCATCGGCGCCGCCCCTTTCCATTTCGCCACCGCCTTGCTAGCCCGGACCTCATGGAGACACGCATGGAACCCGTCCACATCATCGGCGCCGGCCTTGCCGGATCGGAAGCCGCCTGGCAGATCGCCCGCATGGGCGTCCCGGTCGTGCTGCACGAGATGCGCCCCCAGGTCGAAACATTCGCCCACAAATCCGGCGACTGCGCCGAGATGGTCTGTTCCAACAGCTTCCGGTCCGATGACGACGTGATGAACGCGGTGGGCCAGCTGCATTGGGAGATGCGCGCGGCCGGCGGTCTGATCATGGAGATGGCGGGCCGCCACCGCCTGCCCGCGGGCGGCGCGCTGGCCGTGGACCGCGAGGCGTTTTCCGCCGCGGTCACCGCCGCGCTGCAGGCCGATCCGCTGATCACCATCCTGCCCGGAGAGATCACCGAACTGCCCGACCACGGCAACTGGATTGTGGCCACGGGGCCGTTGACCTCGGACGCGCTGGCGGGTGCGATCCGCGGCGTGACCGGCACCGAGGCGCTGGCGTTCTTTGACGCTATCGCGCCCATCGTGCATGCCGACACGATCGACATGTCGGTCGCGTGGGAACAGTCCCGCTATGACAAGGGCGAGACGCTGGCCGAGCAGAAGGCCTATATCAACTGCCCGATGAACCGCGACGAATACGAGGCCTTCATCGACGCCCTTCTGGCCGCCGACAAGACCGAGTTCCATGAGGGCGAGACCGCGGGCTATTTCGACGGCTGCCTGCCCATCGAGGTCATGGCAGAACGCGGCCGCGAGACCCTGCGCCACGGCCCGATGAAGCCGGTGGGCCTGACCAACGCCCACAAGCCCGAAGAAAAGGCCTATGCCGTGGTCCAGCTGCGCCGCGACAACGCCCTGGGCACGCTGTACAATATCGTCGGTTTCCAGACCAAGATGAAATACGGCGCACAAACGCTGGTGTTCCGGATGATTCCGGGCCTGCAGGATGCCAGCTTTGCGCGGCTTGGCGGCATCCATCGCAACAGCTTTCTGAACTCGCCCACGCTGCTGGACGACCGCATGCGCCTGCGCCTGCGGCCCAACCTGCGCTTTGCGGGCCAGGTCACCGGGGTTGAGGGCTATGTCGAAAGCGCCGCGATGGGGCTGCTGGCGGGCCGCATGGCCGCCGCCCAGGCCCTGGGGCGCGATCTGGCGCCGCCCCCCTTCACCACCGCGACAGGCGCGCTGATCCACCACATCACCGGCGGGGCCGAGGCCAAGACCTTTCAGCCGATGAACGTCAATTTCGGCCTGTTCCCGCCGCTGCCCGACACCCGGTCGGGCCGTCGCGGCCGCAAGGACCGCTATCCGGCCTATACGCAGCGGGCCAAGGACGACTACTCCGCATGGCTGGCCGCCCAGTAACGCGGTTCGCGCCGTCGCCCACGGGGCTGCTGCATCTGGGGCATGCGTTCTCGGCGCTGACGGCCGCGGCGCATGGCGATTTCCACCTGCGGATCGAGGATATCGACCGCGACCGCTGCCGCCCGGAATACGAGGCCGCGATCTTCGAAGACCTTGGGTGGCTGGGGCTGACCTGGCCGCAGCCGGTCATGCGCCAGTCGGACCGGATGCCCGCCTATCGGCGCGCGCTGGCGCGGCTGGCGCCGCTGACCTATCCCTGCCGCTGCCGCCGGGGCGACATCCGCGCCGCCCTGTCCGCCCCGCAGGAGGGCGCCCTGCCCGCCGGGCCCGACGGGCTGATCTATCCCGGAACCTGCCGCCATCGCAGCCACGCGGATGCCGGGCCCGACGATGTGATCCGGCTGGACGCCGCCCGCGCCTTCGATGCGCTTGGGCTGGACCGCATCGGCTTTGCCGATCAGGGCGCCGACCATATCCTGACCCGGAAGCAGTTCCTGGACGGCATCGGCGACGTGATTCTGTCGCGGCGGGGGATTGGCACGTCCTATCACCTGGCGGTCGTGGTGGATGATGCGGCGCAGAGCATCACGCTGGTGACGCGCGGCCAGGACCTGTTCTCATCCACACATATCCATGTGCTGCTGCAGCGCCTGCTGGACCTGCCGACGCCCGCCTATCTGCACCACCGCCTGATCCGCGACACGGCGGGGCGGCGGCTGGCCAAGCGCGACGACGCCCGCGCCATCCGCCAGTATCGGACCGAGGGCGCGACCCCCGCCGACATCCGCCACATGGTCGGGCTTTAGACCATCGGTTCGCTCAGCACGACTTCGGCCCCGTCGCGAATGCCGGTGTAAAAGCAGCTGCGCCGGTTGGTGTGGCAGGCGGGCCCGGTCTGCTCGACCAGCACCAGCAGGCAGTCGCGGTCGCAATCGACCCGCATCTCGACCAGTTGCTGCACATGGCCCGAGCTTTCGCCCTTGATCCAGAACGACGCCCGCGACCGCGACCAATAGGTGACGCGCCCGGTCGACAGGGTGCGGGCGACGGCATCGGCGTTCATCCAGGCCATCATCAGCACTTCGCCCGATGCGGCGTCCTGCGCGATCGCGGGGATCAGCCCGGCCGCGTCATATTTCAGGCTGAGGGGGTCGAACATCGGGTTTCCTTTCGGCATGGCCGTCCCTATCTACTCATCGACCCGCGCTGATGAAACCCCAAGGGATGACGCATGGCCGAAACCGATCTGATGCAGCTTTACTCGCGACGCATCCTGGCACTGACGACCGCCATCCCCCACCAGGGCCGGCTGGACGATGCCCAAGCCAGCGTCCAGCGCCGGTCACCGCAATGCGGATCGTCGGTAACGGTCCACCTGTCGCTGGCCGATGGCCGCATCAGCGATTTCGCGCAGGAGGTCCGGGCCTGCGCCTTGGGGCAGGCGTCGGCGTCGGTGCTGGGACAGGCGGTGATCGGCATGGACCGGGCGGGCATCGTGCAGGCCCGCGACCAGTTGCGCGCGATGCTGACGCAAGACGCCCCTGCGCCTGACGCGCCCTTTGCCGATCTCGAGGCGCTGACGCCCGCGCGCGCCTATCCCAACCGACATCCGTCGATCCTGCTGGCATGGGACGCCACGCTGGAGGCGCTGGACAAGGCATCGGCATGAAAAGGGCCGGCCCCCTGCGGGGCCGGCCAGGTGCGCGAGCTTTGGGGACGGATGGCGCACAGGCGGGGCGCCATCCCTGCGTCGCGGGGCAGTCGGTTAGACCTGCAGGATGGCGGGCAACCACAGCAGGACAATAGTGGTCAGGCTGAGCGCGGCGGCCCCGATCAGGTCGATGGCAGTGTCTTTGGTCATGGCGGCAACTCCTCTCTGTTGCCCCTTTGTTCTCATGTTCTCTCGATTCGGTAAAGAACTTTTTAAGAACATTTGGCTTGGTCAGCCGACCTGGATTAGTCGAATCGCCTGATCCTGCTGCATCAGCCACATCAGCAGCCGCAGCGCCTGCCCGCGCGGGGTCTCCAGCACCGCATCGCGTTCCAGCAGCGCACGGGCATCCTGACGCGCAACCGCCATCAGCCCGGCCTGATGTTCCAAGTCCGCGATGCGGAACCGCGGCAGGCCCGATTGCGCGGTGCCGATGACGTCGCCCGCGCCGCGCATCTCCAGGTCGACCTCGGCGATGCGGAACCCGTCCTCGGTGTCGCGCAGGGTGGTCAGGCGGCGGGCGCCGGTCTCGTTCAAGGGGCCGTGATACATCAGCAGGCAGGTCGACGCGCCCGAGCCGCGCCCCACCCGCCCCCGCAGCTGGTGCAGCTGTGCCAGGCCAAAGCTTTCGGCGCGTTCGATCACCATGATCGTGGCCTGCGGCACGTCCACGCCCACCTCGATCACCGTGGTGGCGACCAGCAGTTGCGCCGTGCCATCCGCGAAATCGGCCATCGCCGCGTCGCGCTGATCGGGGGGCATCTGGCCGTGGATCAGCCGCACCCTTTCGCCAAAGATCGCGCGCAGATGCGTGAACCGCGCCTCGGCCGCGGTCAGGTCGGTGACCTCGCTCTCCTCGACCAGGGGGCAGACCCAATAGGCGCGCGCGCCCTGCGCCATCGCCGCGCGCAGGCGTTCGGTGACCTGGTCCAGCCGCGTGTCGGCGATCATCACCGTGGTGATGGGCTGGCGTCCGGGCGGCTTTTCGTCCAGCACCGACAGGTCCAGATCACCGTATTGCGACAAGGCCAGCGACCGCGGGATGGGTGTCGCAGTCATGATCAGCATGTCGGGCGGCACGTCGCCCTTGGCCGACAGCTCCAGCCGCTGTGCCACGCCGAACCGGTGCTGTTCGTCGATGATGGCCAGCCGCAGGTCGTGGAAGGTCACGTCCTTCTGGAAGACCGCATGGGTGCCGACCAGGATGTCGATGGTTCCGTCCGCCAGATCCGTCAGGATCTGTCCGCGCAGGTCGCGCTTGTCGCGCCCGGTCAGCGCGGCCAGCCGCACCCCCGCCGCCCGCGCCAGCGGTTCCAGCGCGCGGGCATGCTGGCGGGCCAGGATCTCGGTCGGCGCCATCAGCACGGCCTGGCCCCCGGCCTCGACCGCGACCAAGGCGGCCATCAGCGCGACCAGCGTCTTGCCCGCGCCGACATCGCCCTGCAGCAGGCGGTTCATGCGACGATCGCTGGCCATGTCATCGGCGATCTCGCGCACCGCGCGGGCCTGCGCGCCGGTGGGTGCCCAGGGCAGGCTGTCCAGCACCCGCGACCGCAGGGCACCGTCGCCCGCGCTTGCCCGGCCCTTCAGCCGCCGCCGGTCGCGGCGCACCAGCGCCAGCGTCATCTGATGCGCCAGGAATTCGTCATAGGCCAGCCGCGCCCGCGCCGGGCTGTCAGGCGACAGCGCACCCGGCGATTGCGGCGCATGCGCCTGGTGCAGCGCCTCCGCGAATGACGGCCAGCCGCGCTGCGCGATCAACTGCGGGTCGATCCATTCGTCAACCTTGGGCAGGCGGGTCAGCGCGGCATCGACGGCCTTGGCCATGCCCTTTTGCGTCAGCCCGGCCGACAGGGGATAGACGGGTTCGAAGCTGGGGGGCAGCGCCTCGTCCTCGGCCAGGATATGGTCGGGGTGGACCATCTGCGCCAGCCCGTCGAACAGCTCCAGCTTGCCGCTGATGACGCGGCGCGCGCCCACGGGCAGCTGGCTTTCGATCCAATTGTCGCGCGGGCGAAAGAACACCAGCGTCAGATCGCCCTCGCCGTCGGAGCAGTGCACGCGGAACGGGCGGCCGCGGACCTGGGGCGGGTGATGGCGCGTCACGGTGACGGTGATCGTCACGATCTCGGGGGCGCGGGCGTCGGCGATGCGGGCGATCCGGCGGCGGGTGATGCCACTGGCGGGCAGCGTCAGGATCAGGTCGCGCGGCTTGTCGATGCCCATCTGCTCCAGCGCGGCGCGGCCCTTGGGGCCGATGCCGGGCAGCGTGTCGATGCCCGCAAACAGCGGGAACAGCGCGGGCGGGCGACCCTTGGGGGCGGTCATCCGGCCCCCGCAATGCGCAGCCATTCGTCCTCGTCGATGACGGTCACACCCAGGGCCTCGGCCTTGGCGGCCTTGGACCCGGCGCCCGGACCGGCGATCAGCAGGTCGGTCTTGGCGCTGACGGACCCCGCGACCTTGGCGCCCATCGCCTCGGCCCGCGCCTTGGCCTCGGCCCGGGTCATGCGCTCCAGCGTGCCGGTAAAGACCAGCGTCTTGCCGGACACCTCGGTCTGAACGGCATGTGGATTATCCGCGGGCCGGATGTCCAGAAGCGTCGCCAGCCGGTCGATGCTGGCCCGTTCGGTGGGCTGCGCAAAGGTCGTGACCAGCGACTTGACCAGCACGGCGCCGATCCCGTCTATGCCGGTCAACTCGGCCCAATGCGGGCTGTCCGGCAGAGTGGCCCGCCGCGTCTTGTCGTCGGGCGCGGCAAAGGCGGGTTCCGACGCGGCCCCGTCTATCGCCGCGACCAGCGCGGGCCAGTCGCCGAAATGGCGGGCCAGCGTCGCGGAGGCGACCTCGCCCACATGGCGGATGCCAAGCGCAAAAATCAATCGTGCCAAGGGGATGGCGCGCCGATCCTCGATCGCGGCGAACAGCTTTTCGGCCGAGCGTTCGCCGAAACCGTCGCGGTTCTTCAGCTTGGTGAAATTACCCGCATCGCGCGTGGCGAGGGTGAAGATGTCGGCGGGTTCTCGGATGGGCAGCTGGTCGTCGGCAAAGAACATCTCGATCTGCTTGGTGCCCAGACCGTCGATGTCAAAGGCTGCACGGCTGACGAAATGCTTCAGCTTCTCGACCGCCTGCGCCGGGCAGATCAGGCCCCCGGTGCAGCGGCGCACGCTGTCGCCGGGTTCGCGGATCGCGTCCGAGCCGCATTCCGGACACTGCGCCGGAAAGGCATAGGGCACGCTGTCCGCCGACCGGCGGGCCAGATCGACATCGGCGATCTTGGGGATCACGTCGCCCGCGCGATAGACCTGGACCCAATCCCCCTCGCGGATGTCGCGGCCCTCGCGGATCGGCGCGCCGGTATTGTCGCGCCCGGCGATGTAATCCTCGTTGTGCAGGGTGGCGTTCGACACGACGACCCCGCCCACGGTCACCGGCTCCAGCCGCGCCACCGGGGACAGCGCGCCGGTGCGGCCCACCTGGATCTCGATCCGGTGGAGTCGTGTCCAGGCGGTTTCGGCCGGGAACTTGTGCGCCAGCGCCCATCGCGGCGTGGTCGAGCGGAACCCCAGGCGCCGCTGGAACTCCAGGTCGTTGACCTTGTAGACGACGCCGTCGATGTCATAGCCCAGGGTCGCACGCTGCTGCTCGATCGCGGTCCAGGTGTCGATCATCTGCGCGGTGTCGTGACACAGGCGGGTCAGCGGATTGGTGCTGAACCCCAGCTCGGCCAGCCGCGCCACGGACCCGGCCTGCGTCGCCGCCAGCGGCGCGCTCAGCTGTCCCCAGCCATAGGCAAAGAACCGCAGCGGGCGCCGGGCGGTCACGCCCGGGTCGATCTGGCGCAGCGATCCGGCGGCGGCGTTGCGCGGATTGGCGAACACCTTGGCCCCGTCCGTGGCATTCAGCGCCGCGAAATCGTCGTGGCTCATATAGACTTCGCCCCGGACCTCCAGGACGGAGGGCGCGCCGGCGGGCAGCTGCTGTGGAATATCCGCGATGGTCCGCGCATTCGCGGTCACGTTTTCGCCCACCGCACCATCGCCGCGCGTCGCGGCCTGGACCAGCACGCCATACTCATAGCGCAGGGACAGGGACAGCCCGTCGATCTTGGGTTCGGCGGTCATCTCCAGGGGGTGATCATCGGACAGACCCAGGAAACTGCGGATGCGGGCCGTGAAATCCTCCACATCGCCCTGACTGAAGGCATTGCCCAACGACATCATGCGCTGCGCGTGCACCACCTTGCCGAACCCCTCGGCCGGGGCTGCGCCCACCTGCCCGGTCGGGCTGTCGGCGGGGGCAAGGTCGGGAAAGGCCGCCTCCAGCGCGGTGAGGCGGGCCTTCATCGCGTCGTAATCGGCATCGCTGATCCTGGGGGCGTCGCGGCCGTGATAATCGTCATTGGCCTCTGCGACGCGGGCGGCCAGATCCGCGATCTCGTCCGCGGCCTGGTCCCGGCTCAATTCCGCGATCGGCTGCCTGCCCGACATGTTCTGCGACATCCCTGCCCCCATCGTCCTGTCCGGCCGGAACGTCCGACCGTGTCAGATGCGGGTATCGCCCAAGGGCGCGCGATCGTCCAGAAGCCGCATGACCGGCAGCCCCATCCCCCGCCTCAGGCGCCGATGGCCAGACGCTCCTCATTGCCGGGGCCGGGATCGCGCAGGACATAGCCGCGGCCCCAGACCGTCTCGATATGGCTCTCGCCGCCAAGCGCCTCGGACAGTTTCTTGCGCAGCTTACAGATGAAGACGTCGATGATCTTCAACTCAGGCTCGTCCATGCCGCCATAGAGGTGGTTCAGGAACATTTCCTTGGTCAGGGTCGTGCCCTTGCGCAGGCTGAGCAGCTCCAGGATCTGGTATTCCTTGCCGGTCAGGTTCACGGGCTTGCCCTTCACCTCGACAGAGCGGGCGTCCAGGTTCACGGTGATCTCTCCGGTGCGGATCAGCGCCTGGCTGTGACCCTTGGAGCGGCGGATGATGGCCTGGATGCGGGCCTGTAGCTCCTCTCGGTTGAAGGGCTTGGTCATGTAATCGTCGGCGCCAAAGCCAAAGCCGCGCAGCTTGCTCTCGGTGTCATCGGAACCGGTCAGGATCAGGATCGGCGTGTCGATGCGCGCCAGGCGCAGATGGCGCAGGACCTCCATCCCGTGCATGTCCGGCAGATCCAGATCCAGCAGGATCAGATCATAGTCGTACAGCTTGGCCAGATCGATCCCCTCCTCCCCCATGTCGGTCAGGAACACGTTGTAGCTGGCTGCCGTCAGCATCAGTTCGATCGCACGCGCGGTGCTGGGATCGTCTTCTACCAAAAGGATTCGCATGGCTTGATCTTTCCCCGATTCGCCAAAGGTCATGTCACGACAATCTCTCGGACAGGTTAATATGTCGTTACCGGTCGACCCATCTTGGCGGACGCAACCTATGGTTGTCTATACTTTTGTAACGCCGTCACCTTCAAGGCCGCTTTGCCATGCCGGGCCACGGCCATGCACCAGCTGTCGAATTCCTCCTCCGACAGGCCATAGCGGCGCAGGGCGTCATCGCGGGTGATCAGGCCGTGCGAGACCGCCAGAACCACGGTCTGCTTGCGGCTGGCCACCCACCGCGTGTCGGCCAGCGGCAGATCCGCGACGCTGAGAATGCGCCCGTCTTCCAGGGTCACGATCCGCGGGCCAGTGGTCTTTTTCACGAACATTGCAGGGTCCTTCCGTCGCGTCCTGCAGTTCTGGCGCCAAAGCCCTTAAAACCGCGTTAGCCTTGGGGGGATTTCCGCCGCTGTCGGGGTTGAGAATGAACCGAATTTGCCTATATTTTGAGGCAAATCCCTCTGTCGCCCGCCGCCTGCCGCCCGGGCCGAAAGTTTACCCATGACCCTGACCGCCGCCACGCGCACCGATGCGCGCCCGACCGAATTGAACAGCTTGGGCTTTGCCAAGCCGCCCGCACAGACGCGGGTGGTCGTGGCGATGTCGGGCGGGGTGGACAGTTCGGTCGTCGCGGCCCAGCTGAAATTCGAAGGGTATGACGTCATCGGGGTGACGCTGCAGCTGTATGACCACGGCGCGGCGCTGGCCAAGAAGGGCGCCTGCTGCGCAGGTCAGGACATCCACGATGCCCGCCGCGTGGCCGAGCGCATGGGCTTTCCCCATTACGTCCTGGACTACGAAAACAAGTTCCGCGAATCCGTGATCGACGAATTCGCCGACGCCTATCTGGCCGGCGCGACGCCCGTGCCCTGCATCCGCTGCAACGAGCGCGTCAAGTTCCGCGACCTGCTGGAGACCGCGCGCGATCTGGATGCCGATTGCATGGCGACCGGCCATTATATCCAGCGCAAGGACGGCCCCCTGCGGGCCGAACTGCACATGGCGGCCGATCCGAATCGCGACCAGAGCTATTTCCTGTTCTCGACCACGCAGCAGCAGCTGGACTTCCTGCGCTTTCCCCTGGGGCATCTGGTCAGCAAGGCCGAGACGCGCGCCCTGGCCGCCGAATACGGCCTGTCGGTCGCGGACAAGCCCGACAGCCAGGACATCTGCTTTGTCCCCAATGGCGATTATGCCGCCGTGATCGAAAAGCTGCGCCCCGGCGCCGCCGATCCGGGCGATATCGTGGACCGCGAGGGCACCGTGCTGGGGCAGCATCGCGGCGTCATCCATTACACGATCGGCCAGCGCCGCGGTCTGGGCATCGGCGGCGGAGAGCCGCTCTATGTGCTGCGCCTTGAGCCCGAGACGCGCCGCGTCGTCGTGGGCCCCCGCGAGGCGCTCTCCACCCGCACCGTCGCCGTGACCGAGGTGAACTGGCTGGGCGATCAGCCCTTCGAGGGCGAGATCCCCTGCCTGGTCCGCATCCGCTCGACCCGCCCGCCGCGCCCGGCGATCCTGCGCCCCCTGCTCGGCCGCCGCGCCGAGGTCGAACTGCTGGACCCCGAGGACGGCGTCAGCCCTGGTCAGGCCTGCGTGTTCTACGAGACCGAGGGCACGCGCGTGCTGGGCGGCGGCTGGATCAGCCTGCGTCGGCGGCCAGCAGCCTGATCCGTTCGATCATCGCGCGCAGCCCGTTCGACCGCTGCGCCGACAGATGCTCGTCCAGACCAAGCCGCGCCAGGGCGGCCTGCGCATCGATCTGCCCCACCTGATCGACCGGCACGCCCGCATACAGGGCATGCAGCACCGCGATCAGCCCGCGCACGATCAGCGCGTCGCTGTCGCCCTGGAAATCGAAACGCCGGTCCTCGATCCGGGGCAGGATCCAGACCTGGCTGGCGCAACCGTCGACCTTGGTGGCGGGAACCTGGACGGCGGGGTCCATGGGCGGCATCGCCTTGCCCAGTTCGATGACGTGGCGATAACGCTCTTCCCAGTCATCCAGAAAGTCGAAGGTTTCGGCGATGTCCTCGAAGGCGGGGGTGGCCATGGGTCTCTCCTGATATCCGGCGTCATGGCCTAACGCGGCGCGGCGGTCAGGTCAAAGAGGCTTTTCCGCGCGCCCCGGATCGCCTATCACGAGGCAGGACCGCCGAAGGGATGCACCATGACCAGACTGACCCTGCCGCTGCTGATCGTCGCCCTGACCGCGTCGGGCTGCGGGCGCTTCGGGGACAGCGGCTGGAACCCCCTCGGATGGGGTCCGGGCACCGCCTCGCCCCAGACCCTGGCGCCGGAGGGGGGCTATCCGCAGGTCCGTGACCCCCGCCCCACCGTGCCGCAGATCCTGGATGCCGGGTGGCAGCCGCTGGCCGACGGTCGGCTTCTGGTGCTGCGCGGGTTCGGTCCGGTCAAGGGCTATCATTCCGCGGCGCTGGTTCCTGCGGTGGCGCGCCCCGGCGATCCGCTGCAGCCCGACGCGGACGGCGTCCTGCGCCTGCGCTTTGTGGCCGTCCCCCCGGCTGCGGACGCCACGGCAGCCCGCCTGCCCGCGAACCCCGTCACGGACAGCATCACGGTCGCGGTTCCGATCAGCTTCCTGCGCCTGTCCCGCCTGACCGCGATCGAGATCGAAGGCGGCGACCGCATGATCACGCTGCGCCGCTAACGGGCTTGCACGACCGCCTGCCGCGCGCTAGTCGAACGCGTCGGAGGCGTGGCAGAGTGGTTGATTGCACCGGTCTTGAAAACCGACGTGGGTGAAAGCCCACCGTGGGTTCGAATCCCACCGCCTCCGCCACGGTATATTGCTATTTTTCAGCAATATCAACCGTCTGGACGAAGGGCCAGTATCCATAGGGTGACACAAAAGGTGACACACCGTGGTCTTGCTATTCGATTCGGGGGCTTTCCGCTTGTCTGCCACATACATCCAGAAGAAGGGCAATGTCTGGTACTTCCGCCGCCGCGTGGCAGCGGGATGTGAGGGTTGCACCGGGATGCCAAAGGCAAGCCGCAATCGGTGCTTTTCTTCTCCCTTAAGACGAGCGACCAGGTAGAGGCAGCCAAGAGCGCAAATGAACATGCTCGCAGGCAAGACGCTCTCTGGGCTAATTACCTCGACAATGGGTCTGGTGAGGCCATTGACCCCAAGGCTGCTCTGGGACGCCTAGAGGCGGCTGGCCTGAAGCCCGGAGACGGTCTGCGCTACCGAGACAATCCTGCCCTTGAAGACCTTGTACAGGCCCTCACAGGGGGTCCCTACGAGCCGGGAGAGTATCGCCCGGCACCGGACCCACAGAGCAGACTGACCCTTGACCTCCTGATGGGCAAGCCGGTGCCAAGGACTTTGAGTGACGCACAGGACAAGCACATCGCGCTGGGCAAGGTGAATCGCCCCGGATTTATCGGAGACCTATAGCTTGACTTTACGCGACAAGATCGAGCATGTCGCGCTGAACTTGGAAGTTCAGTTCTGCCTCTGCTGGCGGGATGTTTCCGATCGGGCCAAGCAGGCGCTTGTTGTTGAACCAATCGACCCTTCCGAGGGTGGCCATTTCCAGATCCTGCATATTGCGCCACGGTCCCTGGC
>NZ_SUNH01000028.1 GCF_005048265.1 Paracoccus hibiscisoli
GCTTCAACAAGCTGAAAAACGCACGCCGGGCCGCCACACGCTACGACAAAACCGCTGAAAGCTTCCTGGGCTTCATCGACATCACGTCTATCCGCCTCTGGGTTCGCCTTTTGTCAACATGACCTAGTCCAGATCCAGCCGCGCGGCAAAGTCCAGAAAGGCCGCCAGCGACGCCGTCACCAGCTTGCGCGTGGAATAGACCAGGTGGATCGGCACCCCCGGCAACGCGTGTCCGGGCAGGACCGGCACCAACAGCCCCTGCGCCAGATCGTCGGCCACCTGGAATTCCGGGGCCAGCGCGATCCCCTTGCCGCCCACCGCCAGCGCGCGCAGCAACTCTCCGTTGTTGCTGGAAAAGGCGGGGGTGATCTTTTGATAGATCACCTCGGACCCCTGGCGCAGGGGCCAGGTGCCGGGACCCCGGAGGTTGGTGTAATGCAGGCATTGGTGGTCGCGCAGGTCGGCCGGGCGCTGCGGGCTGCCGTGGCGGGCGATATAGTCGGGCGATGCGACCAGCATGATGTTGGCGTCATGCAGGCGCCGGGCATGCAGGCTGCTGTCCTCCAGCGTGCCGATGCGGATCACGGCGTCGAACCCGTCGCGCGTCATGTCGGACCGGCTGTCGTCCAGCACCACGTCCAGCTGGATGTCGGGATATTCCTCCATAAAGCGCATCAGGTGCGGCTGCAGCACCTTGAGGGTGTATTGCACCGGCACGCCCAGCTTCAGCGGCCCGGCGGGACGGGCCGAGGCGGCGCGCACCCCTTCAAAGGCCGCGTCCAGGCGGGTCAGGATGTCGGTGATCTGCGCGTGAAAGGCATGGCCCGCCGCCGTGGGGGTCACCGCCCGGGTGGTCCGCGTCAGCAGGCGCGTGCCCAGATCGGCCTCCAGGTCGGCGATCATCTTGCTGCAGGTGCTTTTCGAGATGCCCAACCGGCGCGCGGCGGCGGCAAAGCTGCCTTCGTCGACGATGGCGGCAAAGCTGCGCAGCACCTTGATGTCCATGACCGACCCTCTTGCGTGACCCGGACATGATGAAAGGGCCGCCACTCCCGGAGGAATGGCGGCCCGTCGGCCCCTGTGCGGAACCGGCCGGTCAGAACCGATCAGTAGAAGCCGCGGCTGGAATTATCAATGCTGGCGGTTTCGCTGGTGGTGTTGATGCGGGTGATGGTCACCAGATCGGTGGCGGCCAGACCGGCCTGCGACAGTTCGCGCGCGGTCATCACGTCGCCTGCGGGGACTTCGACGGTCTGCGCGGGGCGGGGCGGGGTGGTGAAGTCGCTGGACGATGCGGCCATCGCGCCACCGGCGGTCAGGGACAGGGCGGCCAGGGCGTACACGAAGTTTTTCATGATCATTTTCCTTGTTCTTGCAACATCTTGGAAGCGGTGGCGCGCCGGATGCGCGTCTGGTCCGTTCCGATGACTGTCAGATAAGGGTCACAATCGGGAAAGATTAGCCGCGCTTTTCCGCGCTCTGTGTTCGGCAGGACGGGACAATCGCGCAAGATCGTCCCGTCCCGGCGGTCACGCCGTGCAAACTTGTGCGATGCGGTCCAGGATGGCGTCGGGCTGTCCGTCCAGGGTGGCGAACTGACGGGGCCGCCCCTCCCACGCGCCAAGGGGGCCCTGGCGGTCGGCGGGGTTCATCAGCGTAAGGCCCAGGGCGATGCCGTCGGACAGCACGCGCACCTCGCCCTCGGTCAGGGTGAACAGGTCGGGGTCGGTCAGCCAGACGGCGGCGGTGCAGTCATGGACCAGCATCCCGTCATAGCCCGCCGCCTGGTAGAACCGCACATAGCCCTGCGACAGGTCGGCCACCAGCCGCATCCCCGGCCCGCCCGCCTGTGCCAGCCGCGCCAGCATGGCGCTGTCCATGAAGGTCCGCGTGGTCAGGTCCAGCGGCACCGCCACCACCCGCCAGGGCGCACCAAAGACGATGTCGGCGGCCAGCGGATCGCCCCAAATATTGGCCTCGGCCGCGGGGGTGATGTTGCCCGGCACGCGAAAGGCGCCGCCCATCAGGGTCACGTCGCGCACCAGCCCGGCGATGTCGGGCGCCATCTGCACCGCGCGCGCCAGGTTGGTCATGCGCCCCACGGCCAGCACGCGCACCTCGCCCGGATGGGCGCGGATCTGGTCGATCAGGAACTGCGCGGCGGTGTCGGGGTCGTCCTGCGGCTCCAGGTCGATCGGATGGTCGCCCAGGCCGTTATCGCCGTGAATCGAGGTGGGCCAGAATTCGGGCGGCATGTCGGGGGTCAGCGGCCCGGCGGCGCCCGCATGCACGGGCGCGTCATGCCCCCATGCGCGCAGCAGAAACCGCGCGTTCCGCGTCGTCAGCGCGACTGGCGCGTTGCCAAAGACCGTGGTGACCCCCAGCAGGTCGATCTGCGGATGGCGCAGCAGGTAATACAGCGCCAGCGCGTCGTCCACGCCGGGGTCGGTGTCAAAGATCACCTTGTCTGTCGTCATGTCATGGTCCCCTGTCTGGCCGCCCCCCTTAGCGGATGGCGCGCAGAGGTCAATCGGGTCCGGTCAGCGACATGGTGGCGCGGACGGCCCGCCGCCAGGCCTGATAGCGGGCGTCGCGATCGGCCTCCTCCATCGCCGGGGCAAAGCTGCGATCCAGCGCCCAGTCCTTGGCAAAGCCCGCCATGTCGGGATAGAGGCCGGACCCCTGCCCCGCCAGCCAGGCCGCGCCCAGGGCGGTCGTCTCCAGCACCTTGGGGCGATCGACGGGCGCGCCCAGGATGTCGGACAGGAACTGCATCGCGTAATCGGACGCGCTCATGCCGCCGTCGACACGCAGCGCGGTCTCTCCCTTGGGCTCCCAATCGGCGCGCATCGCCTCCAGCAGGTCGCGGGTCTGGAACCCCACGCTCTCCAGGGCGGCGCGGGCCAGTTCGGCCGGGCCGGAATTGCGGGTCAGGCCATAGATGGCGCCACGGCTGTCGGGCGACCAATAGGGGGCGCCCAGGCCGGTGAAGGCGGGCACCAGGATCACCTGCTGGCCTTCGTCGGCGCTTTCGGCCAGGGGCTGGGTCTCCTTGGCGTCGCGGATGATCTTGAGCCCGTCGCGCAGCCATTGCACGACCGCGCCCGCGATGAAGATCGACCCCTCCAGCGCATAGGTCGGCTTGCCGTCCAGCTGATAGGCGATGGTGGTCAGCAGCCGCTGCGTGGAGGCCACCGGCTTGTCCCCGGTGTTCAGCAGCGCAAAGCAGCCGGTGCCATAGGTCGACTTGATCATGCCGGGTTGGAAACACGCCTGTCCCACGGTGGCCGCCTGCTGGTCGCCCGCGACCCCGGTGATGGGGATGGGCCTCCCGAACAGGTCGGGCCGCGTGGTGCCGAAATCGGCGGCGCAGTCGCGCACGTCGGGCAGCATCGCCATGGGGATGTCGAACAGCTTGCAGATCGTGGCCGACCAGCGGCCCTTGTGGATGTCATACAGCATCGTGCGCGCGGCATTCGTCGCGTCGGTCGCATGAACCTGGCCGCCGGTCAGGTTCCAGATCAGCCAGCTGTCCACGGTGCCGAAGGCCAGATCGCCCGCCTCGGCGCGCGCACGGGCACCGTCGACATTGTCCAGGATCCATTTCAGCTTGGTGGCCGAGAAATAGGGATCGACCAGCAGCCCGGTGCGGGCGGTGATCATGTCGGCATGGCCCCCGGCCTCCAGCTCGCGGCAGAATTCGGCGGTGCGGCGGTCCTGCCAGACGATGGCGTTGTGGATGGCCTTGCCGGACTTGCGGTCCCACACCACGACAGTCTCTCGCTGGTTCGTGATGCCGATGGCGTCGATGCGGGGGTTGCCGCATTTCTCGATCGCGGCGCGGCAGGTGGCCGCCGTGCTGGCCCAGAGGTCGCCCGGATCATGTTCGACCCAGCCCGAACGGGGGAAATGCTGCTCGAACTCCTCCTGGGCGCTGCCGCAGGGCTGCATGTCGCCGTCAAAGACGATGGCGCGGGACGAGGTCGTGCCCTGGTCGATGGCAAGGATATGGGTCATGGCGGCGGTCCTTTTCCGACGGATTGGGGGGCGCGGTCGCCCGCGCCCCCCGGACAGTTAACGCGGCTGGATCACTCCTGCCAACGCTGGATCAGCTCCTCATAGGCGATGGTCACCGGCGCGGGCTTTTCGTTGTCCAGCTTGGGCACCGGGGCGCCTTCGCGGTCCAGCCAGACCTGCGGGTCCTCGGGCTCGTTCAGGACCGGGCCCAGGTCACCCTGCACGCCGGACCGCTGCAGGCGCTCCATCACGGCCTCCTGCTGCTCGCACAACGCGTCCAGCGCCTCTTGCGCGGTCTTGGCGCCCGAAGAGGCGTCGCCGATGTTCTGCCACCACAGCTGCGCCAGGCGCGGATAATCGGGCACGTTCAGACCCGTATCCGACCAGCGCGTCCTATCGGGCGAGCGATAGAACTCGACCAGGCCGCCCAACTGGGGCGCACGCTCGGTAAAGCTTTCATGTCGGATCGAGCTGTCGCGCACAAAGGTCAGACCCACATGGCTTTTCTTGGTGTCGACGGTCTTCGACACGATGAACTGCGCATAAAGCCAGGCGGCCTGCGCGCGGTCGACCGGGGTCGATTGCATCAGCGTGGCCGAGCCCACGTCCTGATAGCCGACCTTCATGCCTTCCTCCCAATATGCGCCATAGGGCGAGGGAGCCATGCGCCATTTCGGCGTGCCGTCATCATTCATGACGGGCAGGCCTTCCTTGACCATGTCGGCGGTGAAGGCGGTGTACCAGAACATCTGCTGGGCAATGTTGCCTTGGGCGGGAACGGGACCGGCCTCACTGAAGGTCATGCCCGCAGCCGCCGGGGGCGTATAGTTCTGCAGCCAGTCGATGTATTTCTCGATCGCATAGACGGCGGCCGGGCTGTTCGTCGCCCCGCCCCGCGCCATGCAGGACCCCACCGGCTGGTAATCGTCGTTGACGCGGATGCCCCATTCATCGACCGGAAAGCCGTTCGGCTCGCCCTTGTCGCTGGCGCCCGCCATGGACAGCCACGCATCGGTGAAGCGCCAGCCCAGGCTGGGGTCCTTCTTGCCGTAATCCATGTTGCCATAGATCTGCTGGCCGTCGATCTCGCGCCCGGTGAAGAACTTGGCGATGTCCTCATAGGCGGACCAGTTCACCGGCACGCCCAGGTCGTATCCGTATTCGGCGCGGAATTCGGCCATGATCTCGGGGTCGGTGAACCAATCGTGGCGGAACCAGTAGAGGTTGGCGAATTGCTGCACCGGCAGCTGATACAGCTTGTCGTCGGGGCCGGTCGCCGAGGCCAGGCCGATGAAATCGTCCAGGTCCAGGTCGGGGTTGGTGAAATCCGCCCCCTCGTTCGCCATCCAGTCGGTCATGTTGCGGACCTGCTGATAGCGCCAGTGGGTGCCGACCAGGTCGGCATCGTTGATGTACATGTCATATACGTTCTCGCCGGTCTGCATCTGGGTCTGCAGCTTTTCGACGACGTCGCCCTCGCCGATCAGGTCGTGGGTGACCTGGATGCCGGTGATGGCGGTGAAGGCCGGCGCCAGGACGCGGGCCTCGTATTCGTGGGTGGTGATCGTTTCCGAGACCACGTTGATCGACATGCCGGCATGGGGTGCGGCGGCGTCGATGAACCACTGCATCTCGGCCTCCTGCTCCTCTCGGGTCAGGACGGACTGGTCGCCGATCTCGGCGTCGAGGAAGGCGCGCGCGGCCTCGATATCGGCGAAGGCCGGGCCGGTCAGTGCCAGCAGCACCGCCGTCGTGGACATCAGTTTCAGGTTCATGGTTCTCCCTCCCATTGGTTCAGTCTTTGACCAGCTCTAGACCCACCGGAACACGACGGCGGCATAGAACAGGCAGATCAGCAGCGCCCAGGGTTGCAGCGCCGCCCCCATCACCCCCAGCCAGGCCAGGTTGATGAAGGCGGACCCCAGAAGCGTGATGAACAGGCGGTCGCCCCGCGTGGTCTCGATCCCCAGGACGCCGCGACGGGGCGTTTCGGGAAACCGGATCGCCAGCACCGAAAAGGTGACCAGCAGCAGGGCGATGATGACGAAGAAGATCGCGGTCGGTGTGGTCCATGCCATCCAGGCCATCGCTGGTCCTCCCTTACACGCGGCCCAGGGCAAAGCCCTTGGCGATATAGTTGCGCACGAAATAGATGACCAAGGCGCCTGGCACGATGGTCAGCACCCCCGCCGCCGCCAGCACCCCCCAATCGACGCCGGACGCGCCTTGCGTGCGGGTCATGGTCGCCGCGATCGGCTTGGCCGCGACCGAGGTCAGCGTGCGCGACAGCAGCAGCTCGACCCACGAGAACATGAAGCAGAAGAACGCCGCCACCCCGATCCCCGAGGAGATCAGCGGCATGAAGATCCGCACGAAAAAGCGCGGGAAGCTGTAGCCGTCGATATAGGCGGTCTCGTCGATCTCCTTGGGGACGCCGCGCATGAAGCCCTCCAGGATCCAGACGGCCAGCGGCACGTTGAACAGGCAATGCGCCAGCGCCACCGCGATATGCGTGTCGAACAGACCGACCGAGGAATAGAGCTGAAAGAACGGCAGCGCAAAGACCGCGGGCGGCGCCATCCGGTTGGTCAGCAGCCAGAAGAACAGATGCTTGTCGCCCATGAAGTGATAGCGGCTGAACGCATAGGCCGCAGGCAGGGCCACGGCCACGGAAATCACCGTGTTCAGAACGACATAGATCAGACTGTTCACGTAACCCATATACCAGCTGGGATCGGTCAGGATCACGACATAGTTGCGCAATGTCAGGGTCTGCGGCCACAGGCTGAAGGTTCCGGTGATCTCGGAATTGGTCTTCAGGCTCATGTTGATCAGCCAATAGATCGGCAGCATCAGGAACAGCAGATAGAGCGTGATGACGACAGTGCTGCCGTTCAGGCGGGTGCGGCTCTGCATGTCAGCCCCTTTTGTCCAGGTTGGTCATGACGGTGTAGAAGACCCAGGAGATCAGCAGGATCACCAGGAAATACATCAGCGAGAACGCCGCCGCAGGTCCCAGGTCGAACTGGCCCAAGGCCATCTTGACCAGGTCGATGGACAGGAAGGTCGTCGCATTGCCCGGCCCGCCCCCGGTGACCACGAAGGGCTCGGTATAGATCATGAAGCTGTCCATGAAGCGCAGCAGGATGGCGATCATCAGCACGCCCATCATCTTGGGCAGCTCGATATAGCGGAACACCTTCCAGCGGCTGGCCTGGTCGATCCGCGCCGCCTGATAATAGGCGTCGGGGATGGATTGCAGCCCCGCATAGGCCAAAAGCGCGACCAGCGACGTCCAGTGCCAGACATCCATCACCACCACCGTGGCCCAGGCATGGACCGGGTTCTGGGTGTAGTTATAGCTGATGCCCATGCTGTTCAGCGTATAGCCCAGCAGCCCGATATCGACGCGCCCGAAGATCTGCCAGATCGTGCCGACCACGTTCCACGGGATCAGCAGCGGCAGCGACATCAGCACCAAGACGACGCTGGCCCAGACCCCGCGCTTGGGCATGTTCAGCGCGACGAACACGCCAAGCGGAATCTCGATCGCCAGGATGATGCCGGAGAACGCCAGCTGGCGGCCAAGCGCGTTCCACATCCGGTCTGAGGCCAGCAGATCCTCGAACCAGCCCAGCCCGTTCCAGAAGAAGACGTTGTTGCCGAACGTGTCCTGGAACGCATAGTTGACCACCGTCATCAGCGGGATCACCGCCGAGAACGCGACCAGCACCAGCACCGGCAGGACCAGGAACCAGGCCTTGTGATTGACGGTCTTTTCCATGATGTCCCCCCTTACGCTGCAGCCACGCGCCAGTCGTCGGCATAGACGTTGATGCGCGACGGATCGAAGACCGCGCGGGTCATGTCCGCCCCGACGCCCATATCCTCGGGCGCGATGATGTTCAGATCGTGCCCCATCAGATCGGCGCGGATGATGCGGTGGCGGCCCACATCCTCGATCCGGCGGATGGTGACGGGCAGGCCCTCATGCGCAGACAGGCGCACATGTTCGGGGCGCACCCCGATCTGCACGTTGCCCTGCACCGCGCCATAGGTCCCGGCCAGCGGCGTCGTGCCACCGGGCACCAGCGCCTGCGCGCCGTCGATTTTCGCGGGCAGCAGGTTCATGCCGGGCGATCCGATGAAATAGCCCACGAAGGTATGTTCGGGCCGGTCGAACAGCTCCTCTGGCGTGCCGATCTGGACCACGCGGCCGTCATACATGACGACGACCTTGTCGGCGAATGTCAGCGCCTCGGTCTGGTCGTGGGTCACATAGATCATCGTGTGGCCGAAATCATGGTGCAGCTTTTTCAGCTGGGTGCGCAGCTCCCATTTCATATGCGGGTCGATGACGGTCAGCGGCTCGTCGAACAGCAGCGCGTTGACGTCCTTGCGGACCATGCCGCGGCCCAGGCTGATCTTCTGCTTGGCATCCGCGGTCAGGCCACGCGCCTTGCGGTCCAGCATATGCTCCATGCCGATCATCGCGGCGATCTCGGCCACGCGTTCGGCCACATAGGCCTCGGGGCGGCCCCGGTTGCGCAGCGGAAAGGCCAGATTGTCGCGCACGGTCATCGTGTCGTAGACGACCGGAAACTGGAACACCTGCGCGATGTTGCGCTCCGCCGTGGGCGCGCGGGTCACGTCCACCCCGTCGAACAGGATGCGCCCCTGCGACGGGATCAACAGCCCCGAGATGATGTTCAGCAGCGTCGATTTCCCACACCCGCTGGAGCCTAGCAGCGCATAGGCCGCGCCGTCCTGCCAGTCGTGGTTCAGCTCCTTGAGCGCGTAATCCTCCGGTCCCTTGGGCGCGGGGGAGTAGGAATGGGCGAGGTTCTCCAGCGTGATCTTGGCCATAACCCCTCCTCAGGCGGCTGTTGCATAGGCGGCGGGGGTGACCATGCGGCCATCCTCGGCAAAGACATAGATGTGGCGCGGGTCCAGCCACACAGGCAGCGACTGGCCCAACGGCAGGTCGTGGATGCCGTGGATCAGCCCGACCCATCGCTGGCCGTGGTGGTACAGATGGACAAAGGTTTCCGACCCGGTCAGCTCGGTCACCACCAGCTGCGCGTCAAAGCACAGCGCATCGGCGGCATGGCGCGACAGATGCAAGTGGTTGGGCCGGAACCCCGCCAGATAGCGCCCGTCGGGCAGCGCGGGCATTCCCGCGACCGAAGGCCGCCCGCCCGCCACCTGGAAGGGCAGGAAATTCATCGGCGGGTCGCTGAACACCCGCGCGGTGGTCGCATCGACCGGCTGGCGATAGACATGGGGCGTGGGACCGAACTGCGTCACCCGCCCCTCCCACAGGGTCGCGGTGTTGCCGCCCAGCAGCAGCGCCTCTTCGGGTTCGGTGGTGGCATAGACAAAGATCGCGCCCGATTCCGCAAAGATGCGCGGGATCTCGACGCGCAGCTCCTCGCGCAGCTTGTAATCCAGGTTCGCCAGAGGCTCGTCCAGCAGCACCAGGCCCGCGTTCTTGACCAGCGCGCGCGCCAGGGCGCAGCGCTGTTGCTGGCCGCCCGACAGCTCCAGCGGCTTGCGCTCCAGCATGGGGGTCAGGCGCATCATCTCGGCGGTTTCACGGACGCGGCGGTCGATTTCGGCGCGGTCCACGCCCATCAGGCGCAGGGGGGATGCGATGTTCTCAAAGACCGTCATCGCCGGATAGTTGACGAATTGCTGATAGACCATCGCAACCTTGCGGTCCTGCACGCGCATGCCCGTGACGTCCCGGCCCTCCCACAGGATACGGCCCTGCGCGGGGCGGTCCAGCCCGGCCATCAGCCGCATCAGCGACGTCTTGCCCGACAGGGTCGGTCCCAGCAGGACGTTCATCGTGCCGCGCGCCAGCACCAGATCGGTGGGGTGGACATGCACCTGCCCCTCGACCACCTTCGTCACGCCCTGCAGTTCCAAACTCATCCCCGACCCCTCCCAAGGTCCTTCCTGCGGCGGCGCCTATTCGGCGGCGGCCTGCCGCTGCGCCCAACGGGCGCGGATCCATGCGTCCAGTGCCGCCACCTGATCGACCGTCAGGCGCAGCCCCAGCTTGGTGCGCCGCCAGATGACATCATCCGCACAGCGCGCGTATTCGTGATCCATCAGCCAGACGACCTCGGCCTCGGACAGGGTAGCGCCGAAATCGACGCCCAGGTCGGCTGCGATGCGTGCGCCCACCAGGATGCCCCGCGCCTCGGTCCCATAGGCGCGCACCAGGCGCCGTGCCCAAGGCTCGGTCAGGAACGGATGGTCGCGGCGCAACCCGTCCACCAGATCCCCGACCCCATCCACCGGGAAATCGCCCCCGGGCAGCGCCTGCCCCTTGGTCCAGGCGCCGGGCAGCCCGGCAAAGAACGGCGCGATCTTCTCCAGCGCCGATTCCGCCAGACGGCGATAGGTGGTGATCTTGCCGCCAAAGACGTTCAGCACCGGCGCCCCGCCCGCCTGATCGACCTTCAGCGTATAGTCGCGCGTCGCCGCCGTGGCGCTTTGGGCGCCGTCGTCATAGAGCGGCCGCACCCCGGAATAGGCCCAGACCACGTCATCGGCGGTCAGCTGGCGGCGGAAGTACTGATTGGCAAAGCCCAGCAGATAGTCCCGCTCCTCTGGCGTGCATTCGGGCTTGACCGAGGGGTCCTGATGATCGGCATCGGTGGTGCCGATCAGCGTGAAATCGCCCTCATAGGGGATGGCAAAGATGATCCGCCCGTCGGTGCCCTGAAAGAAATAGCATTTGTCGTGATCGTACAGCTTGCGGGTCACGATGTGGCTGCCCCGGACCAGGCGCACGCCCTCGGTCGAGTTCAGGCGGATCGTGCCCTGGATGATGTCGCCGACCCACGGCCCGCCGGCATTGACCAGCATCCGCGCGCGGTGACGGGTGGTCGCGCCGGTCGCGGCATCCTGGGTGGTGACGACCCAGTGATCGGCATGGCGGTCGGCGGACTGGACGCGGGTGCCGGTCATGATGCGCGCGCCCCGCGCCTCGGCGTCGCGGGCGTTCAGCACGACCAGGCGCGAATCCTCGACCCAGCAGTCGGAATACTCATAGGCGTGTCGGAACCGCTCCTGCAGGGGGGCGCCTTCAGGCGTGCCCTCCAGCGACAGGGTGCGGGTGCCAGGCAGGATCTGGCGGCCGCCAAGCGTGTCATACATGAACAGACCAAGGCGGATCAGCCAGGACGGGCGGCGACCCTTCATCCAGGGCATTACGCGGCCCAGCAGCTTGGATGTCGGCGTGTCGCTCTCGAAGCGCATGTCGGCATGCCAGGGCAGGACAAAGCGCATGGGCCAGCTGATATGCGGCATGGCGCGCAGCAGCACCTCGCGCTCGATCAGGGCCTCGCGGACCAGACGGAACTCGAAATATTCCAGATAGCGCAGGCCGCCGTGGAACAGCTTGGTCGAGGCACTGGAGGTCGCCTGCGCCAGATCGCCCATCTCGGCCAGGGTGACGGACAGGCCGCGCCCGGCCGCGTCGCGCGCGATGCCGCAGCCATTGATGCCGCCGCCGATCACGAACAGATCCACCATGTCATCTGTGCCTGTCACACCGGACCTCTCTGCCAAGACATGCCCATTTCTGACCTGCAGCGCGCCAAAAAGAAAGCATCATCTTTCGTTTTTCTTCACTTTCGTCAATATTGTTAATACGCAATGGGTTGCGGACTAAAATGTCACCCTGACTGCCCCTTCAGGCATCGATTTGACCGCCATCGGATGCAGGCGCGGGGCCAAATTTTGCACAAAACGCAAGAAAGCGAAGATATTGCCTGTTCGTCAAAGCCGTGTCACATCTTCGAAAAGCCAGGGGTGTTTCATGTCGCAGACCTTCCGCCAGCCCGAGATCCTGGAGATCGCCCGCCGCGACGGCAAGGTGACCGTCGAGGGGCTGGCCGGCCATTTCGGCGTCACCCTGCAGACGATCCGCCGCGACCTGACCGAGCTGGCCGAGGCCGGTCGGCTGGAGCGGGTGCATGGCGGGGCGATCCTGCCCTCGGGGGTCGCCAATATCGGCTATGAGGAACGCCGCAGCCTGCATCACGACGCCAAGACCGCCATCGCGCGGGCCTGCGCGGCCGAGGTGCCCGAAAAGATCAGCCTGTTTCTGAACATCGGCACCAGCACCGAGGCCGTGGCCCGCGAATTGCTGGGCCATCGCAACATGCTGGTGGTCACGAACAACATGAACGTGGCCAATATCCTGGCCGCCAACCCCGATTGCGACGTCATCGTGACGGGCGGCAGCCTGCGCCGCGCCGATGGCGGTCTGGTGGGCACCCTGGCCGCCGAGACGATCCGACAGTTCAAGTTCGATCTGGCGGTGATCGGCTGTTCGGCGCTGGACCGCGACGGCGATCTGCTGGATTTCGACATCCAGGAGGTCGGCGTCAGCCAGACCATCCTGCGCCAGTCGCGCCGGACGTTTCTGGTGGCCGACCATTCCAAGCTGTCGCGCAGCGCGCCCGCGCGCATCGCCTCGCTGTCGCAGCTGGAGGCGGTCTTCACCGACCGCGCCCTGCCCCCCGACCTGATGCGCGCCTGCGAGACGTGGCAGACGCGCGTGGTCCTGGCCTAAAGGCCCGCCAGCAAGGCTGCGGTATCGGGCATCCGCGCCAGGCTGGCCGCGATGCGGTCGCGCCAGCGGGGACCGCGGGACAGCGCGTCCTCATGCGCCTCGGCCAGATCCTCGGGGCGGTCGCGGGCCAGCGCGGCGATCAGAAAGGCCGCCTGCGCGCGGTCCTTGGCCGATTTCAGGCGGTCGTCGGCGCGCCTGCGATCGGCCACGATCAGCTTGTGGATGGCGAACCGCTCAGGCCGCGGGATCTGGACCAGAACGCCGCTGCGATAGGGGATCGCCGCCGGAATCGGGTCCGCGATCAGATAGTTCAGGTGATGCAGCGTCTGCGCCTGCACTCCCAGGGCGGGCAGGTCGCGCAGGCCCTCCTCGCCAAAGGCGGGAGTCAGGAACTCGACCAGCGCATTGCCTTGGGTCTGCCGCCAGCGCCAGGCGCGGCCCGGCTCCAGGCTGGGGACGGGGGCGAAATCGAAATCGGCCAGCACCTGCTGGACCGGGGGCGCGGCCGCATCCTCCAGCGCCAGGGACAGGCGCTCAAAGCTGGCGATGTCCAGATCGTCGGTCTGCGCCGTCTGTTCCAGCGACAGCGCCAGGTTCAGCTCTCCCTCATAGAGGCGAAAGGCATGGGTGCCCACGACCGTGCCGCCAAGGCGAAAGACGCCCGCCGCCGACAGCGCCGCCATCAGGCTGCCGCTGGTCGGGTCCAGGCCCAGAAACCCCTCGGCCCGCAGCAGACGCACCAGACGGGCACGCTCGCGGCGGCGTTGTTCCAGGGGTGCGCGGTCGTCGCGCAGGGCGGCCATGCGGGCGGCCAGATCGGGGCTGTCCTCGCCCAGATAGCGCTTGCGGACCTGGGTGCCGACGCGGAAACTGTCATACCAATAGCCGCGCGCGCCGCGTCGGATCAGCGCCGGCGTGCCGCGCAGGTCGCGCCACCCCTCGTCGCGCAGCGATCGCAGCAGGTCGTGATAGGCCGCATGGGCCAGCGCGGAATGGGTGCGAAGCATAAGACCACCGGGTTGTACCCCGGTGGTCTAAGGCCATGCTCAACAGTTTTCAAGACTGTTGAGCATATGGCGGGATCAGGTCTTGTTGCGCTTGCGCCCCTTGGGACCGGCGACGTTCGGGGGAACGTTGCCCTCCTCCTCGGCCCGCTCGTGGCCTTCGCTCAGCTTGGGGGCCATGTCGCGCTCGCTGTCCTTGGGCGTGCCCTCGGACGCATCCAGTTCGGCGGCGGCGCGGGTCCAGTGGTCGGCCTCCTGCCCCTCGGGGCGGCCCTCGTCTTCCCAGATCTGGTGCGCGCGGGCGCGGATCAGGTCGTCACGGTTGGTATCGCTCATCATTTCCTCCTGTGATGGCTGGTGATCATTCGGCGCAGGTCAGGGCCGCGACGCTCTGCCACCCCAGGGGCAGCACCCCGGAGACGGCCTCGTCGCAGGCGACCTGATCGCGGGCGGTGTCGATGCGCAGGGTCCATTCCCCGTCGGGCAGGGCGAATTCACCGTCATCGCCCGCATTGACGATGATCAGGATCGCGGGACCGAAGGCGGGCTGCAGGCGCATCCCTGTGAGACGCAGCTCCGGGTCGGCCCAATCATCATCGGCCATGTGGTCGCCCCGCGGATGCAGCCATTCGACGGCGGGGCCGCCCTCCTTGCCGGAAAAGCGGGTATGGGCCAGACCGCTGTCGGTGCGGAACGCGGCAAGGGCGGCGACGGCATCGCGGATCTCGGGGCGGGCGGCGTCCCAGTCCAGCCAGCTGATCGGATTGTCCTGGCAATAGGCGTTGTTGTTGCCGTCCTGGCTATTGCCCAGTTCATCCCCGGCCAGGATCATGGGCACGCCCTGGGACAGGAACACGGTCGCTAGCATGGCGCGCACGCGGCGGATGCGGGCGGTGTCGATGCCGGCATCGTCCGATGGCCCCTCGGCGCCCAGATTGTCGGACAGGTTGTGATCGTGGCCGTCGCGCCCGTCCTCTCCGTTCGCGTCGTTATGCTTGTCTGCATAGCTGACCGTGTCCCACAGCGTGAACCCGTCATGCGCGGCCACAAAATTGACCGAACTGGTCGAGGGGCGGTGGCTGTGATCGAACTGCACAGGCGATCCCGCCAGCCGCTCTGCCATCGCGCCCAGCAGGCCCGCATCGCGCCGCCAGAAGGCGCGGGTATCGTCGCGGAACTTGTCGTTCCATTCGCGGAACGGCCAGCGATAGCCGCCGACCTGATAGCCGCCATCCCCGATGTCCCAAGGCTCGGCGATCAGCTTGATGCCAGACAGGACCGGGTCCTGGCGGATCGCGTTGAAGAAGGCGCCGTCGCGTTCGAACCCCGTCGCCTCGCGGCCCAGGGTCGAGGCCAGGTCGAAGCGGAACCCGTCCACATGCATCACCTGCACCCAATAGCGCAGCGAATCCATGACCATGCGCAGCACCATCGGATGCGCGACATTCAGCGTGTTGCCAGTGCCGGTGGTGTCAAAGCTGTGGCGCTTGTCATCCGCCAGCAGGTAATAGCTGGCATTGTCGATGCCGCGGAAGGACAGCGTCTGGCCCAGTTCCGACCCCTCGCAGGTGTGGTTGAAGACCACGTCCAGGATGACCTCGATGCCGGCCTTGTGGAACCGGCGGATGGCCTCCTTGACCTCGCGGATCTGGCCGGTCTTCAGATAGGGCGCATGGGGCGCAAAGAAGGACAGCGTGGAATAGCCCCAGTAGTTCGACAGGTCCTTTTCCACCAGATAGCGGTCATTGGCGAAGGCATGGATCGGCAGCAACTCGACCGTGGTCACGCCGATCTTCTGCAGGTGGCTGATGATCGGTTCGGTCACCAGACCCCGGAAGGTGCCGCGCAGATCCTCGGGCACGTCGGGATGCGCCTGCGTCATGCCCTTCACGTGCGCCTCGTAGATTACCGTGTCGGTCCAAGGTGTGCGCAGCGCGCGCTCGGTGTCCCAGTCAAAACGGCTGTCCACGACCACGCCCTTGGGCATGAAGGGCGCGCTGTCGCGGGTGTCAAAGGACAGGTCATCCTCACCGATCGTATAGCCGTGCAGCGCGTCGTCCCAGATGATCTCGCCGCGCAGCTCGCGGGCATAGGGGTCCAGCAGCAGCTTGTTGGGGTTGAAACGGTGGCCGTTCTCGGGCTCGTAGGGGCCGTGGACGCGATAGCCGTAGACTTGGCCCGGCAGGATGTCGGGCAGGTATCCGAACCAGACGCCGCCCTCCATTTCGGGCAGGGGCAGGCGGTGCAGCTCTTCCTGCCCCGTCTCGTCGAACAGGCACAGCTCCACCCGGGTGGCATGGTCGGAGAACAGCGCGAAATTCGTCCCGTCGCCCAGGAACTCGGCCCCCAGGATGTCGGAACGGGCCTGGGTGGCGTCAAAGGAGGGCGGGGTAAGGTCACGCATGAAGGCCTCGGCTGTTGAAAAGGGGCGGGGTGACAGAGCGGCGGATCTGGGCATGGGCCGCACGGCGGTCCAGCATGGCCTGGGTGATCAGCACCGTCCCGGCGGCGGTGCGGGTGAACCAGCGGGCATCCTCGTCAGGGTTCTCGCCGGTCACCAGACCGGCGGGCACCTGGGCGCCGGGGGCGACCAGCGTGCAGATCAGGCGCGCGCTTTCGGGCACGACGGCGCCGGGCATGGCGATGCTGCCGCGCCCAAGATACCAGTCCGAGGCCGGGCAGGCAAAGGGCAGCCGCGCCGGTTCGGAGTTCACGAAATCCAGCTGCGCACGGCGCAGCGCGTCCAGCGTGCCGACATCGCGCCAATAGGCATCGCCCGAGGGGCCGGCGGGCAATTGCCAGACGGTCGCCATGCCGCGCGCCACCGCATCGGGGATCACGTCATGGCCGAAATCCAGCGCCTCGACGGGGCGGTCGAACAGCGCCTCGCGCAGCCAAGCGCGGTCGAACACATAGATGCCCATCGACACCATCGCGCGGTCGGGCTGTCCGATCATGCCCGGCGGATCGGCGGGCTTTTCCAGAAAGGACAGGATGCGCCCGCGGTCGTCGGCCTGCATGACGCCGAAACCCCGCGCCTCGGCCCGCGGCACGGTATCGACCGCGACCGTCACCGCCGCACCCGAGGCGCGATGCGCCGCCAGCAGCGCGCCGTAATCCATGTCATAGACGTGGTCCGCAGCCAGGATCAGCACCTGATCGCCGCCCATCGCCTCGATCTCGGGCCAGGTCTGGCGGGCCGCGTCAGCGGTGCCCAGATAACGTTCGCGCCCGTCGCGCAGCATCAGCCCGGCCTGCGGAAAGAACTGGCCCCACCGGGTCGGCAGGTGGTGATGCAGGCTGCGCGGCGCGTATTGGGTGGCGACCAGCATGCGCCGCACGCCCGAGCGCACCGCATTGGCCATGGCAAAATCGACGATGCGGTTGGAGCCCGCAAAGGGAACGGCGGGCTTGCTGTCGCTGGCGGTCAGACCCTCCAGCCGCGTGCCCTTGCCGCCCGCCAGCAGAAGGGCGGCCACATCCAGCGGCGGCCCTTGGGTCACGCTGCTGCGCGCGGCGGCGGCACGCGACAGGCTGATGCGGTTCGGCTGTGCGGGCAGATGAATGGTCATGGCGTCATCCTTGGGGGTGCGGGCTTGGGGGTGCGGGGCAAAGCGTGTCATGCCGAACCGCGTCACCCACAGGTTGTTCCCGCACCCGTCAATTATCAATCGCCCCTGCCTCGGACAGCAGCACGCGGCTGCCGTCGGGTCCGGTCCAGTCCAGAATTTCGGCAGCCCCGTCATCCACCGCCGCCGCACCGGGCAGCACCAGCCGCGCGACCGCCCGCCAGTCGCCCGACCGCCGGGTCAGGTTGATTCCGTCGGGCGTGATTACCACCTGCGCATCGGCGTCGGACAGCTGCTCCTGCCTTTCGCGCCGCCAGTGCAGCAGGCGCTGCGTCCATTGCGCCTTGACGCCCCGGTCGGCGGCCAACGCGTCCCAGGGGACCGGATGGCGGTTGTCGGGGTCGGTCAGCGCCAGGAACGGCCCCTGCGTGCCCTGATAGATGTCGGGAAAGCCGGGCATCACCGCCTTGAACACCAGCTGGGCCAGCATAAGCGCCTCGCCCCGCTGCAGCAGGGCGGTCAGGGCCGCAGGGGGATTGCGGTGCCAGCCGTCCAGCATGGCATGACCCAGATCGGCCAGCGCCGCCTCGGCCGTCAGGTCCGGGTTGGTCCAGAAGCTGGTTTCCTTGGCCTCGCGCATGGCCTTTTCGACATGCTGTGCCAGGCGGTCGGCGGCCCGGTCGGCCCCGTGCATCGCCAGCGCGGATTGCACCATGTACCAGCGCCAGGCATCGGGCACGCCCTGGGCCTGCGGCAGCGCGGCGGCGGCCTCGTCCAGGGCCAGCATCTGGTCTGGCAGGTGGCTGGCGGCGATCATGCGGGCGCGCGAATCCTCGGACCGCTTGCTGTCATGGGACGAGGTCAGCACCATGTCCCCCGCGCCGCGCCGCGCCAGGATGGCGTTGGCCTCGGCCTCGGTCACGGTGGCGTGGTCGGGTTCGGCGCCGACCTCGTTCGCGGGCAGATAGCGGGTCCAGCGAAAGCCCGCGGTATCCTCCTGCGCTTTGGCCAGCAGCGCGCCCGAGACCTGCTGCAACCGCGTGACAAAGGCCATCTGCGCAGGCGTTGCCGGGTCCGCCCAGACCTGCGCCAGCATCCGCAGCACCCGGTCGCAGCGCAGCCCCTGCGCGGCATCCTCGGCCACCTGCGCGATCAGCGCGCGGTCATCGGGGGGCGTGCCCTGATCCGTGACATAACTGCGATAGCGGGGCACCGCGACCAGCAGCGCGGTCACCGCCTCGCGCAGCGCCTCGGGGCCGGGCTGGACATCGGGCAGAGGGTCCAGCGCCGCACCCGCCAGCCGCGCCAGCTGCCGCCGCTCGGCCGCCAGTTCATGGTCCAGCACGTCATGCTTGGCCTGGATCAGCGCCTGATCGAACCCGCCGGTGATGCCGGTCACCTGACGCCAGTGGCGGTCCAGATCGTCCAGCCCCTGCGGCCGCGTCAGCAGCCGCGCGATCAGGCGCCCTGCCTCGTATCCTGTGGTGCCCGCGACGGGCCATTCGGGGGGCAGCGCCTCGTCCCCAGTCAGGATCTTCTCGACCCACAGAGGGGTGTCGGGCAGCGCCTGCGACAGGCGCGCCAGATAGTCGGCGGGGTCGGCCAGCCCGTCGATATGGTCGATGCGCAGCCCCTGCACCAGATCGCGGCGCACCAGATCGATGATCAGCGTATGCGTGTCGTCAAAGACCGGAGGGTCCTCGACCCGCATGCCGATCAGGTCGGTCACATTGAAGAACCGGCGATGCGTGATGCTGTCACGCTCCAGCGCGGCATGGACCAGCCGCCAGTGCTGCGCCTCGTGCAGGGCAATCAGATCGTCGGTCACGTCGGTGCCCGGCGCCAGCGGCACGGCCAGATCGCCCATGCACCAATGCCCGTCGCGGATCTGAAAGGCGCCCTGGGTCAGCATCACCTCGAAGGGTTCGGGCAGCCAGGGCAGGATCAGCGGCCCGGCCTGCCAGTCGATGTCGAAATGGCGCGCGCGGGGGCTGGCGCGGCCATGGGTCAGCACATCGGCCAGCCAGGGGTTCTGCACCGAAAAGGCGGTGTGGTTGGGCACGATGTCCAGGATGATGCCCAAGCCCCGCGACCGGGCGGCATGGGCCAGCGCCTCGAACCCCTCGGCCCCGCCCAAGGTCTCGTCGATGCGCGACGGATCGGTGATGTCATAGCCGTGGGTCGAACCTTCGGTCGCGGCAAAGATCGGCGACAGATACAGATGCGAGACCCCCAGCCCCGCGATCTGGTCCAGGCGCAGCGTGAGCGCGGCGAAATCGACCCCGCCGCGCAGTTGGATGCGAAAGGTGGCGGTCGGGATGCGGGGGATCATTGAAGGGCCTTCATGGTCAGGGAAAAGGGGCTGCCGGGCTGACCGACGCTGAGGTCGGGATCGGGCAGCGGCGTGGGATCGGGCTGGCCCAAAGCCAGCGACAGCGCCAGCGCGCCACCGGGAAACTGCCACAGGGCGCGGATCAGGCCGGGACCCTCACGGGTGACGCTGCTGTCGGGCTGACCGCTGTCCAGCAGCGGCACCACGTGGGCTGCCCGAAACGCCAGCGCGCGGCGCGTCAGGGCCATCCAGCCGCAGGCATGGGCATCCTCGGCCCAGGTCAGGCGGCTGCGGTCCATCGTGGCGGGGTCGATCGGGTCGGGCACGGTGTCGCCCCGGCGGGCGATGTCGGGAAATTCGGCCGCCCTGCCCTGCCGGACCGCCTGCGCCAGATCGCCGTCGAAATCAGCAAAGAACTGAAAGGGCGCGGTGTCGCCCCGCTCCTCTCCCATGAAGATCATCGGAATGAAGGGCGCGGCCAGCAGCAGGCCATAGGCCACGCGCACCGCCTGCGGATCGGCCAGCGACAGCAGCCGTTCGCCAAGCGCGCGGTTGCCGATCTGGTCATGGGTCTGGATCGCGTTCACGAAGGCGGTGGGCGGCAGATGCCCGCAAGGCGCGCCCCGCGGCGGCCCGCCGGGACGGTCCTGCCCCTCCAGCACATGGCCGCGCGACAGGGCCAGCGCCAGATCGCCCACCGGATCATCGGCAAAGGGCGCGTAATAGCTGTCGGTCTCTCTGGTCAGGGCGACGTGGACGGCGTGGTGGAAATCATCGTTCAGCGCGGCGTCATGGCCCGCCTCGCGCAGGTCGGGGATGTTGCGCTCATCCTCGGTGATCAGGTGGCGGGCGGGGGTCAGGCGGGCGACCTGCGCGGCCAGGTCCGTCAGAAAGGCCTGCGCGCCGGGGCCGCGCATCTGGTGCACGGCGTCCAGACGCAGCCCGTCGATGCCGTAACCCTCCAGCCAATGCATTGCGCAGCCCATCCAGAAATCGCGCACGGCAGGCTGGTCGAAATTGATCGCCGCGCCCCAGGGCGTGTGCCGGGCGGGGTCAAAGAACGCGGGGGCTGCGACATGCATCCAGGCACCTTCGGGGCCGAAATGGTTCATCACCAGATCCAGGATCACCATCATCCCGCAGTCATGGGCCGCCTGCACCAAACGGCGCAGATCGCCGGGGCTGCCATAGGCCGGGTGGGGCGCATAGGGCAGCACCCCGTCATAGCCCCAGCCCCGGTCGCCCGCGAACTGGCCCACCGGCATCAGCTGGATCGCCGTCAGCCCAAGGGCGGCCAACCCCGGCAGCCGTTCGGCGGCGGTGGCAAAGGTGCCCTCGGGGGTAAAGCATCCGACATGCAGCTGACAGATCGCGGCCTGCGACCAGGGGCGGCCGGGCCAGGGGCGCGGCGCGGGCATGTCGACCAGCACGCTTGGCCCGTTCACGCCAGCCGCCTGCAGGCGGCTGGCCGGGTCGGGAATGTCCTGCCCATCGACGCGGAACTGATAGGTCTGACCGGGAAAGGCCGGCACGCTGGTCTGCCACAGCCCGGCTTCATCGCGCTGCATCGGGCATGACCCGTCCCCCGTCAGCAAATCGACCTGACCCGCAGAGGGCGACCAGAGGCGAAAGTGCCACGTCCCGTCACCCTGCGCGGTGTCGCGTACCGGTCCCCAGAACCTGCCTGTCATCGTGGTCTCTCCGCGCATGCCTGCGGGAACAATGACCGGGATCGCAAGGTGTTCCCGAGGTTGACAAAAAGCAGCCGGTTCAGGCGTCGTAGGGCTGTGGCCCGGTCTTCTGCCCGATCAGCAGGCGGTGACCGTCGGGCGTGACCGCCCAGACCGCGCGATCGCACAGTTCGACCAGAACCGGCTTGTCGCCCGAGGCGGCCTCGAACACCACCAGCAGGTTGCGCAGCATGTCGATGGTGAATTCGGCGCGGGCCAGCACCTCGGAGCAGTCAGCCGCCTTTGCGGAACGCCGTGTCATCGAAACCCCGAACAACAAAAATTACACGAAATGCAGAATATCAAGAATCCGGGACCGTGGGAATAGCCATGTCCTGCGCGCAGTTGTGTCGCGACAACGGCGTCTGGTCAAGATGTTGTTGTTCAAGGCGATAGGCACACCGCCCCCGGGGTCTGTCTCCCGGAGGCGGTCACAGGCTTCAGCCCCCGGTGATGGCCAGCAGGGCCAGATACATCACCGACGGCCCCAGCAGGCATCCAAGCCCGGTGTAGAACGTGGCCGTCATCGCGCCATAGGGCACAAGGCGCTTGTCGGTGGCGGCCAGGCCCCCGGCGACGCCGCTGGTCGTGCCCATCAGCCCGCCATAGGCCATGGCCGATTTCGGGTTGTTCAGCCCGATCAGCGGCGCCACGAAGGGCGTGCCGATCATCACCAGAACCGCCTTGAGCAGACCCGCCGCGACCGACAGGGCGATGACCTCGGAACTGGCGCCCAGGGCGGTGCCGGTCACCGGGCCCACGATATAGGTCGCGGCGCCGCCGCCGATGGTCGCCATGCTGACCGCATCGGTATAGCCGAAGGCCGCAGCGACCAGCGCGCCCACCACAAAGGACATCACGATGCCCAGGGCCAGGGCGGCAATGCCCGCGGCACCCGCCTTGCGGATCTCGCGGATGTCGACGCCATAGGCGGTGGACACGATCGCCAGATCGCGCAGCATCGCGCCGCCCATCAGGCCGATCCCGGTGAACAGCGGCACATCGGCCAGCCCCCTGGACCCGCCCGTGGCGATGCCACCGATCCAGGCCAGCACCAGCCCGATGATGATCGCCACCGCCGATCCGTGCAGGCGGCCCGCCGACAGCCGGTCCGACAGCTGATAGGACAGCCACATGACGACGCCGACGGTGACGAAGGCAAAGACCAGGCCGTTCTTGACCAATATATCCGTGATCATTTCCATGACTTACGCCTCCTGCGCCATCAGGGGCGGCAGGGGTTCGTCCTGACCGCCGATGCGCGCCACGACCGGAACCAGCGCCATGCAGACCGCCGTGGCACCCACGCCCGCGATGATCGCGATGGGCCCGCCCGCAAGGGCCGCGACGACGTTCTGCTGGGCGGCCATGGCCACCACGATGGGGATGTACATTGCCGACCAGAACAGGATGCCCTGTTCCGACAGCGCCGGCAGCCGGCCCGTGCGGCGCAGCCAGTCGGTCACCACGATCAGCAGCAGCATGGCAAAGCCAACGCCGCCCACATTGGACTGGACCCCCAGGATTATGCCCAGCAGATCGCCCAGGATCACGCCCGCCAGATGGCAGGCGGCCAGGGCCGCAACTCCATAGATTATCATCAGATTCCCCTCCCTCGGGATGTGACGACCCGGACGCGCGACCTCCTCCGCCGCGCATCCGGGCCGGTGTCAGGCCGTGGCCTGCTCGTAAAGTCCCGCATGCTGGCGGCGCAGTTCGGCCTTCTGCACCTTGCCCATGACGTTGCGCGGCAGGGCGTCGACGACGATCACCTGCTTGGGCTGCTTGAAGCGCGCCAGCCCGGTCAGCGCGGCGCGGATCGCATCCGCGTCCAGCGTGCCCGATTTCGGCACGACGATGGCGGTCACGGCCTCTCCCAGGTCGCCATGCGGCAGGCCGATCACGGCGCTTTCCAGAACGCCGGGCAGCGCGTCGATGGCCTCCTCGACCTCCTTGGGATAGACGTTGTAACCGCCCGAGATCACCAGATCCTTGTCGCGGCCGACGATGCGCAGATACCCGTCGGCCTCGATCGTGCCCAGGTCGCCGGTGATGAAATAGCCGTCGGGGCGGAACTCGGACGCGGTCTTCTCAGGCATGTTCCAATAGCCTTCGAAGACGTTGGGCCCCTTGACCTCGATCAGGCCGATCTCTCCGGGGGCGACGGGCGCGCCGGTTTCGCGGTCGGTGATGCGCACGTCGATGCCGGGCAGCGCCATGCCCACGGCCCCCGCGATCCGCTCCCCGTCATAGGGGTTCGAGGTGATCATGCAGGTCTCGGTCATGCCGTAACGTTCCAGGATGCGGTGCCCGGTCCGTTCGGTGAAGGCACGATGATCCTCGGCCAACAGCGGCGCCGATCCCGACACGAATAGCCGCATGGTCGCGGTCGCCGCCCGGTCCAGACGCGGCGATTTCAGCAGACGCGTATAGAAGGTCGGCACCCCCATCAGCACGGTGGCGCGGCCCATCAGGTCGATGGCCTGCTCCGCGTCGAATTTCGTCAGGAAGATCATCGTGGCGCCCGCGACCAGCGCCATGTTGGCGGCCACGAACAGCCCGTGCGTGTGAAAGATGGGCAGCGCGTGGATCAGCCGGTCATCGGCGGTGAAGCGCCAGTGATCCAGCAGCGCCTCTGTGTTCGAGGTCAGATTGCCATGCGTCAGCACCGCCCCCTTGGACCGCCCCGTCGTGCCCGACGTGTACAGGATCGCGGCCCGGTCCTGCGGCCCGCAGGGATGCGCGTCCTCTCGCGGAGTGGCGGTGGCGGCACGCTCGGTCAGCGTCCCCTGCCCGTCCGCGCCCAGGGTCTCGACCGCCAGCGTATCGCCCGCGCGATGCGCGTGGGACGCGGCCAGGCCCGGGTCGCAGACGAACAGGCGCGGGGCCGCGTCACCGATGAAATAGTCGATCTCGGACCCGGTATAGGCGGTGTTCAGCGGCAGAAAGATCGCCCCCACCTGCAGCGTCGCCAGATACAGCGCGATGGCCTCGGGCGATTTCTCGACCTGGGCGGCCACGCGGTCGCCGGGGGCCACGCCCAGGGCCGTCAGCGCGCCTGCCAGCCGTTCGACCGTCTCGCGCATGGCGGCAAAGCTGATGTCGGGCTGGCCGGGGCGTTCGAACAGGGTCTTGCCCTGCATGACCTCGGCGGTCTGGATGAAGTGGCTGTGTATGGTCTGCATGGTCTCTCCTCCCTCAGGTCTTCAGCGCATCGGCCAGCTGGGCGCCATGCGCCACCGTGCCGTCGCGCACGAAGGCTTCGTGCCGGTCCTCGATCCGGTCCAGCTCGTACAGATAGTTGATCATCAGCCCGTGCGCCGATGCCAGCGCCCCCGGCGACAGGTCGGCGGGCCAGTTCAGCCGATGCGCGCAGGCGCCGTTGCCCAGATGGAACCGCGCGACCGGATCGGCGGGCGCACCGCCGCGGCCCTTGGCCTGCACGATATAGCGCGCGGCGACGGCCATGACCTGCGGATGCAGCGCCTCGGCCGCGCCCGGATCGGTCTGCCAGGCGGCCATGGTCAGCGCCTCGCGCAGCGCCACGGTGGGCGCGTCCTGCTGGGCTGCCAGCCAGGCGGCAAAGCCCGGCACCGGCGACAGCGTGACGAAAGTCCGCAGGTCGGGTAGTTCGGCGGACAGGACGGCCACCACCTGCTTGATCAGGAAATTGCCGAAACTGACGCCCTTTAGGCCCGCCAGACTGTTGTTGATGGAATAGAACACCGCCGTGTTGGCCGCCGCCGGTTCGCGCGCATCGGGCGCGGTCAGGATCGGGGCGATGGCGTCGGGCACGCCTTGGGTCAGCGCGACCTCGACAAAGATCAGCGGCTCGTCCCCGGTGGCGGGGTGAAAGAACGCGTAGAGGCGGCGGTCATTGTCGGCCAGCCGCCGCTTGAGGTCGGGCCAGCCCTGCATCTGATGGACGCTTTCGTATTCCATCAGCTTTTCCAGGATCGCGGCGGGCGCGTTCCAGTCGATGCGCCGCATGGACAGGAACCCGCGGTTGAACCAGCTGGCCAGCAGATGCGCAAAATCGGCGTCGATGGCGGCCAGATCGGGGTCGGCGCGCATCGCGGCCAGCAGGTCCTGACGCATCCGCACCAATTGCAAAGTCGCGCCCGGCGCCATGTTCAGCCGGCGCAGCAGGGTCTGGCGGGCAGGCTCGACCGCCTCGAACAGATCGGCCACGCGGCGGGCGTCCGGGGTGGCGTCCCAGGCCGCATAGGCGGCGCGGATCGCATCGGCATCGACGCCGTGATCGTCGCGCATGGCGCGAAAGAAGTCGGCCCGCTGATCCGCGTCCAGCTCGGCATAGGCCGACAGCGCCTGTTCCGCCACCGCCACCCGCGCCGCATCCCCGATACGCCCCATCAGCACCGTGCAGGCCACCCGCGCGCGCTCCGATGCAGGCCGCGCCAGCGCCTTGAGCGTCTCGGCCTCGCCACCCCGCTTGCGGCGGGTGATCGCCTCGACGAAATCCGACAGGAATCCCAGTCTCTGCTTGCCCATGATGTTCCTCCCCGAGGATTGATATACATCGAATCGGCGCTGATGTATATAACAACCTTCATCGTGGACATCCTGCCTGCCCTGCGATGGAATATGATCTGACCACACGCGCCCTGAGGCCCCGATGACCCTGCCTGCCGCCCACCGCATCCGCCTGGCCCTGGAAAACGCCATTGTCGATGGCCGTTTCGTGCCCGGCGCGCGGATCGACCCCGATGCCATCGCCGCCGAATACGGTTGTTCGCGCACGCCTGTGCGCGAGGCGCTGCAGGCGCTGGAGGCGTCGGGCCTGCTGATCGTGCAGCCCAAGCGCGGCACCTTCGTCGCCAAGCTGGGCGTCCCAGAGCTGATGGACCGGTTCGAGGTCATGGCCCGGATGGAGGCGTTCTGCGCGGGCCTGGCCTGCCGCCGCGCCGATGCCCACGACCTGGACCGCATCGCCACCACACTGGACGCCTGCGAGGCCGCCGCCGGCGACCCCGACCGCTATTACGCGGAAAACACCGCCTTTCATCAGGCCATCTATCACGCCGCCCACAACGCCTTTCTGGAGGCCGAGACGCTGCGCCTGCAGGCGATCCTGCAGCCCTATCGCCGCCGCCAGTTGCAATCTCCGGGGCGGGTGGCGCGGTCGTTGGACGAACACCGCCAGATTGGCGCCGCGATCCGCGCGGGGGATACCGACCGCGCCGAACGGGCGATGACCGATCACGTCCTGGTCCAGGGGGAACGGTTCCGCGATCTGGTGGCGCTGGTGGGGCGACTGACGCCGCAGCCGGGACCTCAGGCGGGGGGTGTGGCCTTGCGCTGACGGCGACGTTCCAGGCCCAGGGCGTGTTCGCGCCAGATGATGAGGATGCCCGCCAGGATGACCAGCGCGGACCCCCCGATGACCGCGGGGGTCGGCACTTCGGCAAAGACGTACCAGCCCAGGGCCACCGCCCAGATCATCGCGACATAATCAAAGGGCGCCACCACCGAGGCATCGGCATGGCGATAGGCCGAGGTCAGCAGGATCTGCCCCAAGCCCCCCAGAAGACCCGTCAGCACCAGCTGCGCCAGCACTCCGCCCCCCGGCATCACCCAGCCAAACGGCAGCGTCAGCAGCGACAGCAGCGTCGAGGTGACCGAGAACCAGAACACGATGGCCGATGTCCGTTCGACCTGCACCAGCTGGCGCACGAAGATCTGCGCCAGCGCCGCCGCCGCCGCCCCGCCAAGGGCCACCACCGCCCCCAGCATCCGCAGCGGGTCCGCCCCCGGCCCCGCGCCGATCTGCGGCGACAGCACGATCAGCACCCCGGCCAGGCCCAGCCCGACCATCGACAGGCGAAAGGCGCGGACGTTCTCTCCCAGAAACATGCCCGCCAGGATCACCACCAGCAGCGGCGCGGCAAAGCCGATCGCCGTCACCTCGGGCAAAGGCAGCAGCGACAGCGCCCAGAAATTCAGCGCCATCGCCGTGGTGCCCACCAGCCCGCGATAGACATGGCCCATCGGGTTCGCGGTCCCCAAGCCCACCCGCAGCTCTGACCGCCACAGCAGCCAGACCAGGATCACCGGCAGCGCAAAGAACGACCGAAAGAACACCTGCTGACCCGGCGGGATCGCGGCGTTTTCGGCGGTGGCCTTGATCAGCGCGGCCATCAGCGTGAACACCGTCACGCTGGCGCATTTCAGCGCGATGCCACGCAGCGGCGAATCGGACTGGGGCATGGGCAACCTTGAAAGGGGCCGGGTTCGGCCCCTTGTGCTACCCCCGGGTTGCACGATCTGCAAGCGATCAGGCAGCGGCGATGGCCAGCCCGTCCGCCACGGCGGTGAACACCTCATGCGCGCGGTGATCGGCATCGGGGAACTGCGCGCGCAGCGTCTGCTGCACGATCGACAACAGGCTGGAGCCGCCGACATAGATCACCTGGTCGATATCGGTATCGGACAGGCCCGCGCGGCGCAGGGTCTCGGTCGCGCCCTCGCGCAGCTGGGCCGCGTGGCGCGACAGGCTGTCGGCCATGGCCTGGCGGGCCAGCGGTGCGGACAGGCCAGCCCGGATCGCGTCCAGGCGGATCGCGGCGTCACCGTCATTCGCGGCGATCTTGCCGGCCTCGACCGCAAAGGCCAGATCGTGGCCCAGATCCTCCTCCAGCACCGCGGCCAGATCCGCCAGGGCCTGCGGCTGTTCGGCCAGGCGCGCCATCTCAGCCACCAGGCGGCGGTTCTGGGGCGTGTTGACAAAGGGGATGCGCTCCCACGTGGCCAGATCGGCAAAGATCGCGTTCGGGACGGGCGAATGGCCCGGCCCCATCGCCTTGCGCAGGCGCGTGCCCCGACCCAGCAGCGGCATGACATGATCCAGGCTGATCGCGCGGTCGAAATCGGTGCCGCCGATGCGCACGCCGTGGCTGGCCAGAATCGTCACACCCCCGTCGCCCGCCCGAAAGACCGAGAAATCCGACGTGCCGCCGCCGACATCGACGATCAGCCCCGTGGCGCCCGGGCGATGGGTGGCGCCCGCCGCGATGGCCGCGGCCTCGGGTTCGGGCATGAAGTCCACCTCGCGAAAGCCCGCCGCCAGATAACAGGCGCGCAGGTCATCCTCGGCCTGCTGTTCGCGCGGGTCGTCGGTGCCGTGAAAGACCACGGGACGCCCCGACAGGACGCGGTCGAAGGTCAGGCCGGTCTGCGCCTCGGCCCGGGCGCGGACCTGGTGCAGAAAGCGCGCGATCAGGTCCGACAGGCTGATCCGTTCGGTCAGGATCATCCGCTGTTCATGCATCAGGGGCGTGCCCAGCACGCGTTTCAGCGCCCGCATGAAGCGCCCCTCGCGCCCCTCCAGCAGGGCGCGGTTGGCGGGCCCGCCCAGCAGGGTGCCGCGCGTGGCCGCGTCAAAGAAGAACGTGGTCGGCATGGTGGTGGCCCCGGCCTCCAGCCCGATCAGCTGCGGGCGGCCGTCGGGGGCATGGCCCGCGACCGTGTTCGAGGTGCCGAAATCGATGCCCAGACCGCTGCCGCGCCGTGTCATGCCGGATGTCCTTGCCAGTGCCGGGGGCGCGATGGCCCCCCTTGGGCGGCCCTCATAGCCATCCGGCCCGCGCCTTGAAAGCCCGGATCGACCGCTAACCGGATCTTAGCGAATCGTCGCTAGACTGAACCTCTCGACCCTGTCCCGGAGCACCTTATGACCCTGATCCCGCCCTTGTCGCTGCGCCAGAAGATCACGACGACCAGCCTCGCCCTGATGGCCACGCTGGCGGTGGTTCTGGTCACGACCCTCAGCATGGCACAGCGGGACAGCCTGCTGAGCAACGCCCAGAACGCGCAGCGGATCACGCTGCGGGTGCTGGCCCATGAGCTTGAGGCCGACTTTCCGGGCTTTGCCTTCGCCCTCGGAGCCGATGGCATCCCGCAATCCGTGGTCTGGCCGGACATTCCCGATTTCGCCGCGCATGAGATGGTCGACAGCGTCGGCCAGCAGACCGGAGAGACGGCGACCGTCTTTCGCCTGGACCCGGCGGTCGGTCATTTCATCCGCATGACAACCAACGTCCAGAAAGCGGACGGCACGCGCGCCGTGGGCACCCCGCTGGACCCGACCGGCCCGGTTCATGCCGCCATGCTGCGGGGCGAGACCTATGCCGGGACCGCCACCATTCTGGAGCGGCCTTATCTGACGATCTATGTTCCCGTCCGCGACAGCGCGGGCCAGGTCACCGGCGTTCTGTACGCGGGTGTCCTGATGGAGGGGATCGAGGCCGTGCTGGCGCGCAACATGCTGGTGGCGATCGGGCTGACCGCACTGTGCCTGGCGGTGGCTTTCGTGCTGAACCTGGTGATGACGCGCCGGGCGCTGCGGCCCTTGACGGCGGTCGATGCGGCCATGCAGGACATCGCCCGCCAGCAATACGACCGCGACATCCCCGGCACGACGCTGCGCGACGAGATCGGGTCCATCGCCCGAAACCTGGCACAGTTCCGGGACGGCCTGGCCGCCGCCCGGCACGAGCGCGAGGAGGCCACGATCCGACGCGACAAGCGCGCCGCCGAAGCGGTTGTCGAAGCCCGAAAGCAGGACCGCGTGTGTGCCGATATCTCGGCCGGGCTGGAGCGTCTGGCCGGGGGCGACCTGTCGGCGCACATCCCCAACCCGCCGCATGATCCCTTCCCGTCCGAATACGAGGCGCTGCGAACCAGCTTCAACACGGTCGTGTCGGACCTTGGCCAGACGATGGCCCGCATCATCGACGTCGCCCATCAGGTCCGCACCGGTTCCGAGGAGATCACCTCGGCCGCGCAGGATCTGGCGGGCCGGGCCGAGACACAGGCCGCGACGCTGGAGGAATCCGCCGCCGCCCTGACCGAGCTGACCGCCAGCGTGACCTCGACCGCCGATCTGGCGCGCACGGCCGAAGGGGCCTCGCGGGCCAACCGCGCCATCGCCGAGGAGGGGCGCAGCATCGTGGGCGAGGCCATCGACGCTATGCAGCGCATCGAGGCGTCCTCGGATCAGATCAACCGGATCATCACGGTGATCGACGACATCGCGTTCCAGACCAACCTGCTGGCGCTGAATGCCGGCGTCGAGGCCGCACGGGCCGGCGAGGCGGGGCGCGGCTTTGCCGTCGTCGCCTCCGAGGTGCGGGGCCTGGCGCAGCGTGCGTCGGAATCCGCACGCGAGATCAAGGGCCTGATCTCGGACTCGTCGCAGCATGTGCGTTCCGGTTCGTCGCTGGTGTCGCGGACGGGCGGCAGCCTGGAGCAGATCCTGACCAAGGCGCGCGAGGTGTCCGAACAGGTGGCGGCCATCGCGCTGGCCGCGGGCGATCAGTCCACCGCCCTGTCCGAGATCAATTCCGGCGTGAACCACCTGGATCAGGTGACCCAGCAGAACGCCGCCGTGGCCGAGGAAACGAACGCGGCCGCAGCCTCGCTCCAACATCAGGCGGGCATCCTGGGCGCGGCGCTGACCAGCTTCAGCTTCGACCCCTCGATTCGCCCGGCCCCGACCTCGGCCCCCGCCCGCAGCCCCGCCGCACGCCCCCGTGCGATGGCCGCCGAGGTCATGCCGCGAATGATAGAGTTCTAGGCTCCGCCCTGTCCGGGGCGGCGCACCCTCGACGCCACCTGCGTGAGTGTTCGGGTAGTGATGCGTCGCCCCCCAGGTTGCGCAGCATCCACGTCGGCGTCTTGCACCTACCACACTCCCTGTGACTCGGTTTGACTCGTGACGATCAGGGTGATGTCCTGCGCGGTATAACCCAAGTCGTGGGTCGTCTGAATGGGGCGCCGGTGTGGAGTGTATCATCCGCTCTTGTCCCCAACGACCGCGCCGTCAGGTGAACGATCTGGCGGAGCGGCTATCGATAGTTGGCTTGCGATACCCGTCCTGTCACACCAAATCAATTTGAGTGACGACGCGAAAACTGGGCGCCTCATATACAGTCTCTCGTAAGGTGCGCCGGTCCTCTGACAAGCACCAGAAGTCGAAGACCAGCAGACGCGGGTGGGCGTCGTCCTTAGCTGGCCCAAAGAGGAAGTTGCTGCAGGGAGGGGGCCTAAACGACCTCCGAACGATGACGCAACCGGACAAGGAGATCATACGAGGTCTTTGCGGATGACGTTGCCCTCAACTTTTATCCAGCGTGAGCGAGACTCCGGGTTTGAGTTTTGCCTGTTTGGGAGGGTTGGGCAACGGGGGCTGGCGCGGCGCTTTGCGGATTGCGCAGCATCAGACTCCGTTGCGGGTTGAAGGTCTGGGCGAACTTGGCAGGCGTCTGCCAGCCGAGGCGCGAGTGGGGACGTTCGGTGTTGTAATCCTTTCGCCAGGCCGCGAGCGTAGCGCGGGCGTGGTTCAGGGACGGGAACAGCGTCTCGTTCAACAGCTCGTCGCGCAGACGGCCATTGAAGCTCTCAATGAAGGCGTGTCTCGGGTCGGCTTTCCCGGCGCGATGTAATGCCAGGCGATCTTGCGGTCATCGGCGAAGGTCAGGATCGCGTTTGAGGTGAACTCGGTGCCATTGTCGCTGACCACGGTTCCGGGCTTTCCGCGGGCCTCGAACAGGATCGCCAGCTCTCGCGCGACCCTTACGCCGGACAGGGACGTGTCGGCGATCAGGGCGAGACATTCCCGCGTGCAGTCATCGACCACGGTCAACACGCGGAAGCGGCGGCCATCGGTCAACTGGTCGGACACGAAGTCGAGCGACCAGCGCTGGTTCGGCATCAGCGGAAGCGCCATCGCGGCTCGCGTCCCTATCGCCCGTTTGCGGCCACCGCGGCGACGGACATGCAGCCGCTCCTCGCGATAGATGCGCAACAGGCGTTTGTGCTTCACCTCGTGGCCTTCGCGGCGTGAGGCAACACATGCAGCCGCCGATATCCCCCCTACGCATCCGCCGATGATACCCCTGGGGCGGCGGTCATTTTCTCCAGACTTCTGGCCAAATCGCCGCGCGGCGAATAATCTGACCGCCAGACCCCTGAAAACCGGAACGCCATGCCAGCCG
>NZ_SUNH01000029.1 GCF_005048265.1 Paracoccus hibiscisoli
GGGTCACCGTAGCTTCAGACTGTCGGCCGGGCCCGCCCACGATCGCGTGGAACGGCTGCCCATCATCGCGTGGAATCGCTGCCCACGATCAGCTGGAATGGGTGCCCATCATCCCGTGGAACACGCAAAGCTACGCGGCTACAAAGCTTCAATGTCAGGGATCGGACGCGCACTTGGTGATGGCCATTTGGCTACATTGGGATCACACGGGTCACTTGCTGCGCCAAGCCCGAAGGTCGGCTGCGGGCCGAAACCGCCCCCCTCCCAACGGTTCCTCCCCGGCCCCGAACGTATGCGGGGGGACGCAGCGCAGCAGTTTGCTAGCGGCAGGCGTTTTCACCGGGGAAGCCACCCGGAAGCCACCTGCTGCGCGAATTTTCAAATAATGATTCCAAACCAAAGCCTTGCTTAATCTCGACCTTGTCGCGCTGGATTCTTTTGCGGAATCCAGGGAAGCCACTTTGCGGAAGCCATCTTGCCGGAAGCCAGCCAACGGAAGTCACCTTGAGAAACCCTGATTCAGCCGAAGCTAATCTGCTTCCATGCGGCAACTGATGCACAAGATACTGAAGGCAGGGGATCGTGGTTGCTAAAAAAGGGAGCGACGTTCGGGTCAATTAGACGATCCGGTACACCGACCCCCGCCCATGTTCCTTTGTCATGCTGATCGACAGCCCGAGTTTCTTCTTCAATGTTCCAGAAATCATCCCGCGCGTGCTATGAGCCTGCCAACCTGTCGCCACGACGATTTCGGCAATCGTGACGCCTTCAGGGCGTTGCATCAGGGCAATAATGTGCGCTTGCTTGGTTCCAGCACGCTGGATCGGCGTCTTTGGCCCGGCTGCTTCGGCTGCGTGCTGTCGAATGGCGACCACCGTCTTGACCACGACTGGATCGAAGCCGATGGCCAGCAGCCCTTCGTCGGTCACCACCAGCGTGGTGCCATGGCCATCGCCGGTTTCCCGCCAGAGGGGATCGGCCTGGCGCACGTTAGCCTCAACCTCTTGCAGCCAGCCGCGTTCAATCATTCTGCTCACCGCCATTTTTGCCGCCGCACCCGCTAGTCTGTTGGGCAGCGGAAGAGCAATGCCGCCGGGGCGCTGGGCACTGGCAGTTAGTACTGCAGTCTGCGTTTCGGACAGTTTTGTCATCGCTTGTCGTCCAAGTGGCCCGGCGTGCTCCCGGGATCGCTCGGGGGTCAACATAGATCAACTTAATACCAAGCAATATCACTGCGATCTTGGTGAGTGCTGGGTCTGCAGCGCGGAAGGAGCACAAACTGCCGGATGGAGACCTCCACGGGGCTAGGGACTGTTGACGTTCATCTGATCTGAATGACTGTGGCGGCATTGTTGCAGAACTCGGCGTTGAAGCCGGACTTCCCCTTACCCCGTTAAGCTCAGGCCACGCGTTCGATCTCGGCAGTGCCGAGTGCGTTGAAGCGGTTCATGAGGGCGATGCGGATGTGGACTGTGGACTTCGGCTGTTTGTCTGTCGGAGTCTCGTGAGGCGATGCGCTCGCCAAAGGATTTGAGACATCTCATCTTTGCCTCAATCCGACTACGGGTATGATAGCCGGACCAGTGCTTCCAGTTTGCCCGACCAAAGCGTTTGCTCGCCCGCAGGATGTCGTTGCGGGCGCGGGCGGCAGGACAGTCCTCCTTCCAGAGGCGTCCGTTCTTGCGGATCGGGATGACGGCCGTGCCGCCGCGATCCACGATTACGGTGTGACAGCGCCGGGTGTCGAAAGCACCGTCGCCGGTCACGGTGCCGATCGGCGGATCTGGTGGAATTTGATCCAGCAGGTCCGGAAGAACAGGACTGTCGCCTTCGCGGCTCGAAGTGAACTCCACTGCCCGGATGTCGCCGGTAGCCGTATCCATTGCCAGGTGGACCTTGCGGTATTGGCGCCTGCGGTGCGTGCCGTGCTTGCGAGCCAGCCATTCGCCATCGCCCAAAAACTTGATCCCGGTGCTGTCGACCAACAGGTTCAGCGGCCCTGCCGCACGGCGGTGGGGGATCTGCACAGCAAGGGTCTTCTGCCTGCGGCTCAAGGTGGAGAAGTCCGGCACCGGCCAGTCGATCCCTGCCATCTCCAGCATGCTGGCCACCATGCCGGTGGTTTGCCGAAGCGGCAGGCCGAAGAGCACCTTAACCACCAGGCAGAACTGGATGGCAGCATCAGAGAACACCGGCGGACGGCCAGGATGCCCGGCCCTGTCCGCCAGCCACGCCATATCCTTGTCCAGCCAGATCAGCAGCGAGCCACGCCGCTTCAGGGCGTCATTGTAGGATTTCCAGTTCGTTGTGCGGTAGCGGGAAGCCTCAGGTTTGCTCATGCCGAGACGATTACCCTACCAGCCCGCCCGCGTGAATCCCGCGGCAGGCTGAAGTTCTGCAACAACGCCCCTCTTATGTAAAAATGGTTGCAGCTTGGCAAGAAAAGCCACCAAAACCGAAAGACAAATGTAAGCGGGGAGCTGAGGCCGTTCAGGCTTTGTAATTCCAGGGCATGAGCGCGTGGATCTCTGCGCTCGGCCACTGGTTGGCGATGCGCTCCAAGGTCAGGGTCAGCCATGCGACGGGGTCGACGTTGTTCATCTTGCAGGTCTGCAAAAGGGTGGCGATCGTGGCCCATGTGCAGCCACCGCCATCCGATCCGGCGAACAGGCTGTTTTTTCTCGTAATTGTCTGGGGTCTGATGGCCCGCTCGACGATGTTGGAATCGAGCTCGATGCGACCGTCCGTCAGGAAGCGCTCGAAGATGTCCCGACGCGTCATGGCATAGCGCAGCGCTTCAGCCAGCTTCGACTTACCCGAGATGCGCGGCAGGGTCTGCTGCCAGAGCGTGAACAGCGCGGCAACGATTGGTGCCGAGACAGCCTGCCGTGCGACAGCGCGGGCTTCAGGGCTTTGGCCCCGCACCTCTGCCTCATGCTTCCAGAGATCGGCCATGCGCTCAACCGTGGTGGTCGCGACCTTTGAGTCCCCGGCGGCATGAAGTTCATAGAACCGCCGCCGGGCATGAGCCCAGCAGCCCGCGAGCAGCGGAGCATCGTTGGCTCCGCCCTTGAGCGCGAGCTTGTTGTAGGCGGCATAACCGTCCACCTGCAGGATACCGCGATAGCCTGCGAGATGCCGCCGCACACAATCGCCGGACCGGCTGTCTTCAAAGCGATAGGCCACCATGGGCGGTCCACTCCCGCCGAAGGTGCTGTCGTCGCGGGCATAGGCCCAGAGCCAGGCCTTTTTCGTGCTGCCGGTGCCGGGGGCAAGGGTTGGCAGGCTGGTCTCATCCGCGAAGACCCTCTCGCCTCTCAGGATCTCGCCCAGAACATGGCCCGCGAGGATATCCAGCTCAAAGCCGGTCCGGCCCATCCACTGCGCCATCAGCCGTCGGTCGAGATCCACGCCATCGCGGGCATAGATCCCTTCCTGGCGATAGAGCGGCAGGCCGTCTGCGTATTTCGAGACCGCGATCTGCGCCAGCAGCGCCTCCGTCGGCAGGCCACTTTCGATGATATGCGCCGGGGCCAAAGCCTGGATGACACCGTCCCTGCCTTTGAACGCGTATTTGGGGCGGCGCGTGACGATCACCCGGAACTTTGCAGGGATCACATCCAGCCGTTCGGACACGTCCTCACCGATCAGCACCTTCTGCCTGCCGGCATGTTCCGGCAGATCCTCAGGCTCGATCACCACGTCGACCCGCTCCAGATGCGGTGGAAAGCCTTTGCGGGGCCGAGACGCTCGCTTGTGCTGTGAGGCGTGGCCCGTGCCAACCTGCGCCCGCAGGGCAGAGATACCCGTCTCAATTTCCTCGAAGAGGAAAGCCTGCTGCGCGGCCTCGTCACCTGGCGCGGCAGAACCGAGCTTCTCGGAGCGTCGTCCAAACCGCGCCCGATCGTAAGCCTTCAGGATCTGCATCAGCCGTTTGATCCGTTCGTCGGCATCCGCATTGCGGGCCGTGAGCGTCTCGACCTCACGCTCCAGCGCATCTGCGCGCGACGCCTGCGCAGCCATGGCGCGGACCATGGACTTCAGCTGGTCCATGTCATCAGGAAGGGAAAGTTCGTCGGCGCTCATAGGGGCGAAAATAGCATATTCTGGCCGGGGACTCTGTAGGATATCCGCGTCCAGGGGCGGGTTGATTCACTTTTCCGCAGCCGGTTTATCCAGCAAATACAGGCTTTCTTACCGCTATGGGACGAACCCGCTTCCAGTCCAGACCGTCCATGAGCGCCATGAGCTGGGCGTGGTTAAGCTGGACCCGGACATGCCCGATACGCGGCCAGCAGAACGCGGATTTCTCGAGGCGCTTGGCAAAGAGACAGACGCCGCTGCCGTCCCACCAGACGATCTTGATCCTGTCCGCCCGCTTCGCCCGGAACACATAAAGCGCGCCGCTGAACGGGTCGCTGCCAGCATCCCGCACCAGCGACAACAGACTGTCCGGACCTTTGTGGAAGTCTACAGGATGGCTGGCCAAAAAGACTTTCACGCCGAAGGGGATCATGCTGAGCGCACCGCGCGGAGGATCCGGCGCAGCGCAGCCTCGTCAAGGTCGGGGCTGACGCGGATGAGGACACCTCCCAGCATGATCTCCACCAACGGCACGGGTGCGCCGGGTGCAACATCCTGCGTCTGCTTCTTCAGGGAAGCCTTTCGCCAGCCGAACAGTTGCGGTGGCGAAATCCCCAAACGGCGGGCCAGCGCCGAAACGTTCACGCCCGGCTCCAGCGCCGCTGCGACGGCCCTCTCCTTGAACTCATCTGACCAACGCCGCCGCTCGCCGACTGGCGCACCGTCAAAACGCTCCGTCACAGCCTCGATCAACTGTAAGCTACCAGTCGCAGGCATAGGCGTAGGACTAGTCGTAGACATGGAACCTCGGCGATCAGATCATCGCCAGAACCTTACCCCAAACCAGCCTGGCCACTAACCCACGGGATGTCCTTGCCGCTTACAGACAAATGAAGAAGGGGCTGTTTAGTAACATCCGTGTCCAGCTCAACACGACCACCGGTCAGGAAGAGGCCGAGACCGTCGCGGTATTTGGTAATTTGCCCTCTGGACGAGTCCCTATCTTACCCAGCAGAGTATTTACCTACTCCGGCGGCATTATGGCCGGCCCAGACTGTAGCTTTGCCATCTGGGACCATGAATCGAGAGTTTTCTCGTAGTGTGAATTCGCTGCTTCAAAATCCCTCAACTCCCAATACGCATAAGCTATTTTTTCGTGAAAGCGCCGCAGCTCGCTCAAAATGGTGACGTCATTAGGCGCCAACTCGTGAACGTAATTGTGGGACACCAGCGCGGCATATAGTAGTTCAAGCGCCTTGTCGAATTCGCGCAACTCCACGTGCGCAGAAGCCGTATTGAACCGGCACGAACCAACCACACGGCGAAAATGCGCGCTTTCAGGGTTGTGACGTGCCTGATCCAAGGCAATACTTTCTGCGTGGATATGGTATTCAAGCGCCCGGTCAGGGCTTCCGATTTCCGAGTGCTTCCCGCCAGTCTTTCCAAGCATATGGAGAACGGCGTTGGCAGATCCTTCTAAGTCAGGGGCGACCTTCATCAAATGGTAAGCCATTTTTAGGTAGATATCGTATCGTTCAAACGCACCATGGTAATAGTCCATTTCCCAAAGCAGATCTGCAATATTTTCCTGGGCCTCCATAAATTTGGTAATCCATAATGCATCATTGTGATCTCTCTCGACAATTGCTGAAGCCGCATTTCCCGCCTCTTGAAAGTAGACGACTGCTTTCTCCGGCAACGAATGTTCTACAAATATCGCCGCGAGCTTCTCTGCTGCAAAACAGTGGGATTTTTGGTAGTTGATGTCGAGGCTTCGATGGGCGAGGCGCTTAGACGCAGATATTGCGCGTTCGAACAACTCGATCCCGATCGCATGATTGCCAGCCTCCATATGTAGTTGAGCTGCTTTTTGCAGTGTATAGCTATAGACATTTAGCCATTGGTTATTATTAGGATCGTCGGATACAATTCGTTCGTAGATAGCGATGCATGAATGAAGAAGCTCTAACGCGCTACTATTATCACCCAGCTCGCGAAATCTGATGGCCTGCTTCATTCGGATCACCGCCAGATTGTGCTGCCAATGATGATCATCTGGGTTCCCGACCGGAACGTCATTGATTGCGGATACTGCCCGACCTAAGGCCCTATCCGCGTCAGGCTCATAGCCGAGCTCCATTTCCATGCCCACAATGACGGCATGGACCAGCTTTTTATATGCCTCGCCATTGATGTCGTCGGGATTACAGAAGAGGATTTCCTCAAGTTCTTGCACAAGTTCTGAGTATACAGCAAGGGCCTCTTGGCACTTACCTCGGGCCTGGAGTGCTTCCCCAAAGATGAACAGAGACCTAAAAACAGGTTCTGATGTTAGGAAAGTTCCGGTTTCAATTGTGGCGCGTATTATTTGGGCGGCATCGCTATAGCATGCAAGGGCGGCCGATCCCTCATTAACCAGATCCTGCTGCCGCCCCAACTGGACTTTGCATTCGGCCAGCCATACTAGAGCCTCGACGTTCTCCGGCTCGACATCAGCGATCACTTGTAGGTCGTTATGAAGCTGCGACCATAAGTCGTTTGCCACGTCGCGCAATCCCAAGTTCCTGATCGTAGCAGCCACCTCCCAGTAAAGGCCAAGCGGTGTCTCAAGACGTTCTCCCTTCTCGACAAGTCTTACGAAGTGCAGAGCGGCGGAATAAGCGGCCTCTGTGTTCCTTCTCCGCTTTTCGAGCTGAACGACGCGCGCAAAAGCCGTTCCAGCCGCCGGGTCACCCCTGTGCGACATCCGCGTCCCGGCCAGTGTCAACGCTTCCGCCAAATCGTCTTCAGACAGTTTGGGGAACTGATCGGGATCCTTCACGAGTTCTGCGAGCAGGGTATCCAGTGTCGTCATCAGTTCGTCGGCATCCGGCCAATCAGGCAGATCCCGCCGCGCGAGCCCGCTTTCCTGATACTCCTTCGCCGCGTCGAAGAAGAGGCCTTCAGAAAACTCCCCGATGTCATTCTGCGACTGGTCAGCGATGCCTTTCAGGAAGCGGAAGCTTTTTTCGCCTTCCTGGAGGGCTGCGCGAGCGTCTGTCGCCAGTCGCGCATGAGTAATCCGATCCACCAGGTCGACGACGAAGCGGCTGCCCATCAGAGATGCGACGATCATGCTGCGCCGGACATCGGCGGGCGTGTCCATGAAACGCTCCAGAACCACCTCATCGATAGGCAGGTCCGCCAATGTGGCTACCGCTTCACGTCCCACATTCGTCAGGCCGTTTTTCAGGTCATTCGCATCGAACCATTTCGGCTTACGCTCCATCCGAGCGATGATCTGCTCCAGCTTGCGAGGGTTGCTACCCGACTTGCCTGTGATCATCCCCACGTCAGCTTCTTCCAAGCCGGGAAAGCGCTGGCGGAGGGCTTCTTCCAGATGGTCGACGGGTTCACCCAGGTCGATCCGTTCGAAACCCGAGGCTCGAAGCGATCCGGCAGGCTCCTTGGCGAAAACCCCCGCGACCTTCTTGTCGGGCATCATGGCATGCTCGATCACCTTGGCGACGTGACTGGGCTCGCGCCACTGGTCGTTAGCGTCCTTCCAAAGCCCAAGCTGACGGCTCCAATGTGTGCAGACCAGCAAGAGCGGCCAATCCTCGCGGGCGCTTCTTGCAAGGAGCTTTTCAAGGAATGTTGGCATGGCGGGATCGTTGTCAGCAAACTGGGCATCGTCGATGAGGATGACCAGCGGGATCTTTGCGTAGTAGGGCGACCTGCGGTCAAAGAGGAACGACAGGTCGTCCAGGACGGAGTCGACGACCGTGTCCACCTGATTTCCAGCCGAAGAACTGACATCCTCCTTGCCCCGGTGCCGCCTGACGATTGCGCCAATCTTGAGTGCGGACTGCCCAAGGCGTTTGATCATCCCAAGCCCGGTGATTTCAGGACCGATCTCGATACCAATATCGATGGCAAGGTCCTTGGCGTCTGCCAGAATTTCTTTCATGCTCGATTTGCGTCGGGCGGCAACGCGCGCCAGGACCATGTGGGGAAGGATGTCATTCAGAGACGCGAAGATCGTGTTTCCCGGGTTGCGCCCCTCTGCGATCGCCATCCCCCACCATAGAAAGGGCGGAGGCTGATTGATGTGGCATTCTTCCGGTCGCGGCATGACGGCGCCATTGACGGTGTCGCAGATCTCTCGCGGCCAGTAGACGCCGCGGTCAGCGGTCTGCATCATGTGCCGCAGCAGTTCCAAGGCGAGCCGCGTCTTTCCCAGTCCGCGCTCGGCTTCAATCATGACCACACGGTGGCGGGGTCCCGCAGGTGAAACGGCAGGATCAGCCGCTGATGACACACAGGCATCAAAGATCGCCGTGAGGCGCTCCAAATCACGCTTCCGGTTGTTTCCACAAAAGAGAAGCTGCTCGGTCACGGGTCCATCCTGTCATCGCGTTCGTCGACGATCCAACGCACATCCTCGGCAGAATGATTCATCTGGTCGACAGGCATCAAGCGCAAATTTGATCGAATTGGGCATATCGGGGCTGCAGCCGGTCACAAGTGCCGAAGTGCCGCGTCAGGGTAGCATCACATCAGGAAAGGCTGCCGCATGTCGACCAGAACACTGAGGCTCGCAGACACCAGTTCCGTCAACCGTGGCCACGCCATCGCCGTCGGGCGCCATCTGGGGGCTGCTGCTGCCTGTTCCATCGGGTTCAGCATGGGCGAAAGCCATGCGCCGGTACGAAATGGCGAGGCCATCATGTCTGAAGACGATGCAGGACTTGTCACGATCGCAGGCACAGGGAGCGGCAAGGGTGTCAGCCAGGTCATCCCGACCCTTCTGACCTATCGTGGTTCGATCATCGTCACTGACCCGAAGGGTGAGCTGCATGCGGTCACTGCCCGCCGGCGTGCGCAGATGGGGCAACGGGTGGTCAGGATCGATCCCTTCGGGGCGACCGGCACCGACGCCATCAACCCGCTCGAACAGGTCAGCACGGTCTCTGCCTCTGCCGTCGACGACTGCACCCGGATCGCGACGCAGCTCCTTCCGCGGCACGCGGCTGACCGGGATCCCTTCTGGACACAAGGAGCGACGCAAATGATCGCAGGATCGCTCCTTTTCATCGCCACCTATCTCAGCCCTCCGCTGCGCAACCTGCGCTCGCTGCGCAAGATCTGGCTGTCCTCGGAGGAGGATCGGGTGATCTTCATGGCCTGCGCGAGAGGTTCCAATGCCCATGACGGCATCATCCGCGAAGCGGCCTCCATGTATGTCGATGCGCCCGACAAGACGCGCGGCTCGTTCCTGTCTACGATCCGCGAAGGCTTGGGGTTCTTGCAGTCGAGCGTATCCCTGGTCGGCCTGACGGGGAACACGATGAGCCTCGACGACTACGTCGCGGGCGTGCCCATGACCATCTATCTGACCGTGCCGCCACACTATCTGGCGTCTCACGGCAAGCTCCTTCGCCTCTGGCTTGGAACGCTCATCAACGCGGCGACCCGCCGCCGCAGCCGGCCGGCCATCCCGGATCTTCTACTGGTCGATGAAGCTGCCCAGCCAGGCTATCTCGAGGAGCTGAGGACCGCCGCGACGCTGCTGCGTGGCTATGGCATGCGCACCTGGACTTTCTGGCAGTCCCTGGCGCAGATCCAGCAGACCTATGGGGACAGCTGGATGGAATTCCTGGACAATGCCGGGACGATCTCCATCTTTGGAACCACAAACGCCGCGTCCGAGACCGTCGCCCGGCAGATCACGGGCTACCAGGGAGAGATCCTCGGCTTGCCACGCGACGAGCAGATCCTTGTCAGAGCAGGGATGGCCGCTGCCCGGGCGAGACGCATTTCGTATCTTCATGACGAGGAATATCGGGGACTGTGGGACGCGAACCCGTTCCACGTAGGCCGTCGGCTTGACGAGGCTCTTCTCCGGCACCCTGTCCGGGGGATCTGAGATGGACGTTTTCGAAATCCATGAAGACCAGCTCCCCACGGACGCTGATGACATCTGGCGGTTCCTGGAGGAACGAGGCCAGTTCGACGCGCTGCTCATTGAGACCCGGGCCGCGCTGATCGGCGATCTGGAGGGCGATCCCTTCCATGACGCCGTCCGGCGGGCCCTGTCCTTGATGGGTCCCGAAGACAATGTCCGTGAGGACGCGCTCGAGAACCCCCTGGCTGCATCCCTCAGGAGCGAACTGGAAGGACCGGGCGGGCTGGCCGCCGCATGCTTTCGGCGGCTGCGCGGGGCGACGGAGGGTGGCCTTCCGGACCTGGCGTACAAGGCGCATGCGGATGCGATGATCCGCGCTATGGGCGACACGCGAAAAGGCCTGAGTGATGCGCTGATCGCCGAGAAGATCGGACCGCTTTTGAAGAGCGTCGAACCATAAAAAACTGAATATATGATATCGCCTTGGCGTCTTTGCTCCTCACGCCCTTTCGGGGGCGATCGTCGCAAAGACGCCAAGGCGATTATCTGACGAACCGCGATCATCTGGTCAAGATGCTCCGGGCCAGATGCCGCGCTCCCGTGCCCTTAAAGTCACATACCAGGAGTGCCGGATGAGCATCGATGCGCAAGCGTGCCAGTATGACGCGATCCTTGTGGATCTCCTTCGCAAAGACATGGCCCGGACCATGCGGGCGGCGCTGGCCGGTGCCAGCAGTGTCGGCCCCCTTCCGGTCTCCGAGGAGGCCGAGATCATCTCTCATGTCTTCGAGGTGCTCCTGCGGACTGTGCGACGCGGGGAAGCTATAGAGAGCCTTGCCGGCCTTGCATATCAAGTTGGCCGCCGCCGCGCAGTTGACCTGGAGCGCAAACGGCGTGTCGCAGCCCGTTGGGTGGCCAATGCCCGCGTGATCGAGCCTGTCACCACTCACGGCCCCGACTATCACGTCGAGCGCATGAGCCACGCACTCAAGGTCTTTGAGATCGCCGGGATGGAGGTGATTGCGCAGGCCGTGGCCGAGGGGGTGGGGGCCGGACCTGCCGAACGCAAGCGCATCAGCCGCGCCCGTGAGCGCGTGAGGCAGGTGGCCGTAGAGCTCCACTAAACCGCTTAGAATTTTATGGGACCGGCGGTCACAACTTCCGCCGCCAGCCGTCTTTCAAATATCATCATTCAAAAGGAGCATCGCCATGACCATCAAACGCATTCTCGCCGCATCTACCCTGGCGCTGATCGCCTTGCCGGCCTCTGCAGACGTGCGCTGGAACGAAGCCGCGGCACGGTCGGGCTTTGAGAGCCTGCCCGATGCGCAGCGCAGCAGCGCACAAGGCGTGATGAAGCAAGCTGGGCTCTACGCATCCGGCCTCGACGGCAAGTGGGGCCCCGCCACGGCACGCGGCGCAATCGCGACGGCTGAGTTTCTCGAGGACAACAGCTACGACCGTCTCGACTTCGACCTCCACACCCCTGAGGCGGCCCGCCGGCTCTTCCAGTTCCTCCTGACGAATGAGGGTCCTGCCTATCTCTGGGGCGAGGGAGGTGAGTGCGACGGCCCTGGCTGCTGATCGGCAGATGACCCGGCGGTTTTTTTCGCCGCCGGGTCGTATGATGCGGCAACTGTTTCTTCAGCTCTTCCTGTCATCTTGGCGTGATTGCCATATTCGTTTCGGAGATCCGGATGTTCTTTATGTTTTCCCCCCGCGACATCGGCGGCCTGGTCGTTTTCGCAGGCGTATTGGTCTTCCTGGCAGTATTCGGACAGGCGATCCTAGCGATTCTGGGCATTGCTCTGGTCTGTGCCGTGATCTTCGGGTGCCACTGCATCTGGCAGGGCATGAAAAGAGATAAGGCCTATCAAAAAGAGATAGAGATCCGCGTGTCCGAGAACACCCACAAGACCTCTCCGGAGAACTTTGTGCGCCGGATTATGAAGAAGGTCGAGGACGATCTCGGGGTAGAGCTCGGCGGCGGGGCCGTTATCGAGCATTCCGGATCAGTGACCGGAGGCCAAACCTGCGACGAGATGTTCGACATCTTCTACACCGACAGGGCAGATGCGACCGACGAGGATATCACCCGCCTTCAGGTCGTGTTGACGATGAACCTCACGAAGCCGTATGGTGCCGGGCTGCAGATGTGGGACCTTGGCATCTGGCCAAAGCCCGAGCATCCGATTTGGAGCGACCGTGAGGCCTCGATCGACGCAGCCGCAGAGATGATCGTGCGGACGTTCCTCGAGAAAGTCCAAAGAGTTTCCTCCATCGCGGCATAAAGTCCCGCAAGCAGCGTCGGACCATTCGGCTCCTTACTTCTGCGGCGGCTTGGTGTCGTCGCGCGCTTCATAGATAAGCTGCAATCGCAAGAACCCGACACGCAGCGAGCCGTCGAAGCTGCCCTCAGCCGCAACCGGGAATACTGCACGCCGCCGCGAACTGCTACACGGCACGGATCGCTTTGCTGCACGACGCACAAATGTCCGATTCCGATAAACTGCACTGCGGCGCCTTAAGGAGATCGACAGTCCGCTTTGGGCCGACCGCTCCCTCTCTCAGGTCAGGAGTGCAGCCAGCATCGCGCCGACATGCCGCAAAGCGCGGTCCTTCACGCGGCGCCGATGCCACGTCGAGCGTCGTCGCGCCCAACACCATCCGGAGGGAGCCTGATTCCGGGCCTCGTCGATACCCAGTCAAACCGGAGGGTCTGCCGCGCGGCCGGGTGAGGTCACGACAAGCCGACCGATCGGCGCGAGGGCGCCACCGCCCGGCCCTGATGGATCGAAAGGCCAGCTTTGCAGCAGAGCCCGATAACATGCGCCTAAAGCCGTGCGATGTCGCAACTTGCAGGTCTGCCCCGCGTTCGAAGGCGCGTGCGATACCTTCTCCCCGAGGACCGCGTGCCCAGCGTTTTGGCCAGTGAGGTGACTGATGATCAATCCATTTCGGTTTCGACCGGAGACCCCAAACACCGCTGCCGACCCGGATGCACAGCAGCTTGATGGCGGCACCGGAGACTGGCAGGACAACTGGCTTTCCAATTTCATGGCCTGTGGCAGCCGGGTCTTGCTCCCGTCCTGGTGTGATACCCCCGAGCACTGGACGTCCCGTTTCATGCAGTATCTCGACACATCCTGCCCCTGCTGTCTGTTCTTTAGAGGCATAGCGGTCGGGCTACCCATCGGACTAGGGATTGGGCTGGCTGTCGCCTTGCTGTTCTGAGGCAACTTGAATGGCCACTGAATGCACATGGAGGCTTTGATGCGGTAGGTCGTCAGGGGTCGATGTCGCGCCGTACATTCCTTGGATACCCATTGTCCGGCTGCTTGACGCATTATAATCACCTTGCGACTGGTCGGCTCGTCCCTCACTTGCGACATTGCCCAATCAGGCTCGCCACGACCGGAAAGGCAGCAGCATCACCGCTGTCACACGGGTAGTCCACACCCTTTAGCAGCCATTGAACCCATCCTCCGGTTCGCGCAATCCAGCACGCGCGCGCGGTGCATGCGGACCAATCATCGTGCATACTGAGCGGTTCGCATCCGGCGAAGACCATGCCGAGAAGAACCGGCTGAGCAAGGAGGCACGTCCGAGCGAATAGAACTCCTCCTCGGAAAGGTCATTTGCCAGAAGCGGTCGAACAATGGGCAACATATCGTCTTTACCTTTTCTTTCATAGAAAGGTGAAGCACTCTGCAGCCCTTGGACACGCGCGATAACACAGGATGTTTTTCATGAGTGAAAAACTTTCATGGGAAGATCTGGAGATCTTCTTCCATGTCGCAGAAAGTGGTGGCCTGAGTGCGGCCGGACGCCTGACCGGGCTCAGCCCGCCGACCGTGGGGAGACGCATGCTGGCGTTGGAGCAGCGGGCGGGTCAGTCCCTGTTCCATCGCGCGCAGTCGGGATAATCTCTGACCCCAGCGGGCAAGGCGCTGCATGACAGGGTCCGGGTGATGCATTCATCTGCGGTCCCAGTGCAGGACATCCTGCGCGCGCGACAGCAGGCGCTGCTGATACGGCTGTCTGCAGGCACGGCGACCGCGCATTTCCTGGCCGACAAGTTCAGCCTTCTGAACCGACCCAGCGACGGCTTCCGGCTGAATTTTGTGACGACCGAAGCCGTGCTGGACATAGCGCATTGAGAGGTCGATCTGGGGATCCGCAATCAGCCCGCCGAGGCAGGCAATCTGGCCGCGCTTAGGCTGGGCATCCTGCGGTTCGCTGCCTACCGAAGCTGGAGCGTCGGCAACCCCGACCTGCTGGGGTGGGTGGCAATCGATCCGGCCCATGCCAAGCATGCGGCGGTCCGATGGCTGCACGTGCAGGGCCATGATATCAGCGTGCTGGCGAACTCGATCGCTACGGTTCACGAACTGGTCAGGGCGGGAGCAGGGATCGGCGTCATGCCCTGCATGATCGGAGATTGCGATCCGTCTCTGGCGCGTATCGGCCCGATCATCGACGAGCTGACCGAACAGCAATATCTCGTGATGCACGACGATGACCGCCACAGACCCCCGATCCGCCGGCTGATCGAGCGGCTGACGAAGATCTATCACGACAATGCTCCCCTGCTGGCAGGAGAAAGGCCGATGCGAGGAGCAGCGATGTCGTCATGATTGCCCCCCGGGAAACGAAGGCTTTGGGCCGATGTGCCTGGGCCTTGCCCGGTCACTGCTGAATGGGCTCCACATTATGGGCGCCCCAGTTCCGAACTGCCAGCACTTCGGGCATCAGGCCGGGAAACCAGTGAATGGGCGAAATGCACTGCATGTCAGCAGCGGTGAACTTGGCCCCAGCAGATACGGCTCCGGGTCAAGCGTCTCGAATAAACGCGCGGTGCTAAGCATATGTTGCGCCGTGATTTTGCTGCGCTCCGCACCAACGTCCGGTCTAGGTTCCAGACTCATTGAGTTTCACAGCCAGAACAGGACGGTTGCGGCCAATGCGATGGCGGAAAGGTATGTCTCCGGGCACCTGTCGTAACGTGTGGCGACACGTCTCCAGTCCTTCAGGCGACCGAACATGATCTCGATGCGATTGCGTCTTTTATAACGCCGTTTGTCGTATTTCACCGGCGTCTTACGGGACTTTCGGCCAGGGATGCAGGCTCTTATCCCTTTGACCTCTAACGCTTCTCGCAGCCAGTCAGCGTCATATCCCCGGTCCGCCAGGAACCAATCGGCCTGCGGCAGGCTGTCCAGAAGTGCCGCCGCGCCGGTATGGTCACTAACCTGTCCTGCCGACATGAAGATGCGAAGGGGCCGACCTTTCGCGTCGGTGAGGGCGTGCAGCTTCGTGTTCATGCCGCCTTTCGTTCGACCGATCTGGCGCCCACGCCCCCTTTTTTGGCACGCAGGCTGCAAGCCGTGCGGTGCGCCTTCAGATAGGTCGCGTCGATCATTATCGTCTCGGGATCGGTGCCTTCGGTGGCCAGGCCAACCATGATCCGAGCGAAGACCCCGTTATCGCTCCAACGCTTCCAGCGATTATAGAGGGTCTTGGCCGGCCCATATTCTTTCGGTGCGTCGCACCACCGTAAGCCATTGCGATTGATGAAGATAATGCCGCTGAGGACCCGCGGATCATCGACACGTGGCCGGCCATGGCTCTTGGGAAAAAAAGGACGAAGGCGCGCCATCTGCGCCTCGGTCAGCCAGAACAAGTTGCTCATTGATCAAGTCCTCCTTACGGAGCCTGAATCACGCAAAAGAAATGAAATCAATGGGTCTGGAACCTAGGGAGGCTGCAGTGTTGCATCTGGCGGGCGTCGAACAACCGCTCTGAGCCGACGGCAGTTGAAAAGTTGGGAAAGCGCATTGATCAATCCAACCGTGACGTCTTCCATCTTTGACGCGGTGTGTCGGCCACTGCTTGTTGGCGGGCTTTGTATCCGCTTTCCATGGAACGCCGCACGCGGTAGGCAGCCGGATCCTTGTAGGGTTGGGGCAGATCATGGCGCAAAACGCCACCATTTATAAAATCGAGCTGTCAGTTTCTGACATGGGTCGCCACTATTACGAGACCCATAAATTGACTGTGGCAAAGCATCCTTCGGAGACTGATGAGCGGCTGATGGTCCGTATCCTCGCCTTCGCCCTGAACGCCCATGAGCATTTGGAAATGACCAAAGGACTGTCCACGGACAATGAACCCGACATCTGGCAGAAGAGCCTGAGCGGCGAGATCGATTTGTGGGTGGCACTTGGACTTCCAAGTGAAAAAGTCATGCGTCAGTCCAGCAGTAAAGCTGCGAAGGTTATTGTTTACCCCTATGGTGGCAGGGTTGCCGAAATGTGGTGGGACAAGGTCAGGAACGGCACCACCCGTTTCGAGAACTTGCAGATCATCAATTTCACGGAGACCGACACGGCCGCGTTGGCACAGTTGGCCAACCGCGCGATGAAGCTCCAGGTCAATATTCAAGACGGCGACGTAATGGTGAGCGTCGATGAGACGGTCGTCTACGTCACACCCGACATATGGAAGAGCGCAGCATAGACGCCCGCAACCTATTGCCACCGCCTGACCAAGGGCACCTCAGGCGAATTCAGCCAACCCCATCGCGCCAGTGTCCGCCTCGTGCGGGCTACACCGCCGCGCCAGTCACCGTTACCGACTGCAGACTAGGGCCGACATTAACCTTCGAAGGTTACCGCGTTGTTTGGACCTCGAAGAAAAAGCCGTCGAACAATTCAGATCGTAACCGGCACTTCAACGTTCTCCTTGGATCCGATAACCAAACAGCCTTGTCCGTGGGAGTAGCGTTATGAATACCAAGCGTCCCACCTTGGAGGACATTGCCTCTGTGGCTGGCGTCTCACGGGCAACGGTTTCGCTTGTCGTGCGACAGTCCCCCCTGGTGGCCGAACACACGCGATTGAAGGTCGAGAAGGTCATGGCCGATCTCGATTATGTCCGCGACATTGGTGCCGCGCGGTTACGCAATAACAGCAGCCGGACGGTGGGTGTCATCGTGCCCAACTTAGTGAACTCGTTTTTTACTGAGTTCCTCACGGGCGTCGAGCAGGTGATGCGTGAGCAGGACCGCGTTGTGCTACTTGCCAACAGCGAGGACGACCCGCGGCGGCAGGACGAGATCCTGCAGCGGTTCCGAGGGCATGGTGTGGATGGCATGATCCTCTGCCCGGCGGCTGGGACGGATGCAGCTCTGCCGGGGCGAATGCAGCGTTGGGGGTTGCCCATGGTGCAGGCTCTACGCGAGGTCGGCGCGCAGGAAACGGATTATGCGGGCGCGGACTATGTCGCAGGCGTCGGGTTGGCGATGCAGCATTTGACGGCACTGGGGCACCGGCGCATCGCCTTTCTGTCGGTGCGCGCGATGACCTCGGCCAAGGCCGAGCGGTTGAAGGGCTTTTCGATGGCGCTGGCAAAGAGTGGCGCAATTGACGCGGGGATCATCGAAGCCGACCTGACGTGGGAGGGTGCGGCCCTTGCCGCCAATGCGGTGCTTGCCCTGCCAGCGCGTCCAACGGCTGTGCTGTGCTTCAACGATGTTCTTGCGGCGGGACTTATGCTGGGTCTGCGACGCGCGGATCGGCAGCCGGGGCGGGAGATGGCCGTCGTGGGCCTAGACGATCTGCCGCTGGCGGAACTAACCTATCCGCCGATGACTAGCGTCGCCATGTGCCCTGCGCGGATCGGCACCGAGGCTGCACGGCTACTGACCCGGCGCCTGGCCGAACCGGGACGCCCCATCGAGAGATTCATTCAGTTCCCAACGCTGATGGTACGCGAAAGCTCTGGAACGAAAATCGTTTGACACGCGGTCGATCTGCGTTTTAGATCGTTCTAAGTTGCAGGAAAAGACACATCCGCAGGGGAGGGCAGATGTATCGCTTTAACTTCCAGCCGGTTTTCGACAATCTGGACATGCTGGCCTACGGCGCTTGGCTGACCGTTCAGCTGTCGTTCACGGCCATGGCCATCGGGCTGATCGTGTCGATCCTCGGGGCGGTCGCCAAGACGTCGAGCATCCGGCCGCTGCGCTGGATCGTCGATGTCTATGTCGAGATGATCCGCAACACGCCGTTCCTGATCCAGATTTTTTTCATTTTCTTCGGCCTGCCCGCCCTCGGCATCAGTATGTCGCCCAACACCGCGGCGCTTGTGGCGCTGGTGGTCAACGTCGGCGCCTATGGGACCGAGATCATCCGCGCCGGCATCGAATCTATCCCGCGAGGTCAGATCGAAGCCGGACGCGCCCTGGCCCTGACGCCGACGCAGATCTTCCGTTATGTCGTGTTGAAGCCGGCACTGCGCAATATCTATCCCTCGCTGACCAGCCAGTTCATCTACCTGATGCTGACCTCCAGCGTCGTGTCGGTCATCTCGGCCAATGACCTTGCGGCCGCCGGGGCGGACCTGAACGCCCGCACCTTCGCCAGCTTCGAGATCTATCTGGTGCTGACGATCATGTATTTCCTGCTGGCCTTGGGCTTCTCGACGCTGTTCGGTACACTGCGACGGGTCTTCTTCAACTATCCGGCGGGGCGCTGAGATGATCCGCGAATTTTCCTCCGTCGACCTGATCTTCATCGCCATGGCGATCCGCTGGACGCTGATCCTGTCGGTCATCGCCTTTATCGGCGGGGCGGTCGGCGGCCTTGCTCTGGCGTTGTCGCGGACCGCGCACAGCCGGGCGCTGCGTTGGCTGTCCATGTCCTTCATCCAGGTGTTCCAAGGCACGCCACTGCTGATGCAGTTGTTCCTGGTCTATTTCGGGCTGGCCGTTCTGGGATTGCCCATCGATCCGCTGGTGGCCGCCGCCGTTGCACTGACGCTGCATGCCAGTGCCTTTCTGGGCGAGATCTGGCGCGGCGCGATCCAGGCCGTCCCGCAGGGCCAGTCCGAGGCCGCGACCGCGCTGGCCCTGTCCTACCGCGACCGGATGCGCCATGTCGTACTGCCGCAGGCCATGCGCGTCGCCACTGCCCCCACGGTCGGGTTTCTGGTGCAACTGATCAAGGGCACCTCGCTGGCCTCGATCATCGGGTTTACCGAACTGACGCGTGCTGGGCAGATCGTCAACAACGCGACGTTTCAGCCCTTCCTAGTCTTCGGGACGGTGGCCGTGCTCTATTTCATTCTGTGCTGGCCGCTGTCGCTGCTGGCCCGGCGGATGGAGGCGCGGATGCGCCTTGCCGTCACGCGTTAAGTTTTTCTGAGGAGGAGGATACCATGAGACTGACCCGTCGCCTGTTCGCGGCTCTTGCCGCCACCACCTTGATCGCAGCCCCTGCGCTGGCGGCCGATCTCCAAACCGTCCGCGATGCGGGCACCATTCGAATCGGCATGTTGGTCGACTTCCCACCCTTCGGCATTCAGGACGCCTCCGGCAATCCCGGTGGCTACGATGCCGACGTGGCGATAGCGCTGGCCGAACATCTCGGCGTCGAGGCGCAGATCGTTCCGGTCACCGGCCCGAACCGCATCCCCTATCTGTTGTCGGGACAGGTGGACGTGTTGGTCGCATCGCTTGGCATCACCGCTGAGCGGGCCGAGCGCGTCGATTTCTCGATCCCCTATGCGGGCATCGCCATCGGCGTCTATGGCGGCACCGATGTGGCGGTCGCGGGGCCGGAAGATCTGGCCGGCAAATCCATTTCTGTCGCCCGCGCTTCGACCCAAGATACAGGTGTGACCGAAGTCGCCCCCGAAGGCACCGAGATCCGCCGGTTTGACGACGATGCCAGTGCGGTTCAGGCGCTGATGTCAGGGCAGGTGCAGACCATCGGCTTGTCGAACGTAGTCTTTTCGCAGATCGCTGGCGTGGCAGGCGACCGCTTCGACAAGAAGTTTGACCTGTCCAGCCAAGTGCAGGGCATCGCAGTCGCGCCAGACTCCGATGCGCTGCTGGAGGAGATCAACGCCTTCGTCACCGAGGCGCGCACAGATGGCACCCTTGACGCAATCCATCAGGAATGGCTGGGCGAGCCGCTGCCCGAATTCGTCAAGACTGCCGAGTGACCGGATGCGCCCGGCCGATGCGGCCGGGCGCCCTTGCCCAAGGGGACCCCGATGACCGAACACGCCATCACCATGCGCGCCGTCAACAAGTATTACGGTGCCTTTCATGCGCTGGTCGATATTGATCTGACTGTGGAGCGCGGAGAGCGGGTCGTGATCTGCGGCCCCTCGGGGTCGGGCAAGTCGACCCTGATCCGCACGATCAATCAGTTGGAGGCAATCCAGTCCGGGCAAATTGTCGTGGACGGGATCGCTCTTTCGGGCGGCGATAACGTCGCCAAGGTCCGCCAGGAAGTTGGCATGGTCTTCCAGTCCTTCAACTTGTTTCCGCATATGACGGTGCTGGAAAACTGCATGCTGGCACCGATGAAGTCCCGCAAGATCCCCCGCGCCGAGGCCAAGGCGACCGCGAGGCAGTATCTCGACCGCGTCAAGATCCCCGAGCAGGCCGACAAATACCCCGCCCAGCTGTCAGGCGGCCAGCAACAGCGCGTGGCGATTGCCCGGGCCCTGTGCATGAAACCCCGCATCATGCTGTTCGATGAGCCGACCAGTGCGCTGGACCCCGAGATGGTCAAGGAAGTGCTGGATACGATGATCGACCTCGCCCGCGAGGGAATGACCATGCTCTGCGTCACGCACGAGATGGAGTTCGCGCGCGCCGTCGCGGACCGGGTGATCTTCATGGACAAGGGCGTCATCGTCGAAGAAAATCCCCCCGAGGCATTCTTCGGCAACCCGCAGAACGAGCGACTGCAGAACTTCCTGGGGCAGATCGCATGAGCCGTCCCAAGGTCCTGGCCCTTGCCTCGCTGAAGCCCGCCGCGATGCAGGATAAGCTGCTTGCCGATTATAACGTGGTCCACGACATCGACGCTGCGGACGATGTCAAAATCGTCCTGACCTCGGGCGCTTCGGGCCTGTCGGCGGCGCAGATGGCCCGGATGCCGGCGCTGGAACTGATTGCAGTGAACGGCGTCGGCGTGGACGCGGTTGATCTGGTCGAAGCCCGCCGTCGTGGCATCCGTGTGACCACCACACCCGACGTGCTCTCCTCGGCAGTGGCCGAGATGGCGATCGGCCTTGCACTGGCCACGGGACGGCGCATCGCCGAGGGCGATCGCTTCGTCCGGGCCGGGTCATGGGCGGCGGGCGACAAGCCCGCTCTTGGTCGGCCGGTTCTCCAAGGGCGGGCAGGCATCCTGGGCTATGGCCGCATCGGTCGCAGGCTGGCCGATCTGTTGCGCGGTCTGGAAATCGACGTCCTCTATACCGCACGTTCAGAAAAGCAGAACGCCCCTGACGGGTTTCGCGCCGATGCGGCTGCACTGGCAAACGATTGCACCCTTCTGTTCGTAACCGCCGCGGGCGGCGCCGAAACCCGTGGCCTTGTCGACGCGACGGTGCTGCAGGCGTTGGGAGCCGACGGTATCCTGGTGAACGTCGCCCGCGGGCCGGTGGTCGACAGCGACGCGCTTGCCTACGCGCTGCAGACAGGCATCATCGCCGGTGCCGGCCTGGATGTCTTCGACGACGAACCGAGCGTGCCGCAGGCGCTGATCGATGCGCCGAACTGCGTGCTAACTCCGCATCTCGGCTCGGCCACGGATGCCGCGCGCGCCGCGATGGCCGCGCTGGTTCTGGACAATATTGCGGCACATGTCGAGGGCCGCCCCCTTCCGACCCCGTTCGAGGGCTGAGATGGATTTCCTTTGTATTGGCGAACCCCTGGTCGAGTTCACCAGCGATCCGGAAACGCCGGGACGTTTCGACCGCCGCGCAGGCGGCGACATGTTGAACACCGCCGTCTATCTGGCCCGACTGACCGCCACCGGCAGCGTCGGCTATCTGTCCCGCCTGGGCGATGACGCAATGAGCAGTTTTCTCAAGGCCACGCTGGCCGACGAAGGCATCGCCGACCTTTGCGCCACGCAGCCGGGCGGCCGTCCCGGTCTCAGCTTCGTCGCCACCGACACTTGGGGAGAGCGCAGCTTTACCTACTGGCGGGATCAGTCGCCCGCTCGCCGCTTGTTTTCCGCGCCAGAGGATCTGGCGGCGCTGGATGGGGCGGATACGCTGGTCCTCTCGGGCGTAACCTTGGCGATGTTGCTACCAGAGGGGCGGGAGGCGCTGCTGCATGCGCTGGACCGCCGCAGGGCCGAGGGCGCGCGCATCGTCCTCGACACCAATTACCGGCCCGCGCTCTGGCCTGATGCCGGGACGGCACGGGCGGTCATCGGACGGGCCGCCGGGCTAGCAACGCTGATCCTGCCTTCCCTGGACGACGTGTCAGACTGCTTCGGGGTCACGGATCCCTCCGACGCGATGCACCTGCTGATGAACCTGACCGCGGCGGAAATTGTCTTGACCACCGGCGGCGATGCGGTCGCGCACTGGGCGATAGGCGCGGCGACGTTCGACAGTTGGCCGCTGCCACCATGCCGCAAGGCCGTGGACACCACCGGCGCAGGCGACAGCTTCAACGCGGGATGGCTGGCGGCCCGTCAGGCCGGGCTTGCGCCCCCTAATGCCATTGCGCGCGCCGCCGGCCTTGCCGCGCAGGTGGTTCTGTATCCCGGCGCGATCCTGCCGCGCCATGCCATGCCTGCGATCGAGGAGATGACCGCATGAACCCGATATTTGATCCGAAGGCCGCCGCGCACGTGCTGCTAAATGTGCGTGCCGGTGGCTCGCGCCCTGCCGGCTTGCCTTCCACGCCTCCCGATACGGCAGCAGCCTATACGGTGCAGTCCGAAGTCATGCGCCATCTCGGAGGCCGCGCCAGCTGGAAGATGGCCCTTTTGGCCGGCCGAGACCGTCACGCCGCAGCGATGCCCACCAGCGAGGTCGTGACCAGTTGCGCCACCCTCCCGCCACTGCCCCACGATGCGGCAATCGAGGTTGAGACGGCCTTCATCCTTGGCACCGATCTGGCAGTCGGCAGCACTCCCAGTGCCTCCCTCGCGGCTGTTGCCGAGGTCCGTCTTGCGTTCGAGATCGTCTCGTCCCGTTACCGGGATCGTGCGTCGGTGCCGCCATTGGAGGCGATGGCTGACTGCTTCAGTTCGGCAGCCATCGTCCTGGGCGACCCAATTGCCGATTGGCAAAGCCGTCTGGATGAGCCGCTTGCCCTTGCACTGTCTTTGGATGGGCAGAGTGTCATCGCCTCAGAGCAGACCCCAACTCTGTCCGAGACGGCAGACTTCCTCGCATGGCTCGCGTCCCATGCCGCGAATCAGGACATGCCGCTCTCCGCGGGCACGGTCATCATCACCGGCGCTCGTATCGGGCCGATCCCTCTTCACGGAGCGCGTAAGGCCGTCGCCTCATTCGGAGCGATCAAGGTCAAGGCTGCTTTTTCAGGCATTGTTTAGATCAATCTGTTGGACGATTGACGCTGCAGGGTGCCAGATAGCATTTTTGCGTAACTCCGGCCTGAGGCATGGAAGCCCCCTTTGCCCTTGAGGCTCAGGTCACGCGAACGACGTCGGCCGTTCCGAGGGCCGAGAAGCGGTTCATGAGTGCAATGGGGATCTGGATCTCTCGCTGCGATGCGCTCTCCAAAGGCCTTGAGGCACCGCATGTTCGCCTCGATCCGACTTCGGACGTGGTATCCGGTCCAGCGCTCCCAAAACGCCCTGCCATAGTGCCAAGTGGCACGCAGGCTTTCGTTTCGGGCGATCGCGGCATGGCAGTCCCCTTTCCACGGTCAGCCGTTCTTCCGGATCGTGAGTGATGGCCTGACTGTCATCGGTCCGAAGGAAGGCCCGACCGCGGTAGCCTGGTGGTCGATGATGGCGGTGTTGCAGCAGCGTATGTCATAGGCGCCGTCGGCAGTCACCGTGCCGATCTCCTAGCCCGGGGGATATGGTCCAGCAACTCCGGCAGGACCGGGCTGTCACCGTAGCCGCTGGGGGTGAACTCCAAGGCTCGGATGTCCGAAGTGGCCGTGTCCATAGCTAGATGCACTCTGCGCCATCGGCGTCGGCCTTGAACAACCAGACTTGTGTGCCTGCCACTCGCCATCACCGAGGAACTTGATCCCCGTGCTGTCCTTCAGCGGGCCATCGGTGCGCCGACACGGGATTTGGCCGACCAGCGTCTTTTGCCGTCGGCACAGCGTCGCATAATCTGGCACCGCTCAGTCCAGGCCGGCCATCTTCAACAAGCTAGCCACCACACCTGTGGTTTGCCGAAGCAGCAGATTGAACAGGACTTTGATGGTAAGACAAATCTGGATCGCCGCGTCAGAGAACACTGCAGGTCGACCGGGGCTGCCGTCATGGGGCGCTAGCCAGGTCATGTCCTTGTCCAGCCAGACCAACAAAGACCCGCGCTCGCGCAGCGAGGCGGTGTAGCTAAGCCAGTTCGTCGTGCGGTAGCGGGAGGGAGATGGTTTGCTCATGCCGGACGTCTTAATGCATGGCTTCACGATGTGAACCATTGATGGTTAGAGTTCTGCGACAACACCCCGCGCACAGCTGGGGTGGGCCTTTCCCCACACGCGCGACGGCCTATGCGGTGGATATCGCGCCGGCCCGGGAGGTGTTGGCGGAGAGCCGTTCTCTCGAAGGCGGAGGGGCGGCAGGCATCGCTACCGTTGGTGCCGCCGGAGTGGAGGTGGCCCGGGAGGTCCTTGCGGAAACCCAATCGGCCATCCTGCCGCTTTTGCCATCTCTCGACACCCTACGCTGGGTATTCATCGCCGTCGCGTTGATCGGCATTGCTGTCACGATCCATGCACGGATCGACGACTGGAAGCGGGGTCTGCGGTAATGGGCAGGTCTACACAGAAAATCACCGGCAAGAGCAGATGCCCTTACCGGTGATTTCATCAGAACTGTTTCGCAATACTGGCTCGTGCGCCCGCGGACTTGGCGCCGTCGCCCTCGATGTTAAGAAGGAGCGAAAGACCCAGGTTCCACTGGTCTGGCGTGCGGGCGCTAACTCCGCCACTGATCGAGCCAAACGCGCCCGCCCCGTCCATGCCGGAGAAGCCGCCGGTAAAGCCTAGCGTCGGCGTGAGCCTTGTCCCGTCCTTCAGCGTAAGCTGCTGGATGATCTCGGCTCCAAAGCTAACGCGCAGCTGTTCCTCGGTGAAACCATCAACGCCGATTTCCTCCTCTGCATCATTGCTAACGACGTAATCGTCCACGCTTTCCTTAAAGTAAACTGCACGCAGCTTTGGCGTTAGGGTGGTGGTTTCATCAAGTTTCCACTGACCTTTGACAGAGGTGTCGAACATTCGGCGCGAGGTGCGGAAGGTCCCGTCCCAAAATGCAGTATCGATATCGTTCGACGAGCCGCCATAGAGCAGGCTGGTGTCCCAGAACACGCCTTCCCCTAGTTCGAATGACATGGAAGGTCCCGCCATCCAGCCGTTGCCAGTCAGCTCGGCATCTTCATCAGACGGGTCCGTCATATGATCATAGTGGAGGCTGAGGCCGACAAACGCTTTATCGTTGAGTAGATAGTCTGCCCCACCCGAGATCATGCCGAAGCTGCCCCACTCGCCGCCACCTTCGCCGTTGCCGGCGTCGCGCTTGTGCAGCAGGAAGGTGCCGTCCATCCACATGTTGAACGGGGAACTGGTGGTGTCATGGACCCCATCTGCATGGTTCTTTGCCGCTTCCATCTGCGCCAGGCTCGTCGAAAAGCTAAGTTTTACGCCCTGCCCCGAAGGGCTGACCTGAGTGGTCACGCGCTCGGTCGCTTGATTCATGCGCCGACGCTCAAGCAGACCGGGAACACTGATTGTGGAAGATATCATGTTCTGACGGTTTCTGACAAAACCGTTCACCAGACCGTCGATATCCGCCGCAACTTCGGCTGCGTCATAATCGATCTCGTAAATAACGGTTCCGGTGTTGGACACGCCAAGCGCACTGGTGAGGCTAAAGTCCACCGTCACCGTGCCCGAATAGGCCGGATCGGGGATGAACTTCAGATACCACCCGAGAGGACCGGATGAACCTGCTTGAGCAAATTCGCCACGCACGATGGAGACCCTACCGGCATTCTGCGGTACCACGGCGGCAACCTCAGCCCACATGAAAGGACCACCGGTGGCTCCCCTGGTCAGATCGATGTTCAAGGGCGATGATCCGGCAGCAACTTTAACCCGTTTGTCGGTCACTGTTACCGCCCGCTCTCTGACTTTCAGAGTATAGACTGCCGCACCGGTGGCACCGTTGCTGTCACGAGCTTGCACGGTGAAGGTGTAGTCACCTTCTGCGTTTGAGGCCAATGTTCCGCTCAGTTCGCCGGAGGATGCTGCAAGAACCAGTCCCTCCGGCAAGGCACCGGACGAGACAGTATAGGTTGTCGTGCCGGCTCCACCCGTGGCGGAGAAGAGTTGGCTGTAGTCTTCACCCGCCATGGCTACCGCCAGAGCGCCAGTGGCCGGGGTGAAGCTGAACAGTGCAGGAGCCGCTTTGACGGCGATGCTGTAGCGCACCGATGCGGACACCTCGTAAGCGTCGGTTGCGGTGACGGTGAACGTGTCCTCGCCCGCCACGGTCGGCGTGCCCGAGATCGTGCCCGAGGTGCTGAGCGACAATCCTGCTGGCAGATCACCGGCGGTGACTGCGTAGCTGTAGGGGGCGGTGCCCTGCGAGGCGGCAACAGCCCGATTGTAGGCCGTGCCCGCCATGCCGGCCGGCAGCACGCCGGCCTTGGGCGCGAAGGCCAGGGTCGGAGCGGTGACGGTGAGGCTCACGGTAGCCGCGGCCGAGGTGCCGGACGCGTTGGTGGCGGTGTAGGTGAAGCTGTCGGTGCCGGAATAGCCGGCGGCCGGGGTATAGGTGATCGTCGTGCCCGACACGGTCGCGGTACCATGCGCAGGATCGGCAAGCACGGCCACCGAGGTTGCCGCGCCGCCGGACAGGTCCAGCGTGATGGCATTGTCTGCGGTGTTCGCTGCCACCGTGGCCGTGACGCTACCCGCAACCGGTGCCTGGACGGCCACGGAGATGGTGTAGCTGACCGATCCGGTCACCTCATGGGCGTCGGTGGCGGTGATGGTGAACGTGTCCTCGCCTGCCACGGTCGGCGTGCCCGAGATGATGCCTGACGTGCTGAGCACCAGGCCCGCTGGCAGATCACCGGCGGTGACGGCGTAGCTGTAGGGGGCGGTGCCCTGCGAGGCGGCAACAGCCTGATTATAGGCCATGCCCGCCGTTCCGTCCGGCAGCGCACCGGCCTTCGGCGCGAAGGCCAGGGTCGGAGCGGTGACGGTGAGGCTCACGGTAGCCGCAGCCGAGGTGCCGGACGCGTTGGTGGCGGTGTAGGTGAAGCTGTCGGTGCCGGAATAGCCGGCGGCCGGGGTATAGGTGATCGTCGTGCCCGACACGGTCGCGGTACCATGCGAAGGATCGGCAAGCACGGCCACCGAGGATGCCGCGCCGCCGGACAGGTCCAGCGTGATGGCATTGTCCGCGGTGTTCGCAGCCACTGTGGCGGTGACGCTACCAGCGACCGGTGCCTGAACGGCCACGGCGATGCTGTAGCTGACCGATCCGGTCACCTCATGGGCGTCGGTGGCGGTGATGGTGAACGTGTTCTCGCCTGCCACGGTCGGCGTGCCCGAGAGGGTGCCAGAGGTGCTAAGCGTCAGGCCTGCCGGCAGAGCACCAGCGGTGACTGCGTAGCTGTAGGGCGCCGTACCCTGCGCGGCAGCAACGGTCAGACTGTAGGCCGTGCCCGCCGTGCCGGCCGGCAGCACGCCGGCCTTGGGCGCGAAGGCCAGGGTCGGAGCGGTGACGGTGAGGCTCACGGTAGCCGCGGCCGAGGTGCCCGAGGCGTTGGTGGCGGTGTAGGTGAAGCTGTCGGTGCCGGAATAGCCGGCGGCCGGGCTGTAGGTGATCGTCGTGCCCGACACGGTCGCGGTGCCATGCGAAGGATCGCCAAGCACGGCCACCGAGGTCGCCGCGCCGCCGGACAGGTCCAGCGTGATGGCATCGTCTGCGGAGTTCGCAGCCACTGTGGCCGTGACGCTACCAACAACCGGTGCCTGGACGGCCACCGCAATGCTGTAGCTCACCGATCCGCTCACCTCATGGGCGTCGGTTGCCGTGACGGTGAACGTGTGCTCGCCCGCCACGGTCGGCGTGCCCGAGATGGTGCCCGAGGTATCGAGCGACAATCCTGCCGGCAGAGCACCGGCGGTGACGGCGTAGATGTAGGGGGCGGTGCCCTGCGAGGCGGCAACAGCCTGATTGTAGGCCGTGCCCGCCATGCCGTCCGGCAGCGCACCGGCCTTCGGCGCAAAGGCCAGGGTAATAGTAGGGGGCACGGCATCGCCGCCGACGAAGCTGGTAATCCGATAGCCGCCCATGCCAAACATAGGGTCCATAAACATATCATCTTGTTTAGCAATAGTATTCGGACTGACGCCCGTCCAGACGCTGTCGTTCGAATTGAAGTTCAAGTCGTGTAGCAGACCAACCTCTTCCCCGGTTCCTGAGAGGCTGCTCGAAGCATTGAAGACGAAGATCCCTACATCCTGCAGGGCATAGGTCGTCGCACCATCGTTGAAAGAAAAGCCAGTTATCGAACCGTATAGATTATCCAGATCTGTGAATGTAATTGATCCACTCAGGCTATCGGATGAATCAGCCGTATTCGTCCATGTAATGCTATAGGTGTAGGTCGACGTTTGCGCTTGCGCCACGGCCGCCAGAAGAGCCCAGCATGCGAGAAATGCTAATGCCATCCTTGCTCGACGCTCTAAACTGGTAATCTGCTCAAAAATGCGTCGGAGGGTGTGCGATGCAAACACGGTGAGGTTCCTATTCTTGTGCCCAACGCAATTACCTACGGATCACCTATTAATATCCCGTAAAGAGAAGCTGATGGAACGGAGCCTCACCGTCGGCCTGCACCTGGTCACTGTCGCCATAGGGAGATTGAGAACCGCATCACCATTGCTGTGATAAGCTACATGCGCGACGGGAAGCCGTGCGATCTGGCCTAAGAATTGGACCGTTTGAAAGTGGAGTTTTCGGCAAACCTCCCCTGGCTGGGAAAAGAGCCGAGAACGACAATGGCATCGAGATTCACGGAAGCACCAGAGACGCATTTCCTCTGAAGGAAGGCGAGGACGGCACATCGGTTGCCAAGATCTGCTGCAGTTCGCACACTGCGCGAACGGGATCGGGCACTCGACCTACTCTGCCTCGAAAAGAGGTGTGGCGGTTTGCTGCTGAATGAGATGCGTCGGCTAACCGACGACCATCAGCGTCGACAACGTCACTCCGAGTTCATCTCTCGCGATTTCGATCTCGGACCATGTCCGGGGCACGTGACGCTTAACTTCTCGCGCCCCCGCAAGTCACCGATACGCCACAGACAAAGAACCACCTCTCCGGCGGCCTCTTTCAACGTTGATGTGGCGTTGAGTTGTTTTGCGGGCATGCGAAAGCCCCGCTGTTGGGCGGGGCGTATAGAATTGTTATCGCGATATTTTTTTGGTTGCGGGGATAGGATTTGAACCTATGACCTTCAGGTTATGAGCCTGACGAGCTACCGGGCTGCTCTACCCCGCGCCAATTTTGTCCTGATCGGTTTTTTTCATCGTTTCGGAGAGATAATGCGT
>NZ_SUNH01000030.1 GCF_005048265.1 Paracoccus hibiscisoli
AACCGTTCAAAGAACGCCCATTCCTCGTCCGACATCAGGTCTCGTGCCAAGCTGGTCTCGATCGCAGATACCAGCTTGAATCATGCCCGAACCGCGTTGTGAATCCCTTTTGTCAACACGGCCTAGCCCCGGAATTCTTTACTGGCGGCGACTTTCATGACTTATCCTGTCACCTGGATGTGGTTCGGAAACGGAGCGCAGATCAACGCGACGGCGGGTTCACCGGCGACTGCAGCCGAGGCTGAGTCCATGAACGGTTATACCGCGACCGGCCCAAACCAGATCGAGCCGGTCAGCCTGGTCGGTGGCCTGCGCGTCATCAACACCCCGGAGACCGGGTGGACCACCGCCTATGCGACGACCTACAACCACAACCTGTTCGGTCCCAGCACCTTCACCTATCGGTCCCCTGACGCGGATGCCCAGGTCAGCAGCCAGATCACCGGCTTTCTGCGGGTCGATTACCGGCTGACCTTTCCCGACAACACCACCAGCGACCAGCAGGGCGTGCTGATCCAGATGCGCAATGGCGACATGTTCTTCCGCCCCGCCCTGGATAGCGTGGACGAGTGGTCCGACATCAATGCGCTGTATTCGGTCGAGATCCTGCAGGCCACGCCGCTGCCGGCGAACACCTATGTGGCGCGGATCTCGTTCAATCCGGACATCTTTGATCTGGACATCATCTGCTTTGCCGCCGGCACGATGATCCTGACCGAACAGGGCGACCGCGCGGTCGAGACGCAGCAGGCCGGTGACATGATCTGGACCCGCGACAACGGATTCCAGCCGCTGCGCTGGACCGGGACGCGCGCCCTGGATGCGATCGACCTGGCCGCCAAGCCCAAGCTGCGTCCCGTGCGCATCGAGGCCGGCGCCCTGGGGGCCGATCAGCCCGTGCGTCCGCTGGTCGTGTCGCGCCAGCACCGCATCCTGATCCGCTCGGCCATCGCGCAGCGCATCTTTGGCGCGGCCGAGGTTCTGGCCCCGGCCTGCCAGCTGACCGAACTGTCCGGCATCCGCATCGACGAGGACGTCACCGAGGTCACCTATGTCCACCTGATGTTCGACGACCACCAGGTCATCATGTCGGACGGCGCGCTGACCGAATCGCTGTATCCGGGTGCACAGGCGCTGGAATCGCTTGGCAAGACCGCCCTGGCCGAGATCGACGCCCTGTTCCCTCAACTGCGCGACGCCACCCGCCTGCCGCGCGAGGCGCGCCATCTGGTGCGCGGCCCGCAACTGCGGCGCCTGGTCGAACGCCACGCCCGCAACGAGCGTGCGCTGGTCTCCTGACCGCTGATGGCGGGCTGCGGCGATGCCGCGGCCCGCGTCATGGACTGATGGTGGTGCGGACGGCGGGACTTGAACCCGCACTTCCTGACGGAAAACAGATTTTCGTACCACTTCGACTTTCGCCGCCGGGGCTGGCCCCGTTCGTGGTCTGGACTATCCCTTCGCCATGGCCCGAAGGCGTTAGGCGCCGCCCGTCTAGTCTCTACACCTTCCCCGTCGCCGGGGCTTGGCTCGGGATTGGCAGGGGCGAACCCGTCAGCTTTCCCCGAATTTGAGCGGTTCTGCACCGCCGGTTTCCCGACGGGCACTCCAATTGTCAAAGTCTGCTGCGTCTACCGATTTCGCCACGTCCGCGTCACCATCCCCGTTCCTATCGCAGGCCGCGCCGCGCAGGGCAAGCGGATGAACAATTCATAGCCCTGAAATCAGGAACCCTGACGCCCCCATCCCGTTGAGCGGCAACGCCCATCACAGGAGGACGGCATGTCCCGCATCAGCGACACCCGCGGCAATGGCGGTGAATTGCACCAGACGGGCGGCGACGCCCTGACCACCAATCACGGTGTTCCCCTTTCCGACAACCAGAACAGCCTGCGGGCCGGGGTACGAGGGCCGACCCTGCTGGAGGATTTCGCGCTTCGTGAAAAGATTTTCCACTTTGACCATGAGCGTATTCCGGAGCGCATCGTGCATGCCCGCGGATCGGGGGCGCATGGCTATTTCGAATGCACCGACCCGATCCCCGAACTGACCCGCGCGGGCGTTCTGGCCAAGGCCGGGCGGACCGAAGTCTTCGTGCGCTTCTCGACCGTGGCGGGCGGTGCGGGCAGCGTCGACACGCCGCGCGACGTGCGCGGCTTTGCCGTCAAGTTCTATACCCAGGAGGGCAATTGGGACCTGGTCGGCAACAACATCCCGGTGTTCTTCATCCAGGATGCGATCAAGTTTCCCGACCTGATCCATTCGGTCAAGATGGAGGCCGACAAGGGCTATCCCCAGGCCGCCAGCGCGCATGACACCTTCTGGGATTTCGTGTCGCTGATGCCGGAATCGATGCACATGATCATGTGGGCTATGTCGGACCGCGCCATCCCGCGCAGCCTGCGCATGATCGAGGGCTTCGGTGTCCACACCTTCCGGCTGGTCAATGCCGAGGGCAAGTCGACCTTCGTCAAGTTCCACTGGAAGCCCAAGCTGGGCCTGCAGAGCCAGGTCTGGAACGAGGCGGTCAAGACGGCGGGTGCCAACCAGGACTATCACCGCCAGGACCTGTGGGAGGCCATCGATTCGGGTGATTTCCCAGAATGGGAACTGGGCATCCAGACCTTTGACGCGGAATGGGCGGCCAAGCAGCCCTATGACGTGCTGGACGCCACCAAGCTGATCCCCGAAGAGGATATTCCCGTCCGCATCGTCGGTCGCATGGTTCTGGACCGCAACCCCGACAACTTCTTTGCCGAGACCGAGCAGGTGGCCTTCCTGCCGACGAATGTCGTGCCCGGCATCGACTTTTCGGACGACCCGCTGCTGCAGGGGCGGCTGTTCAGCTATCTGGACACGCAGAAATCGCGTCTGGGGACGACCAATTTCCACCAGATCCCGATCAATGCGCCGAAATGCCCGATGCACAATTTCCAGCGCGACGGGATGATGCAGATGGCCGTGCCCAAGGGCCGCGCCAATTACGAGCCCAACAGCCTGCACGAAGTGGGAGAGGACCCGGGTCCGCGCGCCAGCGAGCAGGGCTTTGCGACCTACAAGGACATGACCGATCTGGGCAACAAGCCCGAGGAGAAGCTGCGCGTGCGGGCCGAGCTGTTCGGGGACCATTACAGCCAGGCGCGCCTGTTCTATCGCAGCCAGACCGAGGTGGAGCAGGGGCATATCGCCGATGCGATCACCTTTGAGCTGTCCAAGGTAGGCTTGGGCCATGTGATCCAGCGCGTTCTGGGCCATCTGCGCGTCATCGACGAGGATCTGGCCGAGACGGTCGCCGAGGGTCTGGCCGAGGATCTGCCCGATGCCGCCAAGCCAATGCGCGAGCCGGTGGACATGGCGCCGTCGGATGCGCTGTCCATCATGAAGCGTGCCAAGCATACGCTGCAGGGCCGCAAGGTCGGCATCCTGATCGGGGATGGCGGCGACATGGACAAGGTCGAGGCGCTGAAGGCCGCGGTCGAGGCCGAGGGGGGCAGCGTGATGCTGATCGCCAAGGAGCGCGGCAAGGCGGAGGCGCAGCTGGCGGGCTCGCCCTCGGTGCTGTTCGATGCGGTGGCGCTGGTGCTGAGTGCCGAGGATGCAGCCAAGATGGCCAAGTTCAAGCCGGCGGTCGATTTCGTCTCGGACGCGTTCGCGCATCTGAAGGCGATCGGGGCGGAGGATGCTTCGGCCAAACTGCTGGCGGCGGCGGGTGTGGTGCCGGATGCCGGGGTCACGAAACTGGACCCCAAGGCCTTTGTCGAGGCGGCGGCGCGGCGGTTCTACGACCGCGAAGCGAAGGTCTGGTAGGCTGGCGCCGGGGGCTTCGCGCCCCCGGACCCCCGCGGGATATTTTTATGAAGAAGAAGGGGCGGGTCCGGTGGGGCCTGCCCCTTATCCGTAGCTGCGGGTGGGGCGGTCGAAGACCTTGCGGCCCATCAGGCTGCCCACCAGATCGACCATCAGCTTGGCCGTGCGTCCGCGTTCGTCGAGGAAGGGGTTCAGCTCGACCAGGTCGAGCGAGGTGACGAGGGCGGATTCGTGCAGCAGCTCCATCACCAGATGCGCCTCGCGGAAGGTCGCGCCGCCGGGGACGGTGGTGCCGACCGCAGGCGCGATGGCGGGGTCGAGGAAATCCACGTCCAGACTGACATGCAGCATGCCGTTCGCGGCCCGCACGCGGTCCAGGAAGGCCCGCAGGGGTGCGACGATGCCCTGTTCGTCCAGCACGCGCATGTCGTTCACGGTGATGTCCGTGGGTTGCATCAGCGCCAGTTCGGCGGGGTCCACGCTGCGGATGCCGAACATGCAGATGTTTTCGCCCGGGATGGGGGCCGGGAAGGGCGGGAAGGGATCGAAGCCGGGCTGGCCGTTCGCATAGGCCATGGGCGTGCCGTGCAGGTTGCCCGAGGTGGTGCTGTCCACCGTGTGGAAATCGCTATGCGCGTCCAGCCAGATCACGAATTGCGGCCGCCCTTGGGTCGCCGCATGGGCCGCCACCCCCGCGACCGTGCCAAGGGCCAGCGAATGGTCGCCGCCCATGATGATCGGCATGCCGTGGGGCAGGGCGGCCTGGGTCGCTTCGCGCAGGGCGTGGGTCCAGGCGATCGTTTCGGGCAGGTGGTGGACGGCCGGATTGGTGCAGGTCTGGTCCCCGGGCGCGGCGGGGGTGACGTCGCCGCGATCCTCGACGCCGTGGCCCAGGGCCGACAGGGTCTGGGCCAGGCCCGCGGTACGATAGGCGGCGGGGCCCATCAGGCAGCCGGGGCGGCGCTGGCCCTCGTCCACGGGGGCTCCGATCAGGATGCAATGGGTCATGGGCTCTCCGGCTTGCGGTTCGGCCCTGTTTGAACACGCCCGGCCGGGGAAAGTCCACCGGCCGGGCGCACTGGGTCAGAAGTTCGAGGTCAGGCCCAGCCACAGGCGGCGGCCTTCGCCTTCGGTGTTGTTGGCGGCCATGGTGATGTCGCGGTCCAGCAGGTTGTAGACTGCGCCGTTCAGCGACACGCGGTCGGTCAGCTGATAATCCGCGCCCAGATCGACTGTCAGATAGGAGCCGTATTCATAGGCGATGGCCGTGCCCGACGCGTCGAAGGCCACGGGGCGGCCATTGGTGCCGATGCGGGCGCCGGCGGCGGTCTCATCGCCGTGGTAGTTCACCGTGCCCCAGGCCCCCAGCCCGTCGATGGGCGTGGTCCAGTCGGCCGTCACGCTGGCCTGATGGCGGGGCGTGCGCTCCAGCGGCAGGCCGGTGAAGGCGCCGGTCCGCTGTTCGCTGTCGGTGAAGCTGTAATTGGCGCGCAGCGTCACATCCGCGGTGGCGTCCCATTCGGCGGTCAGCTCGACCCCCTGCAGACGCGCCTCTCCGATGTTCACCCAGTTCCAGCGGTTGTAGGACTGGCCGCCCACGGTGACGCGGTCGGTGGTCTTGACGCTTTCGATCTTGTTGCGGAAATCGGTGCGGAACAGGGTCGCGCCGACCTGCCATGCGGGTGCGGTATAGAGGGCGGCCAGCTCGTAATTGGTGCTTTCCTCGGGGCTGAGGTCAGGGTTCGACACGATGGCCCCGGCGCCACGTTCGGTCGTGTAGAAATAGCCCGGCACGACCGAGCGCAGGTCGGGGGCGCGGAACCCGGTCGACACGCCGCCCTTGATGGTCAGATCCTGGGACGGGTTCCAGACCGCATAGGCGCGCGGCGTGGTGTTGCGGCCATATTCGGCGTGATCGTTCAGCCGCGCCCCCAGGGTCAGCGCGACATCGTCGCGGAGGCGCCATTCATCCTCGGCAAAGATCGCCCGCTGCGAGGTCGAGAAGGTATAGGTCCGCCCGTCGCCCAGGCCCGGGTTCTGGTCGCGCAGGCCGGTGCGGTTCAGCTGCCCGCCAAAGACGAAGGTGTGGCTGCCCTGCCATTCCAGCGGCGCGGTGAATTTCGCGTCATAGACGGTGTTCGTGACCTTGGGCGCGCGGTCGCCCACGGTCAGGCCCAGGGCGCCGTTGCCGGAGGCGGTGGTGCGCTGGCCGACCTCGCGCAGGACCGACAGATCGGCGGTCACGTCGCCCCATTGCCCGGCATAGGACAGGGCGGCGCGGTCGCGGGTGTTTTCCTGCAGGCTGTCGTTCTGGGGCGTGCCGCGGAAATCGACGGGCGCGATGGTGCGGCCCACGCGGCCCAGATCCTCGATTCGGGTGCGCCCGCCCTCCAGGTGGACGGTGTGATCGGGGTCGGGCGTCCAGCTGAGCCGCGCCGACAGGTCGGTCAGGTCGCGGTCGCGCAGCCCGTCCACGACCTGCGATTCCGACCGGTCGAAGCGGCGGCCCCAGACCTGCAGGCCCAGCTGATCGGCGATCACCGGCCCGCTGCCATAGAAGGACAGCTGGCGCGAGGATGCGTCGTCGCCGTCCTGGGGCACCGTCGCCTCGGCCGTGACCGAGCCGGTCCAGCGGCCGGCCACAGGCTTGGTGATGACGTTGATGACGCCGCCCATCGCGTCGGACCCGTACAGCGACGACATCGGGCCGCGCACGATCTCGATCCGGTCGATGGCGGCGACGGGGGGAATCCAGTTCTGCTCGAACCCGGCGCTGCCATTGGTGCGCGATTCGCGGGTGCCCTGGCGTTTGCCGTCGACCAGGATCAGCGTGTATTGCCCGCCCAGGCCGCGGATGGTGATGTCCTGTTCATTGGCGATGCCGGTCGTGGCCACGCCCTGCACGCCGCGCAGCGCATCCGACAGGGTGGTGATGTTGCGCCGCGCCAGCTCCTCGCCCGAGATGACCGAGATGCTGGCGGGGGCGTCCGCGATGGTCTGTTCGAACCCCGAGGCGGTGATCACCACCTCGTCCAGCAGGACGGGCGCGCGGTCCTGGGCGGCGGCGGGAACGGTCAGCGCGGTCAGCGACAGAAGGACGGCGCGGGCAGAGAGGGTCTTGGGCATCACGGGCTCCGGGAGGGGGAGGGACATGCTGCCTGGGGTCGCGACCAGAGGGAAAAGCCGATTACCTGGGTAATTCAGTCGCCTTTAGGCCGGTGGGCGGACGGGGGCAAGACCTGCGCCCCGCCCCGCCTCATGCGTTGCATTCGTGCAACAATCAGGTGCGGACGCCTTGGAACCGTGCCTCCCATGCGGCGCGGTCCTCGTCGCTGATCTTGGCGAACATGACCTCGGGGACGGTGAAGCCATGGCCCGGCGCCAGCGCCTGCAGGGCCTGCGCCACGTCCGTGGGCCAGTCCGCGCCGTCGGTGCCCATCGCCGCCAGCATGCTGGCCGAGGCGAAGGGGATGAAGGGCTGCGACAGGATCGCGTAGAGGCGGATCAGGTTCAGTCCCATGCGCACCTGCATTGCCGCCTGGTCGGGGTCGGTCTTGAACACCGTCCAGGGCGCGGCCGATTGCAGGTATTCGTTGCCCGACACCCAGATGGCGCGCAGCTCGGACGCGGCCTTGCGGACCTCCATCGCCTCCATGTTGGCCTCATAGGCGCGGATGCGGGTGGTCAGCGTGTCGATCAGGGCCAGTTCGGCGGGACCCCAGGCCGGGCCCTCGGGGACGGTTTCGCCGAATTTCGCGCGGCAGAACTTGGTGATGCGGCTGACGAAGTTGCCCAGCACGTCGGCCAGGTCCTTGTTCACGGATTGCTGGAAATTCTCCCAGGTGAACTCGCTGTCGCCGGATTCGGGGGCGTGGGACAACAGCCACCAGCGCCAGTAATCGGCGGGCAGGATCTCCAGCGCGTGGTCCATGAACACGCCGCGGCCTTGAGACGTGCTGAACTGTCCGCCCTGATAGGTGAGGTAATTGAAGGACTTGATGTAATCGACCATCTTCCACGGCTCGCCCGAACCGATCAAGGTGGCGGGGAAGGACAGGGTATGGAAGGGCACGTTATCCTTGCCCATGAACTGGGTATAGGTCACGTCCTCCGCGCCCTCGTCCAGGCGCCACCAGCGGCGCCAGGCGGCGTCGTCGGCGCCGTTTGCTTCGGCCCATTCGGCGGTCGCGCCGATATATTCGATGGGGGCGTCGAACCAGACGTAGAAGACCTTGCCCTCCATCCCCGGCCAGTCGGCATCGCCGCGTTTCACCGGCACGCCCCAGTCCAGGTCGCGGGTGATGCCGCGGTCCTGCAGACCGTCGCCGTCGTTCAGCCATTTGCGCGCGATGGATGTGGTCAGGATCGGCCAGTCGGCCTTGCCGTCGATCCAGGCGGCGATGTCGCCTTTCAGCGCGGATTGGCGCAGATAGAGGTGCTTCGTCTCGCGCACCTCAAGGTCGGTGGAGCCGCTGATGGCGCTGCGCGGGTTGATCAGGTCGGTCGGGTCCAGCTGCTTGGTGCAGTTCTCGCACTGGTCACCGCGGGCCTTGTCATAGCCGCAATTGGGGCAGGTGCCCTCGATGTAGCGGTCGGGGAGAAAGCGGTTGTCGGCATGGGAATAGACCTGCTTTTCAACGACTTCGCGGATATAGCCCTGATCGGCCAGGCGGCCCGCGAAATGCTGGGTCAGGCGACGGTTCTGGTCGCTGGAAGAGCGCCCGTAATGGTCGAAGGACAGCCCGAACCCCTGCGCCAAGGCGGTCTGGACGCTGTGCATCCGGGCGCAGTAATCGGCCACGGCCTCGCCGGTCTTGGCGGCGGCCAGTTCGGCCGGGGTGCCGTGCTCGTCGGTGGCGCAGATGAACATCACCTCGTGGCCGCGCGCGCGCAGATAGCGGGCATAGAGATCCGCCGGCAGCTGGGAGCCGACAAGGTTCCCCAGATGCTTGATGCCGTTGATATAGGGCAGGGCAGAGGTGATCAGGTGGCGGGCCATGGTGCGTCCTTTCGGGGTCGCGTCTCTCTAGCCCTGTTGCGCGGTGTTGAAAAGTGCGGCGCGCGTTGCAGGGGCGGTGCGCGCAACACCGCCGTGGGGGCGGGGCGGGGGGCGCGTTGAAATCGCCCGGAAATCCGCCGCACAGGGCGGGCACCGGACAGGCACAGCGCGTGCACAGCCTGTACACCGCTTGCGGGCGTTGCGGTCATGGATCGTTCAGGATCGCCGCAGCCCGGACAGGAAACAGGGCCGCCTGTCGGGGCGGCCCTGGATCGGAGGGGTTGGGTGGAGGGGGTCAGCGGCGGCGGTCGCGGCGGCTGCTCATCGGTTGGAAGGCCACGCCCACATGCGCCTCGCAATAGGGTTTGCCCGCGACCGAGGGCAGGCCGCAGAACCAGAATTTCTCGGTCGCCGGATCGCCGATGGGCCATTTGCAGGTCCGCTCGGTCAGCTCCATCAGGGTCAGCTTCTTCGCGCGCTTTTCGACTTCGCGGACCGAGGCCAGGGCCTCGGGGGAAATCTCGTTGGCCGAGGGCTGGGGCGGCAGGGGCTGGCCCGCGGGCACGATCGGGCGGCGCGGCACCGGCACGAAGGCGGGCTGCGTGGCGGGTTCCGCCTCGGGCTCGGGCTGGGCCGGGGCTGCGGCGACGGGTTCGGGGCGCGGCGGGGCGGCGGGCGCAGGTGCGGGACGCACGGCTGCGGCGGGCTTGACCTCGGGTGCCGGGGCGGGGGCGGGTTCGGGGGCCGGGGCGGGCGCGGCCTCTGCCTCGTCATTGCGGTTCGACAGGCCAAGGCGGTGGACCTTGCCGATCACGGCGTTCCGGGTGACGCCGCCCAGCTCCTTGGCGATGGCGCTGGCGGACTGGCCCTCGGACCACATGCGTTTCAGTGTCTCGACGCGATCATCCGTCCAGGACATGGCAGCCTTTCCGGGCGGATCTGACCTGCCGCCCCATCTTGTAACCTGCGATTGGTCCCGTCACAAACGGGATGCCGAGATTTAGCCGCCAAGCGCCAGAAATTCAAGGACCGCCACATGACAGCCCCGACGAAGTTTGACCCGCAGGCCCCCTCCGCCGCCCCGGCCATGGGCGTGCGCCGCTTTGGCAGGGTCAACTGGCTGGGCCTGCGGACCCTGGCGCGGCGCGAGGTGATGCGTTTCATGGCGGTCTGGCAGCAGACGATATTCGCGCCGCTGATGACGGCGGGGCTGTTCGTGATGATCTTTTCCCTGGCGCTGGGCCAGGGGCGGGGTCAGGTCATGGGCCTGCCCTATCTGGTGTTCCTGGGGCCGGGCATCCTGATGATGACGGTGATCCAGAACGCCTTCGCCAACACCTCCAGCTCGATCACCGCGGCCAAGGTGCAGGGCAACATCATCGACACGCTGATGCCGCCTCTGTCCGCCGGAGAGCTGCTGGCGGGCTATCTGGCCGGGTCGGTGGTGCGCGCGGGGCTGGTCGCGGTGGTGATCGGCACGGGCATGGTGTTGGTCACCGGGCGTGGCATCGCGCATCCGGGCTGGACGGTGCTGTTCATCCTGCTGGCGGCGCTGATGCTGGGGGGCTTGGGCATCCTGGCCGGGATCATGGCGCAGAAATTCGACCAGATGGCGGCGATCACCAATTTCGTCATCACGCCGCTGTCGTTCCTGTCGGGCACCTTCTATTCGGTGCAGGCCCTGCCTGAGCCGTTCAACACGCTGTCGCACTGGAACCCGATTTTTTACCTGATCGACGGGGCGCGATACGGGGTCACCGGGGTCAGCGACGCGCCCGCCTGGCGCGGGGCGCTGATCTGCGCGGGCGTCGTGGCGGCGGTGCTGTGGCTGGCCTGGCGCTGGCTGAAGACGGGATACCGGATGAAGCCCTGAGGCCGTTCAGGCGCCGAGCGGCCGGGTAGCACCACCCCGCTGGCGGTCGCGCCAGACCAGCAGCCCCGCGCCCGAGACCAGCACCGCGGCCCCCGCGATGCTGACCGCATCGGGCAGCACGCCAAAGATCCACAGGTCGAACCCCGCCGCCCAGACCAGCGTCAGGTAGAAGAACGGGGCCACGAAGCTGGCATCCGACTGTCGCATCGCCGCCAGGTTCAGCGCCTGACCCATGGCCATCAGCAGCCCGATGGCCGCCAGCGCCGCCCATTGCGCCGCATTGGGCGTCGCCCAGACCAACAGGGCGGCGGTGGCGGCGATCGCCGTGCCCATCGTATTGTTGACCAGCAGGATCTGCAGCGGCGCCTCGCGCCGGGTCAGGCGCTTGATGAAGATCGCCTCCAGCCCCATGGCGCAGGCGGCGCCCAGGGCCAGCGCCGCGGCGGGCTGCAGCGCGTCGCCCGGGCGCAGCAGGATCGCCGCGCCGACCATCGCGATGGCGGCCGCGGTCCAGCGCACCGGGCCGACGCGTTCCCCCAGCAGCGGAATGGCCAGCAGCATGGTGAAGACCGGCGACAGAAAGCTGATCGCCGTCGCATCGGGCAGAGGCATGCGCGCGACGGCCGCGAACATCAGCGTGATGCCACCCCATCCGCACAGCGTCCGGGCCAGATGCGTGGACCAGCGCGGCCGCGTCAGCCGGGGCCGCATCAGCGCCACAACCGCCGTGATCCCCGCCAGCGCAAAGGCAAAGCGCCCCAGGCTGACCATCAACGGCGGCAGCGCCGGCCCCAGGGCGCCCGTGCCGATGGCCTTGGCCAGAAGCGAGGTCGCCGCGAACAGCGCCGTCGCCGCCACCATGAAGGCCACCGTGCGGCCGCGATGTTCACCGGATGTTTCCATGCCGGTTTCTTGCACATCGTGAAAGGACGCGTCCAGACGGTTTTCGCGCTTGCGCAGAGGGGCAAAGCTGCGCATCCTGCCCGCCATGAGCAAGCGACGCGCCCGTTCCATCCGACGCTGATGCGACCTGACCGGTCCGCATCCTGTTCGCCTGCCCGCCCCCCCTCCCATCGCTGCAAAGGCCAGATCCATGATCCCGCATGTCCTGCCGACCTATAACCGTGCGCCCCTTGCCTTTGAACGCGGCGAGGGCTCTTGGGCCGTCACCGCCGACGGGACGCGCTATCTGGATCTGGGCGCGGGCATTGCCGTCAATGTGCTGGGCCACGCCAACCCCGACCTGGTCGCTGCGCTGACCGAGCAGGCGGGGCGGATCTGGCATGTGTCGAACCTCTATCAGATCCCCGAACAAGAGCGGCTGGCCGACCTGCTGGTCGAGCACACCTTTGCCGACACGGTGTTCTTCACCAATTCCGGCACCGAGGCCGCCGAGCTGGCCATCAAGATGGTCCGCAAGCATTGGGACCATGCCGGCGACCCCGAGCGGATCGAGATCGTGACCTTTGGCGGGGCCTTCCACGGGCGGTCCACCGGGGCGATCGCGGCGGCGGGATCGGACAAGATGACCAAGGGCTTCGGCCCGCTGATGCCGGGGTTCCGCACGCTGCCCTTTGGCGATCACGCGGCGCTGGAGGCCGCGGTCACCGACCGCACCGCCGCGATCATGGTCGAGCCGGTGCAGGGCGAGGGGGGCATCCGCGTGCTGCCCGACGCCTGCCTCAAGGGGCTGCGCGATCTGTGCGACCGGACCGGCGCGCTGCTGGTCCTGGACGAGGTGCAATGCGGCATGGGCCGCACGGGCCGCCTGTTCGCGCACGAACATGCAGGCATCGCGCCCGACATCATGATGGTCGCCAAGGGCATCGGCGGCGGCTTTCCCCTGGGCGCGGTGCTGGCGACCGAAGCTGCGGCGGCGGGCATGGTCGCGGGCACGCATGGCTCGACCTATGGCGGCAACCCGCTGGCCTGCGCGGTGGGCGCGCGCGTGATGCAGATCGTGGCCGATCCGGCTTTCCTGGCCGAGGTCAACCGCAAGGCCGCCCTGTTCCGCCAGAGGCTGGAGGGGCTGGTCGCGGGCCACCCGGACGTTTTTGAATCGGTGCGCGGCCAGGGGCTGATGCTGGGCCTGAAATGCCGCGTGGCGCCGGTCGATCTGGTCCGCGCCGCCTATGATCAGCACCTGCTGACCGTGCCCGCCGCCGATGACACGCTGCGCCTGCTGCCGCCGCTGAACATCACTGACGAAGACATCGCCGAGGCCGTGGCCCGCCTGGACCGCGCCGCCGCCAGCCTGGCCGCCTGAGCGCTTCTTCTTCATGCAAATATCCCGGGGGGGCCGCGCGTCAGCGCGGTGGGGGCAGCGCCCCCTTGACCCGGGCGGCGGCACAGGGCTTGCTGCGATAAATCGCTGAAAGACAGACAGATGACCCATTTCCTGGATATCCACACCACCGATCCTGCCGCGCTGCGCAGCATCATCGACAATGCCCATGCGATGAAGGCCGCCCGCAACGGGCGACCCAAGGGCACCCCGGATGACGACCAGCCGCTGGCCGGGCGCATGGTGGCGCTGATCTTTGAAAAGCCCTCGACCCGCACGCGGGTCAGCTTTGACGTGGGCGTGCGGCAGATGGGCGGGCAGACGATGATCCTGTCGGGATCGGAAATGCAGCTGGGCCACGGAGAGACCATCGCCGACACGGCGCGCGTCCTGTCGCGCTATGTCGATCTGATCATGATCCGCACCTTTGAGGAGGCGACCCTGCACGAGATGGCGGAATATGCCAGCGTGCCGGTCATCAACGGGCTGACCAACCGCACCCATCCCTGCCAGATCATGGCCGATGTGATGACCTTCGAGGAGCATCGCGGCCCGATCGCGGATCGCAAGGTGGTCTGGTCGGGCGACGGCAACAACGTCTTTGCCAGCTTTGCCCATGCGGCGGGGCAGTTCGGCTTCGATCTGACCTTCACCGGCCCGCCGCCCCTGGACCCCGAGCGCGAATGGCTGGACTGGGCCGCGGCGCAGGGGCGCCCGGTCACCATCGAGCGCGATCCGAACAAGGCCGTGATTGGCGCCGATCTTGTCGTGACCGACACCTGGGTCAGCATGCATGACCCGCAATCCGCCAAGGAGCGGCGGCACAACCAGCTGCGCGGCTATCAGATCAACGAGGCGCTGATGGCGCGGGCCAAGCCCGATGCGCTGTTCATGCATTGCCTGCCTGCGCATCGCGAGGATGAGGTGACCAGCGCGGTCATGGACGGTCCGGCCTCGGTCATCTGGGACGAGGCCGAGAACCGGCTGCATGCGCAAAAGGCGATCATGCGCCATTGCCTGGGCCTGTGAGCCGACCTGCCCGTGAGCCGACCTGATTGACGGGTGGCTGTCGCCACCCGACGCCATGAGAAAAGGCCGCCCCCTTCGGGGCGGCCTTTCCGGTCTGGGGGGCGTGACTTAGCCGATGGCGGCGGCGCGGGTCTCGTCGTCGATGGCGTCCAGGTATTGGGCAAAGTTGTCGCAGAACATCTGCACCAGCTTTTTTGCCTGCGCGTCATAGGCCGCCGGGTCCGCCCAGGTCTGGCGCGGGTCCAGCAGCGTGTCGCTGACCCCCGGGACGCTGACCGGCACGTCGAAGCCGAAATTCGGGTCGCGACGGAATTGCGCGTCGTTCAGGCTGCCGTCCATCGCGGCGGCCAGCAGGGCGCGGGTCGCCGCGATGGGCATGCGCTTGCCCGTGCCGAAGGCGCCGCCGGTCCAGCCGGTGTTCACCAGCCAGCACGAGGCGCCGTGCTGGGCGATCTTTTCCTGCAGCAGCTTGCCATAGACCTCGGGGCGGCGGGGCATGAAGGGCGCGCCGAAGCAGGTCGAGAAGGTGGGCACGGGTTCGGTCACGCCGACCTCGGTTCCCGGCGTCTTGGAGGTGAAGCCCGACAGGAAGTGATACATCGCCTGCGCCGGCGTCAGCCGCGCGATGGGCGGCAGCACGCCATAGGCGTCGCAGGTCAGCATGATCACGTTTTTCGGGTGCCCGCCCAGGCTGGTGGGAGATGCGTTGCCGATCGCCTCCAACGGGTAGGCGCAGCGCATGTTGTCGGTGATGGAATTGTCCTGGAAATCCAGCGCCAGCGTGTCGGGGTCAAAGACCATGTTCTCGATCACGGTGGCAAAGCGGGTGGTGGTGGCGTGGATCTCGGGCTCGGCCTCGGCCGAGAGGTTGATGGTCTTGGCGTAGCAGCCGCCCTCGAAGTTGAAGATGCCTGTGTCGGACCAGCCATGTTCATCGTCGCCGATCAGCACGCGCGACGGGTCGGCGGACAGGGTCGTCTTGCCGGTGCCCGAGAGGCCGAAGAACACCGCCGCGTCGTCGGGATTGCCCGGCGCGTGGTTGGCGCTGCAATGCATCGGCATGATGCCCTTGGCGGGCAGCAGGTAGTTCAGCAGGGTGAAGACCGATTTCTTGTTCTCACCCGCATAGGCGGTGCCGCCGATCAGGATCAGCTTGGCGTCGAAATTCATCGCGATCACCGTGCCGCTGCGGCAGCCGTGGCGCGCCGGGTCGGCGGTGAAGCCGGGGCAGTTGATGATGGTGAATTCGGGCACGAAGCCGGCCAGTTCGGACGGGTCGGGGCGGCGCAGCAGGTGGCGGATGAACAGGCCGTGCCAGGCCAGCTCGGTCACCACGCGGACGTCCAGGCGGTTGTCGGCATCCGCGCCCGCAAACAGGTCCTGCACGAAGTAGTCGCGCCCCTTCATATGCGCCAGCATGTCGGCATGCAGGCGGTCAAAGGCTGCGGGGTCCATCGGCTTGTTGTTGTCCCACCAGATCGTGTCTTCGACCGAGGGGGTGCGGACCACGAACTTGTCCTTGGGCGAGCGGCCGGTATGCGCGCCGGTGGACACGAGGAACGTGCCGCCCTGGCCCAGCTGGCCTTCGCCGCGGGCGACGGCCTGGGTCATCAGGGCGGCTTCGGTCAGGTTGTAATGGACCTGGCCCAGCCCGGTGATGCCTTGATCGTCCAGGCGGCAGTCGGGATTTGCGCGCGTCGTCATGTCCGTGGCTCCGTGGTGTGTGCGGTGGCGGCCCGCGGCGGCGGGCGTTGTCCGGGCTATAACACGGCGGATTCGGGCCGAAACAAGTCAGCGCAAACAGTGAGCGGTAACATTGGATGTTATCGCCAACATGGCAAAAATGAGGCGGGGCAGTGTGCCGGTGGACAGAATCTTAACCGGTTTCGGGGCAGGATGAGGGGGGAGGTGATTCGAATGATCCAGCTGCATGCGACGACCGTGGCCCTGGACGGGCGGGGTGTGATCATCCTGGGGCCGTCGGGTGCGGGCAAGTCGACGCTGGCCCTGCAGCTGATGGCCGTGGGGGCACGGCTGGTGGCCGACGACCGCACCGACCTGCGCCTGTCGGCGGGCCGGCTGATGGCGCAGGCGCCCCAGCCCCTGCTGGGGCGGATCGAGGCGCGGGGCGTGGGCATCCTCTGGGCAGAGCCGTCGCCGCCGGTCCCGGTGGCGCTGGCCTGTGACTTGGGCGCGCCCGAGGCCGAACGTTTGCCGCAGGAGCGGTATCAGGATTGGCTGGGGGTCCGGGTTTCGCTTGTGTCCGGGCCCTATCGCCCCCATCTTTATGCTGCGATGCGGCAGCTGATGCTGGGGCGACGTCTGGCATGACGACCGCCCGCCGCCTTGATGCCGAACCCGGATGCCACCCGCCGTTGCCGAGGACCTGACGCATGGATCACGACGCCACCGAACCGGAAACCGCGCAGCGGCTGGTGCTGGTCACCGGGCCGTCCGGGGCCGGGCGCTCGACCGCGATCAACGTGCTGGAGGATCTGGGCTTCGAGGCGATCGACAATCTGCCGCTGTCGCTGATCCCGCGGCTGCTGGACGGGCCCGCGCGGCCCACGCCGCTGGCCCTGGGGCTGGACGTGCGCAACCGCGATTTCTCGGCCTTCAACGTGATCGAGCTGATCGACCGGCTGACGCGCCTGCCGGGCTATGCGCCCGAGGTGCTGTTCCTGGACTGTCAGGCGGACGTCCTGGTGCGCCGCTATAACGAGACGCGCCGCCGCCATCCGCTGTCGCCCGATGCCGCCCCGATGTCGGGCGTTCTGGCCGAGATCGACCTGCTGGCCCCGATCCGGGCGCGGGCCGATGTCCTGGTCGACACGACCGAGCTGTCGCCCCATGACCTCAAGGCCGAGCTGACGCGCTGGTTCGATGCGCGGCCCGACCGGCGGCTGAGCGTGTCGCTGCATTCCTTCAGCTACAAGCGCGGCGTGCCGCGGGGCCTGGATCTGATGTTCGACTGTCGGTTCCTGTCGAACCCGCATTGGGCGCCCGACCTGCGGCCGCTGGACGGGCGCGATCCGCGCGTGCAGGCGCATGTGCGCGCCGATGCGCGATTCGCGGAATTCTTTGACCGGACCTGCGGGCTGGTGCAGTTCCTGCTGCCCGCCCATATGGATGAGGGCAAATCGCACCTGGCGGTGGGTTTCGGATGCACCGGGGGGCAACACCGTTCCGTCACTTTGGTGGAAAACATGGCTGTTGCGCTTGCAGAGGCGGGCTGGCCGGTGTCAATAAGGCACAGGGAACTCGAGCGTCGGAGTGCGGCGCTGCAATCTGCCCCGGAGGTGCAGCCTGACGGCGGGGCATATCCGACACAGAGGCAGGCATCATGAGGTCTTGGGTGTTCGGGCGGTCTTTTGGGCTTGGTGGGGCGCGTTGATCGGAATTGTCATAGTCGCGCATGGTGGATTGGCCCGGGAGTATCTCTCGGCGGTCGAGCATGTCGTGGGGCCGCAGGTCGGAATCGCCGCCGTCGCGATCGAGGATGATCACGACCGCGCCGCCAAGACGGCCGAGATCAAGGCGGCGGCCGATGCGGTCGATCTGGGCGACGGTGTCGTGCTGGTGACGGATCTGTTCGGGGGCTCGCCCTCGAACCTGTCGCTGCCGGCCTGCGCGGTGCAGGATCGCACGATCCTCTATGGGGCCAACCTGCCGATGCTGGTCAAGCTGGCCAAGTCGCGGCACCTGACCGTGCCGGTCGCGGTGGGCCATGCCAAGGATGCCGGGCGCAAATACATCAACTCGTACAACGTGCCGCCCGAAGCCGGGCTGGACAGCGGGAGCCGCGCCGGATGAGCCAGCCCGTCACCCGCGACCTGTCGATCATCAACATCAAGGGCCTGCACGCCCGCGCCAGCGCCAAGTTCGTGGACGTGGTCGAACGCCATGACGCGCAGGCGCAGGTCGAAAAGGACGGCATGGCGGTGTCGGGCGACAGCATCATGGGCCTGCTGATGCTGACCGCGCCGCGCGGCAGCCAGATCCGCGTGACCACCACCGGCCCCGAGGCGCAGGCCCTGGCCGACGCGCTGGAGGCCCTGGTCGGGGATTACTTCGGCGAAGGCATGTAGTGCCCGACCCGCAATCCCCCGACGGCACGGGCGCGGATGCCCGCGCCTCTGACCGCAAATCCTATCATCACGGCAACCTGCGCCAGGCCCTGGTCGAGGCGACCGCCGATCTGGTGCAGGAGCAGGGCCCGCAGGCCTTTACCCTGACCGAGGCCGCGCGCCGGGCGGGCGTGTCGCCCGCCGCCCCCTATCGCCATTTCAAGGGCCGCGAGGACCTGCTGGAGGAGGTCGCGCGCCAGGGATTCCTGGAGTTTGCGACCCGTCTGGAGACGGCCTTTGACGGCGGCCGTCCGCGCCCGCTGAGCGCGTTCCTGCGGATGGGGCAGACCTATCTGGATTTCGCCGCCGACCGCCCCGGCTATTACATGGCCATGTTCGAGAGCGGGCTGTCCATCGCCGGCAATGCCGATCTGGCGGCGGCGTCGGGGCGGGCGCAGGGGGTGCTGGTCTCGGCCGCCGAGGCGCTGGCCAGCCGCCTGCCGCCCGATCGCCGCCCGCCGGTGCGCATGGTCGCCAACCACATCTGGGCGCTGAGCCACGGCGTGGTCGAGCTGTTCGGCCGCGGCCGCCCCGGCACCCGCAGCCCCGTCGAACCGTCGCAGATGCTGGAGAGCGGCGTGATGATTTATCTGCGCGGGCTGGGCCTGATCCACGACTGAAAAATCGGCCGACCGGTCTTGAACCCGGTCTCGACGCGCCCATCTATGTAAATGTGATTTACATTAACATAGGGAGAGATCACCGATGATCACCGCAATTCCTGCGCCGTCCCCGTCCCCCGACGGATCGTCGGCCACGACCCTGCAGCGCGCAGGCGACCTGCTGGCCCGCGGCCGGGACTGGCTGGACGCGCGCGGCCGCCCCGCCTGGCTGGTGGCCATGGTGCTGGGTTTCATCTTCGCCTGGCCGGTCGGCCTGGCAGTCCTGTTCTACATGATCTGGAGCAAGCGCATGTTCGGAAGCTGCAAGAAACGTGACATCACCCCGCGCTATGCGGCACCCTCGACCGGCAACAGCGCCTTTGACGCCTATCGCGCCGAGACGCTGAAGCGGCTGGAGGACGAGCATCGCGACTTCAACGCCTTCCTGGCCAAGCTGCGCGAGGCCAAGGACAAGGCCGAGTTCGACCAGTTCATGGAACAGCGCGACCCCAAGTCCGAGGCGTGATCTGCCGACCGGGGCCGGGCGACCGGCCCCTCAGCGCGTCGGCACCGGCGTGTCGCCGCGATAGTCGTAAAAGCCGCGCCCGGTCTTGCGGCCCAGCCAGCCGGCCTCGACATATTTGGTCAGCAGCGGGCAGGGGCGGTATTTCGTATCGGCCAGCCCGTCATGCAGGACGTTCATGATGGCCAGGCAGGTGTCCAGGCCGATGAAATCGGCCAGCTCCAGCGGGCCCATCGGGTGGTTGGTGCCCAGCTTCATCGCGCTGTCGATGCTGCTGACGGAGCCCACGCCCTCATACAGGGTATAGACCGCCTCGTTGATCATCGGCATCAGGATGCGGTTGACGATGAAGGCGGGGAAATCCTCGGCGGTGGCCGAGGTCTTGCCCAGTTTCTCGACCACCTCGTGCAGCGCCTTGTAGGTCGGCTCGTCGGTGGCGATGCCGCGGATCAACTCGACCAGCTGCATCACGGGGACGGGGTTCATGAAGTGGAACCCCATGAACTTCTCGGGGCGGTCGGTGCGCGAGGCCAACCGCGTGATCGAGATGGACGAGGTGTTCGAGGTCAGGATTGTCTCGGGCTTCAGGTGCGGGACCAGATCCTCGAAGATCGCCTGTTTCACGGTCTCGCGCTCTGTCGCGGCCTCGATCACCAGATCGCAGCGGCCCAGATCCGACAGCTTGAGGGTGGTGCTGATATGGCCCATCGCGGTGGCCTTGACGGCGGGGGTGATCTTGTCGCGGCTGACCTGGCGTTCCAGATTGCGGTCGATCAGCGAGACGGCCTTGTCCAGCGCCTCCTGGCTGATATCGGTCAGCAGCACGTCATAGCCTGCCACGGCAAAGACATGCGCGATGCCGTTGCCCATCTGACCTGCGCCGATCACGCCAACCGATTGAATTGCCATTGCTGCATCCCCTGTTCCGTCGCCGGGACGATAGGGCCGGGCGACCCCTGCTGCAATGCAAAACCGCCCCCCGGATCCGTGGGGGGCGGCAGCGTTCGTTACAGTTTTTCGGTCAGTTCCGGGACCAGCGTGAACAGGTCGCCCACCAGGCCGTAATCGGCGACCTGGAAGATCGGCGCCTCTTCGTCCTTGTTGATGGCCACGATGACCTTGCTGTCCTTCATGCCCGCCAGATGCTGGATCGCGCCCGAGATGCCGACCGCGACATAGAGTTCGGGTGCCACGACCTTGCCGGTCTGGCCCACCTGCCAGTCGTTCGGGGCATAGCCCGAATCGACCGCCGCGCGGGATGCGCCGACGGCGGCGCCCAGCTTGTCGGCCAGGCTCTCGATGATCGCGAACTGCTCCTTGGAGCCAAGCGCGCGACCGCCCGACACGACGCGCCCGGCCGAGGTCAGCTCGGGGCGGTCGCTTTGCGCGACCTCGTCGTTCAGCCATTTCGACAGGGCCGGATCGTCGGCCAGCGTGGCGTCCGAGACGGGGGCCGCCGGGCCTTCGCCCGCGGCGTCAAAGCTGGCCACGCGGATGGTCATGACCTTGGTCGCGTCGGCCGATTTCACCGTCTGGATGGCGTTGCCGGCATAGACGGGGCGTTCGAACGTGTCGGCGTCGATCACGGCAGAGACGTCGGACATCACCATCACGTCCAGCAGGGCCGCGACGCGGGGCATGACGTTCTTGGCGTCCGTGGTGGCGGGCGCGGCGATATGGCTGTAATCGCCCGCCAGCGCCACGATCAGCGCGGCGGTGGGTTCGGCCAGCCGGTGGCCATAGCGCGCATCCTCGGCCACCAGGACGCGGGACACGCCCGCGATCGTCGCGGCCTGATCGGCGGCCGCACGGGCCTGCGACCCGGCGCACAGCACCGTCACGTCGCCCAAGGGTGCGACGGCGCCCACGGCCTTGCCGGTCGCGTCGCGGTTCAGTTCGCCATTGGTCACTTCGGCCAGAAGAAGAACAGCCATCACACGACCCCCGCTTCTTTGAGTTTCGACACCAGCTCGTCGACCGAGCCGACCTTGATGCCCGCCTTGCGGCCCTCGGGCTCGCGGGTGTTGACGACCGTCAGGCGCGGGGTGACGTCCACGCCGTAATCGGCGGGGGTCTTCTCCTCCAGCGGCTTCTTCTTGGCCTTCATGATGTTGGGCAGGCTGGCATAGCGCGGCTCGTTCAGGCGCAGGTCGGCGGTGACGATGGCGGGCAGGCGGACCTCGATGGTCTGCAGGCCGCCATCGACCTCGCGCGTGACATGGGCCACGTCGCCCGCGATCTCCAGCTTGCTGGCGAAGGTCGCCTGGCTCCAGCCCAGCAGGGCCGACAGCATCTGGCCGGTCGCGTTCATGTCGTTGTCGATCGCCTGCTTGCCGGCGATGACCAGCCCGGGCTGTTCGGCATCGACGATGGCCTTGAGGATCTTGGCGACGGCCAGCGGCTCGATGTCCTGATGCACGTCATCGGCGGCGACGACCAGGATCGCGCGGTCGGCGCCCATGGCCAGCGCGGTGCGCAGGGTCTCGGCGGCCTGCTTGACGCCGATGCTGACGGCCACGATCTCGGTGGCGGCGCCTTTTTCCTTCAGACGGATCGCCTCTTCGACGGCGATCTCGTCGAAGGGGTTCATCGACATCTTCACGTTGGCCAGATCGACACCCGATCCGTCCGCCTTCACGCGGGCCTTCACGTTGTAGTCGATCACGCGCTTGACTGGCACGAGGACTTTCATCGGCCTCTCTCCCTTGGTTTGCGTCATCTGTCGCGGGGATTGTTAGACAGCAAGACCGGGCAAGGACAGGGCAAAAACGTCACAGGACGCAGCGTTTGCGCCCCGTGACGCCGGGGTCCGGCGCTAACGGCTGGCGCCGGGCACCCACAGAATGTCATCCGCGCCGTTGTCGTTGACCACCCGGCCCGCCACGAACAGCCAGTCCGACAGCCGGTTCAGATAGCGGATGGCGGATGGGTTCACATCGCCCCCCGCCAGCAGTTCGGTGGCGCGGCGTTCGGCGCGGCGCGCGACCGTGCGCGACAGGTGCAGATGCGCCGCGATGGCCGTGCCGCCCGGCAGGATGAAGCTGCGCAGCGGCGTCAGGTGCGCGTTCATGGCGTCGATCTCGGCCTCCAGGCGGTCGACCTGGGCGTCGATGATGCGCAGCACCTTGTATCCGGCCTGATCGTCCGCGGCCATGTTCGGGCGCGACAGGTCCGCGCCCAGATCGAACAGGTCGTTCTGGATCACGCCGATCTGCCGGGCCAGATCGCCCGTCGCGTGCAGGCGGCACAGGCCCAGGGTGGCGTTGAGTTCGTCCACAGTGCCATAGGCCTCGACGCGGGGGTCGTGCTTGGCCACGCGGCTGCCATCGGACAGGGCGGTGTCGCCCTTGTCGCCGGTGCGGGTATAGATCTTGTTCAGGACGACCATCAGCGTGCCCCCAGCCACAGAAAGCCCATCAGGATGACGATCGCCACGGCCTGGGCGTAAAGCCGCCAGCGCATCATGCGATTGCCATGCTTGCGGTTGAAGTCGCCGCCTTTGGCAAAGCCGCCGATCCCGGTCATCAGGATCGCGATGACGACGCCGATGGACAGGACGGTCACAAGAAACAGGGATGTATCGGGCATGATTACCGCCTTTCGGCCGCCAACCTAGTTCCGCCGCGCGAACCAGTCCAGAGCGCGGGTCGGCTGAACCCGGCGCGCGACCCCGGAAATGCGCGTGGGCGCCGTGACATAGTAGCGCGGGGCCGGGTTCCGGGCCGTCAGCGCGGTCAGGATGCGGTCGCTGACGGCACACGGCGGCAGCTCGAACCGGTCCTTGCCTGACGGTTCGTAAAGCCGTTTCAGCAGCGTCGCGCGATACTGGTCGGCGCGGGGGCTGGCCTGCCAGTTCACCCACCGTTCGAAATGCGGGATGGCGTTTTCGCGGATGCGGCTGGTGATGGGGCCCGGCTCGATCAGGGTGACGTGGATGCCGGTGCCGTGCATCTCCAGGCGCAGCACGTCGGTCAGCCCCTCCAGCGCGAATTTCGTGGCGACATAGGGGCCGCGCCAGGGAATGCCCACCAGCCCCAGGACCGAGCTGATGGTGACAATGCGTCCCGCGCCCCGGTCGCGGAAATGCGGGATCAGGCGGATGGTCAGGTCATGCGTGCCCAGCAGGTTGACCTCCATGATCGCGCGCAGGGCGTCGCGGGGCATGTCCTCGACGGCGCCGGGCAGGGCAAAGGCCGCGTTGTTGACCAGCGCGTCCACTGGCCCGCCCGCCAGCGCGTCGCGGGCGCAGGCGGCGACGCTATCGGGGCAGGACAGGTCCAGGGACAGGCACTCCATCCCCTCGGCCTGGCGGGCGGCGATGTCCTGGGGCTTGCGCCAGGTGGCCACGACGCGCCAGCCGCTGTCGCGCAGGTGGCGCGCCGCGTCCAGGCCGATCCCCGATGAGCAGCCGGTGATCAGCACGCGCCTCATGGGGCGTCGGGCGACAGGAACTGGCCCGCGACAAAGCCCTGCTGGCCGCCCGGGGTGCGCACCTCGACCCATTCGCCGCCGGTAGGGCCGATTGCCTCGACCGCGGTGCCGCCGTCCAGCCCGGTGACCACCGGGTTGCCGGTGCCCGCGCCCGACCGCATGTTCACGCGCGTCGCGGTGACATAGAGGACCGGCCCCTCGGCGCCCAAGGGGGCTGCGGCCTCGGCCGTGGGGTCGGGGGTGCCGGACGGGTATTCGGGCGACGGCTCCAGCGCGGGGCCGGGGAAGCGTTGCGTACGCTCGGGGGTCTGGCTGGCGGCGGGGACCACGTCCACGGGGGGCTGGGCCGCCAGCGAACCGGCGGGGGCGGTCAGGACCGGAGATCCGGCGTCCTGCGCGGCGCTGGACGGGGCGGGCGCTGCCGGGCGGCGCGCGGCCCGCAGGTCGTCATCGCCATAGAGCGTCAGGACCAGCACAAAGCCCGCCACCGTCACCAGCATCAGCAGTCCCAGCCTGATCATCGCGCGTTTCCCATCCCTGCTGTGGTCGAATTAACCCATCCGGCGGCACAACGCCACGCGCGATGCCCCGTTCCCGCGCGCCGCTTTTCGATCTGGACCGGAGAGGCCGCGCGCCCTATCCAAGGCGCATGGCCGATGATCTGATCCCTGCGCCCGAAAAGGGCACCCATTCCGAACCGCTCAGCCGCGCGATCGGCGAGCGTTACCTGACCTATGCGCTGTCCACGATCATGCACCGTGCGCTGCCCGATGCCCGCGACGGGCTGAAGCCGGTGCACCGCCGCATCCTCTATGCGATGCGCGAATTGCGGCTGGCGCCCAACGGGGCGTTCCGCAAGTCGGCCAAGATCACCGGCGACGTGATGGGCAACTATCACCCGCATGGCGACGCGGCGATCTATGACGCGATGGCGCGCCTGGCCCAGGATTTCGCCATGCGCTATCCGCTGGTGGATGGGCAGGGCAATTTCGGCAATATCGACGGCGACAACCCCGCTGCCGCGCGATACACCGAGGCCCGCCTGGCCGCGGCCTCCGAGGCGCTGATGGAGGGGCTGACCGAGGATTCGGTCGATTTCCGCCCCAATTATGACGGCACGCTGAGCGAGCCTGTCGTGCTGCCCTCGGCCTTCCCGAACCTGCTGGCCAATGGCGCCTCGGGCATCGCCGTGGGGATGGCCACCAACATCCCGCCCCATAACCTGCACGAGGTCGTGGATGCCTGCCTGCATCTGATCAAGGTGCCCGATGCGCGCGACGACACGCTGGCCACGCTGATCAAGGGCCCTGATTTCCCGACCGGCGGCGTGCTGGTCGAATCGGCCGACAGCATGGCCGAGACCTATCGCACCGGGCGCGGCGCATTCCGCCTGCGCTGCCGCTGGCATCAGGAGGATCTGGGCCGGGGCCTGTGGCAGATCGTGGTCACCGAAATCCCCTATCAGGTGCAGAAATCCAAGCTGATCGAACGCCTGGCCGAGCTGATCCAGCTGCGCAAGATCCCGATCTTCGCCGATGTGCGCGACGAATCCGCCGAGGATGTGCGCATCGTCATCGAACCGCGCGCCCGCACCGTCGACCCCGAGCAGCTGATGGGCGCGCTGTACCGCTCCAGCGACCTGGAGACGCGGTTCAACCTGAACATGAACGTGCTGATCGACGGGCGCGTGCCCAAGGTCTGTTCGCTGAAGGAGGTCCTGCGCGCCTTTCTGGACCACCGCCGCGAGGTGCTGGTGCGCCGCGCCAGCTATCGTCTGGACAAGATCGCATCGCGCCTTGAGGTGCTGGAAGGCTATCTGGTCGCCTATCTGAACCTGGACCGCGTGATCGAGATCATCCGCACCGAGGATGAGCCCAAGGCCGTGATGATGGCCGAATTCGGTCTGAACGACGTCCAGGTCGAGGCGATCCTGAACATGCGCCTGCGCGCCCTGCGCAAGCTGGAGGAGATCGAGCTGCGCGCCGAACGCGACGCCCTGCTGGCCGAGCGCGAGGGGCTGCAGGCGATGCTGGACAGCGAGGAGGCGCAATGGGCGCGGATCGCCGACCAGCTGAAGGAGGTGCGCAACCTGTTCGGCAAGTCGCGCCCCGAGGGCCAGCGCCGCACCACGATCAGCGAGGCGACCGAGATGCCCGTGATCGATCTGGACGCCATGATCGAGCGCGAGCCGGTGACGGTGATCCTGTCCAGGATGGGCTGGATCCGCAGCCTGAAAGGGCATCAGCCGCTGGATGCGGAGCTGAAGTTCAAGGATGGCGACGGCCCCGGCCAGGCGCTGCACGCCGAGACCACCGACAAGCTGATGGTCTTTGCATCGAACGGGCGGTTCTACACCATCCCGGTCAACACGCTGCCCGGCGGGCGCGGCATGGGAGAGCCCTTGCGCCTGATGATTGACCTGCCCAACGAGGCGCAGGTGATCGCCATGTTCCCCTGGCGCGAGGGCGCGCGCTATCTGGTGGCGTCCAAGGCCGGGGACGGGTTCATCGTAGGCGCGGGGGATATCCTGGCGCAGACGAAATCGGGCAAGCAGGTCCTGAACGGCGACGCGCTGCTGTGCCGTCCGGTGTCGGGTGATCACGTCGCCGTCGTCGGAGAGAACCGCAAGATGCTGGTCTTCCCGCTGGCCGAGCTGCCCGAGATGGCGCGCGGCAAGGGTGTGCGCCTGCAGCGCTATGGCAAGGGCGGTGGCCTGCTGAAGGATGACGGGATGGTGGACGCGATCTGCCTGACGCTGGCGCAGGGCCTGTCTTGGCCCATGACCGGCGGCAAGACCCGGACCGAGCCCGACCTGACCGAATGGCTGGGCAAGCGCGGCAGCGTGGGCCGGATGGCGCCGCGCGGTTTCCCGCGCGACAACCGGTTCGCCTAGAGCTCGCCGCCGCCGACCGAGCCGAAGTACTCACCGGTGATATAGCTGGCCTCGTCCGAGGCCAGCAGCACATAGATCGGCGCGATCTCGACCGGCTGGCCGGGGCGGCCCAGGGGTTGTGACGCGCCGTGTTCCTGCGCCTTGTCGGTCGGCTGGCCGCCGCTGATCTGCAGCGCGGTCCAGTAGGGGCCGGGGCAGACGGCGTTCACGCGGATGCCGCGCGGGGCCAGCTGTTTGGCCAGCGACTGCGCAAAGGCGACATTCGCGGCCTTGGACTGCGCATAGTCGAACAGGTGTGCCGACCCGGAAAACGCCTGCACCGACGAGGTGATGATGATCGACCCGCCCGCCTCCATATGCGGCAGCGCGGCGCGCGTCACCCAGAAGGGCGCATAGATGTTGGTCTTCATCGTGGCGTCGAAATCTTCGGTCGTCAGGTCCTCCAGCCGGTTGCAGAACTGCTGGCGGCCGGCATTGTTGACTAGGATGTCCAGCCCGCCCAGCTGAGACACGGCGCTTTCGACCATCTCCTTGCAGAAGACTTCGTCGCGCAGATCGCCGGGGATGGCCACAGCGCGGCGCCCGTCGGCATGGATGGCGGCGACCACGCGGTCGGCATCGGGCTGTTCGTCGGGCAGATAGGTGATGGCCACATCGGCCCCTTCGCGCGCGAAGGCGATGGCGGCGGCGGCGCCGATGCCGCTGTCCCCGCCGGTGATCAGGGCGCGCTTGCCCTTGAGGCGGCCCGAGCCGCGATAGCTGGTCTCTCCGTGGTCCGGCAGGGGGTCCATCTCGCGCGCGAGGCCGGGAAAGGGCTGCTCCTGCGCGGGGAAATCGGGGACAGGCAGGCGCGGATCGGTGATGGCGCCGCTGCGGAAGGGCGTGCGTGCGGGAGTGTCGGACATGGATCACCTCTGGTTCTGGATTGCCGGGGCCAACCGCCGCGGCGGACGGATTGTTCCTGCATCATTCATCAAGACGCCGGGCTGCCCCCCCGCATGGAAAAGCCCGCCGTTCCGGGGAACGGCGGGCTTGCAGGTCGTGTCGGATCGTCAGCCCGCGTTATAAAGCGGCATGACCCCGGCCTCGCGGTGGATGTCGTTGACGGTGGCGCGGTCCAGCTTCAGCCCGCCCGCCAGGTCGTTCAGATAGCGGGCCTCGGCCTCGCTGTCGAAATCGATGGCCAGCAGCGACATCAGATAGACCTGACGCTCCATCCCTTCGGGGACGTCGCGGGCCAGACCGGCCGCATCGACGGGCGCGGCCATCTGGTCGCGGATGAACTGACGCTCGTCCTCGTCCAGATCGTCGCCCAGGTGGCCCAGCAGGCGCTGGCGTTCCGCGTCGTCGACATGGCCGTCGGACTTGGCGGCCTGGATCATCGCGCGCAGCATCAGCCCGGCCATCGCGTTCTGTTCCGGGGTGGGGGCCACCTCGGGCTCTCCGTCATGGGACAGGGCATCGTCGAACAGCGACCCAAAGCTGGCCTGGTTCTGCGCCTGCGAATCCTTGCGCGCCAGTTGTCCCGCGGCACCGCCTGCCGCCGCGCCGCCCAGAATACCGCCCAGCATGCCGCCCAGGCCGCCACCGGTGCTGCCCTGAGAGCCTCCCAGCTTGTCCAGCAGACCGCCAAGCGATCCGCCGGTCCCACCCGCGCCGCCGCCAAGCGCGCGGCCCAGCATCTGGTTCAGGCTGCCGCCCGTGCCGCTGCCGGTGTTGTTGCCCAGCAGGTTGTCCAGCAATCCGCCGCCCGCGCGCTGACCGCCGGCGCTTTGGCCGCCAATGCCCTGGCCGGACGTGCCGCCGCGCTGCTGGTTGTTCATCATGCCGCCGATTCCCTTGGCCAGCATCACGCCGGCGGCGACTTTGGTCAGACTTTTCATCAGGCTCATGCGCAGTTCCTTTCGGTCATGCAGGACACGGGTCGCGTTGCGGCCGGTCTGCTTGTGCTGTGAACGATATGGGTTGGCGCGCAGTTCCCGGAAAGCCCCCCGCAGCGCGGGACGTCGTCGGTCCGCCCGGCATCGGACGTGCCGTGTTGGAATGGTGCAGCGACCGCGTTCCCGCCCTTGATTTTTCCCCGGCCGCCTTATAGATCGCAGCGCACGTCAATTCCGGGGCCGTCTCAGCCATGCCCCGCTGATCCAGGAGGCCCAGATGGCAAAGGCAAAGTTTGAACGGAACAAACCGCACGTCAACATCGGCACGATCGGCCACGTTGACCACGGCAAGACGACGCTGACGGCGGCGATCACCAAGTATTTCGGCGAATTCCGCGCCTATG
>NZ_SUNH01000031.1 GCF_005048265.1 Paracoccus hibiscisoli
GTCGCCGCAATACACCAGTGAGCAGTTTCAGCGCCTGCTGGCCGACAATGGCATCACTTGTTCCATGAGCCGGGCCGGGAACGTCTGGGACAATTCGGCAATGGAGAGTTTCTTCTCGTCGCTGAAAATCGAGCGCACCAACCGCAAGGTCTATCGGATCCGCGACGAAGCCCGAGCGGACGTGTTCGACTACATCGAGCGTTTCTACAACCCGCGCAGACGGCATTCGAAACTGGGCTACATCAGCCCAATCGAGTTCGAGGCCCGCGCTATGCTAGCTTAACGTGCTGTCCACGAAACCGGCAGCAGGCCAATCACAAGAACGGTGCAGGAGGGTGGGACGCTGCGATTCTGCATCTGATTAAATTCTTAGGTCATGCAGACGCCCTGTAGAACGCGACGAAAAACCTGCAGGCCTCAGCTACAGATCAGCAGCTCGCAATAGGGATTGGCGTTGATGATCACTCCGCCGGGACGATGCTTGTTTTACGGCTGCCTGGACCGGTTCCCCGACCCCGCGTGAAAGGACGCGGTCAGGGTCACCGCTCCCCCGGAACGTGCACCATTACCGCAGCAAAGAACACCGCGCTGGCCGTCATGACGAACAGATGCCAGATCGTGCGATGAAACCGCAGGCGCGGCGACAGGTAGAAGGCAAAGCCCGCCGTATAGAGGATGCCGCCCGTCAGGATCAGGCCAAAGGCGCGCGAGGACATGTCTCCGAACAACGCACCGCCCGCGACGGCCCCCGACCAGCCCATGACCAGATAGAGGCCGATCGCCGCGCCGCGCCAACTGTCGGGCGCCAGGCTGCGCAGCCCCGCGCCGGTCAGGGCGCAGCCCCAGATCCAGACCAGGAACCAGCCCGCCGGTTGCGCCGAGGCCAGGGCAAAGGCGGTGTAGGTGCCCGCGATCTTGAGGTAGATGGCCGAATGGTCCAGCCGCCGCAGCACCGGGCTCCATTGCGCGCTGTGGTTCATGTTATAGAGCGCCGAGCACAGGATCATCGCGATCAGCGTCGCGCCATAGATCGACACGCCCAGCAGCGGCAGGACGTCTCCCCGCGCCCAGGTCAGGGTCACCAGAACCGGAACCGCCAGCAGCGCCGCGCCCAGGCCAAGCGCATGGACGACAAGGTCGGAGACGGTCTCGGCGCGGCTGTAGACGGTGCGCTGCGGCAGGATGAGGGTCATTGCGCAGTCCTCTGATGGCATCGCCCCGACCCTAAGGCCTGTGGCGCCCGGCAGGAACGGGCGAACCGCCCCCAGGGCGCGCGTTCACGGTGACGTGGCGTCGCGGCGGCGGTCTCCCGGCGCGCTTAGCTGGCCGACGGCGCCCTGCCGGGGTCGCCCGACCCAGGCGTGATTGGTGACGGGCCGCTCGAATCGGAGCCTGACTGTGACGGAGCCCTCAAAGGGCGGGTGTCACACAGGGTCCGCGGGGGCGGTCATTCCTGAACCGGTTTGCAGCCACGCCACGGCGATTGAACCTTTGGCGCGGATCGGCAAGGATCGGGCCTCAATCCACGGAGGCATCATGGACCGCGACAGCCTGGAACTCAGATCGACCATCACGGCGGACGGCCTGCTGCGCCTGCACCTGGAGCCGACGCGGCTGCCCGAGCCCGGGCCCGGCCAGCTGCTGGTCCGGGTCGAGGCCGCGCCGGTCAACCCGTCGGATCTGGGGCTGATGTTCGGCCCCGCCGACATGGACAGCCTGACGGTCGAGGGCCAGGCCCTGACCGCGCGCGTTCCCGACCGCGCGATGCCCGCCATGCGCGCCCGGATCGGCCAGTCGCTGCCCGTGGGCAACGAGGGCGCGGGCACGGTCGTGGCGGCGGGCGCGGACCTGGCCCATCTGGTCGGGCGGCGCGTGGCGATGTTCGGCGGCGCGATGTATGCCCGACTGCGCCTGATCGCGATGACCGACTGCATCCTGCTGCCCGAAGGGGCCGAGGCCGCCGATGGCGCGGCGCTGTTCGTCAATCCGCTGACCGCCCTGGGCTTTGTCCAGACCATGCGCGACGAGGCGCACAGCGCCATCGTCCATGCACCCGCCGCGTCGAACCTGGGTCAGATGCTGGTGCGCATCTGCCAGGATGAGGGGATCGGCCTGGTCAACATCGTGCGCAGCCCCGATCAGGTCGCGCTGCTGCGCGGGCTGGGCGCAACCCATGTGGTCGACAGCAGCGCCGACAGCTTTGCCGACGATCTGCGCGAGGCCATCGCAGACACCGGCGCCACCCTGTCCTTTGACGCGATCGGCGGCGGAGAGATGACCAGCACCGTCCTGAACGCGATGGAGGCCGTCGCGGCGCGATCCATGACCGGGTATGACCGCTATGGCTCGGCGGTGCTCAAGCAGGGCTATGTCTATGGCGGGCTGGATACGGGGCCCACGGTGCTGCGCCGCGGCTTCGGGTTCAGCTGGGCGGTGGGCGGCTGGCTGCTGTTCCATTTCCTGCAGCGCGCCGACCCCGCCACCGTCCAGGCCATGAGAGAGCGCGTCGCCCGCCAGATGACCACCACATTCGCCAGCCATTACACCGCCCGGATCACGCTGGCGCAGGCGCTGGACCCGGCGGTCGTGGCCGCCTACACCCGCAAATCGACCGGAGAGAAATACCTGATCACCCCCTGAGCCGCGCGAACATCGGCCCGCCCCGCCAGCGGGGATGGCCATAGCCGTGGATCATCACCAGGTCGATATCCACGGCGCTGGCGGCGATGCCCTCGGCCAGGATGGCGCAGCCCTCATCGGCCATCGCGTCGATCATGCGGCGGGCGATGGTGCTTGCGTCCAGGCCCGGGTCCGCGCCCAGATGCGGGGCCAGCAGGCGGGCCACGGCCTGGGATGGGCGCGGGCTGCGGTCGCCGGGGGCATAGTCGTACCAGCCGCCGCCGGTCTTCTGACCCTTGCGGCCCGCCTCGACCAGCAGGTCGGCCAGCATGTCGGGCACGGTCTGGCCCGCCGCCCGCGCGCCCTGCCGCTGCAGATGGGCGATGTCCAGACCGCCCAGATCCTGCGCCTCGAACGGGCCCATGGCCAGACCGTGGGCGCGCATGGCGGCATCGACGGCGGCGATGGGGACGCCCTGGCGCAGCAGCGCCTCGGCCTCGGCGCGGCTGCGTTTCAGGATGCGGTTGCCGATGAAGCCGTCGCAGATGCCCGACTGCACCGGGATCTTGTCCAGACGCCGCGCCAGATCGAACCCGGTGGCCAACACGTCGGATGCGGTGTCGGGGGTAGGCACGATCTCCAGCAGGCGCATGACATGGGCGGGGCTGAAGAAATGCAGCCCCAGGAAGCGCGACGGATCGGGCAGCCCCCGGACGATGGCCCGCGGGTCCAGATAAGACGTATTGGTCGCCAGCACCGCATCGGGCCGCGCATGGCGGGCCAGCTGGTCAAAGACCGCGCGCTTGACGTCGATCTGTTCGAAGACGGCCTCGATCACCAGATCGCAGGCGCCGATGGCGGCGTAATCCGTGCTGGCGGTCAGCGCCGCCATATGGGCCGCGCTGGCGTCCGGCGTCAGGCGACCGCGGGCCACCGCGCCGTCATGGATCGCGCGCAGATTGGCTACGCCCCGCGCCAGCGCCGCGTCGTCGCGTTCGATCAGCGTCACGGCCAGCCCGGCCCCCTGGCAGGCGGCGATGATGCCCGCGCCCATCGTGCCGCCCCCGATCACGCCGATATGGGCCCGCGGACGGGGCGCGATGCCGCGCAGCCGCGCCGGCTGCCGCGCGGCGCGTTCGGCAAAGAACACATGGCGCAGCGCCGCCGCCTGATCCGAGCCGCGCAGATCCAGAAAGGTCTGCCGCTCGAACCCCATCGCCTCGGAGAACGGGGCCTCGGTCGCGTGGCGCAGGCAGGCCAGCGCGCGCAGCGGGGCCTCGGCGCCACGGGCGGCCTTGCGGGTCGCGGCCTCGGCCTCGGCCCAGAAGGCGTCATCGACCGGCGGCACGGCGCGGGCGCAGGCGGGCGCGGGCAAGGGCCGGGTCAGGGCGTCGCGGGCAAAACCCACCGCCTCGGGGATCAGATCGTCGGCCAGCGCATCGACCAGACCCATCGACAACACCGCAGGCGCGCGCACGGGCCTGCCGGTCGTGACCAGCGTCACCGCAGCCTGCACCCCCGCCAGACGCGGGGTCCGCACCGTGCCACCGGCGCCCGGCACGATGCCCAACGTCACCTCGGGCAGGCCCACGCGTGCATCCCGCGCCGCCACGCGGAACCGACAGCCCATCGCCACCTCGAACCCGCCGCCCAGGGCGCTGCCGTGGATGGCGGCGGTCCAGGGCTTGGCCGCGCCCTCGATCCGCGCGACCAGATCGGGCAGGTGCGGCGGCTGCGGCGGCTGATCGAATTCCGACACATCCGCCCCCGCGATGAAAGTGCGTCCCGCACAGGCCAGCACCACGCCCGCGACCGTCGGGTCGGCGTCCAGCGTGGCCACCGCGTCCCACAATTCCTGCCGCAAGGCCTGCGACAGGGCGTTCACCGGCGGATTGTCGATGGTGATGACGGCGATATCGCCGTGGCGGTCGATGCGGGTCAGCGCCATCTCAGATCCCCAGATAGGCTTCGCGGATGCGCGGATCGGCGATCAGCGCGTCGGCGGGGCCGTCCATCACGATGCGGCCCGTCTCCATCACATAGCCCCGGTCCGCGATCTTCAGCGCGCCAAAGGCGTTCTGTTCGACAAGCAGGACCGTCACCTCCAGCGCGCGCAGGCTGCGCACCACGTCAAAGATCTGCGCCACGATGATCGGGGCCAGCCCCATCGACGGCTCGTCCAGCAACAGGCAGGAGGGCCGCCCCATCAGCGCGCGCGCCATGGCCAGCATCTGTTGCTGGCCGCCCGACAGCCCGCCCGCCGACAGGTTGCGCTTGTCGCGCAGGATGGGGAACATCTGGAACGCGTCCTCCATGTCGCGGTCCACGCGGTCATCGGCGAAACCGTAGGCGCCAAGGCGCAGGTTCTCCTCGACCGACAGGTTGGTGAAGATCTGGCGTCCTTCGGGCGATTGGGTCAGGCCGCGCGCGGGACGCTTCCACGCGGGCAGCGTGGTGATCTGGTCGCCCCGAAAGGTGACCGTGCCGCCCGAGACCGGCTGCACGCCCGACAGACAACGCAGCAGCGTCGTCTTGCCCGCGCCGTTCGCGCCGACGACCGTGACGATCTCTCCGCTGGCGACATGCAGGTCGATGCCGTGCAGAACCTCGATGCGGCCATAGCGCGACCGCAGCCCCTCAACCGTCAGCATGGGGTGCCTCCTCGGTGCCCAGATAGGCGGCGATGACCGCCGGGTTGCGGCTGACCGTGGCCGGATCGCCCTCGGCGATCTTTTCGCCGTGATCCAGCACCACGATGTGGTTCGAGATGCGCATCACCAGCTTCATGTCATGTTCGACCAGCAGGATCGCCACACCCGATGCCGCGACCTCGGCGATCAGGTGGTCGATCTCTTCGGTCTCGACGGCGTTGCAGCCGGCGGCAGGTTCGTCCAGCAGCAGGACCTTGGGGTCCAGCGCCAGCGCGCGGGCGATCTCCAGCCGCTTCAGCGCGCCATAGGACAGGTTGCCGGCCTCGCGTTCGGCCGCACGCTCCAGACCCACGCGGGCCAGCAGCGCCCGCGCGCCCGCTTCGGCGTCCCGCGCCCGTCGGCGCGAAGCGGGCAGCGCCAGCAGATCGGCCAGGACCGAGCCGCTTTCGCGCAGGTGATACCCCGCGATGGCATTGTCCAGCACGCTCATCGACTGAAAGATCTGCAGGTTCTGGAAGGTCCGCGACAGCCCGCGCCGGGCCAGCAGATGCGGCTCCATCGCGGTGACGTCCTGGCCGTCCAAGGTGACGCGGCCCGCATCGGGGCGATAGACGCCCGAGATCATGTTGAACAGCGTGGTCTTGCCCGCGCCGTTCGGCCCGATGACGGACAGGATCTCTCCGGCCCGGACGGAAAAGCTGACATCGTCGACGGCGCGCAGACCTCCGAAACCGATGCCCAAGCCCTCGATGGAAAGCAGCGCGCTCATTCGTCCTTGCCCCGCAGTTTCTTGAGGATCGAGGGCAGCAGCCCCTCGCGCAGGAAGATCATCACCAGGATCATCACCAGACCCAGGACCATCTGTTCGTATTCCGCAAACACCGTCAGCACCTGCGGCAACAGCGTCAGGATCGCCGCCCCGAAGATCGCCCCCAGGACCGAGCCGACGCCCCCCAGAACGGCCATGGTCACCATCTCGATCGAGTGCATGAAGCCCGCCACGTCCGGCGTGACGAACCGGTTCTGCAACGCCAGCAGCGAGCCGGACACCGAGGCATAGACCGCCGATATGACGAAGGCCCGCAGCTTCAGCCGCGCCACATCGATGCCCACGGTGCGCGCCGCGACCTCGGAGCCGTGCAGCGCGCGCAGAGCCCGCCCCGTGGGGCTGTCATACAGGTTCAGCGCGATCCAGGCGCCGATCAGCATGCAGAGCCCGCTGAAGAAATACCAGAACTGGCCGTTCGACAGCGACAGCCCCAGATCGCCCAACAGACCGCGCAGGCCCAGATCGGGCACCTCGATGCCGTCCGGGCCGCCGGTCAGGGCGCGTTCGTTCGTCAGCACCATCGTCACCAGGATGCCGAAGCCCAGGGTCGCGACCCCCAGGTAATAGCCGTGCAGCCGCAGGATCGGGCGGCCCACCAGATAGGCCAGCACCCCCGACAGCACCGCCCCCAGCACCACGGCCAGCGCGGGCGGCACGCCCAGATGCACCGGCGCCAGCGCGCAGGCATAGGCGCCGATGCCCGCAAAGCCCGCATGGCCCAGGCTGACCTGCCCCGCATAGCCGGTCAGGATCACGATGCCCGTCACCGCGATGGCGTTGACAAAGATCAGCGCCCCCACGCGATAGTAGAAATTGGACGGAAACAGCAGCGGCGACAGCGCGATCAGCGCCACCAGCACGATCAGCGTCGCGGATTTCGGCGTCAGTTTCATCATCACACCCGATCCGTGGATTTGCGCCCGAACAGGCCCTGCGGCATGAAGAACAGCACCGCCAGGATCACGACAAAGGCCGCCGCGTCCTTGTAGGTCGACGACAGATAGCCCGCCGTCAGCGCCTCGATCAGGCCGATGGAGAACCCGCCGACCAGCGCGCCCTTGGGGTTGCCCATGCCGCCCAGCATCGCGCCCGCAAACCCCTTCAGCGCGAAGGCGATGCCGACGTTATAGGCGGTCAGCGTGATGGGCGTGGCCAGCACCCCCGCCAGCGCGCCGATGCCCGCCGACAGCGCGAAGGACAGCGTCATCACGAAATTGGTGTTGATCCCCACCAGCTGCGCGGCCAGCCGGTTGTTTGACGTGGCCAGCACCGCGCGCCCCAGCAGCGTGCGCGTGAAGAACAGCCACAGCGCGATGAACACGGCGACCGCGCCGCCGATGACCCACAGGCTTTGCGGCAGGATCGTGGCGCCCGCCACGCGGATCGGCGCATCGCCCGAAAAAGCCGGAAAGCTGTGGATCTGCTTGCCGAAGACGATCTGCGCCGCGCCCTGGATAAAGATCGAGGCCCCGATGGTGATGATGATCAGCGACACGACAGGCGCGCCGCGGGCGGGCTCGATCGCCAGCTTGTTCATCGCCACGCCAAGGCCCGCGGTCAGCACGATGGCCGACACCGCCGCCAAGGGCAGCGGCAGGCCCGCGGCATGGGCGGCGAATGTGATCATCCCGCCCAGCATGACGAATTCGCCCTGGGCAAAGTTCACCACGTCGGAGGCGTTGTAGATGATGGTGAAGCCCAGGGCGACCAGCGCATAGACCGCGCCGACCGTCACCCCTGAGAACAGGAATTGCAGCAGTTCCGACATGGGGACCTCGGGGGGTTGGTGGCCCCGGCAGGTGCCGGGGCCGGTGGGATCACTCGACCGTGGTCCAGGCGCCGCTCTGGATCTCCAGCATGCGGAAGGCCGACAGGTCCAGGCCCAGGTGATCGTCGGGCGTGAAGGTATAGGTGCCGGTGGTGCCGACCAGGCCCGTGGTCTGCTCGATCGCGTCGCGGATAGCCTGCGGCTCCGTGGAACCCGCCCGCGCGATGGCATCGGTCAAGATCAGGAAGGCGTCATGGGCATAGCCGCCAAAGGTGCTGACCGGGGTGCCGGTCGCCTCCTCGAAGGCGGTCTTGTAGGCCAGGGCGATGTCGCGCTGTGCGTCGCCCTCGGGCAGGATGTCGGCCACCAGCAGCGCGGTGCCGGGCAGGCGCACCCCTTCGGCGGCATCCGCGCCCGCCAGGTCGATGAACCCGTTCGAGGCCACGCCATGCGACTGATAGAACGGGATCTCCAGCCCCAGCTGGGCATAGTTGCGCGTCACGATGGACGGCCCCTGGCCAAACCCCGGATTGATCAGCGCCTCGACGCCCTCGGTGTTGCGGATCTTGGTCAGCTGCGCGGTCATGTCCGCATCGGTCGGGTTGTAGCTTTCATCGGCCACCAGGGTCAGGCCGTAATCGCCGATCACCGCCTTGCACTGCGCCTGCATCGACGCGCCGAACCCGTCCGTCCCCGAGATCATCGCGACATTGGTGAACCCACGCGCCTGGATGTCCTCGAAGATCTTCTGGCAGGCCATACGGTCGGTATGGGGCGTCTTGAAGGTGAAGGGCCGCACCGGGTCGATGATCTCGATGGCGCCGGCCAGAGAGATGAAGGGGATCTCGGCATCCTCGGCGACCGACAGGATCGACATGGTGGCGCCGGTGGTGGTGCCGCCGATGATCGCCACGACCTCGTCATCCTCGATCAGGCGGGTGGCAAAGGTGCGCGCCTTGTTCGGATCGCCGCCGTCGTCGTAATGGATCAGGGTGACCTCCTCGCCGTCGATGCCGCCTGCGGCGTTCAGTGCTTCGACCAGCATCTCCAGGGTCTTGACCTGCGGGTCGCCCAGAAACGCGGCAGGCCCGGTGGCCGAGATGCTGGCGCCGATGCGGATCTCGGCGAGGGCGGGGGTGGTCAGGCCAAGGGCCATCAGGGTCGCAAGCGCGGTGGTGGTCTTCATCTGGGTCTCCTCCCAAAGACGGTGTTTCAGGCGACCTGGCGCCGCCACATCGCGCGGGTGAAGCGCGGGGCGACAAAGGCCGTATCGGTCAGGCAGGCATTGCCCGCCGGGTTCGCGCCGGTGACGTGGAAATCACTGAAGGCGGCGGATTGGTTGACATAGATGGCGCCGGTCAGGTTGATCGACAGGTTGACCCCGGCCCGCGCAAAGGCCGGAATGGCGCGGGCGATGCGCTCCTCGTCCGTGTCATACAGCGCGGCGGTGATCGCACCCCGGTCGCGGGCCAGCGCCGTCGCGCGATCCAGCGCGGCTTCAGCATCCGCGCAGGTCACCAGGAACGCGACCGGGCCAAAGCATTCGCCCTGCGCCACCGCATCGTCGGCCCCGGCCGCCAGCAGCATCGGCCGCCCATCGCGGATCACCCGCGCGCCCTGGCGCAGCGCCTCCATGCGCGCCACCGTCGCGGGGTTGGCGACCGCGCCCAGCACGCCCACCGCGCGGGCGGGATCTTCCAGCAGCCGGTCCAGCGCATGGGCCAGCCCCTGCCCCACCTGGTCGGGCGTCTTGTGCCCCAGATCGCTGTCGATGCCGCCCTCGGGCACCAGGATGGTCTGCGGCGCGGTGCACATCTGCCCCGAATAGAGCGCCAGAGAAAACGCGAGGTTGTCGCACATGCCGGTGAAATCCGGCGCGCCCAGGATGGTGACGGTGTTCACCCCGGCCTCTTCGGTAAACAGCCGCGCCTGGCGGGCGTTGGCGCGCAGCCAGTCGCCGAAAGCCGTCCCGCCGGTATAGTCGATGATCCGCACCGCCGGATCGGTGGCCAGCGCCTGCGTCATCGGTGCCTCCGCCGTGTCGGCGGCCAGCAGGATCGCGTCGGCGGGCAGACCGGCCTCGGCGAACACCTCGCGCAGGATGCGCACGGTCAGGGCAAGCGGCAGGATGGCGCGGGGATGCGGCTTGACGATGACCGGGTTGCCGGTCGCCAGGCTGGCGAAGATGCCGGGATAGCCGTTCCAGGTCGGAAAGGTGTTGCAGCCGATGGTCAGCGCCACGCCCGCGGGCACCAGCGTCCAGTGCTTGTCCAGCCGCAGCGGCGCGGCCTTGCCCTGCGGCTTTTCCCAGATGGCGTGGTCGGGAAATCGGGTCATCTCGTCCCAGGCCAGGGCCACCGCCTCCAGCGCGCGGTCCTGGGCATGCGGGCCGCCCGCCTGAAAGGCCATCGCAAAACCCTGGCCCGTGGTGTGCTGCGTCGCATGCGCGATCAGGAAGGAGTGGCGGTTCAGCCGCACCAGCGCCTCGATCAGCGCGCCGACGCGGGCCTTTGGCGTCGCGTCCGCCAGCGCCTGCGCCGACCCTTGGGCGGCGGCGATCAGCGCCGCCGGATCGGCGGCGGGATAGGTGATGTCCAGCGCACCGCCAAAGGGCGATTCCTCGGCGCCCACACGGCGCTGCTCGGGGTGACCGGGCAGCGCAAAGGGCTGGCCTTTCAGCGCGTCGAACGCCGCCTGCCCCGCCGCACGCGACCCCGCGCCATAGACCGACTCACTGGGGATTTCCGCGAAGGGCGCCCAGAAGCCGCGGGCGGTCAGCGCCTTGCGGGCGTCCTGCAGCAGCGCCTGATGGCGGTCAAAGAACTCCGTCATGATCCCCTCCCGTCGCGGCTGTCGCCAGCCTCCCCCCGACAGCATTTAACATTGACCGACCGGTCGGTCTATGCAAGAAGTTTTTTCAGAGGGAGCCGATCTTTTTGATTGTTGCGCAAAAAGACCCGGAAACAGGGGGAATCACATGACCGATACCGTGCTGGTCGATCTGACCGATGGCGTCCTGACGCTGGTGCTGAACCGGCCCGACAGGCTGAACGCCTTGACCGACGACATGCACATGGCCCTGCGCGCCGGCATCCAGCGCGCGCATGACGACGCGGATGTGCGCGCGGTCCTGCTGACCGGCGCGGGGCGTGCCTTCTGCGCGGGCCAGGACCTGGGCGACCGCGACCCGCGCCGGGGCGGCCCCGCCCCCGATCTGGGCCAGACGCTGGAGACGTATTACAACCCCACGCTGCGGCTGATCCGGTCGCTGGACAAGCCGGTCGTCTGCGCGGTCAACGGGGTCGCTGCGGGCGCGGGCGCGAATATCGCGCTAGCCTGCGACATCGTGCTGGCGGCGCAATCGGCGCGGTTCATCCAGGCCTTTGCGAAAATCGGGCTGGTCCCCGATGCCGGCGGCAGTTGGTCGCTGACCCGCATCCTGGGCGAGGCGCGCGCCAAGGCGCTGGCCCTGACTGCCGAGCCCCTGCCCGCCCAGCAGGCCGCCGATTGGGGGCTGATCTGGAAAGCCGTGGCCGATGAGGCGCTGATGGATCAGGCTAGCGCGCTGGCCCTGTCGCTGGCGGCGGGACCGACCTTGGGACTGGGACTGACCAAGCGGCTGATCCAGGCCGCGGCCACCAACAGCCTTGACGAACAGCTTGATCTGGAGCGCGATGCCCAACGCAAAGCCGGCCGCAGCGCCGATTACGCCGAGGGCGTGACCGCGTTCCTGGAAAAGCGGCCCGCCCTGTTCCGGGGGGAATGAGATGACCGATGACGATCTGGCGCGCGCCTGCGCCGCCGCCATGTGGGCCCAGGATCTGGCCTCGCAGCGCCTTGGCATGGTGCTGGAGGATGTGGCGCCGGGCCGCGCCGTGCTGTCCATGACCATCACCGCCGACATGGTCAACGGGCATGGCAGCGCGCATGGCGGCTTCATCTTCGCGCTGGCCGACAGCGCCTTTGCCTTCGCCTGCAACACGGTCGATCAGCGCAGCGTCGGACAGCAGGCCGCGATCACCTATCTGGCCCCCGCACGCGCGGGCGAGCGTCTGACCGCCACTGCCATCGAACGCGCCCGACCGGGCCGCAGCGGCCTCTATGACGTGACCGTCACCGGCGCCGACGGCACCGTCATCGCCGAATTCCGCGGCCATTCCCGCACCGTCAAGGGCCGCATCCTGGCCGACTGAACAGCCATCTCTGGGAGGAGACATTGGACCACATGACCGCACCGACCACCATGCTCGACCCCATCGAGACCGCCTCGCGCGATGAGATCGCGGCCCTGCAGCTGACGCGCATGAAACGCGCGCTGGCCCATGCCTATCAGAACTCGGCCTTCTACCGGGCGCGGTTCAATGCGCATGGCGTGCATCCGGATGACCTGCAATCGCTGGCCGACATCGCGAAATTCCCGTTCACGGTCAAGCAGGACCTGCGCGACACTTATCCCTTTGGCATGTTCGCGGTTCCGCGTGAAAAGCTGGTCCGCATCCACGGATCGTCGGGCACCACCGGCAAGCCCACGGTGGTCGGCTATACCGCCGCCGACATCGACCATTGGGCCAATCTGGTCGCGCGGTCGATCCGGGCCGCGGGGGGTCGGCCCGGCGACATGCTGCACAACGCCTATGGCTATGGCCTGTTCACGGGCGGCATCGGCGCGCATTACGGGGCCGAGCGTCTTGGCTGCACGGTGGTGCCGATCTCGGGCGGGATGACTGAACGGCAGGTCACGCTGATCGACGATTTCCGCCCCCGCATCATCATGGTCACGCCCAGCTACATGCTGTCGATCCTGGACGAGTTCCGCCGCCAGGGCCTGGACCCGCGCAAAAGCAGCCTAGAGATCGGCATCTTTGGCGCCGAGCCTTGGACCAACGCCATGCGCGAGGAGATCGAGCAGGCCTTCGACATGCAGGCCGTCGACATCTATGGCCTGTCCGAGGTCATGGGCCCCGGCGTCGCCCAGGAATGCGTCGAGACCAAGGACGGCCTGCATGTCTGGGAGGACCATTTCTACCCCGAGATCATCGACCCGGTCACAGGCGAGGTCCTGCCCGACGGCCAGATGGGAGAGCTGGTCTTTACCACCCTGACCAAGGAGGGCCTGCCCATGGTCCGCTATCGCACGCGCGACCTGACGCGGCTGCTGCCCGGCACCGCGCGGTCGATGCGCCGGATCGAGAAGATCACCGGGCGCTGCGACGACATGATCATCCTGCGCGGCGTCAACGTCTTCCCGACCCAGATCGAGGAGCAGATCCTGAAATGCCAGGGCTTGGCGCCGCATTTCCAGATCGAGCTGACGCGGTCGGGCCGCATGGACGCGATGACGGTGCATGTCGAATGCAGCCCCGCCATGGCCGGCGTTGATGCCCGCGCGGCATCCGCGCGCGAGCTGGCCCATCACATCAAGTCGGTCGTCGGCATCTCGACCAAGATCACCGTCTGCGACCCGGCGGCGATTGCCCGATCCGAGGGCAAGGCGAAACGCGTGATCGACAACCGCCCGAAAGAACCGACCGGCGGATGACAGCGGGGGCTGCAGGCCCTACATCGCAGGGGGGCCGCAGGGCCTCCCGCTTGCCGCCGATACCATCCGAAGACGAAAGGCTGACATGGCCCGCACACGCGCCCAAGATTTCGAAGAAAAACAACGCGTCATTCTGGACAGCGCGGCCCAGGTCTTTGCCGAGCAGGGCATGGAAAAGGCATCCATGGCCCAGGTCGCCGCCCGCGCGCAGGTGTCCAAGGCGCTGCTGTATCATTACTACCCCAGCAAGGACGCGCTGATCTTCGCGATCATCACCACCCATCTGGAGGAGCTGGACGCCGCGATCGAGGCCGCCGATGACCCGAGCCTTGTCCCCGATCAGCGGCTGCGGCGGCTGGTGGGTGCGGTTCTGGAAAGCTATCGCGGCGCCGACAATCAGCACAAGGTCCAGCTGAACGCCACCACCGCCCTCTCGGACGAGCAGAAGGCCGCGATCACCGCGCTGGAGCGTGACATCGTCCGGCGGTTCTCGGTCGTGCTGGACCAGATCAACCCCGACCTGAACAGCCGCGAACGGCCCCTGCTGATGCCGGTCACCATGTCGCTGTTCGGGATGATGAACTGGGTCTATATGTGGTTCAAGGATGGCGGCCGCATCTCGCGCGAGGATTACGCCGACGTGGCCACGACCCTGATCCTGGAAGGCATCAAGTCGGTGCGCTGAGGCGGCGCTCGATCAGCAGCGGGTCGTATTCCGGCGCCTCGGCCCGCCTGCGATCCGGCTCGACCGCCTCCAGCGCGGTGGTGGGGGTCAGCCGGTCGCGCGCCTCCAGCGCCAGGCGCTGATAGATCGCGGTGCCGCGGGTCTTCCAGTCGATCTCGGCCTCGGTCAGCATCCGTACGACCTTGGCGGGCGATCCGACCGCCAGCGCCCCCGCCGGGATCTGCGCCCCCGCCTTGACGAAGGCCATCGCCGCGACGATGGCATTGGCGCCAATGTCGGCCTCGTCCATCACCACGGCATTCATGCCGATCATCGCGTTGCGCCCCACGCGACAGCCATGCAGCACCGCGCCGTGGCCGACATGGCCGCCCTGTTCCACCACCACATCCTTGCCGGGAAAGGAATGGACCACGCAGGTTTCCTGCACGTTGCAGCCCTGTTCCAGCACGATCCGCCCGAAATCGCCGCGCAGCACCGCGCCGGGGCCGACATAGACGCCCGCCCCCACGATCACGTCCCCGATCACCGTCGCGTCCGGGTGCACGAAGGCCGCCCCGTCGATCACCGGGCGGATGCCGTCCCAGGCCCAGAGGCTCATTCGGCGGCCTGCGCGGCCTGGCCCCAGGTCTTGGCGACCATGGTCAGCACGTCATATTGCGCGGCGACGGTGCCGTCCTGTTTCGTGACCTGGCAATCCCACCGGACCTCGCCGTGATCGGCATTGGCGCGAGGGTTGATCTCCTTGCAGGTCAGGCGGACCTGCAGCGTGTCACCGAAATAGACCGGCGCCAGAAAGCGCATGTGGTCCACGCCGTAATTGGCCAGAACCGGACCCGGCGCCGGATCGACGAACAGCCCCGCCGCGAAGGACGCGATCAGATAGCCATGCGCGACGCGGTCGTCAAAGAACGGGTTCGCGCGGGCGGCATCGCTGTCCATATGGGCATAGAAGGTGTCGCCGGTGAAATGGGCGAAATGCTCGACATCCTCCTGCGTGACCGGGCGCGCGGCGGTGACCAGCTGATCCCCGATGCGCAGTTCGGCCAGCGACTTGCGGAACGGATGGGTGCCGGTCTGCGCGGGGGCGCCTTCGGACCAGCGGCCCGTCACCGCGCTGAGCAGGCCGGGGGCGCCCTGCACCGCCGTGCGCTGCATGTAGTGTTTCACGCCGCGCATGCCGCCCAGCTCCTCTCCGCCGCCCGCGCGACCCGGACCGCCATGGACCAGCCCCGCCAGCGGAGAGCCATGCCCGGTCGAGGATTTGGCCGACACCCGGTTCCCGATCATGACCCGGCCGTGGAAGGGCGCAAGGCCCAGCACCATCTCCTCGGCCACACGGGCGTCGTCGGTGAAGACGGACGACACCAGCGACCCCTTGCCCATCGCGGCCAGCGCGACCGCCTGATCGACCCCGTCATAGGGCATCAAGGTGGCGACCGGGCCGAACGCCTCGCAATCATGCACCGCCACAGCGGTCATCGGATCATCCGCGCGCAGCAGCACGGGCGCCATGAAGGCCCCGCCCTCCAGCCCCGCAGGCACCGCGTCCGGGTCGCCCGCGACGATGCGCGCCACGGCCTGCAATTCGCGGATGCGGGCGCGGACCTCCTCGCGCTGGTCCAGGCTGGCCAGCGGCCCCATGCGCGTGCCCTCTGCCGCAGGCAGGCCGGGCGTGGCCCCCGCCAGCCGCCGGGCCAGCGCGTCCTGCACCGCGTCGATATGGGCGGCAGGCACCATCACGCGGCGGATCGCCGTGCATTTCTGCCCCGCCTTGGAGGTCATCTCGCGCGCGACCTCGCGCAGGAACAGATCGAATTCCGGCGTCCCCGGCCCCGCATCCGGGCCCAGGATCGAGGCGTTCAGGCTGTCGGCCTCCATCGTGAAGCGGGTCGAGTTCTCGACGATCGGCTTGTGGCTGCGCAGCTTGCGCCCCGTCCAGGCCGACCCGGTGAAGGTCACCACATCCTGTCCCGTGACATGGTCCAGCAGATCGCCCACCGATCCGCAGATCAGCTGCAGCGCGCCCGCAGGCAGGATGCCCGTGTCATTGATCGCGCGCACCACCAGTTCGGTCAGATAGGCGGTCTGGGAGGCGGGCTTGACGATGCAGGGCATCCCCGCCAGCAGCGCGGGCGCGATCTTTTCCAGCATCCCCCAAACCGGGAAGTTATAAGCGTTGATATGCACCGCCACCCCCTGCAACGGGGTCAGGATATGCTGCGCGGAAAAGCTGTGATCCCTGGACAGGGGCTCCAGATCGCCGTCGGTCAGCACGCGCGTGTTGGGCAATTCGCGCCGCCCCTTGGAGGCATAGGTCAGCATCGTGCCGATGCCCCCCTCGATATCGACCCAGCCATCGGCGCGGGTCGCCCCGGTGCGATAGCTTTCGGCGTAGAATACCTCCTTGCGGGCCATCAGCGCCAGTCCAAGCGCCTTGAGCATCGCCGCCCGGTCGTGAAACGACATCGCCCGCAGCGCAGGCCCCCCGGTGCGGCGGCCCCAGTCCAGCGCGGCGCCCATGTCGATGCCGCTCGCGTCGATATGCGCCACCAGCGCCCCGGTCGCGGCGTCCAGCAGGGGCGCGCCCTGACGCTCGCCGGGGGTCCAGCGCCCGCAGATCAGGCTTTCGAGGCGGCGCGGTGCAGCATTCATGGTCATCGGTCTTCCTTGGTCGTCAAAGGCCCAGCTCGGCCAGTTTCGCGGCGGCCAGGGCCTGCCATTCGGCGCAAAGCGCCTCGTTCGTGCGATGGCGCAGGCCCAGGGCCGCCAGCCGGTCAAAGCGCGCCGACCCCGCCACCCCGAACCCCGCAGCCACGCGCGGCATCCAGTAATCGACGCTGGCGCGCACGCCCTCGGGGTCGCCGTCTGCCAGCCGCGCAAGCCCGTTCAGGCCCAGGGTCGCATGGCGCGCCTCTCGCGCGGCGATCTGGCGGAAGGTGTCGGCCAGCGGGCCATAGGACAGGCGCGTCAGCTCGGTCATCTGGACGCCCGTGGCCAGCCCCTGCAGGACGTTCATCACCACCGCATCGGTCCAGCCGGTCAGCGGATAGTGAAACACCGACAGCCGCATGTCGCCCGCCTGCCGCGCTTGCCCCAGATCGGCGTCGCGGGCCACGCGGGCCGCCCAGTCATGCTGGCGCTGATAGCGCGCGGTATCGGTGCCGAAATCGGCCATCACAGTCAGCACGCGTTCGGCGTGATCGGCCTTTTCCAGCGTGATCCGGCAGGCGGCGATGCGTTCGGTAATGCCGGGTGCCGCGTTGATCACGCCCGCGAACCCCGCCGAAGCGGCCAATTCGCTGTCGACAAAGGACCCCATCAGCCGCAGCAGCTCTCCGCGATAGCGGGCCGGTACGTTGCCAGGCGCGGTCAGCACGCCTCCCTGCGCCAGATAGTCCTGCAGCGCCATCGCGTCATTCGTCATAGCTGATCACCACCCGTTCGCTGATCGGAAAGGCCTGGCAGGACAGGACATAGCCCGCCCGAACCTCGTAATCCTCCAGCGCGTGGTTGATGGCCATCTCAACCTCGCCTTCCAGCACCTTGCAGCGGCAGGTGGAGCAGACGCCGGCCTTGCAGGAATAGGGCGCGTCCAGGTTCGCGGACAGCGCGGCATCCAGGATCGACTGGCCCTGGCGCGGCATGTCGAAATGCCGCACCGCCCCGTCCAGCATCACGCTGGCCTGCGTTCCCGCTCCCGGCGCCACCGCCTGAGCCGATACGGCAGGCGCGCGCGCCCGGCCGGGCTGGCCGCTGGCGAACAGCTCGAACTTGATCTGCGCATCATTCAGGCCGTGGTCGCGCAAGGAGGCGGCGATGGCCAGCATCATCGGCTCGGGTCCGCAGATATAGGCCAGGTCGATCGATTTGGGGTCGATCCAGGCGCGGAACAGATGCGCCATCTTGTCGGCGTCGATGCGACCGGTGAACAGGTCGATCTCCTGCCCCTCCTGCTCCAGCACGTGGATCACCGACAGGCGGCCCAGATAGAGGTTCTTCAGATCCTCCAGCTCCTCGCGGAACATGATCGTGCTGATTTGGCGGTTGGCATAGACCAGCGTGAACCGCGACGCAGGCTCGCGCGCCAGAACCGTCTTGATGATCGACAGCAGCGGCGTGATGCCCGACCCGCCCGCAAAGCCCAGATAGTGCCGCGCCGCATCCGCATCCAGCGCGGTGAAGAACCGCCCCATCGGCGGCATCGCCTCGATCTGGTCGCCCGGCGCCAGATTCTCGTTCGCCCAGGTCGAGAACGCCCCGCCATCGACGCGCTTGATGCCCACGCGCAGGCAGCCCTCGTCCAGGCCCGCGCAGATGGAATAGCTGCGGCGCAGCTCCTCTCCGTCGAAATCGCGGCGGAAGGTCAGGTATTGCCCTTGGGTGAAGTCGAACAGGGCGCGGTCCTCGGGGCGCGGGGTCAGCGTCAGCACCACGGCGTCACGCGTTTCGCGGCGCACCTCGGTGACGGTCAGGGGGTGGAAGCGTGCCATTGGGGTGCGTTCCTCAGATGCATTTGAAATAATCGAAGGGTTCCAGGCAGTCCGTGCAGCGCCAGCTGGCCTTGCACGGGGTCGAGCCGAACTGGCTGACCTTTTCGGTGGCATTCGATCCGCAGCGCGGGCAGGCGATCACCAGGTTCGACGTGCCCGCCAGCCGCGCGACGCGCCCCGCCAGCCGCCCGTCCGCCGCCGTCCCGTCGATGGGCGGCGCGATGCCATAGGCGCGCAGCTTGTCGCGGCCCTCGGGCGTGATCCAGTCGCTGGTCCAGGGGGGCGACAGCTGGCGCCGCAGCTCCAGCTTGTCGATGCCGTGGTCGCGCAAGGCGGTCTCGATGTCCAGGTTGATGATGCTGGTGGCGGGACAGCCGGAATAGGTCGGCGTGACCGTCACCACCAGCGTGTCACCCTCCCAGGCCACGGCGCGGATGATGCCCAGATCGGTCAACGAGATGACCGGGATCTCCGGGTCCGGCACCTTGGACAGCCAGTCCCAGACCTGGCCCGTGTCGACCGCCACCTGTGTCACCACCGTGCGCCGGGATAGGCGCGCTGCAGGAACTGCATCTGCGCCAGCAGGTGACCCAGATGTTCGCTGTGCACGCCGCGCTTGCCGCCGCCCATGTCGGTGATGCCCTGCTGCCAGACCTCGCCCGGATGGGTCAGCGTGGCCTCGTCCAGCACCTGCGCGACGGTGCGGTCCCAGGCCGGTCGCAGGCTGGAGGGCAAGGGCATCACCCCCGCATCGGCCAGCGCCCGGTCGTGATCGTCATCGGTGAACATCTCTCCGGTAAAGGACCACAGCGCGGCCAACGCCGCCTGCATCCGGTCGTGGCTTTCCGCGCTGCCATCGCCAAGCCGCACCACCAGATCGGCCGAGCGTTCCAGGTGATAGGCGGCCTCTTTCCAGGCCTTGGCCGCGATCTCGGCGATGCGCGGGTCCGATGACGCGCGCGCCGCCTCCAGCAGCTCCAGGTGAAAGGCGTCGAACAGGAACTGGCGCATCAGCGTATGGCCGAAATCGCGGTTCGGACGCTCGACCAGCAGCAGGTTCCGAAAGGCGCCGGCATCGCGCAGAAAGGCCAGATCGTCGGCGGTCCGGCCCCGGCCCTCGACCGCGCCCGCCAGACCCAGCCACAGCTGGCACTGGCCGATCAGGTCCAGCGCCTGGTTGGCCAGCGCGATATCCTCCTCCAGCGCGGGGGCGTGACCGCACCATTCCGACAGGCGCTGGCCCAGGATCAGGGCGTTGTCGCCGGTCCGCAGCAGCCATTCGACCAGCGCGTCGCGATTGGCCTCCTGCGGGGCGGGGGCGGGCTGACCGGCGGGAGCCAGCGTTTCCAGGGCGGGGGTCATCACATCGGGCAAGGACGGCATCACATATGTCCGATCTCTGCGGGGATGTCGAAGAAGGTCGGGTGGCGATAGACCTTGTCATTGGCAGGATCGAACAGCGGCCCCTTTTCCGACGGGCTGGAGGCGGTGATCGCGCTGGACGGCACCACCCAGATCGACACGCCCTCGTTCCGGCGGGTATAGACGTCGCGCGCGTTGCGGATCGCCATTTCCGCGTCGGGGGCATGCAGGCTGCCGACATGGCGGTGGTTCAGGCCGTGCTGGCCGCGGATGAAGACTTCCCAAAGGGGCCATTCGCTGGACATGGGTTTCCTCCCTCAAATCTGGCGGGTGGCGGGCAGCGTGGCCCGCCGCGGGGTCATTCGGCGGCGACACGCCGGGCGCGGGCCTTGTCCGCATGGGCCATCAGCCCGTCGCGGAACCAGGCCCCGTCCTCCCAGGCCTTGACGCGCGCGCCAAGCCGTTCGGCGTTGCACGGCCCGTTGCCCGCGATCACGGCATAGAATTCGGACCAGTCCGGCTCGCTGAAATCATAGCCGCCCTTGTCCTCGTTCCAGCGCAAATCCGGATCGGGGACGGTCAGGCCCAGATACTCGGCCTGCGGGACGGTCTGGTCGACGAACCTCTGGCGCAGCTCGTCATTGGTGTTCATCTTGATCTTCCAGGCCATCGATTGTTCGGAATGGACCGAATCCTTGTCCGACGGCCCGAACATCATCAGCGACGGATACCAGAACCGGTTCAGCGCATCCTGGGCCATGGCCTTCTGCTCGGGGGTGCCCGCGCACATCTTCATCATGATGTCATAGCCCTGCCGCTGGTGGAACGATTCCTCCTTGCAGATGCGGATCATCGCGCGGGCATAGGGGCCATAGCTGGTGCGCTGCAGCGGCACCTGGTTCATGATCGCGGCGCCATCGACCAGCCAGCCCACCGCGCCCATATCGGCCCAGGTCAGGGTCGGATAGTTGAAGATGCTGGAATATTTCATCTTGCCGGAATGCAGCGCCTCCAGCAGCTCGTCGCGGCTGACGCCCAGGGTCTCGGCCGCGGAATACAGATACAGGCCATGCCCCGCCTCGTCCTGGACCTTGGCCAGCAGGATCGCCTTGCGCTCCAGCGTGGGCGCCCGACCGATCCAGTTGCCCTCGGGCAGCTGGCCCACGATCTCGCTATGGGCGTGCTGGCCGATCTGGCGGATCAGCGTCTTGCGATAGCCCTCGGGCATCCATTCCTTGGGCTCGATCTTTTCGTTGCGGTCGATGCGCTCCTGAAAGGCGCGCTCCTGGTCGGACATCCCCTCGCGCGGGGTGCCGCCTTCGGTCGTGACAAGCTGAGCATACATGGCAAGCGTTCCTTTTCAGACCCGTTCGATGATCATCGCGATGCCCTGCCCCACGCCGATGCACATGGTGCACAGCGCATAGCGGCCACCGCTGCGGTGCAGCTGATACATGGCGGTGGTGACCAGCCGTGCCCCCGACATCCCCAAAGGATGCCCAAGCGCGATCGCGCCCCCGTTGGGGTTCACATGGGCCGCGTCATCCGGCAGGCCCAGATCGCGCAGCGTGGCCAGGGCCTGTGCGGCAAAGGCCTCGTTCAGCTCGATCACGTCCATCTGGTCCAGCGTCAGGCCCGCGCGCGCCAGAACCTTGCGGGCGGCGGGGGCGGGACCGATGCCCATGATGCGCGGCGCGACGCCCGCGGCGGCCATGGCGACGATGCGGGCCCGCGGCGTCAGGCCCTGCGCGCGGGCGGCGCCCTCCGACAGAATCGCCAGCGCCGCCGCCCCGTCATTGACGCCGGACGCATTGCCCGCCGTCACCGACAGGTCGGGGCCGTTCACGCCGCGCAGCCGTGCCAGCTGTTCGGCAGTGGTGCCGGGACGCGGGTGTTCGTCGGCATCGACGATGACCGGGTCGCCCTTTTTCTGCGGAACGTGGACCGGCACGATCTCATCGGCGAACAGCCCGGCGTCCTGGGCTGCGGCCCACCGCTCCTGCGACCGGGCGGCAAAGGCGTCCTGATCATCGCGGCTGATGCCGTAATCGGCGGCGACGTTGTCGGCGGTCTGGGGCATGCTGTCCACGCCGAACCGCGCCTTCATCGCCGGGTTCACGAAGCGCCAGCCGATGGTGGTGTCGAAGACCGCATTGGCGCGGGAAAAGGCGCTGTCCGCCTTGGGCATGACAAAGGGCGCGCGGGTCATGCTTTCCACGCCCCCGGCCAGCACGAAATCGCAATCGCCCGCCTTGATGGCGCGCGCGGCCATGCCGACCGCATCCATCCCCGATCCACACAGGCGGTTCACGGTGGTGCCCGGCACGCCAACCGGCATGCCCGCCAGCAGCACGGCCATGCGGCCAACGTTGCGGTTATCCTCGCCCGCCTGATTGGCGCAGCCATAGATCAGGTCATCGACCGCCGACCAGTCCACGCCGGGGTTGCGATCCATCAGCGCGCGCAGCGGCAGGGCGGCCAGATCGTCGGCGCGGACCTGGGCCAGCGCCCCGCCATAGCGCCCGATCGGCGTGCGCACCGCGTCGCAGATGAAAGCATCCTGCATGTTGTCTTCCCCCGGTCTTTCCCCCGCGGGCCGGCCCATGCACGAATGGTCGGCCCGCCCTTGAGGACAGGGATACCACCAAAACATTACACGTCAAACAGTTTTCTGATTATCTGTGTAATGTTTAAGGGAGGGCCGGTGCACCATCACCGCAACATATTGATCCTGTTCATGCTTTCTACTGTCTGCCGGGCCAGCGGCCCTTCGGCGTCCTGCAGCAGTGCGATCTCGGCCTCGGCGGGCGGCGTCAGGCGCAGATAGAGGTCGCGGAACAGCGCCCGCGCCCGGGTGCCCGACCAGTCGGCAGGCAGCAGCGCGGGCGGCAGGAACGGGTCGCGCAGCACCGCCGCGCGATAGGCATGGACTAGCAGCAGCCGCAGGGTCAGCGCATGGTCGGGCGCAACATCGCCCACCGCCACCGGCCCCAGGCAGGCGATCATCCGGTCATAGCGCGCGGCGACGGCCTCCAGGTCCCAGAACGCGGCGATGCCCGGCACGTCCTGATCGCCACGCACGCGCATCACCACCCGCGCGCCGGGGGGCAGCGTGCCGCGATCGGGCGCCAGCCAGCAGGCCCCGCCCACCGGCGCCAGATGATGCGCGCGGCGCAGATCGTCGGATACCTCGTCCAGCGCCAGCAGCAGCCAGCCCTGCGGCTGCGGCGCGGCGGCATAGAGCAGCGCGGTCGCGCGCCCGAATTCGGCCCGCGCGGCATCGGCCAGGCGGTAAAAGCTGCGGCGCCCCTGCCGGTCCCCCGCCAGCCGCCCCGAGGCGACCAGCCGCGACACCGCCGTGCGGACCTGGTTCTCTCCGAACCCCACGCGGGCGCAGATCTCGATCAGGCTGCCCATCCACAGCACCTCTCCGCGCGGGACGACCACATCGCCATAGACGGTGATGATAAAGCCGGGCGCGGTCAGCTCCAGCGCGCGGGCCAGCGCCATGGGGCAAGGCGGGGTCTGCATGGGGGCGGTCCTTCCTGCGGGGATGGGGCGGTTCTGCCCCATCCCGGCCCGCGCGACAACCGCGTCAGCGCAGGATCGCCGCCACCTGCTGACGGACCCGGTCGGCGGCCTCATGCCGCACCGGGCCATAGCCGCGGATCTGCTGCGGCGCCGCCAGCAGGGTCAGCGCCTGGTCCCCCAGGGCCGCGTGATCGCGGGCGACGCGGTCCATCACGCCGTCGAACCAAGCCAGCAGGTCGCGGTCCAGCCGCCGGTCGGCGCTGCGCGCGAAAGGGTCGGCCCAGCTGCCCCGCAGCGGGCGCAGCCGCGCCAGTGCGCGCAGAACGGGGCGCATCCACGGGCCGAACGCGGTCTTTTTGGGCCGCCCGCGCCCATCGGTGCCGCGCGGCAGCAGCGGCGGGGCCAGATGGTGGCGGATGGTGTAATCGCCCTCGAACTCGGCGGCGATGCGGGCGGCGAAGGCGGGGTCGGCATGCAGGCGCGCGACCTCGTATTCGTCCTTGTAGGCCATCAGCCGATAAAGGCTGTCCGCCGCCGCCGCGACCAACGCCTCCGACCCTTCGGGCAGAGCCGCGCGCAGCGCCGCCAGCCTTTCGGCATAGCGCTGCGCATAGGCCGCATCCTGATAGGCGGTCAGCAGGCCCGCCCGATGCGCGATGATCTGATCCGGACCCTGCGGCGCCGGGGTCGCGGGGGCGGCCAGGTGACGCTCCAGCGCGGCGGGGTCGGCGGCCAGCACGCGGCCCAGGTCAAAGGCCATGGCGTTGCGTTCGACGGCCACGGCGTTCAGGACGATCGCCTGCTTCAGAGCCAGTTCGCTGACCGGCACCAGCCCCTGCTGCCAGGCCGCACCCAGCAGCATGATATTGGCAAAGACCGCGTCGCCCAGCAGCTGTTCGGCCATGCGGTTGGCGTCGAAGGCCAGCAGGTTTGCCGCGCCAACCGTCCGCGCGATCAGATCCTCGCGCGCGGGGATGCGCAGATCGGCGTCTCGGTTCAGGACCAGATCGCCCGTGGGCATCGGCGCGCGGTTCAGCACGACCCGCGTGCCCGCGCGGTAATGCGCCGACGCCTTGGGCGACGAACACACCACCGCGTCGCAGCCGATCACCGCATCCGCATGGCCGCGGTCGATGCGCACCTGATGGATGTCGTCCGGGCGCGGGGCCAGCCGGACATAGCCCAACACGGTGCCGAATTTCTGCGCAAAGCCGGTGAAATCCAGCACGCTGGCGCCCCGACCCTCCAGATGCGCGGCCATGGTGATCAGCGCACCCACGGTCACGACGCCGGTGCCGCCCACCCCTGCGACCAGCAGGTCATAGGGCCGGTCCAGCGCCGCGATGTCGGGCTGCGGCAGGGCGGCGCGCAGGGCGGCCATGTCCAGACCGGCGGGGGCGGGCTTGCGGCGGCGGCCGCCTTCGATGGTGACGAAGCTGGGGCAGAACCCGTCCAGGCAGGTGAAATCCTTGTTGCAGGACGACAGGTTGATGCGCCGCTTGCGGCCCAGGGGGGTCTCGACCGGCTCGACCGACAGGCAGTTCGAGGCGATGGAACAGTCCCCGCAGCCCTCGCAGACCGCCTCGTTGATGACCGCGAAACGGGCGGGGTCCGGGGTTTTGCCGCGCTTGCGGCGGCGGCGTTTCTCGGTCGCGCAGGTCTGTTCATAGATCAGCACGGTGACGCCCCGGATCTGGCGCAGCTCTCGCTGCACCGCGTCCAGACGGTCGCGATGATCCAGCGTGGTCCCCGCCGGAAAATCTCGCAGATCAAAGGCCTTCGGGTTGTCGCTGACCAGCGCGATGCGGTTGACCCCCTCGGCGCGGCAGCTGTGGGCGATGGCCTGCACGCTGACCGGGCCGTCCACCGGCTGGCCGCCTGTCATCGCCACCGCATCGTTATACAATATCTTGTAGGTGATGTTGCCGCCCGCCGCGACCGCCTGCCGGATCGCCAGAGAGCCCGAGTGATACCAGGTCCCCTCGCCCAGGTTCTGGAACATGTGCCGCCCGCCATTCCAGCGCTGCGCCACGGCGATCGGCACCCCCTCTCCGCCCATCTGCGCATAGCCAAGCGTGTCGCGGTCCATCCAGCCCGCCATCACATGACAGCCGATGCCGCTGGCCGCCTGGCTGCCCTGGGGCAGCTTGGTCGATGTGTTATGCGGACAGCCCGAGCAGAAATAAGGCGTCCGGGTCGCGCCCGGCACCGACAGGACTGGCGCAGGCGTCGCGGTCAGGGCGCGGGCGCGGTCCTCCAGCCCCTCCTCGGGGAAAAACCGCGACAGGCGTTCGGCCAGCACCGGGACCAGCATCAGCGGGCTGAACTCTCCGGTCCAGGGCAGCAGCGGGTCGCCCGCCGCGCGATGCTTGCCCACCATCTTGCGGGGCTTGGCGCCGGGCCAGTCGTAGAAATACTCCTTGAACTGGCTCTCGATGATGCCGCGCTTTTCCTCGATCACCAGCACCTCATCCTTGCCGGTGACAAAGGCCAACGCGTCGCGCCGCGCCAGGGGCCAGACCATGCCCACCTTGTAGATGTCGATGCCAAGGCGGCGGCAGGCGGCCTCATCCAGACCCAGCAGGCGCAGCGCCTCCAACGTGTCCAAGTGGCCCTTGCCGGTGGTCACGATGCCAAAGCGCGCGTCGGGGATGTCATAGAGGCGGCGGTCGATGGGGTTCGCCTCGACGAAGGCCTCGACGGCACGCAGCTTGTGGGTGAGGCGCGTCTCGATCTCGGGGCTGGGCAGGTCGGAATGGCGCACATGGATGCCGCCCGGCGGTCCGGTGAAGTCGGGCTGGGCAAAGACGCGATCCTCGGGCAGATCGACCGACTGCCCGGATTCGACCGTCTCGGAGATCGCCTTGAACCCCACCCAGGTGCCCGAGAACCGCGACAGCGCGATGCCGTATTCCCCAAAGGCCAGGTATTCCGCGACCGAGGCCGGGTTCAGCACCGGCATGAACCACGACATGAAGGCCACGTCCGACTGATGCGGCATGGACGACGACACGCAGCCGTGGTCATCGCCCGCCACGACCAGCACGCCGCCCTTGGGCGCGCTGCCATAGGCATTGCCGTGTTTCAGCGCATCGCCCGACCGGTCCACGCCCGGCCCCTTGCCGTACCACATGGAAAACACGCCCTCGACCCGGCAATCGGGGGCCAGCGACGCCTGCTGCGCGCCCAGGATGGCGGTGGCGGCCAGATCCTCGTTCACGGCGGGAAGGAACTCGATCCCGGCCTCGGCCAGGCGGGCCTTCTGGCGCCACATCTCCTGATCGACGCCGCCCAGGGGTGAGCCGCGATAGCCCGACACGAAGCCCGCCGTGTTGCGCCCCGCCGCCCGGTCGCGGCGCCCCTGATCCAGCATGATCCGCACCAGCGCCTGCGTGCCGGTCAGGAACACCCGCCCTTCGGCCCGCGCATAGCGGTCATCCAGCTGATAGGTGTCGAACTGTCCCTGATGCCGCGTCATCGCATATCCCCCCTGCGCATCCGCCGATGATACCCCTGGGGCGGCGGTCATTTTCTCCAGACTTCTGGCCAAATCGCCGCGCGGCGAATAATCTGACCGCCAGACCCCTGAAAACCGGAACGCCATGCCAGCCG
>NZ_SUNH01000004.1 GCF_005048265.1 Paracoccus hibiscisoli
AGGCAGAACTGGATCGCTGCATTCGACAAGACCGGCGGGCGCCCGGGGCGGCCCTCATGTGCCGCGTGCCAGGCCATCTCCTTGTCCAGCCAGATCAACAAAGACCCGCGCTTCCTGAGCGCAGCGTTGTAAGCGGGCCAGTTCGTCGTGCGGTAGCGGGCGGGATCGGGCTTGCTCATGCTGCCCGCCTAACCGCATGAAATCGCAATGTGAATCCCTCTCAATAAAAGTTCTGCAACAACGCCAAGATCTTGCCAAGCTTCCGCCTCGGCAGGCGAATGCGCGACTGAAGACATGGCGTCTGATCTGCAAGTCGGCCAAGGCACGTGCGGTGATCCGGGCCGATCCATCCACGGGCCTCAGCAAGGTGCACATCGAGACATCGGGCTATACCAGCTGGTCGGCAGAGGACATTAGCGCGTTTCGGGCGAGGTGGCCGATCGGCACCGTTCAACGCGCCTGCTTCGAGCTGGTCTTCTGGACCGGCACCCGGACCGTTGACGCTGTCCAGGTGGGCCGACAGCACCTCGGCCGCGATGGCCTTCTAGTGTTCCGGCAAAGCAAGACGGGAGGGACTGCACACGTCCCATGGACATCGCCTCTTCCCGCCTACGCATCCACCTGGAAGCCCGAACGCGACCTGATGCACTTGGCACTGGAGTGCCTATCCGGCGGCATGACCTTTCTGCAGAGCGCCCAGGGCGCATCACGCAGCGTGAAGGGGCTGGGCAATGTCATCAATGAGGGTGCGAGAGACGCCGGGCTGACCGATCGGACGGCGCATGGCCTGCGCAAAGCGCGGCTGACGATGATCGCGGAATACGGCGGATCCGCTCACGCCATCATGGCATGGGGCGGGCACAAGACGCTAGCCGAGGCACAGCGCTACACCAGGTCGGCCGATCTAAAGCGACTGGTTTTGGGAACGGAACAGGACCAGAACGAAGTAAACCCGGCCGTCATTCCAGTAAACTTCCCATAAAATTACTGAAAATCAATATGTTGCAGAGAAGGTGGTAGGCCCGGAGGGACTCGAACCCCCAACCAAGGCGTTATGAGCGCCCTGCTCTGACCATTGAGCTACAGGCCCCCGCAGCAGCCTGTGCGTAATCCGCGTGCGCGCGCAGGTCAAGCTTGGGCGTTGCCCCGGGGGCGGGGTTCGGCTATCGGGGGGCCGACATCAGCCGGGGGCCGCCATGACACAGAACGGGATCAGCTATCGCGATGCAGGCGTCGATATCGACGCCGGAAACGCGCTGGTCGAACGGATCAAACCTGCCGCCGCCGCCACGCAGCGGCCCGGCGTCATGGACGCGCTTGGCGGCTTTGGGGCGCTGTTCGACCTCAAGGCCGCGGGCTATGACGACCCGATCCTGGTCGCGGCCACCGATGGCGTGGGGACCAAGCTGCGCATCGGCATCGACACCGGTCATCTGGACGGTCTGGGCCAGGACCTGGTCGCCATGTGCGTGAACGATCTGGTCTGCCAAGGGGCCGAACCCCTGTTCTTCCTGGACTATTTCGCGACCGGCAAGCTGTCGGTCGATGAGGGCGCCCGCGTGGTCGAGGGGATCGCGCGCGGCTGCAAGGCCGCCGGTTGCGCCCTGATCGGCGGTGAGACCGCCGAGATGCCCGGCATGTATCACGACGGTGATTTCGACCTGGCGGGCTTTGCCGTCGGCGCCATGAACCGCGGTGCCGCGCTGCCCGCGGGCGTGGGGCAGGGCGATGTGCTGCTGGGTCTGGCATCCGACGGGGTGCATTCCAATGGCTATTCTCTGGTCCGTAAGGTCGCGGAACGCGCGGGTCTTGCCTGGTCCGACGCGGCGCCCTTTGCCGACACCACCCTGGGCGAGGCGCTGCTGACGCCCACGCGGCTGTACGTCAAGCCCGCGCTGGCCGCGATCCGCGCGGGCGGGGTGCATGCGCTGGCCCATATCACCGGTGGCGGTCTGACCGAGAACCTGCCCCGCGTCCTGCCCAAGGATCTGGGCGCCGATATCGACCTGGGCAGCTGGCCGCTGCCCCCGGTGTTCGGCTGGCTGGCCGAGGCTGGCGGAATCGAGACGTCCGAGATGCTCAAGACCTTCAACAGCGGCATCGGCATGATTTTGGTCGTGGCTGCCGACCGCGCCGATGCGCTGACCGACCTGCTGGCGGGGCAGGGAGAGACCGTGCACCGCCTTGGCACCGTCACCGCAGGTGCGGGCGTGCGCTACTCCGGCACGCTTGCGTGAAACGGGTCGCGATCCTGATCTCGGGGGGCGGGTCGAACATGATCCGCCTGCTGCAGGACATGACCGGCGATCACCCGGCGCGGCCCGTGCTGGTGGCGTCGAACGATCCGCAGGCGGGCGGGCTGGCCCGTGCCGCCGACATGGGTGTGCCGACTGCCGCCATCGATCACCGCGCCTTTCCGCGCGACCGCGCAGCGTTCGAACAGGCGCTGCTGGAGCCGATCCTCCAGGCAGAGCCTGACATCATCTGCCTTGCGGGCTTCATGCGCATCCTGACGCCCGGTTTCGTGCAGCGGTTCCAGGGGCGGATGCTGAACATCCACCCGTCGCTTTTGCCGAAATATCCGGGGCTGGACACCCATGCCCGCGCCATCGCCGCCGGTGACACGCAGGCCGGCTGCACCGTGCATCTGGTCACGCCCGAGCTGGATGCCGGCCCGGCCCTGGGGCAGGCGCGCGTGCCGGTCCTGCCGGGGGACGATGCGGCAACGCTCGCCGCGCGGGTGCTGGTGCAGGAGCACCGCCTGTATCCGGCGGTGCTGCGGCGGTTCGCGTCAGGCGACCGGACGCCGCTGGTCCTTTAGCCCCACAGCATGGCCAGCGTGGCCACCGGGTCGTCCTGGGTCCAGATCTCGGGGCCGAGGGCGATGAAATCGGTGATGGGCGACAGCTGGGTGATCAGTTCGCGCGTGATGGCGCCTTCGGCCACGACCGGAACCTCGATCATCTCGGACCACCACTGGAACAGCTCCAGCTCGACCGGCTCTCCGCGATAGAGGGCGCTGTCGGCGACCGGGCCAAAGGCCACGTAATCGGCGCCCGCCTCGGCCGCGTTCATGCCCTCGTGGCGCGACGTGCCGCAGAACGCGCCGACGATCGCGTCGTCGCCCAGCTCCTTGCGGGCATAGCGGACGGCCTTGGCGCCATCTGTCAGATGCACCCCGTCCAGCCCGTGGCGCAACGCCAGCTTGACGTGATCGTCGATCACCACGGCCACGTCGCGGGCATGGGCGATTTCGCGGGCCATGTCGGCCAGGCGGCCCAGCTCGTCCTCCTCGGCGCCGCCGCGGATGCGCAGGCAGGCGGGGGCCACGCGGTCCATCACCTCGGCCAGCATGGGGCCCAGGGCCGATGCCTGTGCACCGGCGGGCGTCATCAGATACAATTGCGGGGCGTCGGTCATGGCGGTCTCCTTTGTGTCGCAGATAGCGCAGCTTGCCCGCCGCCGCCAGACAGACTAGATCGCCCCCATGCAGATCGAACGCCAACCCGTCATCATCCTCGTGCGCCCGCAGATGGGCGAGAACATCGGCGCCGCCGCCCGCGCGATGCTGAATTTCGGCCTGACCGAGATGCGCATCGTGGACCCCCGCGACGGCTGGCCCAACCCCAAGGCCGTGGCCATGGCCTCGGGGGCGGCGGGTCGCGTGCTGGACACGGCCCGCATCTATCCGACCCTGGCCGAGGCCATGGAGGGCATCGACTATGCCTATGCTACCACCGCCCGCGGGCGAGAGCTGACGAAGCCGGTCTTCACCCCCGCCACCGCCATGGCCCAGGCCCGTGCGCATCAGGGGCGTTCCGCGATCATCTTCGGCCCCGAACGCACGGGGCTGGAGAATGACGACATCGCGCGGGCCAATGCCATCGTGACGGTCCCGGTGAACCCGGATTTTCCGTCGCTGAACCTGGCCCAGGCCGTGCTGCTGATGGGCTATGAATATGGCCGCGACATCCTGCCGCCAGAGCCCGCGCCCCATCTGCGCCGGTCAGAGGCTGAATCCCCCGCCGACCGCATCGAGATCGAGCGGTTGGGCGACCATTACGACGAACAGCTGACCCAAGCGGGGTTCTTCTTTCCCGAAACCAAGGCGGCGTCGATGCGGTTGAACATGCGCAACATGTGGTCGCGCCTGACCCTGACCAAGGGCGACGTGCGCATCCTGCACGGCGTCCTGCGCCAGTTGACCCGCCGCTGACCCGCCCCAACCCAAGGAGAATGCGATGGCCAAGCGCCCCGTCTTTCAGGAGGTCTCGGACCCGCAGGCTGTCCGACCGGCCCAGACCCCCGGCATGATCGATGCCCGCCCCCGCGGTGCGCGCCGCGCGATCCGCGCCTGGCTGGCGGTGCTGTTCCTGCTGGTCCTGGCGATGATCGTCGTGGGCGGCGCCACGCGCCTGACCGGATCGGGCCTGTCCATCACCGAATGGAAGCCCGTGACCGGCGCCATCCCGCCCATGAACGCCGCCGACTGGCAGAGCGAATTCGACCTCTATCGCCAGATCCCCCAATATCAGGAGCTGAACGCCGGCATGTCGCTGTCCGAGTTCCAGTTCATCTACTGGTGGGAATGGGGGCACCGCCTGCTGGGGCGGGTCGTGGGGCTGGTCTGGGCCCTGGGCTTCGTCTTTTTCTGGGCCACCTCGCGCATCCCCACCGGCTGGACCCCGCGCCTGCTGGGCTTGGGCGCGCTTGGCGGTCTGCAGGGTGCGATCGGCTGGTGGATGGTCAGCTCCGGCCTGAACGAGGGAATGCTGCGCGTCGCCTCCTATCGCCTGGCCACGCATCTGGGCATCGCCTTCCTGATCCTGGGCCTGATCACCTGGTATGTCCTGCAGCTGTCGCGGACCGAGGCCGAGCTGCTGCGGTCCCGCCGCGCCGGAGAGGCCAAGCTGTTCCGAATGTCCACCGGCCTGATGCACCTGACCTTCGTGCAGATCCTGCTGGGCGCGCTGGTCGCGGGCATCGACGCGGGCCGCACCTATACCGGCTGGCCCACGATGGGCGGCGAATGGATTCCCGCCGCGATCTGGGACGGCACCCTGGGCTGGCGCAACTTCTTCGAGAACCCGGCGCTGGTGCAGTTCATTCACCGCATGACCGGCTATCTGCTGGCGATCTTTGCGGTGGTGGTGTGGCTGCGTGCGCGCCGCTCGCCCCATCCGGTGACGCGCCGGGCTTACGGTCTGATGATCGTGGCGATGGCCGCCCAGATCGCGCTTGGCATCGCCAACGTGATCTATGCCTCCCCGATGCACTTGGCGCTGACGCATCAGTTCGGCGCGGTGGTGCTGTTCGCGGTGCTGCTGCGGGCCCGCCACCACGCCCGCTATCCCATTGAAACCTCGATCCGAGGAGTGACACGATGAGCGCCCTGACCGACCTGCTGGCCTTTCAGCGCCAGACCGAAGCCCTATCCTCGATAGCCGAGCGCCTTGGCTGGGACCAGGAGACGGTGATGCCCCGCGGCGCCACCGACCAGCGCGCCGAGGAGATGGGCGCCATGGAGGAGGTCCTGCACGAGCGTCGCACCGATCCGCGCATCGGCGAATGGCTGGACCGCGCCGATCCGCAAAGCCCCGCCGACATCCGCGCCGTGGCCCTGATCGCGCGCGATTACGCCCGCACCAGCCGCATCCCCGCGCGTCTGGCTTCCGAGCTGGCGCGGCTGACTTCGCTGGCCCAGGGCATCTGGGCCGAGGCCCGCGCCAAGGACGCGCCCGAGGATTTCCTGCCCACCCTCGATCAGGTCCTGATGCTGAAACGCGAGGAGGCCGCATGCCTGGCCGATGGCGGCGACCTCTACGACGCGCTCCTGGAGGATTACGAGCCCGGCATGACCGGGGCGCGCCTGGCCACGCTGTTTGACGCGATGCGGCCCCGTCTGGTCGCCCTGCGCGATGACGTTCTGGGCGCCGATCAGCCGCAGGCGCTGTCCGGCCATTTCCCGCAGGAGACCCAGCTGCGTCTGGCCCGTGCCTGCGCGACCGCCTTCGGCTATGACTGGACGCGGGGCCGGATGGACCTGGCTGTGCATCCCTTCAGCTCGGGCCGCTGGCAGGACAGCCGCATCACCACGCGGGTGGTCGAGACTGATCCGTTCAACTGCCTCTATTCCACCATCCACGAGGTCGGCCATTCCGGCTATGAGCAGGGCATCGACCCCGACTACGCCTTCACCCCCCTAGGGCGCGGCGTGTCGATGGGGGTCCACGAAAGCCAGAGCCGCATCTACGAGAACCAGATGGGCCGCGGCCGCGCCTTCACCGGCTGGCTGTTCGAGCGCATGTCCGAGGCCTTCGACGGTCTGAATATCACCGACCCCGACGCCTTCTACGCCACCGTGAACCGCGTGACGCCGGGCTATATCCGCACCGAATCCGACGAGGTCCAGTACAACCTGCATGTCATGCTGCGCTTCGATCTGGAGCGCGATCTGATCTCGGGCCGTCTCGACACCGCCGATCTGGTCGAGGCCTGGAACGGCCGCTTCCTCAAGGATTTTGGCGTGGCGGTGGATCGTCCGGCGAATGGCGTCCTGCAGGACGTCCACTGGTCGGTGGGCCTCTTCGGATATTTCCCGACCTACGCCTTGGGCAACGTCTATGCAGGATGCCTGAACCAGGCCCTGCGCACCGCCGTCCCCGATCTGGACACGTCCCTGGCACGGGGCGACGCCACCCCCGGCACCGAATGGCTCCGAGAGACTGTCCAGCGTCACGGCGGCCTGATGATCCCGACCGAGGTGATCGAGGCCGCGTCGGGCCGCACCATCAGCCCCGAACCGCTGCTGGACTATCTGGAGCGGAAATTCGGCCAGATCTACGGCCTCTGAGTCGGGAATTGGATATTTAGATGAAGAAGAAGCCCAAGCTCCGCGCGCCCTTCTTCTTCACGAAAATATCCTGCGGGGGGTTCGGGGGGCGCAAAGCCCCCCGGCGGTCGCGGGACGCAGATCACTCGGCGGCGCGGGCCATCGGGTTGTTCGGGTGGGTGGTCCAGTTCGCGTATTCGCCACGCGGAATGCCGGTGCGCTTGTCGATCTCGCCGATCTCAAGCTCGCGCATGGTGATGCAGTCCTCGACCGGACAGACGTCGATGCACAGGTTGCAGGCGACGCATTCCTCCTCGATCACCTCGAAGACGCGGCCCGGCTTCATCGCAATGGCCTGGTGGCTGGTATCCTCGCAGGCGGCATAGCAGCGGCCGCAGCTGATGCAGGCATCCTGATCGATCACCGCCTTGGTGACATAGTTCAGGTTCAGGTGCTGCCAGTCGGTGACGTTGGGGGTGGCGCGCCCGATCAGGTCGGGCAGGGTCATCTCGTGGCTGTCCAGGTAATCGTGCAGGCCGGTGATCATCTCCTGCACGACCTTGAAGCCATAGGTCATCGCCGCCGTGCAGACCTGCACGTTGCCGGCACCAAGCGCCATGAACTCGGCCGCGTCCCGCCAGGTGGTGACGCCGCCGATGCCGCTGATGGGCAGGCCGGCGGTCGCAGGGTTCCGGGCGATCTCGGCCACCATGTTCAGGGCGATGGGCTTGACCGCCGGGCCGCAATAGCCGCCATGGCTGCCCTTGCCGTCGATGGTGGGCTGGGGCGCGAACAGGTCCAGATCGACCGAGGTGATCGAGTTGATCGTGTTGATCAGGCTGACCGCATCGGCCCCGCCGCGCTTGGCGGCCTCGGCGGGCTTGGTCACGTCGCTGATATTGGGCGTCAGCTTGACGATGCAGGGCATGCGGCTGTGCTTTTTCACCCACCGCGTGACCATCTCGATATATTCCGGCACCTGACCCACGGCCGATCCCATGCCGCGTTCGGCCATGCCGTGCGGGCAGCCAAAGTTCAGCTCGACCCCGTCGGCCTCGGTATCCTCGATCCGGGCCAGGATGTCGCGCCAGCTGTCCTCGTCGCAGGGGACCATCAGGCTGATGATCAGCGCACGGTCGGGATAGTCGCGCTTGACCGACTTGATCTCGCGCAGGTTCACCTCCAGGGGTCGGTCGGTGATCAGTTCGATGTTGTTGATGCCCAGAACGCGCCTGTCGGCGCCATAGACCACGCCATAGCGGGGACCGTTCACGTTGACGACGGGCGGGCCTTCCGAGCCGAGGGTCTTCCACACCACGCCGCCCCAACCGGCCTGAAAGGCGCGGCGGACGTTGTATTCCTTATCGGTCGGCGGGGCCGAGGCCAGCCAGAAAGGGTTCGGGGACTTGATCCCGATGAAGTTGCTGCGCAGGTCTGCCATGATCTCGTCCTCAGCCGGGGATTTCGACGGGACGTCCGGTCAGCCGGGCGTCGATGTCTTCTGCCGCATCGCGGCCCTGGGCCACGGCGGTCACGGTCAGGTCGTCTCCGCCCGCGGCGCAATCGCCGCCGGCCCAGACCCCGTCCAGCGAGGTTCGGCCCGGTCCGGTGACGGCGATCTTGCCGCCCGCCAGTTCCAGCCCGTCCGGCGCGCCGTCCAGACGCTGGCCGATGGCGCGGAACACCTGGTCGGCCTTCAGCCGGAACCGGTCCTCGGTCAGCACCAGCCCGTCTGGGCCGTCGATGGTATAGGCGAACTCGACCTCGGTCACCGCGCCGTTGCCATGGACCGCGACGGGGGCGGCGTTGCAGATGATCCGCACACCGCTGGCCGTCGCGTGGTCCTGTTCGTGGCGGCTGGCGCCCATGCGGTCCTGACCGCGGCGATAGACGATGGCGACGTTTTCCGCCCCCAACAGGCGGGCCTGCACGGCGGCATCCACGGCGGTCATGCCGCCGCCGATCACCACCACGTCGCGACCCACGGGCAGGGTGCCCAGATCGCTGGCCTGACGCAGATCGCGGATAAAGCTGACCGCGTCCAGCACGTGCTGGCGATCCTCGCCCGTCGCGCGCAGGGCGTTCACGCCGCCCAGGCCCATGCCCAGGAACACCGCGTCGTATTCCGCCTGCAGCGCGGCCAGCGTGATGTCGCGCCCGATCGCCTGATCGTGGCGCAGCTCGATCCCGCCGATGCCCATCAGCCAATCGACCTCGGCCTGGGCGAAGCCGTCCACGGCCTTGTAGCTGGCGATGCCGTATTCGTTCAGCCCGCCGGGCTTCGGACGCGCCTCAAGGATCACCACGTCATGGCCCTTGGCAGCCAGACGATGCGCGGCGGCCAGACCGGCAGGACCCGCGCCGACCACGGCCACACGCTTGCCCGTGGGTGCCGCGCGCTTGAAGGGATGCACCCCCTGGGCCATCAGCCCGTCGGTGGCATAGCGCTGCAGGGCGCCGATCTCGACCGGCTTGCCCTCGGCGGCCTCGCGGACGCAGGCACCCTCGCACAGCTGTTCGGTCGGGCAGACGCGGGCGCACATGCCGCCCAGGATGTTGGCGTGAAAGATCGTCATCGCCGCCGCATCCGGCGTGTCCGTCGCGATCTGGCGGATGAACAGCGGGATGTCGATGCCGGTCGGACAGGCCGTGATGCAGGGCGCGTCATGGCAGAAATAACAGCGGTCCGCGGCCACGCGCGCCTCGTGCCGGTCCAGCGGCGGGGCCACGTCGACGAAATTCGCCGCCAGCTGGTCGGGGGTCAGTCGCCCGGGCACGACGCCGGGGCTCAATCTCGCTTGGGACATTTTTGTCTCCTGGCTCACCTGTTGGTGAAATCAGGCTGACACAGGTCCATTTTTTTATCAAATGGTAAAATATGCGCGGCGAAGCTTTGCGGAAATTTCAGGCAGGCAGGTCCAGAACCGCCGCCAGACCGCCCAGATCGGACCGCTCCAGCCGCAATTCGCCGCCATGCAGCGCCGCCAGATCGGCCACGATGGCCAAGCCCAGACCGGCGCCGGGCGGGCCCAGTTCGTCCAGGCGGCTGCCGCGGATCAGGGCGCGGGGGGCTTGGGTCGCGTCCAGTCCGGGGCCGTCATCCTCGATCCGCAGGACCAGCCGGGCCGGGGCGGTCCGCACAGTGATGCGCAGGCGGGTGCGGCCCCATTTGGCGGCGTTCTCCGACAGGTTGCCGATCATCTCCTCCAGATCCTGACGTTCGCCGGAAAAGGCCGCGTCGGGGGGGCAATCGACATCGGCGGTCATGCCCCGGTCGGCCAGGGGCCAGCGCAGGACCAGCAGGATGTCGTCGATGACCGGCGCTACGGGGGTGCGGCTGCCCATCAGGCGCGGGCCCGCCTGGCGCGCGCGGCGCAGGTGCCAGCCGATCAGCCGGTCCATGCGCGTGATCAGCGCCTGGCCCTGATGGTCGGGCGGCAGTTCGTTCGACAGCGCCGACAGGGGCGTCTTCAGCGAATGGGCCAGATTGCCCAGATGCTGGCGCGAGCGGGCCAGCAGGCTGGCATTCTGGTCCAGCGCCGCGTTGATTTCGGCCGCAAGTGGGCGCAGGTCGGTGACATCGGGGCGCGCCAGCCGGTCGCGGTCACCCGCCCGCACACGGGCCAGATCGGCGCGCAGCCGGTCCAGGCTGCGCAGGCCAAGGGTCACCTGGATCACGCTGGCCGCCGCCAGCCCCAGCCCCAGCACGGCCAGCGCCACGGCCAAGGGGCGCACGACCTGCGCCAGGCTGGCGTCGATCTGGGCCTGCGGCGCGGTCACGGTCACGGCGATCAGCGCGTCGCTGTCGGGGATGCTCAGCTCGCGGCGCAGGACGCGCAGGCCCGCGCCGTCGGTGTCGCGCCCCGGGGCGCCGGTCAGCTCTCCGACCGGCCCCGACAGCCGCCCGTCCAGCAGCGAGGGAGAGCGCGCCAGCGGCACGTCATCGGCCCCCACCTGCCAGTACCACCCCGACAGCGGCAGCGAGAATCGCGCGTCCAGCGGGGTGTCGTCCAGCTCGATCCGGCCATCGTCGTCATCGACCTCCAGCTGGCCGATCAGGCTGTCGGCGATGGCCAGCGTCTCGGCGTCGAAACGGTCGGTGACGAAATTCTCCAGCAGATGCGCGATCAGAACGAAGGCCGCCAGCAGCGCCGCCGTCAGCCAGACCGCCGCCAGCAGCAGCAGCCGCCCCCGGATCGAGGCGGTCACGCCGACCTCAGGACATAGCCCTCGCCGCGCCGGGTCTCGATGATGCCCTGGCCGACCTTCTTGCGCAGGCGGCCGATGACGACCTCGATCGACTTGAAGTCGCGGTCCGTCTCGGCCTCGTAGAGGTGCTCGGACAGCTCGGTCCGGGTGATGACGCGGTCCTGATGCGTGATCAGATAGGTCAGGATGCGCGCCTCAAACGCCGTCAGCTTCAGCGCCATCCCGTCCAGGGTGATGACGCCCAGCTGGCCGTCCAGCTGCAGCCGTCCGGCGGCGATCTGCGGGCGCGAGTGGCCGGCGGCCCGGCGGATCAGGGTCTGGGCGCGCAGAACAACCTCGTCCAGGCGGAACGGCTTGACGGCATAGTCGTCGGCCCCGGCCCGGAACCCCGCGACCTTGTCGGTCCAGTCGCCGCGCGCGGTCAGGATCAGGACCGGCATGGCGATGCCCTGGTCGCGCCAGCGGGTCAGCACCTCGATGCCGGGCAGGCCGGGCAGGCCCAGATCCAGCACGGCGACGTCATAGCTCTCGGTGGCGCCCAGGAATTCGCCTTGGGTCCCGTCGGCTGCCAGGTCGGTCACGAAGCCGGCCTGGGTCATGGCCTGCGACAGCTGCTGGGCCAGCAGGGGGTCGTCCTCGACGATCAGGGCGCGCATGGGGTCATCTTTCGGCAGGGCGCCTGCGCGCCTCCAGCTGGCCGCGACCGGCCACCTCGAGGAAGCGGCCCGTCCGGGCGTCCAGGCGGATGTTCAGGATCGAGCGGGTGGGCGTCAGCAGGCGGAACTCATAGACCAGTTCGACACCCATGGCACGCTCGGCGGGGTGGGGCGGGCGCGTCTCTGCCGCGACCAGTCGCCCGGCATAACGGTCGGTGACGGCCTCGGCCATCAGGTGAAAGGGCTGTGGCTGAAAGCTGGTGGCCCAGGGGTCGGCCGCCGGCTGATCGGGGGCTGGCTGATCGGGGGCTGGCTGCGGCACCGCCGCCAGCGGCGCCATCAGGGCCAGGGCCAGGATCAGGGGATTCGGGGCACGCATCATGGGGACAGTATGACCGGGCCCGGGGAAATGGAAACCAAACGGCATATTGGCGATTCGTTCGGCATGACCCGATTAGAGATGATTCGCACAAGGCCGCATGGCCGACTTAAGGAGAGACTCATGACCCGCACCCATTTCGCCTCGACCGCCGCGCTGATCGCCCTCATGGCGGGCGCCACGCCCGGCCTGGCCCAAACCGCGCCGACCGAGCTGCCCGCCCTGCTGCAGGGGCTGGCGCTGGACCGCGTCACCACCGAGACCAAGCGCGACGGCAAACGCGAATACGAGGGCTATCTGTCCGACGGCACCCAGATCGAGGCCGAGTTCGACATGGCCGGCAACCTGCTCAAGATCGAGGCCGATGACGGCGCGCTGCCCGCCCCGGTGCTGCAATCGGCACTGCCTGCGGCGGTCCGCGACCATCCCGCGCTGGCGCTGTTCGCGCGCGTCGAGGAGATCAAGCTGCATCCCCGCCACCTGGAGGTGAAGGGCTGGCAAGAGAACGGCGACGAGATCGAGGTCAAGTTCGCGCCCGACAACACCCTGATCGAGGTCGAGACCGACGACACCCCCCTGCCGCAGGCGCTGATCGACGCGATCCTGCCGCAGGCGGTGCGCGGCTCAGAGGTGCTGGGCCAGTTCGGCATGATCGAGGAGATCAAGGCCGAATTCGGCCGCTTTGAGGTCAAGGGAGAGGATGCCGACGGCCAGGACATGCGCGCCCAGTTCGACGAGGCAGGCGCGGTCCTGCGCTTTGCCCGCGACGGAGAGCGCCGGGACGGACGCGACCGGGCCGAGCGTGGCCCCCGCGGCGATGGCCCCCGCGCAGAAGGGCCGCGTGGTGACAGGCCGCACCGTGACGGCCCCCGCGGCGTTGGGCCCCGCGGCGATGGCCCCCGTGGCGATCGGGGCGCCATGGCCCCCGCGGCGCAGATCGACACTGTCGCGGCCAATCAGCGCCTGACCGAGGCGGGCTATACCCAGTTCGGCCTCATGCGCCAGCAGGGCCCCCGCCTGATGCTGGACGCGACCAACCCCGATGGCGAGGCGGTGACGCTGGAACTGGACCTGCAGGGGCAGCTGGTGCGCGAAACCGCCCGCTGATCGCGCAGTCCGACGCCAGGTGACAGGGCCGTCCCCGCAGGGGGACGGCCCTTTCGCATGGGGCTGTCGAACAAGACACTTTGCCTCCGCGCGGCATCGGTCTAGTCTGCCCGCAAGCCAAAGCCTTTGGCGGCATGTCATTTTATCGACATGCGGGCCGGATAACGGGATACGGCTGAATGACATCGACAAGGAGGATCTACCAATGACACGGATCGACCGACGCGGCCTTCTGCGCGGGGCTGCGGCCACGGCTGGCGTGACGCTGGCCTCTCCCTTCCTCGCGCGGCGCGCGATGGCGCAGGGCGCGGGCACGGTGAACATCTTTGCCTGGGCCGGCTATCTGAACGACGAGATCCTGGGCGCCTTTCAGGAGGCCACCGGCATCACCCCGAATTTTACCCCCTATGGCACCAATGACGAGCTGCTGAACCAGCTGCGCGCCAACAATGGCGGCGGCTTCGACCTGATCTGGCCGACCGTGGACCGCGTCCCGAACTATGTCGAATTCGGCCTGGTCCAGCCGCTGGACGAGGCGCGCATCGAGGTCGACCGCGTCCTGCCCAGTGCCTGGGAGAACTCGGTCAATCTGGGCGCGGTCGTGGACGGCGCGCGCTATCAGGTGCCGACCGACTGGGGCACCGAGGCCATCGCCTTTGACCGCGACCAGAACCCGCTGGAATACGGCACTGCCTCCTACGGCGATCTGTGGGCCGAGGGCGCGCAGGCGACCGTGCGCGGGCATTCCTCGCTGATCGGTCTGGGCCTGTGGCTGGAGGCCGAGGGCCGTCTGCCGCGCCCGCTGCTGGACGCGTTCACTTCGCCCGAGGCGCAGATCGAGATCTTTGACGTGATCCTAGCCGAGGCCGTGGCGCGCAAGGCCGGCATCGTGCAGTTCTGGACCAACGAGAACGAGGCCCAGGGCGCCTTCCGCGTCAACGGCGCGACCGTCGGCCAGACCTGGGATTCGACCGCCGCGGCGCTGGCCGAGGAAGGTCTGCCCATCGGCTTCATCGCGCCCAAGGAAGGCGCGCTGGCCTGGATGGAGGGGCTGTCGATCCCGTCGGGCGCGGCGAACCTGGACAGCGCCTATGCCTTCATCAACTGGTTCCTGACCCCCGAGGCGGGCGCGATGTACACCAACGCGACCAAGATCAACTCGACCGCGGTGGGCTCGGACCAGCTGATCTCGGACGAGGCGCGCGCCTTCTTTGCCGCCGCTTATCCGGGCGACGCGCTGGATAAGCTGTGGTGGTGGCCCATCCAGGAAAGCTGGTATATCACCAAACGCAACGAGTATCAGGACCGCTTCCTGTCGGCCTGATCCCAACCGGGGGCGGCCCGCGCCGCCCCCCTTTTTTACGCAGGAGAGACGATGTCCCATTCGGTCGAACTCGCCGATATCGGCATGACCTTCGGCACCACCCGCGCCGTCAGCGATGTCAGCTTCAAGGTCGAGGCCGGAGAGTTCTTTTCGATCCTGGGCCCCTCCGGCTGCGGCAAGACGACGATCCTGCGCATGATCGCGGGCTTCATCGACCCGACCGAGGGGCGCGTGCTGATCGGCGACCGCGACATGAAGGGCCTGGGCCCCAACCAGCGCCCGACCGCGATGATCTTTCAGTCGCTGGCGCTGTTCCCGCTGATGTCGGTGCGCGACAACATCGCCTTTGGCCTTGAGGCCCGCGGCGTGGGCCGTGCGGAACGTCGTGCCAAGGCCGATGACCTGCTGCGCCTGACCGCCTTGGAGGGTTACGGCGACCGCATGCCCGGCGAATTGTCCGGCGGCCAGCGCCAGCGCGTGGCCATCGCCCGCGCCCTGGCCGTGGAGCCCGGCGTCCTGCTGCTGGACGAGCCGCTGTCCGCGCTGGACCTGAAACTGCGCCAGCACATGCGGGCCGAGCTGCGCGCGCTGCAAAAGCGGACGGGCGTGACCTTCATCTACATCACCCACGACCAGTCCGAGGCGCTGGCCATGTCCGACCGCGTCGCCGTGATGTCGGCGGGCCTGTTGCAGCAGGTCGCCACCCCGCGCGCGCTGTATGACAACCCCGCCACGCCCTTCGTCGCCCGCTTCGTGGGCGAAACGAACGCCATTCCGGGCCGCATCACCGATGTTCGGGCCGGCACCGCCCGGATCGAGACCGAGCTTGGCCCGCTGTTGGGCCGCGCGGGGCAGGGTGCAGCAGCAGGTGTGCAGGGCACGATCTATGTCCGCCCAGAGGCGCTGATGCCCGGCGGCACGGAAAACCCCCTGCAGGCGCAGATCGAGCGTGTCGATTTCGAGGGGTCCTTTGCGCTGGTCCACGGGCTGTTCGACAGCGGCGCGGCGCTGACCGCCTCGGTGCCTTCCACCCGGCTGGCGGATGCGCCGGTGCCGGGGCATCGCGCGGCCTTTGGGTTCCAATCGGCTCATGCGGTGGTGCTGGGCGATGGGTGATCTGAAAAACCGTTTCGGGCCAGGGCTTTCGACGATCTTCCTTATCCTGGTTCTGTTCTGGCTGGCGGTCATGGTGCTGGCCCCGAACCTGATGATGATCGACTATGCCCTGCGGCCCAACCTGCCCCCCGCGGCACTTGGCGGGCCGGACGACACCTATTCGCTGTCGAACATACTCTATCTGGCGGGCGAGCCGACGCATCGCGCGATCTTCTTCAAGACGATATGGGCCAGCGGGCTGGTGGCGGCGGTGACCTTTCTGGTCTGCTATCCCATCGCCTTCTGGATGGCGCAGCGGGCCACGACCGGCCAGCTGGCCATCGCGCTGATGCTGATCATCATCCCCTTCTTCATCAACGAGGTCCTGCGCACGCTGGCCTGGTTCATCATCCTGGCCTATCGCGGGCCGCTGAACGCGGTGCTGATGAACATCGGCCTTATCGACGCGCCGATCCGCTGGCAGGGCAATGGCGGCGTCCTGGCCGCGATGGTCTATGCCTATATCCTGTTCATGCTGCTGCCGATCTACAACGCCATCGAATCGCTGGAAAAAGCCCAGATCGAGGCCGCCCGCGACCTGGGCGCATCGCCCTGGCGCATCCACACCCGCGTGGTGATCCCGCATGCCAAGGCCGGGATCGCGACGGGGTTCGTCTTTACCTTCATGTTGGCTGCGGGCAGCTATGTCGCGCCCGCGCTGCTGGGCAGTCCCGGCAGCCGATGGTTCACCGAGATCATCTACAACTGGTTCTTCGAGGGCGGCGACTGGAACCGCGGCGCGGCCTATGCACTGGTGCTGTTGGTGCTGTGCCTGGCGGTCGTGTTGATCACCCTGCGGTTGTTCCGCGTCAACCTGACGGATGTCGCGAAATGAGGGCGGATCGTATCTTTCACGTGATGTTCGTGCTGTATCTGGTTGTTTTCGCGGCCTATCTGTTCGCGCCGCTGATCATCATGGGTGCGGCCAGCTTCAACGAAAGCCGCTTTCCCACGGTGATCCCGTGGCAGGGCACGACGACCGACTGGTTCCGCGCGATGTGGGCCGATGCGGCCATGTGGCAGTCGCTGTGGACATCGGTGCTGGTCGCGGTCTGCGTGGTGCTGATCGTGGTGCCGGTGGGCACGGCGGCGGCGCTGGTGCTGACCTCGCTGCATGCGCGGGCGCGCAGTTTCGCCTATGCGGTGATGGTCTCGCCGCTGCTGACGCCGGGGGTGGTGATCGGCATCTCGACCCTGATCCTGTGGCGGCAGATGGGAGTGGGCGGTGGCGTCTTCCTGATCGTGCTGGCGCAGTCCACCTTCATCATCTGCTATGTGATGCTGATGGTGATGGCCCGCCTGCAACGCTTTGACCGCACGCAGGAGGAGGCGGCCCTGGGCCTGGGCGCATCGCGGACCATGGTGTTCCGGCGCGTGACGCTGCCCTTCCTGCGGCCCGCGCTGATCGCCTCTGCGGGCCTTGCGGTGCTGCAATCGATCGAGAACTACAACACGACCCTCTTCGTGCGCGGGTTCGAGACCCCGCTGACCGTGTTCATCGCCACCAAGGTCCGCACCGGCCTGACCCCGGCGGTGAACGCGCTGGCGCTGGTCATCATCGTGGCCACGGTCATCGGCGCCATCGCCTATGAGATCGCGCGCAGGCGCCGCGCGGCCTAGCCGTTGGGCAGGATCAGGTCGGGCGCCCGGCTTGCCACCCGAACCAGCTCCATGTTGGGCAGGTCGTTGGCCTCCAGTTTCGCGCGGGCCTGATCGGGGGGCAGGGCGCGCCAACGGGCGGTCAGGCGCGCGCGCAGCACCGGCTCGGGCACGTCCAGCATCACGGTCAGCGCGAAATGGCGGGCCAGGTCGCGCCAGCCGGGCTGGTCCAGCAGCAGATAGTTCCCCTCGACCAGGATCAGCCGGGCAGAGGCCGGGATCTCGCGCGCGGCGGCGCGGCTGATCTCAAGGTCGCGGTCGAAGACGGGGACCAGCACCGCGCGCCCGTCATCCGCCGCCAGCCGGTCCAGCATCACCGCGAACCCGTCCAGATCAAAGGTCCAGGGCGCGCCCTTGCGCGCCAGATCGCCCCGTGCGGACAGCAGCCGGTCGTCCAGGTGATAGCCGTCCATCGGCAACAGCGCCGCCCCCGGCAGGTCGCGCAGCAGGGCGTCGGTCACATGGCTTTTCCCCGCGCCGGGCGGTCCGGCCAGCCCGACCAGCGACCGTGCGGGCGCCTGCGCCAGCCGGGTCAGCGTCGCGCGCAGGGCGGTCAGGGTGGTCGGTTCGGTCATCGGATCTCATCAGGGTATGACGGCGGCGCGTGCGCACCGGATCGTCCGACTAAGCCCCGCCCGGCGGGCACCGTCAAGGGCGGCGCGGTTCGGCCTCGGGTTTTGGTATCAAATGTCAGATCGTGTTTGACATCTGTATTTCGCCGCGCATAGGCTGAGCCACCAAGGGGGAGGAAACCATGGCACAGCCGCTGCTGGAGGCGTCGGGCTTTCGCAAGTCGTTCAACGGCGTGGCCGCGCTGAGGCTGGGTCAGTTCACGCTGATGCCGGGGTCGGTGCATGCGCTGTGCGGCGGCAACGGGGCGGGCAAGTCGACGTTCCTGAAGATCCTGATGGGCATCCATCACCGCGATGCGGGCCGGTTGCTGCGCAACGGGGCCGAGGTGACATTCGACAACCCGTCGCAGGCCTTGGACAACGGCATCTCGATCATTGAGCAGGAGCTGAGCCCGGTCCCCGCCATGACCGTAGCCGAGAACATCTATCTGGGCCGCGAGCCGGTGGGCCTGTTCGGCCGCATCGCGTTCCGCGAGATGAACAACCGCGCCCAGGACCTGCTGGACGGGTTCCATTTCGGCATCCGCGCCGACACGCTGATGATGGACCTGACCGTGGCCCAGACCCAGCTGGTCGAGATCGCCAAGGCGCTGAGCTATGACGCCGAGGTCATCATCATGGACGAGCCGACCTCGGCCCTGGGCGAGGCCGAGGCGGATCAGCTGTTCGCGGCCATCGCCATGCTGAAGGCGCGCGGCAAGGGGGTGATCTATGTCAGCCACCGCCTGTCCGAGATCTTTGGCATCTGCGACAGCTATACGGTGTTCCGCGACGGCGCCTTTGTCGAAACCGGCGCGCTGGCCGATATCGACAAGGACCGCCTGATCCAGCTGGTCGTGGGCCGCCCCCTGACCGAGGAATTCGTCAAGGACAACACCCCCGGCGACGACACGCTGCTGTCGGTGCAGGGGCTGGCCGCCGACCGGGGCGTGCGCGATGTCAGCTTTTCGGTGCGCCGCGGAGAGATCCTGGCGCTGTACGGGCTGATGGGGTCGGGCCGGACCGAGATCTTCGACCGGCTGTTCGGGCTGTCCGGCCAGACGGCGGGGCAGATCATGATCGACGGTGCGCCGGTCACCATCACGACGCCGCGCCATGCCATCGACGCGGGCCTGGCCTATGTGACCGAGGACCGCAAGCGGTCCGGCCTGGTGCTGACCGGCGACGTGCGCGACAACCTGTGCCTGGCCACGCTGGACCGCATGGGCGTCGGGCCGGTGATGAACACCCGCGCCGAAGGTCGCGCCGCCGCCCGGATGATCGAGGTGCTGAACATCCGTACCGCATCCGATCGGCTGTCGGTGTCGCATCTGTCGGGCGGCAACCAGCAGAAGGTCGTGCTGGGCAAGTGGTTCCTGACCGAACCGCGCATCCTGCTGCTGGACGAGCCGACGCGCGGCGTCGACGTGGGCGCCAAGCGCGAGATCTATCGCGTCATGTCGGATTTCGCCCGTGCCGGGGGTGCGGTGGTGATGGTCTCGTCCGAGACGGACGAGGTGCTGGGCATGGCCGACCGCGTGGTCGTGATGCGCGACGGGCGCGTGGCGGGCGAACTGGACCGGGCGGCGATGTCGGCCGAACAATTGCTGCATCTGGCCGTCTGACGTGCCGGCTGCAAGGACCAAGGGGACGAGGGTGGAACAGCAGACCGACACGACCGGCACCGACCGGCGCATGGGGACCGCATCGCGGATGGCACCGGCACTGCAGCGATATGGCATTCTGATCGCGCTGGCGGTGCTGTGCATCGTGCTGTCGGTGGTCAGCGAGAATTTCCTGACCTCGCGCAACATCATCAACGTGCTGCGCCAGACCTCGATCAACGGGATTCTGGCGGTGGGGATGACATTCGTCATCCTGACGCGCGGCATCGACCTGTCGGTGGGGTCGGTGGTGGCGCTGGTGGGGGTCGTCTCGGCCAGCTTTGCCACGACCAGCGCGGCGGGGGTCGCGGGCGCGCCCTATATGCCGCTGATCCCCGTCGCCGTGGGCCTGCTGACCGGCATGGCGGTGGGGTCGGTGTCGGGCATCGCCGTGGCGCGGTTCTCGGTGCCGGCGTTCGTGGCGACCCTGGGCATGCTGTCGGCGGCGCGCGGGCTGACGCTGATCTATGCGGGCGGGCGGCCCATTCCGGCGCTGACCGACGGATATCGCTGGATCGGGACGGGCGATATCGGCGGCATCCCGGTGCCGATCATCCTGTTCGGCCTGGTCTTTGCGGTCGCGCATTTTGTGCTGACCCGCACGCGGTTCGGCCGCCACGTCTATGCCGTGGGCGGCAACCCGCATGCGGCCAAGGTGTCCGGCCTGCCGGTGCGGCGCATCCGGTTCGCGGTCTATGCGATCTCGGGCGCGCTGGCGGGGGTCGCGGGGATGATCCTGGCCGCACGGACCGGATCGGCGCTGCCGCAGGCGGGCGTCGCCTATGAGCTGGACGCCATCGCGGCGGTCGTGATCGGCGGCACCAGCCTGGCGGGCGGCATCGGCCGCGTCAGCGGCACCGTGATCGGCGCGCTGCTGATCGGGGTGATGAACAACGGCCTCGATCTGCTTGGGGTCGAATCCTATTACCAGCAGGTGATCAAGGGCGCGCTGATCGTGGCCGCCGTCATGCTGGACCGGTCCCGCAAGACCGAAGACTGAGATCCGGCACCCGCCGGCGGACGTGTCACTGAGGGAGGAAACCAGATGACGAAGACGATGATGATGACGGCCAGCGCGCTGGCGCTTGGGTTGGGGATCGGCGCGGCGCAGGCGCAGGACGCACCGCTGAAGATCGGCATGGCGGCCTATGGCCTGAACGCCGAATTCATGCAGCTGTGGTCGGCGGCGGGGGCAAAGCACCCGGCGGTCCAATCCGGCATGGTCGAGCTGACCGTGTTCGACGGCCGCTATGACGCGCTGGTCCAGCAGGACCAGTTCGAGACGATGATCACCCAAGGGTTCGACGCGATCGTCTTTGCGCCGATGGATGTCGAGGCGGGCGCCACCGCCGTGCAGTTGGCCGTCGATGCGGGCATCCCCGTGGTCGGGTCGAACGCGCGGGTGAACAGCGACCAGCTGACCGCCTATGTCGGATCGAACGATGTCGAGGCCGGGTATCTGGAGGCCAAGGCGGTTCTGGACAAGATGGGCTGCCAGGGCGCGGTGGTCATCATCGAGGGCCCCATCGGCCAGTCGGGCGAAATCCAGCGCGGCGAGGGCAATGAGCAGGCCCTGGCCGAATGCCCCGACGTGCAGATCCTGGAGCGTCAGACCGGCAACTGGTCGCGCGCCGAGGCGCAGGCCCTGATGGAGAACTGGCTGACCTCGCATGGCGACGCGATCACCGGCGTGATCGGCCAGAACGACGAGATGGCCCTGGGCGCCATCGAGGCGATCAAGGCCGCCGGAATGGACGTGTCCGATTTCGCGATCGCGGGCGTGGACGGGGTGACCGACGCGCTGAACGCGGTCAAGACCGGGCAGATGGCCTCGATCCTGCAGGACGGAGAGGCGCAGGCCCTGGGCTCGATCGACGTGGCGATCAAGGCGGTGCGCCCGGATTACGAGCCGATGTCGGGCATCTGGGAGCAGTATCCCGACATGCCGTGGAACGACGGCGCGTCCAAGGAATACAACGTGCCCTGGACCCCGGTGACGCTGGAGAACGTGGACGCCCTGCTGGCCGGCCGCCAGTAGGCCCCTTGCCCTCCGGCGGCCCGTCGTCGCCGGAGGGGACCAACCGACGATCAGGAAAGGACGGCGCATGGGCGCAGCTCTCGATTTCAGTCTGGCGGGCAGGACCGCCGTGGTGACCGGCGCGGGCTCGGGGATCGGGGCTGCCATCGCGCGGGCCTTTGCCGCGCAGGGCGCGCGGGTGGCGCTGCTGGACCGCGATCTGGCGGCGGCGACGGCTGCGGCCAGCGACCTGGACGGCGCGCAGGCCGTGGCCTGCGACGTGACCGACGCGGGCAGCATTGACCGCGCGGTGGCCACCGTCACGCAGGCCTTTGGCGGCATAGACATTCTGGTGAATTCCGCGGGCATCGTCGATCTGGCCCCGGCCGAGGATCTGTCCGGCGACGCCTGGACGCGGACCATCGCGGTCAATCTGACCGGCAGCTTCCTGATGGCGCAGGCCGTGGGCCGCGCGATGATCGCAAGGGGCGCGGGTGGGCGCATCATCAACCTGGCCAGCCAGGCCGGATCAGTCGCCATCGAGGGCCATGTCGCCTATTGCGCGTCGAAATTCGGCATCATCGGCGTGACCAAGACGCTGGCCCTGGAATGGGGCGGGCATGGGATCACGGTCAACTCCATCTCTCCGACGGTGGTGATGACCGATCTGGGCCGCAAGGCCTGGGCCGGACCCAAGGGCGATGCGATGAAGGCGCTGATCCCCGCGGGCCGCTTTGCCGAGCCCGAAGAGGTCGCGGCGGCGGCGGTGTTCCTGGCATCGGGCGCGGCCGCGATGATCAACGGGGCCGACCTGCTGGTCGATGGCGGATACACGGTGCGATGATGGGGGACGACATGACGACCAAGGCGATGCAGCGTTTCGTCAACGACCCCGACGACATCGTGGATGAGACGGTGGCGGGTTTCGTCAAGGCGCATGGCGATCTGGTCCGCAGAGATCCGGCCAATCCGCGTGTGGTCGTGTCGCGCTTTGCCCCCCAGCAGGGCAAGGTCGGCATCGTGACGGGCGGCGGTTCGGGGCATGAACCGGCCTTTGTCGGTTATACCGGCCGCAATCTGGTCGATGCCGTGGCCATCGGAGAGCTGTTCTCATCGCCCACCGCCAAAAGCTTTGCCGACGCGATCCGGGCCGCCGATGGCGGGGCAGGGGTGGCGGTGCTGTATGGCAACTATGCGGGCGACAACATGAACGTGCGCATGGCCGCCGAGATGGTCGCGGATGACGGGATCGCGGTGGCCACCGTCGTCGCCAATGACGACGTCTGTTCGGCCCCCGCGTCAGAGCGTGCCAAGCGTCGCGGCGTCGCCGGAGAGATCTTCATGTGGAAGATCGGCGCGGCGCGCGCGGCCCAGGGCGGCACCCTGGCCGAGGTTCAGGCGGCGGCCCAGCAGGCCATCGATGCCTGCCGGTCGGTGGGCGTGGGCCTTGGCCCCTGCACGCTGCCTGCCGTGGGGCACCCGAATTTCCAGATCGCGCCCGGCACGATGGAGGTGGGCATCGGCCATCACGGCGAACCCGGCGCGCGGGTCGAGGCGCTGAAGACCGCCGATCAGGTGGCCGACGACATGCTGTCCATCGTGCTGGAGGACCACGCCCTGCCCGAGGGAACCGAGGTCGCGGTGCTGGTTTCGGGCCTTGGCGCGACGCCGGTGAACGAGCTTTATGTGCTGTATGACCGGATCGAGACGGGGCTTGAGGGTGCGGGCCTGCGGGTGCATCGCGCCTTCGTGGGCAATTACTTTACCTCGTTGGAGATGGTCGGCGCGACGCTGACCGTGATGGCCCTGACCGCCGAGACCAAGGCCCTGCTGGACATGGAATGCGCAGCGCCCGGCCTGATCGTGACGGGGCCTGCGGTGCCGCCGGTGGGCGCGGTGATCGCGGGGCATCGGCGCGGCGCGGCGACGGCGCGCGACGCGGGCACCCCCCGCGCGCCCGAGGCGACCGGCACCCCCCGTCTGGCGCTGACCGATGCGGCGGGCGTGGTGCAGGACCTGGCCGCCGTGATCATCGCCAACAAGGCGCATCTGTCCGAGATCGACGGCCTGATCGGCGACGGCGATCACGGGATCAACATGGCCAAGGGCTTTGGCCGCGCCGCCGAACGCCTGTCGGCGCAATCGCTGGATCAGGCGTTCCTGGTCCTGTCCGACGTGCTGATGTCCGAGATCGGCGGATCGATGGGGCCGCTTTATGGGTTCATGTTCCGCGACATGGGCCGGGCGGTCCAGGGGCGCCGCGCCATCGATGCCGAGGGGTTTTCGGTGATGCTGCGCGCCGGGCTGGCGGGCGTCACGGCGACCGGCGGGGCACAGCCGGGCGACAAGACGCTCATCGATTGCCTGGTACCGGCGGTCGAGGCGTTCGACGCGGCCATCCCCCAAGGGTTCCCCGCAGCCCTGGCCGCGATGGCGCAGGCCGCCCGGCAGGGGCGAGACAGCACCGTGGACATGGTCGCGAAACTGGGCCGGGCGGCGCGGTTGGGCGAACGGTCGCGGGGCGTGCCGGATGCGGGCGCGACCTCCTGCGCGTTGATCCTGACGGCCCTGGGCGACAGCGTCGCGCGCAGGCTGTCGGTGCCATGACCCCCTGCAGGCCGCGACGCGGCTTGCACCGGGCCAGGGGGTCGTGGCAATGACGACCCCGATGCAGACCTTTTCGCGCCACGATCTGACCGACCTGTTCCGCAGCCTGGCCGAGCGCATGGCCGCAGAGCAATCCTATCTGGCCGAACTGGACGGAGAGATCGGCGATGCCGATCACGGCGTCGCCATGGCCGGGGGCTTTGGCGCGGCGGCCCGCGCGCTGTTCGATGCCGATGGCGGCGGGCAGACGCTGGCGCAGGGCCTGTCGCTGGCGGCCTCGACGCTGCTGAACGCTGTGGGGGCGACGACCGGGCCGCTCTATGCCAGCGCGCTGCTGCGGGCGGGGCAGGCCCTGGGCGATGAGGACCGCGTGCCGTTCGATCGCCTGCCCGGCGTGGTCATCGCCATGGCCGAGGGGATTGCCGCACGCGGCCATGGCCGGCCCGGCGACAAGACCATGGTCGATGCCTGGTCGCCCGCCGCCCATGCCGCCCGCGCCGGGCTGGCCGCCGGCATGGCGCCCGCGCAGATCCTGCGACAGGCCGCCCACGCCGCCTTGGAAGGTGCGCAGGCCACCCGCGCCATGATGGCCGCCCGCGGGCGCGCTGCGCGTCTGGGGCCGCGCAGCATCGGCCATCTGGACCCCGGCGCGGTGTCGGCGGCGGCGCTGCTGGACTGCCTGGCCAGCTGGGCCGAAGGCCAGGGGCGCGCGCCCTGATGCCCCATTCCGATGCGCCCCCCCTGCGCTTTGGCGACGATCCGCTGCTGTGGGCTGCCTGGCTTTATTATCAGGACGGCCTGACCCAGGCCGAGATCGCGACGCGGATGGGCGTGTCGCGGCCTTCGGTCAACTCCTATCTGGCGGATGCGCGGACCCGCGGCATCGTCTCGATCGAGATCGACCCCGAGCGGTTTCGCGCCCTCAGCATCGCCAAGGCCATGCAGGATCATTTCGGCCTGGACGACTGCTTGGTCATCCCATCGGGCGGCACGGGCAGCCCGCTGATCGACCGGCTTGGCGCGGCGGGCGCGCAGGTGCTGTCGCGGCTGGCGCGGTCGGGGGACACCATCGCGGTGACCTGGGGGCGGACCATGCTGTCGCTGGCCAACCGCATCGGGCGGGGCGGGTTGCAGGATCTGCGCGTGGTGCAGGCGACCGGCGGCACCACCGCCAAGATCCCCTGGACCCCCGAGGCCTGCGCGACCCGCCTGGCCGAGGCCCTGGGCGCGCGGTCGATCCCCATCTCGGCCCCTGCCATCGTGTCGTCGCCCGACATGCGGGCGCTGCTGATGCGCGAACCGGTGGTGGCCGAACAGATGGCGATCCTGGCGCAGGCGAACCGGATCGTGCTGGGCATATCCTCGCTGCGCCCCGAAAGCACGATCCACAGCAGCGGCTTTTTCGACGGGCCGGGCATGCAGGGGCAGTATCACGCGGCGGTGGGCAGCATCGCGGGGCGGCTGATCGCGGCGCGCGGCGAGCCTGTGGACGGGCCGCTGGAGGGGCGCACCATCGGCGTCGATCTGGCCGCGCTGAAGACGGTGCCCTGCCGGATCGGTGTCGCGGGCGGCATGGACAAGGTGCAGGCAATCCTGGCGGCGCTGCGCGGCGGCTATGTCAACGTGATGGTGACCGATGCCGACACGGCCCGCGCGATCCTGACCGCCGAGGGGCACGAGGACGGCCCCGCGCGCCCTGTGGCGGCGGCGCCCGCCGCGCTGCCCGAACGGGTGCGAATCAAGAAGTTCCTCAACCGCCCGCAGGATGCCGTCAACGAGACGGTCGAGGGCGCGCTGCTGGCGCATCAGGGCCTGCTGGCCCCGATCACCGGCGCGCCGCGTGCCCTGCGCGCGGTGGATGGCGCGCGACCGGGCAAGGTCGGGCTGGTCATCGGCGGCGGTTCGGGGCACGAGCCGGGGTTCTTCGGCTATCTGGGGCGCGGGCTGGCGGATGCGGTGGCCATCGGCAATGTCTTTGCCGCGCCGCCGCCCGACCCGATCCTGGCCGCCACGCTGGCCGCCGACGGGGGCGCGGGGGTGCTGCATATCTTTGGCAACTTCTCGGGCGACGTGATGAACTTCGAGACCGCGGCCGAAATGGCCACCGCGCGGGGCATCCGCGTTCGCACCGTGGTCACGACCGACGACATCGCCTCGGCCCCCGTTGATGCGCGCGCGGCCCGGCGCGGGGTGGCGGGCAACGTCTTCGTCTTCAAGATCGCCGGGGCGGCCTGCGACCGGATGCTGCCGTTGGAGACCTGCGCGGCGCTGGCGTTGCGGGCCAATGCGCGCTGTCACACGATGGGCATCGCGCTGGAGCCCGGCGCCTCGCTGGAAAGTGGCAAGCCCAGCTTTCGCCTTGGCCCCGACGACATGGAGATCGGCGTCGGCGTGCATGGCGAACGCGGCATCGCGCGCGCCCGCCTGACCACCGCGGACGAGGCCACCGACCTGATCGTCGACCGCATCCTGGACGAGATGCGCCCGGCCGAGGGCGACCGGGTCGCGCTGCTGGTCAATTCCCTTGGCGCGACGCCGCAGATGGAGCTGTACATCCTGAACCGCCGCCTGCGGCAGCGCCTGCGCGCGCGGGGCGTGGGGGTGCACCGGACGCTGATCGGGCATTACTATACCTCGCTGGACATGGCGGGGGTGTCGATCACCGCGCTGCATCTGGACGATGAGCTGACCGCGCTGCTGGATCACCCCTGCAGCGCGCCCGCCTGGACCCAAGGGGGGCGCCCCTAGACGTCGAAATTGCTGGGCAGCACGATCATGTCACGGATGGTCACGTTGCGCGGCCGCGTCAGCATGTACATCAGCGCGTCCGCCACCTCGACCGGCTCCATCAGCGCGCCCGCGTCCTTCATGCGCTGCAGGCGTTCCGGCTCCCAATCCGCCAGCAGGGCCGAGACGACCGGCCCCGGAGAGACCTGCGCCACCCGCACCCCATGCCTCATCAGCTGGCGGCGCATGGTCTGGACGAAACAGGTCACGGCCCATTTCGACGCGGAATAGACCGGCTCCACATGGATCGGCGCATGCCCCGCGATCGAGCTGGTGACGATGATGTCGCCCGACCCGCGCGCGGTCATGTGGGGGGCGACCGCATGGACGTTCTTCATCACGGCATTGACATTCAGGTTCAGCATGCGGTCGATGGCGGCCGGGTCGGTATCGACCAGATCGCCGCCGATATAGCTGCCTGCGTTGCACAGCATGATGTCGATCTGGCCGACCTTATCCAGAATGTCGGGCACCATCGCGTTGCAGCTGTCGGCGTCCAGCAGGTCGGTCACCTGGGCTGTCGCATCGCGGCCCAACTCGTGCGTCAGGGCGTCCAGCGCGTCGGCATTGCGGTCGACCAGCACCACGCGGGCGCCCGCCTCCAGCAGCGCGCGCGTGGTTGCCAGCCCGATGCCCGATGCGGCCCCGGTGATCGCGGCAACCTTGCCGTGCAGGTCTTGGGACATGGTATTCTCCTTGGGATGTGTTCGGTCAGACGGCCAGAAAGCCGCCGTCAAGGGGCAGGACCGCCCCGGTGATCAGGCCCGCGTCGTCCGACAGCAGCAGGGCGATGGCGCGGGCGACGTCCTCCGCCTCGGCAAAGCGGCCCATCGGGTGGCGGGCCATCATCGGGTCGCGCTTGGCCGGCGCGCTCCAGGCGGCGGCGGCCAGTTCGGTCAGTGTGACGGTCGGCGCGATGGCCACGGCGCGGATGCCGTGGGGACCCAGTTCGCGCGCCATGACGCGGGTCGCGCCCTCCAGCCCGGCCTTGGAGGCGGCATAGGCGACGTGGTCCGGGAAACCGCGATGGCCCGCGATGCTGGTGACGTTGACGATGGCGCCGCCGCCGCCCGCGGCGATCCGGGCGCGCGCGAATTCCTGCGCGCAGATCAGCGCGCTGCGCAGGTTGATGTTCATCACCGCGTCATAGCCGGCATCGGTCAGGTCCAGCAGGCCCTCCAGCACGTTGGTGCCCGCGCAGTTGACCAGGAAATCGCAGGTCCCGGCCTGGGCCATCGCGTCGCGCGCAGCCGCCGGGTCGGACAGGTCCGCGACGATGGCCCGGGCGTCCAGGCTGTCCAGGTCGGACTGCGTGCGGCTGATGGCCGTGACCCGCGCGCCGCGTTCGGCCAGCAGGATGGCGGTGGCCCGGCCGATGCCCTTGCCCGCGCCGGTGATGATGACGGATCTATCCGTGAAGGGCATCGTGATCTCCTCTCAATGCGGCGCCGATATCGCCGCGCAGGTCGCGGGCGGTGGCCTGAAGCGTCAGAAACGCCCGATAGCGTGCGGCATGCAGGCGCTGGCTGTCGGGGTCGGGGTGATGGGTGGTCAGGACGCGCGACATGGCGGGCATGGCCGAGGCCAGGTCGGGAAACACCCCACCCGCGACCGCGCCCAGCATGGCCGCGCCCAGCAGCACGGGCTCATCCGCCGCCGCGGCATCGACGGGCAGGCCGGTCGCATCGGCCAGCAACTGGCGGATGCGCGGATGGCGGCCTGCGCCGCCGCTGATGGCGATGCGCGCGACCGGGGCCCCGTGGGCGGCCTGCGTCGCGGTGATCTGGCGCAGGCCGTAACCCAACCCGCAGATCCCCGCGACGTACAGCGACACCAGCGACGCCAGGTCCGTCTCCATTCCCTGGCCGCTGATGATGGCGCGGGCATGGGGGTCGGCAAAAGGCGCGCGGTTGCCCAGGAATTCGGGCACCACATGCAGGTGGGCGGCCTGCCGCACGGCGTCGGGGGCGGCCTGGCCCGCCAGCCATTCGGGCAGGGACTGACCCTGCGCGCGGGCGGCGTCGGCCGCCCGGTCATGGGCGGGGTGCAGGCGCAGCAGGTGGTCGATGGCAGCACCCGCGACCGACTGCCCGCCCTCGTTCAGCCACATGCCGGGCACCATGGCCGAGAAATACGGCCCCCACACGCCCGGCACGAAGGCCGGTTCCCGCGTCGTGGTCATGGTGCAGGAAGACGTGCCGAACACATAGCCCACCGTGCCCACCGCATCGCCCATGGCGGCGACCGTGCCGACCCCGCCCGCATGCGCGTCGATCAGCCCGGCGCCGACCGCGATGCCCGCGCGCAGGCCCATCGCGCGCGCCGCATCGGCGGTCAGACCCGCGCCAAGGGGGGTGGCGGGCGGCACGACCTGGGTGCCGATGCGGGCGAACCCTTCGTCGGCCAGCACGTCCAGACCGATGGCGCGGAAATAGTCCGCATCCCACCGGCCCTCATGCGCCAGATAGGTCCATTTGCAGGTCACCGTGCAGGTCGAACGGGCGGTGCTGTCCGTGGCCTTCCAGGTCAGGAAATCGGTCAGGTCGAAGAAATGACGTGCCGCGTCAAAGACCTGGGGCCGGTTCTCGCGCAGCCACAGCAGCTTGGGCGTCTCCATCTCGGGCGAGATGCGCCCGCCGACATAGCGCAGGACATCGTGCCCGCCTGCATTGATGCGGGCCGCCTGATCGACCGCGCGGTGGTCCATCCAGACGATGATGTCGCGGTCGGGATGGGCGGGGTCACCCACGCCCAAGGGCGTATCGCTCACCACCACCAGCGAGCAGGTCGCGTCGAACCCGATGCCCACCACATGGGCCGGGTCGATCCCGGCCTGCGCCACGGCGGCGCGGGTGGCGGTGCAGACCGCGTCCCAGACCTGCGCGCTGGACTGTTCGGCGATCACCCCGTCGGGGCGGTGCATGGCGATGTCGCATTTTCCGGTGCCAAGCGCCGCGCCCGTGGCGTCAAAGACGCCCGCCCGTGCCGATCCGGTACCGACATCGATGCCGATCAGATATCGGCCCATCATCGCCATTCCCGCCCGATATAGATCGCCAGCAGGATGATCAGGCCCTTGATCACGTCCTGCATGTAGGGGTTGATGCCCATCAGGTTCAGGCCGTTGTTCAGGATGCCCAGCAGCACCGCCCCGATCAATGTGCCCAGGATCAGCCCGCGCCCGCCCGCGATGGCAGTGCCGCCCAGAACCACGGCGGCGATGGCGTCCAGCTCAAAGCCCACACCGGCGTTGGGCTGGCCGCTCATCAGGCGGCCGGTCAGCACGATCGCGGCCAGCGACGCGGTCAGTCCGGAAATGGCATAGACCGCCAGCTTGACCCGCCGCGTGCGCACGCCCGACAGGCGGGCGGCGGTCTCGTTCCCGCCGATGGCATAGACGTGGCGGCCAAAGGGCGTGCGCTGCAGCAGCACCCAGGCCAGCGCATAGACGATGACCATGATGATGACCGGGACCGGGATGATGCCCACCCGGCCCACGCCGAACCACGACACCCAGCCCGGCAGCCCGCTGATCGGATAGCCGCCCGAATAGATCAGCCCCAGCCCCCGCGCGATGCCCATCGTGGCCAGCGTCACGATGATCGCGGGCATCTTGCCCCAGGCGACCATCACGCCGTTGAAGACGCCCAGGCCCGTGCCCACCATCAGGGCGGCGGCGATGCCCAGGCCCCCGTGCAGCCCCATGTTCACCATCAGACCCGCCGCGACCGTGCCCGCCAGCGCCATGACCGCGCCGACCGACAGGTCGATCCCGCCGGTCAGGATGACAAAGGTCATGCCCACCGCCAGGATGCCCACGACCGACACCTGCCGCAGCACGTTCAGGATGTTGTTCACGGTAAAGAAGTTGTCGCTGGCAAAGGCCATCATGACCGATACGACGATCAGCCCGACCAGAGGCAGGGCCAGCGGCGAATGCAGCAGCCAGTCCAGGGCGCGGTGTCTTGCGGTGTTTGCGTCATGCGACATGGTGGACCTTTCCGGTGGTGGCGTGTGTCATGATCTGTTCCGAGGTGATGGCGTCCCCCTCGACCGTGGCCACGATGCCGCCGGATCGAAAGACGCAGACCCGGTCGGCCATGCCGATGATTTCAGGCAGCTCAGAGGAGATCATGATGATGGCGTATCCCTGCGCCGTGAACTGGCGCATCAGCTGATAGATCTCGGCCTTGGCGCCGACATCGATGCCGCGGGTGGGTTCGTCAAAGATCAGGATGCGCATGTCGTGGTTCAGCCAGCGGGCGATGACGACCTTTTGCTGATTGCCGCCCGACAGGGTGTCGACGCGGGCGCGGGCGCCTTGGGCCTTGACGCGGACCTGCTCCATCGCGGTGCGGGTGCAGGCCAGCTCCTTCTTGAAGTCGATGAACCAGTGGCCCTGGCGGTATTTGCCGTAATTGTTCAGCGACACGTTCTGCAGGATGGAAAACGGCGTGATCAGCCCCTGTTCCTTGCGGCTTTCGGGCAAAAGGCCGATGCCGTGGGCCAGCCCGTCGGCGGCGTCATGCAGGCGCTTTTCCACGCCCTCGACCCGCAGGGTGCAGCGCGCGGCGCCGTATTCGCCCAGGATCGACAGGACAGTTTCCGTGCGCCCCGAGCCCACCAGCCCGGCAAAACCCAGGATCTCTCCGGCGCGCAGCTGGAAGGACGACACCGGGCCGCCGCGCCGCAGCTGCACCGCGACCGCCTCCAGCACGATGCGGGCATCGGGGTCGGGCGCGGGCTTGGGGGGAAAGCTGTTCTCGATGCGGCGACCGACCATCATCTCGACCAGGCGGTCGATGGTGACGTCGGCGACGTCGGTGCTGCCGACGAATTCGCCGTCGCGCAGGACAGTGATGCGGTCGCAGATCTCGAAGATCTCGTCGAGGTGATGAGAGATGAAGACGATCGCCACGCCCGCCGCGCGCAATTCGCGCATGACCTTGAACAGGTGCTCGGTCTCGGACGGGGTCAGGGTGGCGGTGGGTTCGTCCAGCACCAGGATGCGCGCGTCCAGCGACAGCGCCTTGGCGATTTCCACGAATTGCTGTTCGGCGACCGACAGGCGCGCGATGGGCACGTCCAGCGGCAGGTCGACCTCCAGCGTCCGCAGGATCGCCTGCGCGCGGGCGCGCATCGCCTTGCGGTCCAGCAGGCCCAGGGGGCCGCGCAGCTCTCGGCCCAGGAACATGTTCTCGACGGCGGTCAGGCCGGGGATCAGGCTGAATTCCTGGAACACGATGCCCACGCCCGCCGCGATCGCCGCGTCATAGGTGGCAAAGCTGCGGACCTCTCCGTCGATCAGGATCTGCCCGTCGGAGGGCTGGATGATGCCACTGACGATCTTCATCAGCGTCGATTTGCCGGCGCCGTTCTCGCCCAGCAGGGCGTGCACCTCTCCGGCGCGGACATGCAGGTCCACCCCGTGCAGGACCTCGATCCGGCCAAAGCTTTTGCGTATTCCCCTGAGTTCCAGCATCCTGCCCGCCTTTCGTTTGGCCGCGCCCCGACAGGGGGCACGGCCGGGTTCATCACCAGCTGAAATCAGCGGCGTTTTCGGCGTCGACCGTGCGCACGTCGATCGGCACCTCGGTGGGCACCACGCGGGCGCCCCAGTATTGCGCCAGCGCCATGCCCAGGCCCACGCGGACCTGATCGCGCGGGAACTGCGCGGTGGTCTGGATGAACGGGCCGCCATCGGCGATGGCCTGCACCGCCTCGGGGGCGCCGTCGACCGAGGTCAGCTTGATGTCGCGGCCCGACCCCTGGATCGCGGCCAGCGCACCCATCGCGCCGCCATCGTTGACCGAGAAGATGCCCGCCAGGTTCGGATGCGACTGGATCATGTTCTCGACCACGCCCAGGGCGACCGAGCGGTCCTGACGGCCGTTCTGGGTTGTGACCAGGGTGATGCCCTCATGTTCGGACAGCGCCTCCTGGCAGCCCTCGACGCGCTGCAGGATCGGCACGACCGGGATGCCGTCCAGAATGGCGACCTCGCCTTGGCCGCCCAGGGCCTCGGCCAGATAGGCGCAGGACTGATAGCCCGCGTCGCGGTTCTTGGAGCCGACAAAGGTGTCGACGGGGCCGTTCGCGTTGGCATCGACCGCGACCACGATCACGCCCTGATCCTTGGCCATGCGCACGGCCGATTCCACGCCCGCGCTGTCGGTCGGGTTCAGCAGCAGGATGTCGATGCCCTGCTGCAGCATGTCCTCCACGTCCGAGATCTGCTTGGCCACGTCATGGCCCGCATCGGTCACGATGACGCGGGCGCCGATCTGGGCCGCGGCCTCGTTCAGGGCCTCCTGCATGGAGACGAAATAAGGGTTGTTCATCTCCTGGAACGTCATGCCGATGGTCAGCTGGTCGTCCTGGGCGGCGGCGATCCCGCCGGTGGCGGCCAGCGCCAGCGCGGCGGCGGATGCGGTCTTGAGCAAGGTGTTCATGATAGTCCTCCCGTTTCTTGGTCAGTGGGCAGTCCCCCTCCGGCCGCGGGCCTCAGGGGTCCGCGTTCGCAGGGTATGGGGTGAGGGGCGCGTCTCAGCCGGCCATGCGGATCGTCTGCTGGGCCGCGAAGGTCGCGCGGAATTCCGATGGCGCCATGCCCTTCAGCTTGAGGAAATGGCGGTTGAAGTTCGACAGGTTCGAGAACCCCACGTCAAAGCAGATGTCGGCGACCCTGGCATCGGGGTCCGACAGCAGCATGTGGCAGGCCAGGTCGATCCGCATCTGGTTGCGATAGCGCACCAGCGTCGTCCCGGTATGGCGCTTGAACGAGCGTGAGAACGCGCTCACGCTCTGGCCGGTCAGGCGGGCCAGCTCGGTCTCGCTGACCGGGTCCAGCAGGTTCCCGCGCAGATGGGCCAGCGCGCGGTTCATGTCGGATTCCCCGGCCCGCTGCATGTCCAGCACAAAGCTGAGGCTGGCCAGCACCTGCGATTTCGGCGCATGGGCCAAAAGGTCCAGGATCTGGAAGAACAGCCCCAGCCTGCGCACGCCCCGCGCCTCGATCAGGGCGCGCATCAGCGGGCGGACCGCGCGCGATGTCGCGTCGTCGAACAGCAGGCCGCGGCGGCTGCGCTCCAGCAGGGTCTGGACGCTGTCCATCTCGGGGAAGGCGCGGGCCTGCTCGACAAAGCTTTCGGGGAACTGGATCACCTCGGTCCGGCAAGGAATGATCTCTCCGGGGCGGATGTCGCTGATCCAGTTCTGGGGCAGGTTCGGGCCGGTCATGATCAGCTGTCCGGGGCCGAAATCGCCGATGTGATCGCCGATATAGAACCGCCCCGAGGTCGCCACGACCAGGTGGATCTCGTATTCGGGGTGGAAATGCCAGCGCACCGTGCGGAACGGATAGCCGTGCTTCCACGCGGCAAAGGATTCACCCTTGCGGATGTGAACCAGCTCCAGATCAGGCTGCATCGACCTCCTCCCTTCCGCGCCAGCACCGGTCGCCGTGACGATCCGTGCCCCTCCAGGCGCTGCATCATGACTAGCACGCATCGCCCGCGGGCAGCCACGACCTCACGGGAAAAGTTCTGATACTTTTTTGACACGCCGCGCCGGAATTTCATCGGCGTTCGGGCGCGACGCGGTCATTTCCCTGCGCGGCGATGCTGCCCCGCAGCATTTTTAGCACGCACTGCGCCTGATCGGACGCAAATGGCCGCGTCCCGGGGGATGCGGCCATGCGGATCGGTCCAGTGCGGACCTATACTTTTCGGCAGGTCTGCGGTCAGGGGGCGGGCATTTCGATCTGGATCTTGACGTCGGTGTCGCGTGCCTCGACCGCGCGGTCAAAGGCCGCGATGCTGTCGGCAAAGGGCAGCGTGGCCGAGATCAGCGGCGTCAGGTCGACCTTGCCCGCCGCGATCAGCGCGATGGCGCGGTCATACATGTTGGCATAGCGAAACACGGTTTCCACCCGCAGCTCGCGGGCCTGCAGGCCGACGATGTCGACCGGCACCGGATCGACCGGCATGCCGACCAGCACGACCGTGCCGCCCGGACGCGCCAGCTGGGGCAGGCCAAGGATCGCGGGCGCCGCGCCCGAGCATTCGAACACCACGTCCGCGCCCCAGCCGTTCGTGGCCTGGGCGATGGCCTCTGCCGCGGGGGTGGTGCGTATGTTGATCGTCTCGATGCCCGGATAGGCGCCGATGATGTCCAGCTTGGGCTGCGCCAGATCCGAGACATAGACCTTGGCGCATCCCCCGGCCAGGGCGGCCAGCGCGGTCATCATCCCGATGGGCCCCGCGCCGGTCACCAGCGCGATGTCGCCCGGCTGGATGCGCGCGCGTGACGCCGCCTGCATGCCGATGGCAAAGGGTTCGACCATCGCGCCCTGGGCAAAGGACACGCTGTCGGGCAGGGCATAGGTATAGGCCGCCGGGTGCACGACCTGCGGCGTCAGGCAGCCATGGACCGGCGGCGTGGCCCAGAACTGCACCGCCGGATCGACATTGTAGATCCCCAGCTTGGCCGCGCGCGATGTGGGGTCGGGGATGCCGGGCTCCATGCAGACGCGGTCGCCGACCTTCAGGTGGGTGACGGCCTGGCCGACCTCGATCACTGTGCCGGAGGCCTCGTGGCCCAGCACCATCGGCTGTTCGACGACAAAGGGGCCGATCTTGCCGTGGGTATAGTAATGCACGTCCGACCCGCAGATGCCCACGGTATGGACCGCGATGCGCACGTCATTGGGCGTCATCGGCCGCCCCGCATCGATGGGGCGCAGCGACAGGCGGCCCCTTTCCTCCAGCACCAGTGAAGTGTCCATCGTCATTCCCCCCGTATCTGCGATCCGACCGCGATCAAGCGTGCGTGGCGCGCAAATGTAAATTGGCGCCGGGGCTTTGGGCGCAAAAATTTGCGCAGGCGGCAAAATTCTACCGATGCGGGGCGGGGATCTGCGCAGGGGATGGCTCCTTTGGCGTTGTATGCCCCGCGCGCAGGCCCCAGGATGAAGGCCGAACCAGGGAGTGCCGCGATGATCGAGGATTGGACCGACCGCTTTCCCGGCCTGTCGCGGCTGGAGGACAGCGTGCGCGCCACCCTGCGCGACAAAAGCACCGTGGTAAGCGTTCCCCAGGGCACCGTGATCTTTGGGCCGGGCAAGGCGCCCGACAGCCTGCTTTTGTTGCTGGAGGGGCGGGTGCGCGTCCAGCAGGTATCCGAGCAGGGCCGCGAGATCGTGCTGTACCGGGTCGAGGCGGGCGAAAGCTGCGTGATGACCACGGCCTGCCTGCTGGCCTATGACGACTATTCCGCCGAGGGCATCGCCGAGACCGCGATCCGCGCCGCCGCCATCCCGCGCGGGGTGTTCGACGATCTGGTGGCGTCGTCGGTGGCGTTCCGCACCTTCATCTTCACCGCCTATGCCCGGCGCATCACCGACCTGTTCCAGGTGATCGAGGAGATCGCCTTTCAGCGCATGGACATCCGCCTGGCGCAGAAGCTGGTCGATCTGTCGCGGGGCGCGGATCAGCTGCGCGTGACGCATCAGCAGCTGGCATCCGAGCTGGGCACCGCCCGCGAGGTCGTGTCGCGGCAGCTGGCCGAATTCCAGCGCCGCGGCTGGATCGGCTTGACCCGCGGCGCGATCAACCTGTCGGACCGGGCGGCGCTGACCGGGCTGGCGGCCCAGGACGCGAATTGGCGCGCCAGCGTGACATAGTCACCGACAGGGCCGCCCGCGCCATGCCATCACGGGGAAACCCATTGGCAGGAGGCCCCTCATGCGACCCAATATCGGCACCACCGACCGCGCCCTGCGCCTGGCCCTGGGCGTCATCCTGATCGCGCTGGCCTTGCTGGCCGGTCTGGACGGCGCGCTGCGCGTGGCGGCCCTGGTCGCGGGCATCGTGATGGCGGGAACCGCCGCCATCCGGTTCTGTCCCCTCTACACCCTGTTCGGCCTGCGCACCTGCCGCCGCTGAGGACCTGTCATGACCCCATACCCCGTGGAACTAGATATCCGCCCCGAGGTCACCGGCTTTTTCGACGTGGCCACCAACGCGATCACGCATGTCGTCCAGAACCCGGCGAGCGATGCCTGCTCGGTTGTCGATTCCGTCATGGACATCGACTATGCCGCCGGTCGCATCACCTATGACCATGCCGATCATCTGTCCGCCGCGCCCTATGTCCAGCAGGCGTTGGGCCGTCGACGGTCTTTACCCAGCCCCCCATGCCGATCAAATGCGCGGGCGCGCCGCAAAAGGCCATGTACCTGTCGGGCGATGCCTGGCACCGGGCGGGCGTTCTCAAGGACATCGACATCCAGTTCATGAATGCCGGCGGGGTGCTGTTCGGGGTCAAGGACTACGTCCCCGCGCTGATGGAGTATGTGCGCAAGTACGACGCGACGCTGAATTTCCACCACACCCTGACCCGCATCGACGGCCCGGCCCGCAAGGCTTGGTTCACTGTCACCGAACCCGACCAGCCCGCGCGCGAGGTTCAGGTCGATTTCGACATGATCCACGTCACGCCGCCCCAGACCGCGCCGGACTTCATCCGCGTGTCTCCGCTGGCGGATGCGGCGGGTTGGGTCGATGTGGACCCCGCCACCCTGCGCCACAAGGCGCATGAGAACATCTGGTCCCTGGGCGACGTGATGAACGCGCCCAACGCCAAGACCGCCGCCGCGGCGCGGATGCAGGCCCCGGTCGTGGCCGACAACCTGGTCGCCGATATCGACGGGCGACCGGCCGTGTCGCAATATGACGGCTACGGCTCGTGCCCTCTGACGGTCGAGCGCGGCAAGATCGTGCTGGCCGAATTCGGCTATGGCGGCAAGCTGCTGCCCAGCTTTCCGCGCGCGCTGCTGGACGGCACCAAGCCCACGCGCCGCGCCTGGTGGCTGAAGGAGCGAATCCTGCCGCCCGTCTATTGGCAGGGCATGCTGCGCGGTCGGGAATGGCTGGCCAAGCCCGACCCGATCGCGGCAGAGTAAGACAACTTTGAACGGACGCCCGAATTGAAGACCCTGCGCAACTATTTCCCGATCCTGACCTGGGGCCGTCACTACGACCGCCAGACCCTGTCCGACGACCTGCTGGCGGCGGTGATCGTGACGATCATGCTGATCCCGCAATCGCTGGCCTATGCGCTGCTGGCGGGGCTGCCGCCGCAGGCGGGGCTTTACGCCTCGATCGCGCCGATCATCCTTTATGCGGTGTTCGGGACCAGCCGGGCGCTGGCGGTGGGGCCGGTTGCGGTCGTGTCGCTGATGACCGCCGCCGCCATCGGCGCCATCGCCGAACAGGGCAGCATGGGCTATGGCGTCGCGGCGCTGACGCTGGCCTTTCTGTCGGGCGCGATCCTGGTGCTGATGGGCGTGCTGAGGCTGGGTTTCCTGGCCAATTTCCTGTCCCATCCGGTCATCGCGGGGTTCATCACCGCATCGGGCATCCTGATCGCGGTCAGCCAGACCAGCCATATCCTGGGCGTCAGCGCGGGCGGCCATACCCTGCCCGAGATGGTGATGGCCCTGATCGGCGCGCTGCCGCAGACAAACCCGGTCACGCTGATCATCGGGGTGGCGGCCACGGGGTTCCTGTTCTGGGTGCGGCGGGGGCTGAAGCCACTGTTGCGCCGCGCGGGGCTGAGGCCACGCGCCGCCGATATCGTGACCAAGGCCGGGCCGGTGCTGGCGGTCGTGGCCAGCACGCTGGCGGTCAGCCTGCTGGACCTGCAGGCGCAGGGCGTGCGGGTCGTGGGCGTGGTCCCGCAGGGCCTGCCGCCGCTGACCCTGCCGTCGCTGTCACCCGACCTGATCGGCCTGCTGCTGGTTCCGGCGCTGCTGATCTCGGTCATCGGGTTCGTGGAATCCGTCTCGGTCGCGCAGACGCTGGCCGCCCGGCGCCGTCAGCGCATCGACCCGGATCAGGAGCTGATCGGCCTGGGCGCCGCCAACCTGGGCGCGGCCTTTACAGGGGGAATGCCCGTCACCGGCGGCTTTGCCCGGTCGGTGGTGAATTTCGATGCGGGCGCGGCGACCGCGGCGGCGGGCGCGTTCACCGCCATCGGGCTGGCCATCGCCGCGCTGGCGCTGACGCCGCTGATCCACGACCTGCCCATCGCCACGCTGGCCGCGACGATCATCGTGGCGGTGCTGTCGCTGGTCGATCTGGGGATCCTGCGCCGGGCCTGGGCCTATTCGCGCACCGATTTCCTGGCCGTGGCCGCGACCATCCTGCTGACCCTGACCCTGGGGGTCGAGGTGGGCGTGTCGGCGGGCGTGCTGCTTTCGGTGGCGCTGCATCTGTACAAATCGTCGCGCCCGCATGTGGCCGAGGTGGGGCTGGTCCCCGGCACCCAGCATTTCCGCAACATCCTGCGCCACGCGGTCCAGACCGACGACGCCGTCCTGACGCTGCGCATCGACGAAAGCCTGTATTTCGCCAATGCCCGGTTCCTGGAGGATCACGTGGCCGACCGGGTGACGCCCGACTGTTCGCTGCGCCATGTCGTGCTGATGTGTTCGGCCGTGAACGAGATCGACCTCAGCGCGCTGGAGAGCCTGGAGGCGATCGCCCATCGCCTGCACACGATGGGCATCACCCTGCACCTGTCCGAGGTCAAGGGCCCGGTGATGGACCGTCTGAAATCGACCGATTTCCTGGCCCATCTGACCGGCCGGGTGTTCCTGTCGCAATACGAGGCCTGGGAGGCGCTGCGGGGGCAGGGGGTCATCGTGCGACAGCCCCCACCCCCCGCCCCGGTCAGATGATGCGGACCTGGGTGCCGACCGGGCTCATGGCGAACAGCTCCTCGATCTTTTCGTTATACAGGCCGATGCAGCCGTCCGACGACAGCCGCCCGATCTTGCGCGTGTCATGCGTGCCGTGGATCAGATAGGCGGGCCAGGACAGATACATCGCATGCGTGCCAAGCGGGTTGTCCGGTCCCGGCCCCATGGGGCGGTAATGGGGAAACCGCTCCATCATCGAGGCGGTGGGGGTCCAGCTGGGCCCCTCGACCTTGCGCACGATCTCGGTGCGGCCGCGCTTGGTCAGCTCCTCCGACAGCGGGACCGAGGTCGGATAGATCCGGTGCGTCTGCCCGTCGCCCGACCAGAAATGCAGCGCGCGCGACCGGGTGTCGCAGACGATCACCCCCTGGCCCAGGCTGTCGAAATGGTCCTGCCAGCGCTGCATGGTAAAGCCGCTGGCATTGCGGTCCGGGCCGCCCTGCGCGCGGGCCAGCGCCGGGGCGGCCAGCCCCGCGGCAATCATCAGGCCAAGCGTGCGGCGTCGGGTCAATGCTGTCATCTGTCGTTCCTTGTCGTGGTCGGTTTGGGTTTCCTGGCGCGACCTTGGCCGCGCCGGTTCAGGCCGCACGGCGGGCGGTGGCGATGGCCCCGCGCAGGGCGGCGCGGTCCAGCGCGCCCGCATGGGTCGTGCGCCCGACGATGAAGGCCGGCGTGCCCTGCAGCCCCAGCCCCGCCGCATGCTGCGCGTTGCGCCCGATCAGCCCGTCCCACCGCGCCCGGTCGCGCCCATAGGCGGCCAGCAGCGCCTGCGGGTCGAACCCCGCCGCGCCAAGCGTGCGGCGCAGGTCATCCTCGGTCAGGCGGCCGGGGGTGGCCATCAGCGCGGCCTGCGCATCGGCATAGCGGTCCGCGCCCAGCACCATCTGCGCCGCCAGGACCGAGGTTGCGCCCAGGATCGGCCAGTCCTTCATGATCAGCCGCACGTTTCCGTCCGCCGCGATCTCGGCCATCAGGTCGTCATGGCCGCGCTTGCAGAAGGGGCACTGATAGTCAAAGAACTCGGCCACGGTGACGTCGCCTTGCGGGTTGCCCAGCACCGGCTGATCGGGGTCGAACAGCACCGCCTGGGCATCCGCATCCCGGGCCGAGGTGCCAAGGAACCGGGACAGGCCGACCGCGCCCAGGGCCGCGACGCCAAGGCCCGTGCCCCCGGCCAGGATGGCGCGTCGGGTGGCAGTCATGGCGTGCCTCCGGTGATGTCTGTGATGTCATATGCGGCGGCGGTGGCGACGGGGGCGGCTGCGGCGCCGGGCTGCGTGGTGCCCATGCCCGTCTGCGCCTGGCTGAGGACGACGACCTTGGCCATGCTGCGGGTGTTCTCCGCCAGGTGGATGATGTCCTGGTTGAACAGCCGGATGCAGCCCGCCGACGAAGCCGTGCCGATCGATTGCGGGTCGGGTGTGCCGTGGATGCGATAGAACGTGTCGCCCCCCGAATTGTGGATATACAGCGCGCGCGCACCCATCGGGTTTTCCAACCCGCCCTCGACGCCGTCTGCCGAGGGTCCGTAATGCGCCGGGTTCTGGGCCAGCATGTCGTCGGTGGGGGTCCAGCGTGGCCAGTCGCGCTGATAGGGGGTGTGCGCCTCTCCGGTAAAACCGTATCCGGCGGCGCCGACCCCCACGGAATAGCGTATGAGAATTCGTGTCATCACGCGCTGCTACTGGAAAGCCCAGCTTAAGTCAGCCTCAAGGTGAATGCACGAAACCGTCAGCGCGACATCGTGAAAGGACCGCCATGCGTTTGCTGATCGTCGAGGATGACCCGGTCCTGTCGGATGGGCTGCGCGTGGGGCTGGGCCTGTCGGGCTTCACCGCCGATGCGGTGGGCACGCTGGCCGATGCCCGCGCGGCCCTGCGCGACAGCGATTTCGCGGGGGTCGTGCTGGACGTGATGCTGCCCGACGGGCTGGGCACGACCCTGCTGGCCGAGATGCGGGCGGCGGGCCAGACCCTGCCCGTGCTGCTGCTGACCGCCCGCGACCGGGTGCGCGACCGGGTCGAGGGGCTGGACGCGGGCGCGGACGATCACCTGGGCAAGCCCTTCGATCTGGACGAATTGGCCGCGCGGCTGCGCGCCATGCTGCGCCGCCATCAGGGCCGGGCGCGCCCGCTGCTGCACTGGAACGGCATCGACCTGGACCCCGCCGCCCTGACCGCCACCCGCGACGGCGCGGCCCTTCGCCTGTCGCGGCGCGAATTCGCCATCCTGCATGCGCTGGTCGACCAGCCGGGCCGCATCCTGTCGCGCGCCCAACTGGAGGAGCGTCTGTATGGCTGGCAGGAGGATGTCGAAAGCAACACGGTCGAGGTCCATGTCCACCACCTGCGCGCCAAGCTGGGCCGCGACGTGATCCAGACGGTGCGCGGCGTGGGATACCGCGTGGCGGGGGCGGCGTGATGTCCATCCGCCTGCGCCTGATCGTCGTGCTGACCCTGGTGACGGGGGTGCTGTGGATGTCGGCGGTGCTGTGGATCGCCGGATCGACGCGCGCGCAGGTCGAACGCGTGCTGGACGCGCGGCTGGCGGAATCGGCCAATATGGTCAGCTCGCTGATCTCGGACCAACGGATCGCGGTCGAGGCCGAGGGTCCGGTCCGGGTCCCCATGCCCGCCACGACGGATCTGTCGCGTCAGCTGTCCTGCCAGATCTGGTCGCTGCGTGGCGATCTGATCGGCGCATCCCAGGGTGCCCCCGATGCGCGCATGGCCCTGACCGAGGGGTTTTCGACCACCGTCATCGACGGCGTGCCCTGGCGCGTCTATGCGGTGCGCAACCAGCAGCTGGGGGTGCGGGTGATGGTGGGCGACCGGGTCGACATGCGCGACGGGCTGGTCGCCGGGGTGGTCTCGGGGCTGCTGTGGCCCGCGGCGGTGCTGTTCCCGCTGTTGGCAGGGTTGATCTGGCTGTCGGTGGGGCGGGGCCTGGCGCCGCTGGCGCAGCTGGAGGCCGCGTTGCGCGCGCGGCGTCCCGACGATCTGCGCCCCCTGCCGGATGCCCGCGACCCGCGTGAAATCCGCCCCGTGCGCCGCGCGCTGAACCGCCTGTTCCAGCAACTTGACCAGATCCGGCGGACGGAGCGCGACTTTACCGCCTTTGCCGCGCATGAGCTGAAGACCCCGCTGGCGGGTCTGCGCATCCAGGCGCAGGTGGCGCGCCGGGCCACCGACGCCGCCACCCGCGACCGCGCGCTGGACGCCATCGCCGTGTCGGTCGATCGCAGCGACCGGATGGTGCGCCAGCTGCTGGAGCTGGCCGCGATCGACCACGAATCCGCCCCGTCAGGCCCGCTGGACCCCGCCGCCCTGATTGCCGAAATCGTGCAGGAGGCCCAGGCCCAGGCCAGCGCCGCGCAGGTGCGGCTGGTGGTCCGGGCTGGGCCGCTGGACCTAATTCACGCGCCCCGCGTCCTGATGCACAGCGCCCTGCGCAACCTGGTCGAGAACGCGATCCAGCATTCCCCGCCCGGGGGGCAGGTCACCGTATCCGCCAGTCGCGGGGCGTCGGGGCTGTGCCTGGCGGTGACCGATCAGGGGCCGGGCATCGCGCCGGAGGACCGCCACCGGGTCACGCGCCGCTTTTGGCGGGGGCGGGCGGCGACGGGGCAGGGCAGCGGGTTGGGGCTGGCCATCGTCGCGGCGGCGGTCGCGCATCTGGGCGCCCGGCTGGATCTGGACGCGCCCGATGGCGGGCAGACGGTGCGGATCACCCTGCCGGTCCCCTCGCAGCGGTCCTAGGCCCGCTACCAGCGCAGCAGGCGTTGCCCGGCCAGGGCACCGATGCCGGTGCCGATCAGGATCGCCAGCCCGTACCAGGTGGTGAAGAACAGCGGCGAATCCTCGGTGCAGTGCAGGGCATAGCCCGCCGCCGTCCCGGCCGCGGCCGCCATGCCGATCAGTGCCCCGGTCCGCGCCGGGCGCAGCGAGGCACCGCGCCGCAGCACGATCAGCCCGACCAGCGTGGCCGGGGCCGACAGCGCGGTGATGGACAGAAGGCAGGCCGCCGCGCTGTGGCCCAGCAGTTCGGGCAGGATCTGGCCCGACGGCACCTGCACGCCGCGCGCCAGAAACAGCGCCAGCGCCGCCGCCGCGGGCAGGATCAGCAGGCCGGGCCGCACCACCCGCCCCGGCCGGGCCGAGCGCAGCGCCAGCACCAGCGCCGGCACCGCCAGCGCCAGGGGCAGCAGCGACTTGGCCAGGATGGCCGGGTCCGCCAGCGCCTGCCCCAGATTGGCGCGCAGGCCGATCAGCCACAGGAACAGCCCAAGGCTGATCGTCAGGGCGGCCACGACCGGTCCGGCCAGGCCCCGGGCGGTCAGGGGCGGCGGCGGCGGGCTGGCCGCCAGGCTGCGGATCAGCGCTTCGGTGGAGGGGCGTTGGGTCATTTCATCCTCTCGGCCAGCTCGGCCAGACGCTTCATTGCGCGATGCAGCACGACGCGGGCCGTGCCGGGGGTCACGCCGATCCGGGCGGCGGCATCCTCGGTGCTCTGGCCCTCCAGCCGGACGGCGCGGACCAGCGCGGCCGAACGCGCGTCGATCATCCCCAACATGCGGTCGGCATCGCGCGCGGCCAGGGGGGCAGGGCCGGGATCGGCGGCCAGCATCTCTGCCACATCATCCAGCGGCAGATGCACGCGCCGCCCCCGCCTGCGGAACGCGTCGACGACCTTGTGGCGCGCCACCGCATACAGCCAGAACCGCACCGGCCCCGTACCGTCCCAAGTGCCGCGCTTCAGGTGGATGGCCAGCAGAACCTCCTGCAGGATGTCCTCGTGCAGATCGGGGGGCAGGCCGCGGCCCCGCGCGCGGATCAGCCCGCGCAGCCGCGGCGTGACCTGGGTCAGGAACTGCAGAAAGGCCGCGCCGTCCCCCTGGTTGGCGCGGTGCATGAGATCATCCCAGATGCGGTCCTGATCCAGCGCCCCCTCCGTCCGTGATCGCATCACATTAGCCTGCCGGGCCGGGCCGGGGCAATGCCAGGCAAGGGCCTGCGCATCGGGCGTCATCGCACCCGCGCCTCCAGCCGCAGCAGGTGATCCAGCGACCACCGGCCCGGCCCGTGCACCGCCACCGCCAGCAGCGTCGCGGCCCACAGCCCATGCGTGACCCAGGCCCCCGGATAGACGAAGATCTGGATCACCGCCGTCATCGCCACCAGCCCCATCGCCGACAGCCGCGTCAACAGCCCCAGCACCAGCAGCACAGGCAGCAGATGTTCCGCCACCGTCGCCATCACCGCCGCCCAATCGGACGGGATCAGCGGCAGCGCGTATTCATGTTCGAACAGGAACCAGGTCGAATCCCGGATGGTCAGCCCGTCGACCTTGGTCCGTCCCGACTGCCAGAAGACGGCAGCCGGGAACAGCCGCAGCATCAGCGCCACGGGGTCAGGCGGGATGCGGGCGGGCAGGGCGTTCAGGCGGGCGATCATGGTGCGTGCACTCCGATGACGGCGCCCTGACGCATCAGCGCGACAAGACGCGGGGTGGGGTCGTGGCCGGGCGGGACGGCGCGGGCCAGGGGTGCGCCCTGCTGCAGCGCCTCGATCAGGGCGGCGTCGGCGGGGGGGAGCGCCTCGACCGGCACATTAAAGGCGAGGTCGCGCAGGATCAGCGCGATCTGGGGGCCCTGCGGCAGGGGGGCGGGGGCGGCGCCGGGCTGGTTCACGGCCCAGATCGCCACTGCCGGATGATCCAGCCGCAGCACCGTGACCGAGGGGTGCAGGATCAGCCGCAGGCGGTCCGGATCGGCGCCCGCCAGCATGGCGGGCGGCAGGGGCGCCGCGTCGGGGGCGTGAAAGGCGCGGCCCCGCGCATGCTCGATGCGCGCGACATCGGCCATGTAGGGCCAATCCGACAGCGGCGGAAACCCGGCCAGAAACGCCGCAAAGCCCGCGCCCCATTCGGCCAGCACGGGGTTGCGGGGCGGGTCCTGCGCCAGATAGGCCCGCGCCAGCGCCGCAAAAAAAGCCGGTCCCACCAGCCGCGCGATCACCGGAAAGCGTGCGGCCAGCGCCTGCCCCAGGCTGACCGCGACGTTGTTGCGATAGACCGCCATGCGCCGCGCCGCGTCCGGCTGATCCGCGATAAGACCCGGCGGCAGGGGGGCGCCCCGCAGGGCTGCGTGAAAGGCCGATTGGGTCGCGTCAGGCATGGGCATGCACCCCGGTCAGGATGCGGTCGGCGCGCGCGGCCTCGGCCGCGAGGACCGGCCAGTCGGGCAGGTCATTGTCCCATTCCACCAGCGTGGCGCAGGGGCCGATGCGGGCGATCACCTCGGAATAGAGGGTCCAGACCGGGTCGGCCACCGCCGCGCCATGGCTGTCGATCAGCAGCGGCCCGCCCGGCAGATCCTCGGCCGCATGGCCGCCCAGATGGATCTCGGCCACGGCCTGCATCGGGAAATCGGCCAGATAGGCGCGCGGATCGGCGCGGTGATTGGTGCAGGAGACAAAGACGTTGTTCACGTCCAGCAGCAGCCCGCAGCCGGTGCGCGCGGCGATGCGGGCCAGAAACTCGGTCTCGGGCAGGGTGGATGCCGCGAACAGCAGATAGGTCGCGGGGTTTTCCAGCAGCATGGGGCGGCCCAGGGCCTCCTGCACACGGTCGATATGGTCGCAGACGCGGTCCAGCGTGGCGGGCGTATAGGGCAGCGGCAGCAGGTCGTTGAGGTATTCCGCGCCGTGGCTGGACCAGGCCAGGTGTTCGGAAAAGCTCTCGGGTTGATACCGGTCGCACAGTGCCCGAAGGCGGGCCAGATGCGCGCCGTCCAGCGGCCCGTCCCCGCCGATCGACAGGCCCACCCCGTGGACCGAGATCGCGTGATCGGCCCGCAGCGCGGTCAGCTGCGCATGGGGCAGGCCGCCCGCGCCCATATAGTTCTCGGCATGAACCTCGAAAAAGGCGGGCGGGTTCGGGTCGCGGCGGATGGCGGCGAAATGCTGGGGCTTGAACCCCAGACCGGCGCGGGCGGGCAGGCGGGTCATGGCATCCTCCGGGGGATGGGGATGGGCGCGACCAGGGCCGCGCCCGTTCGGGACCGGGCGATGGCGTCAGGCGGGCAGGTCGCGCGACAGCGGCTCCAGCGAGGCTGCGCGGGCGGTGCCGTCGGCGGCTGCCGGCAGTTCGGTCGACAGGCAGGTGCCGGTCGGCACCAGCGTCCAGGCGTTGCCTTGATAATCCACGGTCGAGGTGCCCGCGCAGGTCGTGCCGGGGCCGGCGGCGCAGTCGTTCTGCCCGGCCATCGCGACGCCATAGCATTTCTCCATCTCCTGCGCCTGCGCGGAGGTGGCGGCCATGGCACCCAGGGCGCAGGCCAGAGAGGCCCCGAAGGCCAGGCGGGACGTGAATGCGGTCATGATGTGATCTCCCTGTCGGGGAAGGCCCGATGCCTTCCTGTCTGCCGGATCGCGGCAGGAGGGGGATGCGTTACGGCGGGCCCGCGATTTTTTCCGCAGGCCCGGTTCAGGAAGTCAGACCGCGCGATACAGCGCCAGATCGGGGGCCATCGCCTGACGCAGCGCGGCCTCGGCCGGGTCGGCCAGGTGCACGTCGACGCTGGGGGGGACGTTGATGCGCGGCAGTTCGATCGCGCAATCCAGGCGGCCCTCCAGGAAATCGACGAAGCTGTCGATTTCCTCATAGCGGAAGATGCGGTCGACCTGCGCCGCGCCATCGGTCAGGAACGCGTGCTGGCTGCCGATACCCAGATCGTGGGGGCCGCCATCCCCGGCATAGCGCGCCGCGAAATCGGCAAAGCTGACGCCGTGCATCGCGTGGTCGGGGTCGTCGTCATCGTCGCGCAGCTTGAACCGGTACCAGCTGCGCAGCCAGTCCACCGGCTCGCGCATCAGGGCCACCGTGGTAAAGTCATGGCCGGTCTGCGCGGCCAGCCACGGACCCACAAAGCGGCGATAGGTGCCGATATCGGTATGCTTGAGCGCGCCGGGCCGCTGCAGCGCGGCCGAGGCCAGCGATTCCAGGGCCATCTCGATCGCGGTGGAGCCTGCCTTGGGCGTCGCCAGAAAGACCAGCCGCTGTTCCCAGAATATCAGCATGACGGTTGCCCGATCCTTGTTGTCGCTGCCCGGAGCGGTGGATAGCGGCCCGTCCGGGGCCTGTAAACGCTTTGTTAACCGCTGGCGGGCGATGCTGAGCGTGGCGAATCGTCTATTAACCACAACGTCCTTGAAAACTGGCCGGGGATGGCGCATCTAGTGGTGAACAAGACAAGAACATCCGGTCGGTCGAATGGATTGCCCCGCCCGGAGGGCTGTGAAATAACGTGGGGATCACATGGCACAGGCGAGCATCTTCGACATGACGGACAAACGCGCAGCGGATAAGCAAAAGGCGCTGGACAGCGCCCTGGCCCAGATCGAACGGCAGTTCGGCAAGGGCTCGATCATGAAGCTGGGCAAGGACAATCCCGTGGCCGAGATCGAGTCGACCTCGACCGGATCGCTGGGCCTGGACATCGCGCTGGGCATCGGCGGCCTGCCGAAAGGGCGCATCATCGAGATCTTCGGGCCCGAAAGCTCGGGCAAGACCACGCTGACGCTGCATGTCGTGGCCGAGGAGCAGAAAAAGGGCGGCGTCTGCGCCTTTGTCGACGCTGAACACGCGCTGGACCCGCTTTACGCGCGCAAGCTGGGCGTGAACCTGGACGAGCTGCTGATCAGCCAGCCCGACACGGGCGAGCAGGCGCTGGAGATCGTCGACACGCTGGTGCGGTCGGGCGCGGTCAGCCTGGTCGTGGTCGACTCGGTCGCGGCGCTGACGCCCAAATCCGAGATCGAGGGCGACATGGGCGACATGCAGATGGGCAGCCAGGCCCGCCTGATGAGCCAGGCCATGCGCAAGCTGACCGCCAGCATCGGGCGCAGCAACTGCATGGTGATTTTCATCAACCAGATCCGCATGAAGATCGGCGTCATGTTCGGCAACCCGGAAACCACCACGGGCGGCAATGCGCTGAAATTTTATGCCTCGGTCCGCCTGGACATCCGCCGCACCGGCGCCGTCAAGGACCGCGACGAGGTCGTGGGCAACGCGACCCGCGTCAAGGTGGTCAAGAACAAGGTTGCGCCGCCCTTCCGTCAAGTCGAGTTCGACATCATGTATGGCGAGGGTATCAGCAAGGTCGGAGAACTGATCGACCTGGGCGTCAAGGCCGGCGTGGTCGAGAAATCGGGCGCGTGGTATTCCTATGGTGACGAGCGTATCGGTCAGGGCCGCGAGAACGCCAAGCAGTTCCTGCGCGACCGCCCCGAGGTGGCCTTTGCCATCGAGGACAAGATCCGCGCCAGCCACGGCCTGGAATTCGGCGTGGCCGAAGGCTCGGAAACCCCCGAGGACGATTCCCTGACGGAATGAGGCCTGCGGCGTCATGCTGACCGGACGGGGCGGGAGCGATCCCGCGCCGTTTTTCGTGGCGATGGGGTCGTCGCGTGCAGGGGGTTGCTGGACAGGGCTGCGGGCGGGGGATAGACCAAGTCCCAAGCCCGGCCTGGCCGGAAACACCCCTGCGATGAAGGCCCGCCATGCCCAGTCTGAATGACATCCGCTCGACCTTTCTTGGTTATTTCGAGAAGAACGGCCACCGCGTCGTGGACAGCAGCCCGCTGGTGCCGCGCAACGACCCCACGCTGATGTTCGCCAATTCCGGCATGGTGCAGTTCAAGAACCTGTTCACCGGGGTCGAGACGCGCGACTACAACCGCGCGACCACCGCGCAGAAATGCGTGCGCGCGGGCGGCAAGCATAACGATCTGGACAATGTCGGCTATACCGCGCGGCACCATACGTTCTTTGAGATGCTGGGGAATTTCAGCTTTGGCGACTATTTCAAGGACCAGGCGATCGCCCATGCCTGGGAATTGCTGACCCGCGAGTTCGGCATTCCCAAGGACCGGCTGCTGGTCACCGTCTATCACACCGATGACGAGGCGGCCGAGATCTGGAAGAAGGTCGCGGGCCTGTCCGACGACCGCATCATCCGCATCCCCACGGCGGACAATTTCTGGCAGATGGGGCCGACCGGACCCTGCGGCCCCTGCACCGAGATCTTCTTCGATCACGGCGACAAGATCTGGGGCGGCCCTCCGGGATCGGCCGATGAGGATGGCGACCGCTTCATCGAGATCTGGAACCTGGTCTTCATGCAGAACGAGCAGTTCGAGGACGGGTCCATGCGTGCGCTGGACATGCAGTCCATCGACACCGGCATGGGGTTGGAGCGGATCGGCGCGCTGTTGCAGGGCAAGCACGACAATTATGACACCGACCTGATGCGGTCGCTGATCGAGGCGTCGGCGCAGGCGACCAGCGCGGACCCGGACGGGCCGGGCAAGGTGCATCACCGGGTGATCGCGGATCACCTGCGCTCGACCAGCTTCCTGATCGCGGACGGGGTGATGCCCAGCAATGAGGGGCGCGGCTATGTGCTGCGCCGGATCATGCGCCGTGCGATGCGGCATGCGCATATGCTGGGCGCGCAGGACCCGGTGATGCACAAGCTGGTCCCGGCGCTGGTGCGCCAGATGGGCGCGGCCTATCCTGAGCTGACCCGTGCGCAGGCCATGATCGAGGAGACGCTGCGGTCCGAGGAGACGCGGTTCCGCCAGACGCTGGACCGGGGTCTGCGGCTGCTGGACGACGAGCTGTCCAAGCTGCCCGAAGGGGCGGATCTGCCGGGCGAGGCGGCGTTCAAGCTGTATGACACCTTCGGTTTTCCGCTGGACCTGACGCAGGACGCGCTGCGCGAAAAGGGTCGCGCGGTGCAGATCGAGGGCTTTGACGCCGCCATGGCCGAGCAGAAGCGCATGGCGCGGGCGGCCTGGTCGGGATCGGGCGAGGCTGCCGATGCGACGATCTGGTTCGAGCTGGCGGAAAAGCACGGGGTCACCGAATTCCTGGGCTATGACACCGAGGAGGCCGAGGGCCAGGTCACCGCGCTGGTGATCGACGGCACGGATGTGGCCGAGGCGGGCGAGGGCGCATCGGTCGCCATCGTGGTGAACCAGTCGCCCTTCTATGCCGAAAGTGGCGGTCAGGTCGGCGATCAGGGCGTGATCCGCACCGAGACCGGCGCGGCGCGTGTCACGGACACGAAAAAGGTCGCGGGTGTCTTTATCCATCAGGCTCAGGTCACGATGGGCACGATCAGCCGCGGGCAGGGCGCGCAGCTGGTGGTGGATCATGACCGCCGCGGCGCGATCCGGGCGAACCATTCGGCGACGCACCTGCTGCACGAGGCGCTGCGGGGTGCGCTTGGCGATCACGTCGCGCAGCGGGGCAGCCTGAACGCGCCCGACCGGCTGCGGTTTGATTTCAGCCATAACAGCGCGGTGACGGCGGATGAGATGGCGCGGATCGAGGCCGAGGTGAACGCCTATATCCGCCAGAACAGCCCGGTCGAGACGCGGATCATGACGCCCGACGATGCGCGGGCCCTGGGCGCGCAGGCGCTGTTCGGCGAGAAATACGGCGACGAGGTGCGCGTCGTGTCGATGGGCGCGCAGCCGGGCAGCGGCAAGGGCGCGGATGGCGCGACCTATTCGCTGGAGCTGTGCGGCGGCACGCATGTGGCGCGGACGGGCGATATCGGGGCCTTCGTGCTGCTGGGCGATGCGGCCTCCAGCGCGGGCGTGCGGCGGATCGAGGCGCTGACGGGGCAGGCGGCGCTGGCCCATCTGCGCGACGCCGACAGCCGGTTGGGCGAGATCGCGGGCATCCTCAAGGCGCAATCGGCCGAGGTGGTGAACCGCGTCCGCGCCTTGGCCGACGAGCGTAAGGCCTTGGTCAATGAGGTCGCGCAGCTGAAGCGTCAGCTGGCCATGGGCGGCGGCGACGAGGCCGAGGAGATCGCAGGCGTCAAGTTCATCGCCCGCAAGGTCGAGGGCGTGGGCGGCAAGGAACTGGGCGCGCTGGTCGATGAGATGAAGGCCGGTTTGGGCAGCGGCGCGGTGCTGGTCCTGGCAGAGGATGGCGGCAAGGCCACGGTCGCCGCGGGCGTCACGCCGGACCTGACCGTGCGGATCAGCGCGGTGGCGTTGGTGCAGGCAGCGACCGCCGCACTGGGCGGCAAGGGGGGTGGCGGCCGCCCCGACCGGGCGCAAGGCGGGGCCCCCTCGCTTGCGGCCGCGGAAATGGCGTTCCAGGACGCCCGCAAGATCATCGAGGACAGCAAATGACAGCGCTTTGGATTGCCCATGTGACCGTGACCGACCCTGACGCCTATGGCCTGTATGCCAAGGCCGCGGGGCCGGCGATTGCCGCGCATGGCGGTGTGTTCCTGGCCCGCGCCGGCCGCTATCATGTGCTGGAGGGTGCGGATCGCGCCCGGCATGTGGTCGCGCGGTTCCCCAGCCTTGATGCGGCGGTTGCCTGTTATCACAGCAGTGAGTACCAGGCAGCGCTGGCCCATGCCAAAGGCGCCAGCGAACGCGACCTCGTGATCGTGGAGGAGACGCCGCCCCCGTCGGAATAGGTGAATCCTTCAGACTTTCGTGCTAGTCCTGTCACAAAAGAGACGTGAAAGGGGCAGGGCATGTGTCGTTGGGCCGCCTATCTGGGCGCACCGATCTTTCTGGAGGACATCGTCAGCCGGCCGGCGCATTCGCTGATCCGGCAGAGCCAGGGGGCGACCCGCTGCCAGACGCCGGTCAATGCCGACGGGTTCGGCATCGCCTGGTATGGCGAACGCCCCGAGCCGGGGTTGTATCGTGACGTCATGCCCGCCTGGTCCGACCCGAACCTGCGCAGCCTGGTGGGGCAGGTGCGGTCGGGCCTGTTCATGGCGCATGTGCGGGCCTCGACCGGCACAGCCACCAGCCGCAACAACTGCCATCCCTTTGCCGTCGGTCGCTGGAGCTTCATGCATAACGGCCAGTTCGGCGGCTATGACGGGTTCCGCCGTCATGCGGACGTGCTGATCCCGGATGAGTATTACCCGCATCGCAAGGGCGCGACCGACAGCGAGGCGCTGTTCCTGATCGCGCTGGGGCAGGGGCTGGACCATGATCCCCAAGGCGCGATGGAGCGGGCGCTGGGGCAGCTGGGCGCGCTGGCCCGTCAGCGCGGTTCGGCGCCGCATGTGCGGGCGGCCTGCGCGCTGTCGGACGGGCAGCGGCTCTATGCGCTGCGCTATAGCAGCGACGATCAGGCGCCGTCGCTGTATCACCGCTGGTCCGAAAGCCGTCAGGGCTGGGCTGTGGTGTCCGAGCCCCTGGAGACGGATGAGACCGACTGGACCGAGGTGCCGCCCGGCAGCTTCTGCACCTTTGAGCAGGACCGGGTCGAGATCACCCGCTTTTGCCCCGAGCCGCTGAGCGCGGCCGCCTGATCAGGGGCGGTCGGTCATCGCGTCGGGGGCCTCGGCCTCGGGCTGGGGCAGGCGCTTGACCTCGGGGTCTATGACCTGCGGGCGGCGGAACACCAGCACGTTGTGATAGATCGTCGTGCGCCCGGTCAGGCCGCTGCGTTCCTCGCTGGGCAGCACGTCGGCGCGCAGGTATTCCCAGCCCTCGGCCGCCATGCGGTTCAGCGCGGCCGTCAGCGACAGGGCATAGCGGTCGGTGGGGGTGCGCGCCTCGCGGGCTTTCTCAGCCTTGGTCGGCGCGGCGATCACGGAATATTCAAAGCGCATGCTGCGGTCCTGTCAAAGGGGTCACAGCCCCAGTTTCTGCGCCACGAGGGCATTGACCGCCGCCGGGTTGGCCTTGCCGCCGGTGGCCTTCAGCACCTGTCCGACGAACCAGCCGGCCAGCTTTGGGTTGGCTTTGGCCTTCTCCACCTGGGCGGGGTTGTCGGCGATGATCTGATCGACCGCGGCCTCGATCGCGCCCAGGTCGGTCACCTGCTTCATGCCGCGCTGGTCCACGATCTGCGCGGGGTCGCCGCCTTCGGTCCACAGAATCTCGAACAGGTCCTTGGCAATCTTGCCGGAAATCGCGCCATCCGCGATCAGGTCGATCACGCCGCCCAGCTGCGCGGCAGAGACCGGAGAGGTCGCGACCGACAGCCCCTCCTTGTTCAACCGGCCGAACAGCTCGTTGATGACCCAGTTCGCGGCCATCTTGCCGTCACGGCCACTGGCCACGGCCTCGAAATAGTCGGCATTCTCGACCTCGGCGGTCAGCACGCCCGCGTCATATTCCGACAGGCCCATCTCGCGCACGAAGCGGGCCTTCTTCTCATCGGGCAGCTCGGGCATGGATGCCGCGATGTCGTCCACCCATTCCTGCTCGATCTCCAAGGGCAGCAGGTCGGGATCGGGGAAATAGCGGTAATCATGCGCCTCCTCCTTGGAGCGCATCGACCGCGTCTCTCCCTTGTCGGGATCATAGAGGCGGGTTTCCTGCACGATGCTGCCGCCATCCTCCAGGATGGCGATCTGGCGGCGGGCCTCATAGTCGATGGCCGCCTGGATGAAGCGCATGGAGTTCATGTTCTTGATCTCGCAGCGCGTGCCCAGATGACCGAAATCGCCGGTCTCCTGGAAGCGTTCGTAATCGCCGGGCTTGCAGACCGACACGTTCACGTCGGCGCGCAGGTTGCCGTTCTGCATGTTGCCGTCGCAGGTGCCCAGATAGCGCAAAATCTGGCGCAGCTTGACGACATAGGCGGCGGCCTCTTCAGGGCCGCGGATGTCGGGGCGGCTGACGATCTCCATCAGGGCGACGCCGGTGCGGTTCAGGTCGACGAAGCTCATCGCCGGATCCATGTCGTGGATCGATTTGCCGGCGTCCTGCTCCAGGTGGATGCGCTCGACCCGGACGCGGCGGGCGATACCGGGGGCCATGTCGACGATGATCTCTCCCTCGCCCACGATGGGGTGGTACAGCTGGCTGATCTGATAGCCCTGCGGCAGGTCGGGATAGAAATAGTTCTTGCGGTCGAATGCACTGCGCAGGTTGATCGCGGCCTTGAGGCCCAGCCCGGTGCGCACGGCCTGGGCCACGCAGAATTCGTTGATGACCGGCAGCATGCCCGGCATCGCCGCATCGACAAAGGCCACGTTGCTGTTGGGTTCCGACCCGAAGCGGGTCGAGGCCCCCGAGAACAGCTTGGCGTTCGAGGCGACCTGGGCGTGGACCTCCAGCCCGATCACCAGCTCCCAATCGCCTTTCGCCCCGTGAATCACCTTGGGCTGCGGGGCGGTATAGGTCAGGTCTAGCATGGCGGGCCTCGTCTGGCGGAACGGTCTGGCGGCGGTTTTAGGGCAAGGGCGGGGCATTGTCACGGCCTGCCGACAGGCTGCATGCGAATCAGGCGATTGCCGCGGCAACAGTTAATTCCGCGTGACCACAGGCCGGAAACTGTCACCTTCCACGGTCCATCGGCGGAAAACCGTCAGTGCGGACCCAGGCCTGCGGCAGGTTCCCGCCGAGGTCATATCCTTCATCTTGCGGCATTTTTTTCTGCCGCTATGGCAGGTGCTGACGAAACAACCCCTTGAGGTCCCAATGCGCGCTGCGCTCTCTCTGGCCGCCCTTGTGCTGGTCGCCGCCTGCTCCACCACGCCCTCCGGCCCGTCCGCGGCCGCCGTCGAGGCGCAGGAAATGGCCCTGACCCAGGCACCCCCGATGCGGTGGGGAGAGCGCAATGGCGCCGACGAATGGACCCGCGCCACGATGGAGGCCTTGGGCCGCGAGGGCGTCACCATGCTGTCCAGCGTGCCCCATGACATCGCCGAATTCTGCCCGAACTATCGCCAGCTGGCGCCGACGGGCCGCAAGGCGTTCTGGGCCGGGCTGCTGTCGGCGGTGGCGCGGCACGAAAGCACCTTCAACCCGCAGGCCGCGGGCGGCGGCGGGCGCTGGATCGGGCTGATGCAGATCGCCCCAGCCACCTGGCGTCATTACGGCTGTGACGGCAACATCCGCGACGGGGCCGACAATATGGCCTGCGCGGTCAAGATCGCCTCGCGTCAGGTCGCCCGCGACAATGCCGTGGCGCGTGATGGCAGCGGCTGGCGCGGCGTGGCGCGGGACTGGGCGCCCATGCGCAGCCCCAAGAAGCGCGCCGATATCGCCGCCTGGACCTCCAGCCAGAGCTATTGCACCGCAGAAAGCTGATCCGCCCGCAGGGCGATGGGGGCCGCCGGCATGACCGGCGGCTTTGTCATGCGCCGCTCAGCGCAGCGCGGCCAGGATGCGCGCCCAGGACCGGGCGCCCTTGGCAAAGCTCTCGACGTCGTATTTCTCATTCGGGGAATGGATGCGGTCGTCGTCGCGGGCAAACCCGATCAGCATCGAATCCATGCCCAGCAATTCCTTGAAATCGCCCGCGATGGGGATCGATCCGCCCGCCCCGATGAACGCGGCCTCCTGGCCCCATTCCTGGGTCAGGGTCTGTTTCGCGGTGCCAAAGGCCGGGTCGGCGATGTCCATGACACTGGCCGGACTTGCGCCGTGGTCGTGAAAATCGATGCGGCAATCGGCGGGGACAAAGCGGCGGACGTGATCCTGGAACGCCTGGCGCACCGCCGCTGGGTCCTGCGTGCCGGTCAGGCGAAAGCTGACCTTGGCGCGGGCCACGGCGGGCAGCACGGTCTTGAACCCATCGCCCGCATAGCCTCCGGCGATGCCGTTGATCTCAGCCGTGGGCTGGTTCCAGACCATCTCCAGGGCCGTGCGCCCGCGTTCGCCGATGGGGTCGGAGAGGCCCACGCGGCCCAGGAAATCGCCCGCGTCGAAATTCAGCGCCTGCCAGTCGCGCGCCAGTTCGGGCGACAGATCGCCCACGCCGTCATAGAAGCCGGGCAAGGTGACGCGGCCGGTGTCGTCCTTGAGCGCGGCCAGCGCCTGCGCAAGGATCATGATCGGATTGGCGGCCAGCCCGCCAAAGCTGCCCGAATGCAGGTCGCGATCAGCCGCGTGGACCACGACCTCCTGCCCGACCAGGCCGCGCAGCTGGGTGGTGATGGCGGGGCGCCCGTCGGCATGGCGCGACGTGTCGCAGATGATCGCCAGATCGGCGCGCAGATCGCCCGCATGCGCCTTGAGGAAGGGCCGCAGCGAGGGAGAGCCGGATTCCTCCTCTCCCTCGAACAGCAGGATCAGGTCGCTGGGCAGGCTGCCATGGACAGCCTTCCAGGCGCGGAACGCCTCGACGAAGGTCATCAGCTGCCCCTTGTCGTCCGAGGCGCCGCGTGCGCGGATCACCCGGCCCTGGGGCGTGTCCTCAATGGCCGGGTCAAAGGGCGGGCGGTTCCACAGCTCCAGCGGGTCGACCGGCTGCACGTCGTAATGGCCATAGAACAGCAATGGCCGCGCGTCGCCCGGCTGACTGCGGGCGGTGACCATCGGGTGGCCCGGCGTGTCGTGGATCTGAACGTCAAAGCCCAGGGCGCCCAGATCGGCGGCCAGCCATTCCGCCGCGCGGCGCACGTCGCCCGCATGGGCCGGGTCGGTCGAAATCGACGGGATTCGAAGAAAATCGGACAGACGCGCCAGCGCCGCGTCCAACCCCTGGTCCAGATGCGTCAGGATGTCCCCAACTCTTGCGTCAAAGCCCATGATTCCTACCTCTTGCAGTGCGCATGACAGGTATTTGCCTGCGTCTTTCGTCGAATTGCGACGTTTTCGGCCTGTTTTTTTCGCGACTTGACCTCTATCAAGGCAAACAGCGCGCGGTCGGAGAATGATCGCACCCAGCCAGCTACGCAAGGGATCGCCCGCAATGAAGTATGACGCCGCCCTGGACAAGGCCCTGTCCCGCCTGCACGAGGAAGGCCGTTATCGGACCTTCATCGATATCGAGCGGGCCAAGGGTCGCTTTCCCCAGGCTGTCTGGAACCGCCCCGACGGAGAGCGGCAGGACATCACCGTGTGGTGCGGCAACGACTATCTGGGCATGGGCCAGCATCCGGCGGTCCTGTCCGCCATGCACGAGGCGCTGGACGCCACCGGCGCCGGTTCGGGCGGCACCCGCAACATCAGCGGCACCACCGTCTATCACAAGCGCCTTGAGACCGAGCTGGCCGATCTGCACGAGAAGGAGGCCGCGCTGGTCTTCTCCTCGGCCTATATCGCCAATGACGCGACGCTTTCGACGCTGCCCAAGCTGTTTCCCGGCCTGATCATCTATTCCGATGAGCTGAACCACGCCTCGATGATCGAGGGGATCAAGCGCAACGGCGGCGCCAAGCGCATCTTCCGCCACAACGATCTGGCCCATCTGCGCGAGCTGATGGCCGCCGACGATCCCGACGCGCCCAAGCTGATCGCGTTCGAATCGATCTATTCGATGGATGGCGATTTCGGCCCGATCAAGGGGTTCTGCGACCTGGCCGACGAATTCGGCGCGCTGACCTATCTGGACGAGGTTCACGCCGTGGGCATGTACGGCCCGCGCGGCGGTGGCGTGGCCGAGCGGGACCGCCTGGCGGGCCGCATCGACATCATCAACGGCACGCTGGGCAAGGCCTTCGGCGTCTTCGGCGGCTACATCGCTGCCAGCGCCAAGATGTGCGACGCGATCCGCTCCTATGCGCCGGGCTTTATCTTCACGACCTCGCTGCCGCCTGCGGTGGCTGCCGGGGCCGCGGCCTCCATCGCGCTGCTCAAGACCGCCGAAGGGCAGGAATTGCGCGACGCCCAGCAGCTGCATGCCCGTATCCTCAAGATGCGGCTGAAATCGCTTGGCATGCCGATCATCGACCATGGCAGCCATATCGTGCCGGTGCATGTCGGCCATCCGGTGCATTGCAAGGCGCTGTCGGACATGCTGCTGCGCGATTACGGCATCTATGTCCAGCCGATCAACTTCCCGACCGTGCCGCGCGGCACGGAGCGGCTGCGCTTCACCCCGTCTCCGGTGCACGATCCCAAGCAGATCGACCACCTGGTGCGGGCAATGGATGCGCTGTGGTCGCATTGCGCGCTGAATCGCGCCGAATTGAGCGCGTGATTCAATCGGGGCGTGAACGCCTCTCGCCTGCGTGATAACCTGCAGTTAAAGAAGCTGTGGCATCTTCCGATTCGGCGGGTGCACATAACGGGCGGATGGGGCATAGGCGATGAGCAGGCTGCGGGCACATGACCCGGCAGAAGAGTTCGTGCAAGTTGGGGATGCCGGTCATCTCCCCGACGACGACACGCGTTTGGGCGATCTGATGCGCGGAGAGCGTGCGACGCTGGGCAAATCGCTGCTGGACGTTCAGCGCGAATTGCGCATTCGCGCGTCCTATGTGGCGGCGATCGAGAATTGCGACATCTCTGCCTTTGATACGCCCAGTTTCATTTCCGGTTATGTGCGGTCCTATGCACGGTATCTGGGCATGGACCCTGATTGGGTGTTCCGCCGGTTCTGCCAGGAATCGGGGTTCCAGCCGACGCATGGCATGGCCCCGTCGGCTGCCGGGCCCAAGCCGGGTCGCCGCCCTTCTGACCCGGCCGAGGCCCTGGCCAATCCCCGCGCGCTGTTCATCCCGCAGGAGCGCAGCTTCTGGTCCGAGATCGAACCGCGCGCTATCGGTGCCATTGCCGTGCTGATGATGCTGATCGGCGGTCTGGCCTATGGCGGATGGGCGCTGCTGCAGGAGGTTCAGCGTGTGACCCTGTCGCCGGGCGATGACGTGCCGACGGTGGTGGCCGATCTGGACCCGACCAGCGGCGCCGGGCTGTCCGACCCGGCCATCGACGGCGCGCAGGGCCGCGATCTGGCCCGCACCCTGCCGCAGCCCGAGGCGATGGACCGCCTCTATCGTCCGCAGATCCTGGAGGCGCCGGTCCTGACGGCGCGCGACGGTCCCATCGCGGCCATCGACCCGGGCCTGCTGGAAAGCCAGCCGACCATCGACGAGGTCATCGCCTCGGCCGGACAGATCACCCAGGTGCCGCTGCCGCAGAACCCGCTGGCGCAGCAGACCGGCGTCGCCCAGGCCCCCACCGCGACGCCCGGCGACGTGGGCCCGCTGCAGACCGCCCAGGCCCCCGCCGCCGAAGGGCCGGTGCGCACGCTGGCCCCCGCCGCGCCGGGGCTGGAGCTGCTCTCGGTGCGCCCGGCCTGGGTGCGGGTGACTTCGGCCGAGGGGACGGTGCTGCTGGAGAAGATCATGGATGCGGGCGAGCGCTTTGCCCTGCCGCCGCTTGAGCAGCCGCCCGTCCTGCGCACCGGCAATTCCGGCGGTGTCTACTTCGTTGTGGACGGCCAGACCTATGGCCCGGCGGCACCCGGCGCGCAGGTCGTCAGCGGGATCGAGCTGTCGGCGACCAGCCTGTCGGAACGCTTTGCCGTGGCCGATCTGGGCGCGGACCCGGAGCTGGCGCAGATGATCGCCGTGGCGCAGATTCCTTCGACCGAGGGCGCCGAGACCGGCACCGAATAAGCGCGCGCACTGCGCCGATGCGGCCGGTCCCCGGGCAGGGGGCCGGCCGTTTCGCATTCAGCCCCACCAGGTCCGTTCCAGCAGGCCGATCCAGTTGTCGCAGGCGATTTTGCGGATCAGCGCCTCGCCATAGCCCGCCCCCCGCATCGCGTCGATCAGCCGGGGCAGGGCCGCCACATCGGGCAGATCGCGCGGCATCAGCGCCCCGTCGAAATCCGAGCCGAGCGCCACGCCCTCCTCTCCCAGAATGGCCAGCAGGTGGTCCAGATGGCGGATCATCACGCCCAGATCCTCCAGCGGCAGCCGCCGCCCGTCGGGCCGTAGAAAGCTGGAGGCAAAGTTCAGCCCCACCAGCCCGCCGCTGTCCGCGATCTGGCGCAGCTGGCGGTCGGTCAGGTTGCGGCTGCTTTCGCAGAGTGCATGGACGCCGCTGTGGCTGGCAACCAGGGGGGCGTCCGACAGGCGGGCGACGTCATTGAACCCGGCCTCGTTCAGATGCGACAGGTCCAGCATGATGCCAAGCGCGTTGCACGTCTGCACCAGCGTGCGCCCCTGCGGGGTCAGCGCCTTGCCCCGGTCGGGCGACGACGGATGGGCAAAGGGCACGCCATGCCCGTATTGCGTGGGACGCGACCAGACCGGCCCCAGGGATCGCAGCCCGGCGCGGTGCCACAGGTGCAGGGCATCGGGGTCGCTGATCGCCTCGGCCCCCTCCATGTGCATGATCGCGGCGATCCGACCGGCGGCGATGGTCGCGCGCAGCCCCGCCGCGTCGCGCACGATGTCCAGCGTGCCGGTGCGCTCCAGCGCCAGCAGGGCTGCGGCCTGGGCAAAGGCGTGGGGCAGGGCCGCGTCGGGGTGGATCGCCGGAGGCAGGGGCAGATCAAAGGGCGGGTTCTCCATCGCGTGCACCGCCGCGTGATCGGTCAGGCCCGCGGGCGAGGGCACCCAGATGGCAAAAAACCCGCCCACCATGCCCCCCGCCTTCAGGCGCGGCAGGTCCATGTGCCCCTGGTCGTCACCCTCCAGCCACAGCCGGGCGGCCTGCGGCCCCGCCGCCGCCACGCGCTGCAGGAAATCATTGTGGCCGTCGAATACGGGGATCATGTCAGGTCCTTTGCGTCGAATAAGGTACAGGATGCACATCATGCAGATGCCCGCAATGGTGCTTTGTCCTCTGAGGGTTGCGGGTTAGGCTGGTCCGGCATTCCGCCAGCGAAAGGCCAGCCCATGCCCAGGATCACGTCCGATTTCGACGGCCAGACCGTCATCACCACCTTCGAGGTCACGCCCGGCAGTGCGCATGACGTGCTGGACCTGCTGACCGAGGCCTGGGCGCAGGTCATCAGCCGGCGCGAGGGCTGCCTGGGCGGTGCGATCCACCTGAACGACGCGCAGACCCGCATCGCCACCTATTCGCAATGGCGCGACCGTCGCGATTATCAGGCGATGCTGCGCGACCCCGAGATGCGCCGCCGCAACCGCGAGATCCACGCGATGTGCAAATCCTTCGAGCCGGTGATGTACGAGGTTCAGTCCGTCCATCCCTGATGCTGCATCCGCAGAAACTTGATGCAATCGGCCGCGTTGGTCCCTAGGCTGGGGCAAACGTGGGGGATTAGCGCATGGCAGGTCGGATCATCACGGTGGCCCAGCAAAAGGGCGGATCGGGCAAGACGACGCTGGCGGTCAATCTGGCCGTGTGCCTGCATGCGCGCGGGCATTCCGTGGCGCTGGTCGATACCGACCCGCAGGGCAGCATGGGCCGCTGGTTCATGGAGCGGATGGAGCGCAAGGGCGAGGACGAGGCGCTGGATTTCTCGACCTCCTCGGCCTGGGGGGCCAGCTACGAATCCGAAAAGCTGAGGAAGCGGTTCGATTTCGTCATCATCGACACGCCCCCCAAGATCGACAGCGACCTGCGGCCCGCGCTGCGCGTGGCCGATCTGGTGGTGGTGCCGGTGGCGACCAGCCATGTCGATCTGTGGGCGACCGAAGGCGTTCTGGATCTGGCGCGGCGCGAAAGGGCCAAGGTGCTGGTGGTGCTGAACCGCACGCGCCCCGGCACCCGCCTGTCGGTCGAGGTCGCCGAAAAGGCCGCCGAACTGGGGGCCGATGTCGCGGCGACGCAGGTGTCGAACCGCGTCGCCTATGCCGAGAGCCTTGGCCAGGGCCTGGGCGCGATCGAGCGTCCGAAGGGCCCTGCCCAGGCCGAGATGGCCGCCCTGACGGACGAGATCCTGGCCCGGATGGGCTGACCGGCCTCAGCGGCAGAGACGCTCGGACTGGGCGGCAAAGTTGCGATAGCGGGCCCAGAAGGCGTTGTCGGCATCACGCTTGGAGGTGCGGACCTCCTGGGCGCGGTGCGGGTCGCGGAAGAACCGCGCGGCCTGGCGCTGGTCTGACCGCGACAGGGTCTGGTTCGCCACCTGCTGGATGCAACCGCACAGCGGCGCGTTGCCCCGCGCGCGGTCCGACCGGACGCAGGCGGTGTCGATGGGTCCGGCCATGGCCAGGGGGGCGGTCATGACGATCGCGGCGGCCGCGATCACGAATCGGTTCAGCATGGACTGTCTCCTCGATATGCCTCGGATGGCCGCGTGCCGGTTGGTCCGGTTCTTTCCGCCTTGGCCGATCCGGCCATCCTAGCAGCAAGCGGCCCGCCGCTCAATCGCGCAGCGCAGGGCCGGTGCGATCAGGTGGCGGGAAGCCGCGCGGCGGGAAAGCCCGCGGCCTGCAGGACGGATGCGGCGCGATCGGGGTCCAGCCCCTCGACGGTGACGCGCTTTTGGGGCAGATCGACGGTGGCGCGGCCGCCGGCCGCCGTGACGGCCTGTTCGATGGCCGCGCGGCAATGGCCGCAGCTCATGTCGGGAACGGAAAAGATCATCGGGCACCCTCTTGGCAAGGCCCCATGATGAAAGCGCGCGGGCCGCCCCGCAAGAGGAGATGCAGATGACCCGGTTCGACGCCATCGGTCTGGATGCCGATGACACCCTGTGGGAGAACGAGACCTTCTTTCGCGTGACCGAGGCCGAATTCTGCGCCCTGCTGGCCGATCACGGCGACCCCGAGACCATCGCCACGCGGCTTTATGACACCGAGAGCGCGAACCTGGTGCGCTATGGCTATGGCATCAAGGGGTTCATGCTGTCGATGATGCAGACCGCGATCGAGTTGACCGACGGGCGCATCGAGGGCCGCCAGATCGCCCGCATCCTGGACCTGGGCGCCGAGATGCTGGCTCATCCCGTCACGCTGCTGCCGGGGGTGGAGGCGGCGCTGGACGCGCTGGCGGGGCGGCGGCTGATCCTGATCACCAAGGGCGACCTGATGGATCAGGAGCGCAAGATCGCCGCATCCGGCCTGGCCGAGCGATTCGCCGCGGTGCAGATCCTGGCCGACAAGACGCCCGAGGCCTATGCCCGGGTGCTGATGGGGCAGGGGGTCGAGGCCGCGCGGTTCCTGATGGCTGGCAATTCGATGCGCAGCGACGTGATCCCGGTGCTGGAGCTGGGCGGGACGGGGGTGTTCATCCCCCATGATCTGACCTGGAGCCATGAGCATGCCGAGGCGCCCGATCATCCGCGTCTGCATCAGCTGCCCGACATGGGCGGGCTGCCCGCGCTGATCGCGCGGCTGGAGGGCGGGGCGTGACCGATAACGGGCGCGCGGCGCTGTTCATGTCGGGCTCGATGGCGATGTTCGCCATCGAGGATGCGTTCCTCAAGGTGCTGACCCGGACGATGCCGGTCTGGCAGTTGTTGGCGATGGTGGGGGTGATGGCGGGCGCGGTCTTCTGGCTGCGGCTGGCGCGGCGGGGCGGGCGGCTGTGGACGCGCGATCTGTGGCACCCGATGGCGCTGTTGCGCAATGCCGGAGAGATCGTCGGCGCGATCTGTCTGGTGACGGCGCTGGCGGTGGGCGATCTGGCGGTGACATCGGCGATCCTGCAGGTGCTGCCGCTGACGCTGGTGCTGGGGGCGGCGCTGTTTCTGGGCGAAAAGGTCGGCTGGCGGCGCTGGCTGTCGGTGGCGGTGGGGTTCGCGGGGGTGCTGCTGATCCTGCGGCCCGGGACGGCGGCGTTCCAGCCCGCGATGCTGTGGGCGGTGGCGGGGGTCGCGGGGCTGACGCTGCGCGATCTGGCCACGCGGCGCATCCCGGCGGGGGTGGCGTCGGACCAGCTGTCGGCATCGGCCTATGGGGCGATGGTGCCGGCGGGGCTGGTGCTGGGGGCGCTGGCGGGGCCCGCGCCGATGATGCCGGGCGCGGTCGAGAGTGCGTTGCTGGCGGGGACGGTCGTCTTTGGCGTGGTGGGCTATGCGACGCTGGTGGCGGCCTCGCGTCTGGGCGAGGCGTCGGTGGTGGCGCCCTTCCGCTATACGCGGCTGGCCTTTGCGCTGGTGGTGGCGGCGGTGATCTTTGGCGAGCGGCCCGATGCGGCGACGCTGGCGGGGGCGGCGCTGATCGCGCTGGCGGGCGGCTATGCGATGTGGCGCGAGGCGGGGTTGCGCCGAGCGCGCAAGCCGGTGGACGGGCTGATCCGGCCCAGCTGATGCCCGCGCGGGACGCGGGCGGGGGTGGCCGGCTGCGGCCCCATCGAGGGGCCTTGCCGGCCGCGCGATCCTGGCGAATCGCGCCGGTGCGACATCGCGACCGGGAACCGGCGGGGCAGGGGCCGCATTGAGCGAGCGAACGTCGCTGCGCCATCCGGGCGCAGGGACGCCATCCGACATTCCCCACGAGGAGCACCCCATGCCCAAGGCCCTTTTCATCCTGACCTCGCACGACACGTTGGGCGAGACCGGCAAGCCCACCGGCTTTTACTGGGAGGAGCTGGCGGCCCCCTACTGGATCCTGGCCGATGCGGGCTGGCAGATCGAGCTGGCCAGCATCAAGGGCGGTAAGCCCCCGGCCGACCCGTCCTCCGAGGAGGGCGATGCGATGACCGATGAGGTCCGCCGCCTGCTGGCCGACGAGGCCGCCATGAACAAGCTGGCCCATACGCAGAAGGTCGACGATGTCGACATCTCGGGCTGCGACATCGTCTATCTGCCGGGTGGGCACGGCACGATGTGGGACCTGCCGAAATCGCAGGCCCTGGGCGATCTGCTGGCGCGGGCCTGGGACAAGGGCGCGGTGATCGGCGCGGTCTGTCACGGCCCCGCGGGCCTGCTGTCGGCGCGCCTGTCGTCGGGCGACCCGCTGGTCCATGGCCGCCGCGTCGCGGGCTTTACCAACAGCGAGGAGGATGCGGTCGGCCTGTCCGATGCCGTGCCCTTCCTGCTGGAGGACCAGTTGAAGGCGCAGGGCGGCAAGCATGAGAAAGGCCCGGACTGGGCGCCCTTCGCGCTGGCGGACGGCAAGCTGGTGACGGGCCAGAACCCCGCATCCTCGGCCCGCGTGGCCGAGCTGATGCTGGAGGCCGCGGGCACCACCCCCGCCGCCGACTGACACCAAATGGCGCAGGGCCGCGAAACCCTCTTTTCGCGGCCCGCGTGGGCCTGTATAGCCCGGCCATGACCGACCTTGACCTCATCCGCAATTTCTCGATCGTGGCGCATATCGACCACGGAAAATCCACGCTGGCCGACCGGCTGATCCAGTCGACGGGCACTGTCGCCGACCGCGACATGAAGGCCCAGATGCTGGACAGCATGGATATCGAGCGCGAGCGCGGGATCACCATCAAGGCCAACACGGTGCGGATCAGCTATCCGGCCAAGGACGGCAAGACCTATGTCCTGAACCTGATCGACACGCCGGGTCACGTCGACTTTGCCTATGAGGTCAGCCGCTCCATGCGCGCGGTCGAGGGGTCGCTGCTGGTCGTGGATGCCAGCCAGGGCGTCGAGGCGCAGACGCTTGCCAACGTCTATCAGGCGATCGATGCGGGACACGAGATCGTGCCGGTCCTGAACAAGATCGACCTGCCCGCGGCCGAGCCCGAGCGCGTCAAGGAAAACATCGAGGAAGTCATCGGCATCGACGCCCAGGACGCGATCCCGATTTCGGCCAAGACTGGCCTGGGCATCCCCGAGGTGCTGGAGGCCATCGTCACGCGCCTGCCCGCGCCCAAGGGCGACCGCGACGCGCCGCTCAAGGCGATGCTGGTCGACAGCTGGTACGACGCCTATCTGGGGGTGGTCGTGATGATCCGCGTCATGGACGGGGTGATCCGCAAGGGCGACCAGATCAAGATGATGCAGACGGGCGCCAGCCACCGCATCGACAAGCTGGCCGTGCTGACCCCGCAGATGGTCGACATCGCCGAACTGGGACCGGGAGAGATCGGGGTCTTTACCGGCTCGATCAAGCAGGTCCGCGATACGCGCGTGGGCGATACCATCACGCATGAGAAACGCGCCTGCACGACCGCGCTGCCGGGCTTCAAGCCTGCGCAACCGGTGGTGTTCTGCGGGTTGTTCCCGGTCGACGCCAACGATTTTGAACCTCTGCGGGATGCCATCGAAAAGCTGGCCCTGAACGACGCCAGCTTCAGCTATGAGATGGAGACGTCTGCGGCCCTGGGCTTTGGCTTTCGCTGCGGGTTTCTGGGGCTGCTGCATCTGGAGGTGATCCGCGACCGACTGGAGCGCGAATACGATCTGGACCTGATCACCACCGCGCCGTCGGTGGTGTTCAAGCTGCACATGCGCGACGGTGAGGTGCGCGAGCTGCACAACCCCGCCGACATGCCCGACCTGACCTATGTCGACCATATCGAGGAGCCGCGCATCAAGGCCACGATCATGGTGCCGGACGAATTCCTGGGCGACGTGCTGAAGCTGTGTCAGGACCGCCGCGGCATCCAGCTGGACCTGACCTATGCGGGCGCGCGGGCCATGGTCGTCTATGACCTGCCACTGGCCGAGGTGGTGTTCGATTTCTATGACCGGCTGAAATCGGTGACCAAGGGCTATGCCAGCTTTGATTATCAGATCAGCGAATACCGCGAGGATTTCCTGGTCAAGATGTCGATCCTGGTGAATGACGAACCCGTGGATGCGCTGTCGATCATGGTCCATCGCGACCGTGCCGAAAGCCGTGGCCGGGCGATGGTCGAAAAGCTCAAGGACCTGATCCCGCGGCATATGTTCAAGATTCCGATCCAGGCGGCCATCGGCGCCCGCGTCATCGCACGCGAGACGCTGTCGGCGATGCGCAAGGACGTGACCGCCAAATGCTATGGCGGCGATGCGACGCGCAAGAAAAAGCTGCTGGAAAAGCAGAAGGCCGGCAAGAAGAAGATGCGTCAGTTCGGCAAGGTCGAGATCCCGCAGACGGCCTTCATCCAGGCGCTCAAGATGGACAGCTGACGGCCACCGTCAGTCGTCCCACAGGGGCACCACGACCCGGCAATGCCCCGCCACGGCCTGTCCCACTGAAATCGCGCCGTCGCGCGGCCCCGCGCCGAATTGCGACAGGCCCGCGCCCGTCGCCTGCCTGGTTTCATCCAGCGTGAACAGGATGCCGGACCCCGAGCCTCGCGGTTTGGGGCTGGCCCGCCACAGGCGCGTGCCGACCGGCTTGTTCAGCGCCCGTTGGGCGAAATCGCCCGCAGCGCACCAGTAATCCGTATCCGCGCGCCCCGAGGCAAAGGCCACCGCGATCTCGGTCGGGCCGGCCTGTTCGACGGTCATGCCGTTGCGGGCCGTGAAGGCGCTGGCGGGCAGCGGCAAGGCCAGAAAAATCATGAGTGCCAGTCGCATCCGATCCTCTCCTGCCGGGGCCTGATGCGGCCTTCCGGTCGTTAAAAACCACGTCGTTCTCTGCGCCGATGCGGGCCTGATTCAGGGTATCCTGAAATCCAGCAGCCACAAGGTCAGACCCATGTCACCCGCCACCTTTCCGACCATCGCCGCCCATCCCGCCGACAATGCCGCGATTCAGGCCACGTTGGACACCCTGCGCCAGACCCTGGGGATGGAGGTGGCCTATCTGTCCGAATTCGTCCAGGACCGCGCCGTGTTTCGCGCGGTCAGCGCCCCGGGCCTGGAGGCGATGATCAGCCCCAGCCAAAGCATGGATCTGAGAGAGGTCTATTGCAAACATATCCTGGATGGCGGCCTGCCCAACCTGATCACCGATACCGGCGATCATGCCATCGCGGTCGATCTGCCCATCACGCAGATGATCCCCATCGGCAGCCACCTGTCCGTGCCCATCCACCGCGCCGATGGCAGTGTGTTCGGCATGTTCTGTTTTCTCAGCCGCCATGCGCGCCCCGATCTGGGGCCGGATGCGTTGGACATGGTCTGGTCCGGTTCGGCCCAGGTCGCGATGCGCATCGCAGCGCATGAAAGCGACGCGGCCTGAGGGCGGATGTGAAAAAGCCCCCGACAGCGGTGCTGCGGGGGCCTTGATCGCAGGTGGCGGGCTTGGGATCACATCCCGGCCTGGACCTGCGCGCTTTCCTGCTGAACCACGGCTCCGGCCGTGGAAATATCGCGGCCCGCACCCTGAACGGTCTCGCAGGCGGCCAGCGTCATCATGGCCAGAACGGCACTCAGGCCCAGGATCTTCTTCTGCATAGCTTCAGTCTCCTTTGGGATAACCATCTGACCTTGCAACGCAATCTGAGCGGTTCGGTTCCCCCTAAAATGCAACTCCTGAATAAAGCGCGATATTGGCATAGGGAGTGCATTCGCCGGTGCGCACCACGGCGCGGGCCTGACGGGACTGGTCCTTGAAGGCCGCATGCGACATCAGCGTGACCGGGCCGATCGCCCGTTCCGCAAAGCGCGCGCGCAGATCGGGGGCGGCCTCCTCCGCCAAGCTGGCGCGTTCGACGACCAGTTCGCTCAGCACGGCGTCCAGCACGTCGAAGATGCCGGGAATGCCGCGGGTCAGCGCCAGGTCAATGACGCGGACACCCGGCGGCACCGGCAGACCGGCATCGCCGATCACCAGCAGATCGCCATGCCCAAAGGAGGCGATCAGGCCGGACAGTTCGGCATGCAGCAGGGTGGTTCGTTTCATCGCGATTCTCTTCTACAGGCTGTGGGGTCGTCATATCGCCGACAATGGCTGTGACGATGGGGCATCGACGCGTCGGCGATCGCCTCCCCTGGTCCGTCACCCGAACGCGACAGCCCAGGGGCGGGGCATACCGGTCCGCATACCGACATAAGTCCTGCCTGCGGACCGGAGCGGGGCGATCAGTCCTCCAGCGCCTCCAACTGGTCGATCAACCCCTCGATCATCGACAGGCCCTTGTCCCAGAAGGCCGGGTCGGAGGCGTCCAGCCCGAAGGGCGCCAGCAATTCGCTGTGATGGCGCGACCCGCCCGCGCGCAGCAGGTCAAAGTATTTCTGCTGGAAGTCGGGCAACCCGTCCTCGTAGGCGGCATAGAGCGCGTTCACCAGCCCGTCGCCGAAGGCATAGGCATAGACGTAGAAGGGCGAATGTACGAAATGCGGGATGTAGGTCCAGAATGTCTCATAGCCCGGCATATAGTCGAAGACCGGCCCCAGGCTCTCGTGCTGGATCTGCATCCACAGCGCGTTGATGTCGTCGGGGGTCAGCTCTCCCTCGGCACGGGCGGCGTGCAGGCGGCATTCAAAATCATAAAACGCGATCTGGCGCACGACCGTGTTGATCATGTCCTCGACCTTACCCGCCAGCAGGGCCTTTTTCTGCGCCGGATCGGTGGTGCGCGCCAGCAGCGCGCGGAAGGTCAGCATCTCTCCGAACACCGACGCGGTCTCGGCCAGCGTCAGGGGGGTGGAGGCCAGCAGCTCTCCCTGACCCGCGGCCAGGCGCTGGTGGACACCGTGGCCCAGCTCATGCGCCAGCGTCATCACGTCACGCGGTTTTCCCAAATAGTTCAGCAGGATATAGGGATGCGCCGTGGTCACGGTCGGATGCGCGAAGGCGCCCGGCGCCTTGCCCGGCTTGACCCCCGCATCGATCCAGCCCTTGTCGAAAAAGGGCTGCGCCAGATCGGCCAGTTCGGGCGAAAAGCCGCGATAGGCATCCATGACCGTCGCCTGCGCCTCGGGCCAGTCGATCAGGCGCGGGCTGTCGGTGGGCAGCGGCGCGTTGCGGTCCCAGACCTGCAGCCGATCCAGCCCCAGCCAGCGGGCCTTGAGCGCGTAATAGCGGTGCGACAGGCGCGGATAGGCGGCGGTCACCGCATTGCGCAGCGCCTCGACCACCTCGGGTTCGACATGGTTGGACAGGTGGCGGCCATGCTGGGGCGTGGGCATCTTGCGCCACTTGTCCTCGATGGCCTTTTCCTTGGCCAGCGTGTTGTGGATGCGCGCGAAGAGCCCGACATTGGCGGTAAAGACGGTGGCCAGCGCACGGGCCCCGGCCTCGCGGCGGCTGCGGTCGTGATCCGACAGCAGGTTCAGCGTGGCCTCCATGCCCATCGTCTCGCCATCGACGTCAAAGGTCAGCGCAGCGGTCGTCTCGTCGAACAGGCGGTTCCAGGCGGCGGCGCCCACGACCGAATTGTCGTGCAGGAACTGCTCCAGCTCATCGGACAACTGGTGGGGGCGCATGGCGCGCATGCGGTCAAAGACCGGCTTGTAGCGGGCGGGACCGTCGGGCGCGGTGAACACCGCCTGATAGGTCGCGTCCGGAATGCGGTTGAACTCCAAGCTGAAGAAGACCAGCGGCGTGGTCATGTCGGTGATCTTGCCCTGCAGGTCGCCCATCTGCTTGGCCCGCACCGGGTCGGTGGTGTTCTGGTAATAGCGCAGGCCCACATAGGACATGATGCGCCCGGCCAGGATGTCGATCTGCTGATAGGCCTCGATGCAGGCCAGCATCTGTGCGGGCGTCAGCTCGGCCAGCTTGCCCTGATAGGAGGCCGCGAAATCGCGGACCTGGCCGTCCAGCGCCTCGATATCGGCGGTCAGTTCGGGGCTGTCAGGGGCGGGATAGAGGTCGGTGAGGTCCCATTCGGGCAAGGTGCCGAAATCGCCCTTTGCCGGTTCCGCCGCGTCGAACACCATTCTGCCTGCCATGATCGGTCCTTTCCTGTGTGTCGGATCAGATGTGGACCCTGGGGGCGGGGGGTGCAAGGGGGGCGCGCCCCGGTCACGCGGCCTGAACCGGGGTCAGGGGGCTGCGTGATCCTGCAGCGCCTCGGCGATGCCGCGATTCTGCAGGGCCGGGTGGATGGTCGCCACGCCCGACGGGGACAGGTGGGCCACCGCCACCCCCTCCACATGCGCGATCAGCGCGGGAAGGGGCGTGGTGCCCGCGGGCAGCAGCGCGGACAGGGACGCGGCGTCGGCCTGGGTCGCCGGGCGGATGCGGGGCTGCGCCTCATGGCGGTGAAAATCGCGGGTCAGCGCCTGGCTGCGCTTGCCCCAGGGGCTGGCGGCGGTGCGCGCCTGATGGGCGGCAAAGGCCGCGGAATCGGCAAAGACCTCGGACAGGGTCCAGACCATCGGGTCGTCCGATTGCGCGATGTCAAAGCGCAGGCAGCCCGGCTCGGCGCGGCTGGCCGCGACATGGTCGGGCAGCAATTCCAGCGCGGTCATCAGCTGCGCCATGTCGGCGCAGATCAGGCGCCCGTGCAGGGCGATGGGCGGGTTCGCCATCGCCAGGGGCGTGCCGGACGGATCGGCGGTCGGGGCGTGGTGGTGGCCGCAGGCGCAGTCCATGGCGTGTCCTTTCGCTGGATGGGGCAGGGTGGCCGGGCGGCAGGCGCGCGTCAAGCGGGCTAGACGACCTCACCGGCCTCCAGGCGGGTCAGGAAGGCCGCGGCATCGGCGCGGATGCGGTCGCGGCGGTCGGCATCCATCCGGTCCCAGGTGGCGAAGGCCCGTCCGATGCGCGGGTTGCGTTCGAACCGCTCGCGGTGGCGCACCAGGAAATCCCAATAGAGCAGGTTGAACGGACAGGCCCTGGGGCCGGTCTTGTCCGCCACCTTGTAGGCGCAGCCGCCGCAATAATCGGACATCTTGTGGATGTAGTTCCCCGAGCTGACATAGGGTTTCGACCCCACCACGCCCCCATCGGCGAACTGGCTCATGCCGATGACGTTCGGGGCCTCGACCCATTCATAGGCGTCGATATAGACCGCCAGATACCATTCATGGACCTGATGCGGATCGATTCCCGCCAGCAGCGCGAAATTGCCCGTCACCATCAGTCGCTGGATGTGATGGGCATAGGCGTGATCGCGCGTCTGCCCCACCGCCTGCGCCATGCAGTTCATCCGCGTGGGCGCGCCCCAATAGACCGGGGGCAGGGCGCGGTCATGGCCCAGCACGTTGCGCGCGGTATAGTCGGGGCCTTCCAGGAAATAGATGCCGCGCATGTATTCGCGCCAGCCGATGATCTGGCGGATGAACCCCTCGGCCGAATTCAGGCGGACCTTGCCTGCGGCATGGGCGTCGGCTGCGGCCTGGCACACCTCCAGCGGGGACAGCAGGCCCGCGTTGATATAGGGCGACAGGATCGAATGGTGCAGGAACGGGTCGTCCTGCAGCATGGCGTCCTGATAGGGGCCGAATTCGTCCAGCGAATGGGCGATGAAATGGTCCAGCACCTGCAGCGCGCCCGCCCGGTCGGTGGCATAGGTGAACGGGCGCAACCGCCCGAAATTGTCGGGAAACCGCGCCTCGACCAGATCCAGCACCTGCGCGGTGACCGCATCGGGCTCAAAGCGCGGCGGTCTGGCGCGCAGCAGATCGGCGCGGGCGGGCTTGCGGTTGTCGTGGTCAAAGTTCCACTGGCCGCCCGCAGGCTGGTCGCCCTCCATCAGCAGGCCGGTCTTGCGGCGCATGTCGCGATAGAACCACTCCATCCGCAATTCCTTGCGGCCATCGGCCCAGGCCTCGAATTCGGCGTGGCTGGCCAGAAAGCGGTCATCGGGCAGCTGCGTGACCGGGATGGGCAGGTCGGACAGCGCCGCGATCAGCCGCCACTCGCCCGGCTCGGTCGCGATCACCAATGTCGCGCCATGATCTGCGGCCCGGCGCAGCAGTTCCCCGGGGATCGACTGGCTGTTGTCGGGGTCGTCCAGCGTGGCATAGGCGACGGTGTGGCCCTTGGCACGCAGTTCGGCGGCGAACTTGCGCATGGCGGCGAACAGAAAGGCGATTTTTTGCGGGTGGTGGGGGACACAGCCCGCCTCGGACGCGACCTCGGCCATGACGATGATGTCGTCGGGCCGGGCTGCGCGCAGGGCCGACAGGTCATGCGACAGCTGGTCGCCCAGGATCAGGATCAGACGCATCGCACACCCCCGGAATGACAAGGACGCGCAGGTTGCCCTGCGCGTTCCCCGGTCACGATGCGGCGCGGTGCCGCGTCATTCCCATTCAATCGTGCCCGGCGGCTTGGACGTGATGTCATAGGTGCAGCGGTTGATGCCCTTGACCTCGTTGATGATCCGCGTCGCGGTCTCGCCCAGGAATTCGTGGGTGAAGGGATAGTAATCCGCGGTCATCCCGTCGACCGATGTCACCGCACGCAGCGCGCAGGCGAAATCATAGGTCCGCCCGTCGCCCATCACGCCCACGGTGCGGACCGGAAGGATCGCCACGAATGCCTGCCAGATCTCATCGTACAGACCGTGCTTGCGGATCTGGTCGATGAAGACCGCATCGGCCTTGCGCAGGATCTCCAGCTTTTCGCGGGTGATCTCTCCGGGGCAGCGGATGGCCAGGCCCGGGCCGGGGAAGGGGTGGCGGCCGATGAAGCTCTCGGGCAGGCCCAGTTCGCGGCCCAGTTCCCTGACCTCGTCCTTGAACAGCTCGCGCAGGGGCTCGACCAGCTTCAGGCCCATCTTTTCGGGCAGGCCGCCCACGTTGTGGTGCGACTTGATCGTGACCGATGGCCCGCCGCTGAAGCTGACGCTTTCGATGACGTCCGGATAGAGCGTGCCCTGGGCCAGGAAGTCGGCGCCGTCGATCTGGCTGGCGTATTTCTGGAACACGTCGATGAACAGCCGGCCGATGGTCTTGCGCTTGACCTCGGGGTCGCTGACGCCCTCCAGCGCGCCCAGGAACAGGTCGCTCTCGTTCGCGTGGATCAGCGGGATGTTGTAGTTATCGCGGAACATCTTGACGACGTCTTCGCCCTCGTTCAGGCGCAGCAGCCCGTGATCGACAAAGACGCAGGTCAGCTGGTCGCCGATCGCCTCGTGGATCAGGACCGCCGCCACCGACGAATCGACGCCGCCCGACAGGCCGCAGATGACGCGGCGGTCGCCCACCGTCTCGCGGATCTTGCGGATCGCCTCGTCCTTGTAGGAGGCCATGGTCCAGTCGCCGGTGAACCCCGCCAGCCGGACGAAGTTCTCCAGCATGGTGCGGCCGTTCGGGGTGTGGTGCACCTCGGGGTGGAACTGGACGGCATAGAAATGCCGCGCCTCGTCCGCAATCATCGCCATGGGCGCGTTGGGCGAGGTGCCGATGACCTGAAAGCCCGGCGCCAGCGCGGTCACGCGGTCGCCATGGCTCATCCAGACCTCTTCGCGACCGGTCCCGAAAAGACCCGCGAAGATGCCGTCGGACTTGTGTCCGGGCGCGGGCGCGATGAAGGCGCGGCCGTATTCGGCGTGGTGTCCGGCCTCGACCGTGCCGCCCAGCTGCTCCATCATCACCTGCTGGCCATAGCAGATGCCAAAGACGGGCACGCCCAGCTCGAACACGGCCTGGGGCGCGCGGGGGCTGCCATCGGTCGTGACGCTGGCCGGGCCGCCGGACAGGATGATCGCCTGCGGCGCCATCTGGCGCAGCCGGTCGTCGGTCACCGTGTTGAACGGGTGGATTTCGCAATAGACGTTCAGTTCACGCAGGCGACGCGCGATCAGCTGCGTCACCTGGCTGCCGAAGTCGATGATCAGAAGGCGCTGGTGCTGGGTCATGGGTGCGCTTTAAGCGCGGTTTCAGCACCTTGCAAGCCTTTCGGCACTGTGGTGCGGGGGAACCGTGCCACCCGGCGCGCGTTCGGCAGCAATCGCCCTGTTCCGTTCAAAAGGTATGTTCCGATGATCCGATTGTCCCTGGCCGCAGGCTGCGTCCTGTCTCTGGCCGCCTGTCAGGTGCCGGGCCTGGGCGTCACCGCCCCGCAGGCCTCCGCCGAAGAGGCGCTGGCCGTCGAATGCCGGGGCGAACCCGAGGCCGGGGCGCGGCTGTCGGCCACCGTGAACGCCGCCCGCCTGTCCGAGGGCAAGACCGTGCTGGCCGCCAACGACCAGCTGGATCGGATCGCGCTGGCCCATGCCTGCGACATGGCGCGCACGGGGCGGGCGGATGTGGCGGGATCGAACGGCTCGAACGTGGTCGATCGGGCGCGGTCGGTGGGGTATCCGACCTGCGGCGTCGTTCAACTGGTCAGCGCGGGCGGCACGCCCGAGGGCACCGTGTCCGCCTGGCTGGTTCCCGGCCCGCTGCGCGAGCAGGTTCTGGGCCAGCTGAGCTATCAGATCGGCAGCGGCGTCGCGCGCGGCGCGGATGGGCGGTTGTGGCACAGCACGGTGCTGGGCAACAACTGCCGTTGAAGGGACAAGGGGCGCGGTGTGATCCGCGCCCCTTTACTTATTGCTCGGGCAGCAGCCCCCGTGGCGCAAAGCGCAGCACCAACAGCAGCACCGCCCCCATCGCGATGAAGCGCATGTGCGGCGCGCTGTCCAGCAGATGCGCCTTGACCGGGCCATCGGCCATAGGGCCGGTCAGCATGGCGATCAGGGCAGGGCCCCAGACCTCGGCCTTGATCCACAGGAACCAGATCGTTACGGCGCCCAGTACCGCGCCCCAGTTGTTGCCGGACCCGCCGACGATCACCATCACCCAGATCAGGAAGGTATAGCGCAGCGGGTTATAGCTGGTCGGCGCCAGCAGCCCGTCCAGCGTCACCATCATCGCGCCCGCGACCCCGATCACCGCCGAGCCCAGGATGAACACCTGCAGGTGGCGGCGGGTGACGTCCTTGCCCATCGCCTCGGCCGCGGTCTCGTTGTCGCGAATGGCGCGCATCATGCGGCCCCAGGGCGATTTCAACGCCAGCTCTGCCAGCAGGATGATCACCAGCAGCGCGACCAGGAACAGCGACATGTAGGACAGCTTGACCCAGATGCCCGACGCCTCGGCCGCCGGAAAGCCCCAGCTGGCCGCGAATTCGACGAATTCGGGATTGCGCTGCAGCTCGACCTCCTGCGCCACGGGGCGCGGGATGGCCGTGATGTTCTTGACGCCGCGGGCCAGCCAGTCCTCGTTCTTCATGACGGCGACGATGATCTCGCCGATGCCCAGGGTGGCGATGGCCAGATAGTCGGAGCGCAGGCCCAGGGCGACCTTGCCGATGGCCCAGGCCGCGGCGGCGGCAAAGACGCCGCCCACCACCCAAGACAGCAGAACCGGCAGGCCCAGGCCGCCGATATTGCCGTGGCGGGCGGGGTTGTTCGCCTCGATCGCGGTGACGGCGGGGTCGAACAGCCAGCGATAGACGATGAAGCCGCCGATCAGCACGGCCACGGTCAGGATGCCGCTGCGGGTGCGGGTCCAGGCCAGCTTGGCCATGGCCAGCGTCCCCAGCCCCACGGCCAGCGCCAGCATCAGGCGGGTGCCGCCGGCCTCCCACGCGCCCTCGACCGGAGGGAGCGAGATCAGCACGGGCGCCAGCGCACCCATCGCCAGAAAGCCCACGACGCCCACGTTGAACAGGCCCGCATAGCCCCATTGCATGTTCACGCCCAGGGCCGTGATGGCCGAGATCAGCCCCATGTTCAGGATCGCCAGCGAGGTGTTCCAGCTGCCCGAGAACATGCTGTTGCGCACGGTCCCCTCCAGCACGAACAGGACGGCCAGCACCGCGAACAGGATCGGCGCGCGCCAGCGGCTGTGGGTCGAGGCGGCTTGACGGTTGGTTGCCATGATCTTCCCCTTACACCGATTTGCCGCGGAACAGGCCCGTGGGCCGGAACAGCAGGACGACAATCAGAATGACGAAACTGACGGCGAACTTGTATTCGGTGCCCAAGAGCTGCATCAGGCCCGACGGCTCATAGCCGGGGAACAGATAGCCCACGACGCGCACCCAGGGATAGGTCACCGCGACCTCGGAGAAGGCCACCAGAAACCCGCCCGCGATGGCGCCAAGCGGGTTGCCCAGGCCCCCCACGATGGCGGCGGCAAAGATGGGCAGCAGGATCTGGAAATAGTTGAATGCCTTGAACGACTTGTCCAATCCGTACAGCGTGCCTGCGATGGTCGCCAGACCCGCCGCGATGATCCAGGTCAGGCGCACCACGCGTTCGGGGTCGATGCCCGACAGCAGCGCCAGATCCTCGTTGTCGGAATAGGCGCGCATGGCCTTGCCGGATTTCGTGCGGTTCAGGAACCAGAACAGCGCGACCATCACGATCAGCGCCACCACCACGGTCAGCGCCTGGGTCGAGCGCAGGGCCAGCCCCTCGGGCAGGCCGGTCATCTCACGAAACGTGCGCACGTCCATGATGAAGCGCGCGCCGTCGTCAAAGCGGTATTCATCCACCCCGATCAGGATGCGCGTCAGCCCGTTCATCACGAACATCACGCCGACCGAGGCCATGACCAGGATGATCGGCGCGGCCTTCTGCTTGCGATAGAATTTATACACCGCCCGGTCGGTGCCCAGCACCAGAAGCGCGGTCAGCGCGATGCCGAAGGGCAGGGCGATCAGCGCGGTGGGCAGCGGCCCCGCGCTGATGCCCAAGGATTGCAGCCCCCAGGTCAGCAGGATCACCACCCCGGTGCCAAAAGCCATCGTGTCGCCATGGGCGAAGTTCGAGAACCGCAGGATGCCATAGATCAGCGTGACGCCAAGCGCGCCAAGCGCCAGCTGCGCGCCATAGGCGGCCGCCGGGATGAAGACAAAGTTCAGAAAGACCACGAGGGCGTTCAGGATATCCACGGCTCAGCCCCCCAGGAAGGTGCGGCGCACCTCGTCGTTCTGCATCAACTCGTGCCCGGTGCCGGTATGGGCGTTCGCACCCTGCACCAGCACATAGGCCTTGTCGGCGATCATCATCGCCTGGCGTGCATTCTGTTCGACCATCAGCACGGGCAGCCCGCCCCGCGCGATGGCGATGATGCGGTCGAACAGCTCGTCCATGACGATGGGGCTGACGCCCGCGGTCGGTTCGTCCAGCATGAGCACCTGCGGCTGCGTCATCAGCGCGCGGCCCACGGCCACCTGCTGGCGCTGGCCGCCCGACAGCTCGCCCGCGGCCTGACGGCGCTTGGCGGCGACGGCAGGGAACAACTCATAGACCTGCTCCATCGTGGCCTTGATGTCGTCTCGGCGGATATAGGCGCCCATCTCCAGGTTCTCCTCGACCGTCATGGACGGGAAGATGTTGTTGACCTGCGGCACAAAGCCCATGCCCGCCTTGACCCGGTCCTGCGGGTTCAGCGCGGTGATGTCCTGACCGTTCAGCCGGACCGACCCCTGGCGCAGGTTCAGCATGCCAAAGATCGCCTTCATCGCGGTGGATTTGCCGGCGCCGTTGGGGCCCACGATCACTGCGATCTGGCCCTGTTCGACGGCGATCGTGCAGTCGTGCAGGATATCGGCGCCCTTGCCGTATCCGCCGGTCATGTTCTCTCCGATCAGGAACGGGTCGCCCGCGCGACCGGCGCCCACCGGGCCCGACCGCCGCGTGCCGTCAATCTGGCCCATCCCCTTGAGGTTGACCACCGAGGCGTCGCGGTTGCCGCGATTGCCAAAGCCTGCGTCGCTCATGCGCCCACCATGTCCTTGTTCTTCAGGCCGGTGCCCAGATAGGCCTCGATCACGGCCTCGTTCTTCATGATGTCCCGGGCGCTGCCCTTGGCCAGGACCTTGCCCTCGGCCATGACGATCACCGGGTCGCACAGCTTGCCGATGAAATCCATGTCATGCTCGATCACGCAGAAGGTATAGCCGCGTTCCTTGTTCAGGCGGATGATTGCGTCGGCGATGGTCATCAGCAGGGTGCGGTTCACGCCCGCGCCGACCTCGTCAAGGAACACGATCTTGGCATCGACCATCATCGTGCGGCCCAGCTCCAGCAGCTTTTTCTGGCCGCCCGACAGGTTGCCGGCCTTTTCGTGGGTCAGGTGGCGGATGGTCAGGAAATCCAGCACCTCGTCGGCCTTGCGGCGCAGCTCGGCCTCCTCGCGCTCGATCCGGCCGCGCTGGAACCAGGTCTTCCAGATGGTCTCTCCGGATTGCGCGCCGGGCACCATCATCAGGTTCTCGCGCACCGTCATCGAGCTGAACTCATGCGCCAGCTGGAAGGTGCGCAGCAGGCCCTTGTGGAACAGCGCGTGCGGCGGCAGGCCGGTGATGTCCTCTCCGTCCATGAAGACGCGCCCCGAGGTGGGGGGCAGCACGCCGGCGATCACGTTGAACAGCGTCGACTTGCCCGCGCCGTTGGGGCCGATCAACCCGGTGATCGATCCGGTCTCGATGGTCAGGCTGGCGCCATCGACGGCGCGAAAGCCGCCGAAATGTCTGTGAAGGTCCTCGACCCTGATCATTCTTCTACATCCCCGTCTTCACATTCTGGGTGAAGATGTGCCGTCAAGCGGCTGTTATCGTTATGAAACGGCCCGACACCCCAAGGTGCCGGGCCATCGTGTCAGGGGTGGGGGTCAGCGATAGCCGACCACCTCCAGCACGCCGTTGGTGAACTGGATCTCGCGGAAGGTGCCGGCGGATTCGCCCGGACCCACCAGTTCGACCGCGGTGCCGCCGACATAGTCCACGTCGCCGCCGCCGTTGATGATCTCCAGCGCCTGCGCCAGCTGGCCGGGCAGGATCTCTTCGCCGGGGCCGTTGGCCACGTCCATGATGTGGTCCTTGTAGACCGCCGGGTCCGACGAGCCCGCCTTGGCCATCGCCAGCAGCATCAGCGCCGCCGCGTCATAGGCCTCGGCCGAGAAGGCGCCCGAACCGTCAAAGCCCGCCTCGGTCGCCATGCTCAGATAGGTCTCGCGGCCCTCGCCCTCGGCGGCAGGGTTCTGGCCAAAGCTGCCCTCGATCTCGGAGCCGAAATTGTCCTCCAGCGCCTGACCGACCATGCCGTCTGGGAACACGAAGGTCTCGAACGCGCCGGTGTCCAGGGCCGCGCGCACGACGCCCGAACCGCCCTGGTCGACATAGCCGACCACGACCAGCGCATCGCCACCGGCCGCTGCCAGGGCCGCGACCTCGGCCGAATAGTCGGCCTTGCCGTCGTCATGGGCGCTGTTGGTGGTGACCGTGCCGCCCGCCGCGGTGAAGGCCGCCGCAAAGCTGTCGGCCAGGCCCTTGCCATAGTCGTTGTTGGTATAGGTCACGGCGACGCTGCCGATGCCGCGATCCTGCACGATTGCGGCCATGACCTCGCCCTGGCGGGCATCCGACGGTGCGGTGCGGAAGAACAGGCCGTCATCCTCGATGTCGGTCAGCGCCGGAGACGTCGCCGAGGGCGAGATCATGACGATCCCGTTCGCCTTGGCCACGTTCTCCAGCGAGGCGATCGTCTCGCCCGAGCACATGCCGCCGATGATGCCCTTGACCCCTTCCGAGGCGATCAGACGCTCGACCGTCGCGGTGGCCGCGGCGGCGTCGATGCAGGTGCTGTCGCCGGTGACCGACACGACCGTCGATCCGTCCAGCAGCAGACCGGAATCGCTGACCTCCTTCATGGCCATCTCGGCGCCCTGCTGCATCGCGGGGGCCATTGATTCCAGCGGACCGGTAAAGCCGAGCGAGACGCCCAGCTTGATTTCTTCGGCGCCCGCGGCACCGGCCAGCAACGCCCCGGCGGCGGTCGCAAGAAGAAGCTTTTTCATTGGTTGTCTCCCAGTTGGAACATTGTCCTGCGCGTCACGCTATAATCGGCCCTCTGAAAAAGAAAGCGCGTTGTCGCGTGGATTTGCATGGTTTTTGGACAGCTTGACGGCTGACGCTAGGTCAGCGGCGCGGGCGACCGGGAGGGGCCGCCCGCGGCTGCGTCACTTGTCCTGGACGGACAGGCCCAGCACGGGCTGATAGATCTGCGCCAGGCGCGCGATGGCCTCCTGGGGCGACAGTTCCTCGGATGCGCCGGTGCGGCGGTTGGTCAGTTCGATCTTGTTGGCGGCCAGGCCGCGCGGGCCGACGGTGATCCGCCAGGGCAGGCCGATCAGGTCCATCGAGGCGAATTTCGCGCCCGCCCGCTCATCCCGGTCGTCGTAAAGCGGGTCCAGACCGCGGGCCTGCAACTCGGCATAGATCGCCTCGCAGGCGGCGTCGGTGGAGTTGTCGCCCTGCTTCAGGTTGACGATGCCGACATGGAAGGGGGTCACGCCCTCGGGCCAGATGATGCCCTTGTCGTCGTGATTGGCCTCGATGATCGCGCCCAGCAGGCGCGACACGCCGATGCCGTGGCTGCCCATGTGGACGGGCACGCGCACGCCGTCGGGGCCCACGACCGTGGCGCCCATCGGTTCGGAATACTTGGTCCCGAAATAGAAGATCTGGCCGACCTCGATGCCGCGCGCGGTGCGGCGCCGCTCTTCGGGGACCTCGGCATAGACGGCCTCGTCATGGGTCTCGTCGGTGCGGGCATAGCGGCTGGTGAACTCCTCCAGCACGGCCTGGCATTCCGCCACATCGTCATAGTCGATGGCGCGGTCGCCAAAGGTCAGGTCGGTGATCTGGCTGTCATAGAACACCTCGGATTCGCCGGTCTCTGCCAAGACCAGGAATTCATGGGTGTAATCGCCGCCGATCGGCCCGCCATCGGCGCGCATCGGGATGGCCTGCAGGCCCATCCGCTCATAGCTGCGCAGATAGCTGACCAGATGGCGGTTATAGGCGTGCAGCGCGGCTTCCTTGGTCAGATCGAAATTGTAGCCGTCCTTCATCAGGAACTCGCGGCCCCGCATCACGCCAAAGCGGGGGCGGATCTCGTCGCGGAACTTCCACTGGATGTGATACAGCGTCAGGGGCAGGTCCTTGTAGCTGTTCACGTGGCTGCGGAAGATGTCGGTGATCATCTCCTCGTTGGTGGGACCGTACAGCAGGTCGCGCTTGTGGCGGTCCTTGATGCGCAGCATCTCTTCGCCGTAATCGTCATAGCGGCCGCTTTCGCGCCACAGGTCGGCGGGCTGCAGGGTGGGCATCAGCATCGGGATGTGGCCCGCGCGTTGCTGCTCCTCATGGACGATCTGCTCGATGCGCTTCAGCACCTTGAAGCCCATCGGCAGCCAGGAATAGATGCCCGCCGTCTGCTGCTTGATCATGCCCGCGCGCAGCATCAGCCGGTGACTGACGATCTGCGCCTCCTTGGGGTCTTCCTTGAGCACGGGCAGGAAATAACGCGACAGACGCATGGCCGAAGTCCTTCAAAGCGGTTCGGGGCAGCGTTACCGGATCGGTCCCGCCTTGCCAAGCATCGCGCTTGCAACCACAGACGCGGGGCGGCACATTCGCCGCAGGTTTCTGGACAAGGGTCAAGCCATGCGCATCCCCGTACGCAAGCAGATCATGTGGTGGGGCATCGCGGCCCTGACGCTGCTGCTGACATTGTGGCTGTTGGGCCAGGCGGTGCTGCCCTTCATCCTGGGGGCGGGCATCGCCTATCTGCTGGACCCGGTCGCCGACCGGCTGGAACGCGCGGGCCTGTCGCGCACCATGTCGGTCGTGGTGATCACGGTGGCGGTGGTGCTGGCCTTCGTCACGGTCGTGCTGCTGATCGTGCCGGTCCTGCTGCGCCAGGCGACCGCCCTGATCGAGACCACGCCCGCGATGATCGAGCAGGGGCGCGCCTTTCTGGACGCCCGCTTTCCCGACCTGATCCCGCAGGGCGCGGGGCTGCAGCAGACCTTGGCCGACCTGCAGGCGACGATGGGCGAACAGGCCGGGCGGCTGGCCTCGACGGTGCTGGGTTCGGTGACGGGGGTGCTGGGAACGGTGGCGCTGCTGGTCATCGTGCCGGTGGTGGCCTTCTATCTGCTGCTGGACTGGGATCACCTGGTCGCGGCGGTGGACGGGCTGTTGCCGCGCGAACATGCCGCCACCATCCGCCAGTTGGCCCGAGAGATCGACGACGCCCTGTCGGGCTTTCTGCGCGGGCAGGCCGTCGTCATCGCCATCCTGGGGACGTGGTACGCGCTGGGGCTGATGTTCGTGGGGCTGCCCTTCGGCTTTTTCATCGGGATCATGGCGGCGGTGCTGTCCTTCATCCCCTATGTGGGCGTGCTGATCGGGGGGGCGACGGCCATCGGGGTCGCGCTGTTCAGCTTTTGGGGCGATCCGCTGTGGATCGGCGCGGTCGTGGCGATCTTTGCCATCGGCCAGATCGTCGAGGGCAACTATCTGCAACCCAAGATCGTGGGCGGCCATGTCGGCCTGCATCCCGTCTGGCTGCTGCTGGCGCTGTCGGTGTTCGGCGCGCTGTTCGGGTTCGTCGGGCTGGTCATGGCGGTGCCGATGGCCGCGGCCCTTGGCGTGCTGGCGCGGTTCCTGATCGCGCGCTATCGCGAAAGCTCGCTGTTCACCGGGCAGGGGCTGCCCGATGAGCCTGCCCAGCCCATCCTGGTCGAGATGGTCCCTGCGGGCACGGTGGCGGAACGGCTGCGCCACGCGCGCATGGCCGCCGACCGCGCGCTCAGCCGCCAGCAGGTGGAGGCGATGCAGGATGATCTGGCCCGCCGCGACGCCAAGGGCTGACGGGTTGAGCCTGTTTCCCGCCTCGCGCCAGCTGACGCTGGACCTGACCACGCCGCCCGCCCATGCGCGGGCCGATTTCCTGCCCGCGCCCGCCAATCACGCAGCCCTCAAGGCGCTGGACCGGCCGCAGGACTGGCCCGCGGGCCGCATGCTGCTGATCGGCCCCGAGGGGTCGGGCAAGACGCATCTGGCGGCCTTCTGGGCGGCCGAGAACGGCGCCCGGCGCATCAGCGCCTCGGCGCTGCGGCCCGATGCGGCCGATCTGCTGGCCTCCGAGGGCGGCGCGGTGGTGGTCGAGGATGCCGACCATGCAGGCTTTGCAGCGGGTGCCGAACAGGCGCTGTTCCACCTGTGGAACCTGTGCGCACCGCGCGACTGCCTGCTGCTGCTGACGGCGCGCACGCCGCCGCGCGACTGGGGGCTGGTGCTGCCTGATCTGCGCTCGCGGATGGACGCCATGCCCCAAGTCCGCTTGGGCCCCCCGGACGAGGCACTGCTGGCCGCGGTGCTGGTCAAGCTGTTCGCGGACCGCCAGCTGGTGGTGCCGGCAGGGCTGATCGACTGGCTGGTCCTGCACATGGACCGCGACCTGGGCCTGGCGCGCCGCCTGGTCGCCGCGATGGACGCCGCCGCCATGGCCCAGAAGGGTCCGGTCACGCGTCGCATCGCCGCCGACCTGCTGGACAAGCTGTCCGAGGCTGACGCATGATCGGGGCCACGCCAGCCGCCGGATGACCATGACCCAAGCCGACTTCCTCCGCACGCCCTTTCCCGAACCCAAGGACCTGCCCGGAGGCACCCCCGAAGGCGCCGCGCGCTTTTTCAACCGGGAATTGTCCTGGCTGTCCTTCAATTGGCGCGTGCTGGACGAAGCGCGCAACCCCCGCGTCCCCCTGTTGGAGCGGTTGCGCTTTGTGTCGATCAGCGCGACCAACCTGGACGAATTCTACACCGTCCGCGTCGCGGGCCTGCGCGAACTGCTGCGCGAGGGCAGCACGACGCCCTCGGATGACGGTCTGACCCCCGCCGAGCAGCTGGCCCTGATCAATGCCGATGCCCGCCGCCTGATGGGCGCGCAGCAGGGCGTCTGGAACGGGTTGCGCAAGGAAATGGAGCAGGCGGGCATCTGCATCCTGTCCCGCCAGCGCCTGACCCGCGCCGAGGAGGAATTCCTGAACGACCATTTCCAGAACCTGGTCTTTCCGGTCCTGTCGCCGCTGGCCATCGACCCGGCGCACCCGTTCCCCTTCATCCCGAACACCGGCTTTTCGCTGGCGCTGGAGCTGGCGCGCGAGACGGACGGCCGCAAGATGCAGGCCCTGCTGCCCATCCCGGCGCAGCTGCCGCGTTTCGTGCCCCTGCCGGGGGGGCAGCGGTTCCTGCGGCTGGAGGATCTGCTGCTGATGCATCTGTCCAGCCTGTTCCCGGGCTATCGCGACACCGGCCATTGCAGCTTTCGCGTGCTGCGCGACAGCGATCTGGAGGTCGAGGAGGAGGCCGAGGATCTGGTCCGCGAGTTCGAGACCGCACTGAAACGCCGCCGCCGCGGCAGCGTCATCCGGCTCAAGATCACCGCCGGCGCCCCCGACCGCCTGCGCCGCCTGATCATGGAGGAGCTGGAGGTCAGCCCCGACGAGGTCATCGAGGTCGAGGGCCTTCTGGGCATGGCCGACCTGCGCGAACTGGTGCTGGACAGCCGCCGCGACCTGATGTGGCCCGCCTTTACCCCCCGCGTCCCCGAGCGCATCCAGGACCATGACGGCGACATGTTCGCGGCGATCCGCCAGAAGGACATGCTGCTGCACCACCCCTACGAGACCTTCGACATGGTGGTCCGCTATCTGGCGCAGGCCGCGCGCGACCCGGATGTGCTGGCGATCAAGCAGACGCTGTACCGCACCAGCCGCGACAGCCCCATCGTCGACGCCCTGTGCGAGGCGGCCGAGGCGGGCAAGTCGGTGACTGCGCTGGTCGAGCTGAAGGCCCGCTTTGACGAGGCCGCCAACATCCGCCAGTCGCGGCGGCTGGAGCGGTCGGGCGCGCATGTCGTCTATGGCTTTGTGAACTACAAGACGCATGCCAAGATCAGCACCATCGTGCGCCGCGAGGGCGAGGGGCTGGTGACCTATACCCATTACGGCACCGGCAACTATCACCCGATCACCGCGCGCATCTATACCGACCTGTCGCTGTTCACCTGCAACCCCGCGCTGGGGCGGGACGCGACCAAGGTGTTCAACTATCTGTCGGGCTATGTGCAGCCCGCGGGGCTGGAGAATCTGTCGATCTCTCCGATCGACCTCAAGGCGCGGCTGATCGACCTGATCGGCCGCGAGGCCGAATATGCCCGCCAGGGCCGCCCCGCCGCCATCTGGGCCAAGATGAATTCGCTGATCGAAAAGGACGTGATCGAGGCGCTGTATGCGGCCAGCGCCGCCGGCGTCAGGATCAGCCTGATCGTGCGCGGAATCTGCGGAATTCGCCCCGGTATCAAGGGATTGTCCGAGAATATTCGCGTCAAGTCTATTGTCGGCCGCTATCTGGAACACAGCCGCATCGTGTGTTTCGGGTCGGGCCACGGGCTGCCGTCGCCCAAGGCGCGGGTGTTCATCAGCTCGGCCGACTGGATGGACCGCAACCTGAACCGCCGGGTCGAGACGCTGGTCGAATGCGTCAACGACACCGTCAAGGCGCAGATCGTCAACCAGGTCATGGCCGCCAACATGGCCGACGAGGCGCAAAGCTGGCTGTTGCAGCCGGATGGCCGTTTCCTGCGTTACCTTCCCGAAGGGCGCGACGATCTGTTCAACTGTCACCGTTTCTTCATGGAAAACCCGTCCCTGTCGGGGCGGGGCACGGCGGGGGCGCGTGACGTTCCGGCCCTGACCCATTCGGCGGATTGACGGTCCGGACCTGCCGGGCCAAGACAGGACCAGCGACAAGCCAAGGGGCGCAAGGATGAATGGCGTGCGAACCACCAGTGGCCACAAGGTCGACCCGTTCGGCCGGAAATTCCGGAAACTGCCCAAGCGGGCGCTGAAGCGGCTGGGTGTCGTGGATGTGGGCTCGAACTCGATCCGGTTGGTCGTGTTCGACGGGGCGGCCCGGTCGCCCGCGTATTTCTATAATGAGAAGGTCATGGCGGGCCTGGGTCAGGACATGGCCCGCACCGGTCGGCTGAACCCCGACGGGGTCAAGCGGGGCTTTTCGGCGCTGGCGCGCTTTGCCGCCTTGGCGCGCAGCATGGATATCGAGCCGCTGACCTGCGTGGCCACCGCCGCCGTGCGCGAGGCCGAGGATGGCCCCGCCTTTCAGCGCCGCGTCGAGAAGGAGACCGGCCTGACGCTCCACGTCATCGACGGCGAGGAGGAGGCCCGCCTGTCCGCGCAGGGCGTCCTGCTGGGCTGGCCCGATGCGCGGGGGCTGGTCTGCGATATCGGCGGCAACTCCCTTGAGCTGGCAGAGGTCGCGGATGGCAAGGTCGGTCGGCGCGTGACCTCTCAGCTGGGGCCGTTCCGCCTGCAGCAGGTCGCGCCAGAGCGGCTGCGCGACCATATCGCGGGCATCCTGGCGGGGCTGGCCGCCCAGATGGGCACCGATCACGATCGCATCTACCTGGTCGGCGGATCATGGCGGGCCATCGCGCGGCTGGACATGGAGCGCGTGGGCTATCCCATGACCGTGCTGCATGAATACCGCATGACGCCGCAGGCGGTGGCCGACACCGTCGCCTGGATCGGGCGGCACGAGCTGGGCGCGCTGCGCGCCAAGGTCGGCATCTCGGCCTCGCGGATCGAGCTGGTGCCGCTGGCATCGCAGGTGCTGTCGCAGCTGATCGAGGTGTTCGGCCCCAGGGAGCTGGCCATCTCCAGCTATGGCATCCGCGAGGGGCTGCTCTATGAGCATATGTCCGACACGCTGCGCAAGCGTGACCCGCTGATCGAGGCGGCGCGCTTTACCGAAAAGCAGATGGCCCGCATGCCGGGCTTCGGCAAGAAGCTGTATCAGTTCCTGCTGCCGCTGTTCCCCGGCCTGACCCCGGAACGCGACCGCCTGATGCTGGCGGCCTGCCTGCTGCACGACACCGCCTGGCGGGCGCATCCCGATTACCGGGCCGAGGCGTGTTTCGACAATGTCACCCGCGCCAATATGGCCGCGCTCAGCCACCCCGAACGGGTGTTTCTGGGCCTGGCGCTGCTGCACCGCTACAAGAACAACCGCGCGCAGTCGCAGATGGCGCCGCTGTTCGCGCTGCTGGACGACGACCAGATCCGCGATGCGGAGGTGCTGGGCAAGGCCATGCGCTTTGGCGCGATGTTCGCGACGGACGATCCGTCCGAGGCCGCCAGCCTGCGCATGAGCGAGGGCCGGGTGGAGCTGCGCCTGGCCGCCACCGGCCGCCATCTGATGGGAGAGGTCGCGCAGTCGCGGTTCCTGTCGCTGTGCAAGTCGATGGGGGTCGAAGGGGTCACCCGCTGATCCTACTCCCACCACTGACCCGGACATGAAAAAGGGCGCCCGATCGGGCGCCCTTTTCCGTCTCTGCCGTGGGGCAGGGGGATGATTACATCATCCCGCCCATGCCGCCCATGTCGGGCATGCCGCCGCCGCCACCCTGGCCCTTGGGCTCGGGCTTTTCGGCGATCATGGCTTCGGTCGTGATCAGCAGACCGGCCACCGACGAGGCATCCTCAAGCGCGGTGCGGACGACCTTTGCGGGGTCGATGACGCCGAACTTGAACATGTCGCCATATTCTTCGGTCTGGGCGTTGAAGCCGAACGCTTTGTCGTTCGATTCCCGCACCTTGCCGGCCACGACGGCGCCGTCGACGCCTGCGTTTTCGGCGATCTGGCGCATCGGAGCCTCCAGCGCACGGCGGACGATGGCGATACCGGCGTCCTGGTCGCTGTTCGCGCCCGTCAGACCTTCCAGCACCTTGCCACCCTGAACCAGAGCCACGCCGCCGCCGACGACAACGCCTTCCTGGACAGCTGCACGGGTTGCGTTCAGCGCGTCATCGACGCGGTCCTTGCGCTCTTTGACTTCGATTTCGGACATGCCGCCGACGCGGATCACGGCAACACCGCCGGCCAGCTTGGCCACACGCTCCTGCAGCTTCTCCTTGTCATAGTCCGAGGTGGTTTCCTCGATCTGCTGACGGATCTGGGCGACGCGGGCCTCGATCTCGGACTTCTCACCGGCGCCGTCGACGATGGTGGTGTTGTCCTTGTTGATCGTGATCTTTTTCGCACGGCCCAGCATGTCGATGCCGACATTCTCCAGCTTCATGCCCAGATCTTCGCTGATGACCTGACCGCCGGTCAGGATCGCCAGATCCTGCAGCATCGCCTTGCGACGATCGCCGAAGCCCGGTGCCTTGACGGCCGCGATCTTCAGGCCGCCGCGCAGCTTGTTGACGACCAGCGTGGCCAGGGCCTCGCCTTCGACGTCTTCAGCGACGATGACCAGCGGCTTGCCCGACTGGATAACGGCTTCCAGCAGCGGAACCATCGGCTGCAGCGACGACAGCTTTTTCTCGTGCAGCAGGATATAGGCGTCTTCCAGATCCGCGATCATCTTGTCGGGATTGGTGACGAAATAGGGCGACAGGTAGCCGCGGTCGAACTGCATGCCTTCGACGACTTCGACCTCGGTCTCCATCCCCTTGTTCTCTTCGACGGTGATGACACCCTCGTTGCCGACCTTCTGCATCGCGTCGGCGATGAAGCGGCCGATATTCGCCTCGCCATTGGCCGAGATCGTGCCGACCTGGGCGACTTCGTCGCTGTCGGTGACCGGACGCGACGCGGCCTTGATGGCCTCGACGACTTTCAGCGTGGCCAGATCGATGCCGCGCTTGAGGTCCATCGGGTTCATGCCGGCCGCAACGGCCTTCATGCCCTCTTTGACGATGGCTTGTGCCAGAACGGTGGCGGTGGTGGTGCCGTCGCCGGCCTCATCATTGGTGCGCGAAGCAACTTCGCGGACCATCTGGGCGCCCATGTTCTCGAACTTGTCGGACAGCTCGATCTCTTTGGCGACCGACACACCGTCCTTGGTGATGCGGGGCGCACCGAACGACTTGTCGATGACCACGTTGCGGCCTTTCGGGCCCAGGGTCACCTTGACGGCATCGGCCAGGATGTTGACGCCGCGCAGCATGCGGTCGCGGGCATCGGTGCCGAACTTGACTTCTTTAGCAGCCATGAGAAAATTCTCCTGTAGTCTGGTTGGAAGGATGGAACGATCCGGGGATCACTGGCCGTGGCTCAGTGGATCACGCCCAGGATGTCGCTTTCCTTCATGATCAGCAGCTCTTCGCCATCGATCGTGACTTCGGTGCCCGACCATTTGCCGAACAGAACCTTGTCGCCTGCCTTGACGCTCGGTGCGATCAGTTCGCCCGAATCCTTGCGTGCGCCTTCGCCGGTCGAGATGATCTCGCCCTCGGCGGGCTTTTCCTTGGCGTTGTCCGGAATGATCAGACCGCCCTTGGTCTTTTCTTCCGACTGGACGCGACGGACCAGCACGCGGTCATGCAGCGGGGTGAATGCCATTGTCGAACACTCCTTGATTCAGGTTGCAGTGTTTCTCTGTTGGCACTCACCGGGTGCGAGTGCCAATGACGCTCATCTAGGCTCCGCGCGCGGCCTTGTCAACGGGGTCGGGCGGTCTGACGGGTGGTTCCCGCCGCCCGGATGTGACAGCCTGCCGCCCAACCTTGCCGCCGAAAGGACCCCGATGCGCCTGACGATCGCCGCCGCTTTGTTCACCCTGTCCGGTCATGCCGCGCTGGCCGCCTGCACCGGCCAGAACCTGTTCCAGACGATGCCCCCCGAACGCGCCGCCGCCATCGAGGAGGCCAGCCGCGACGTGCCCTTCCGTCAGGGACTGCTGTTCGAGGCTGTCCGCGACGACCAGCGGATCACTCTGGTCGGCACCTATCATTTCGGCGATTCGCGCCATCAGCCCATGGTGGACCGCCTGCGCCCGGTCATCGCCGATGCCCACGCCCTTTATGTCGAGGCGGGCCCCGAAGAGGAGGCGCGCCTGGCCGAGGCGCTTGCCAGCGATCCGACGCTGATGGTCGATCCCGACGGCCCGACCCTGCCGGAACGGCTGTCGCCCGACGAATGGGCGGCGCTGTCGCAGGCGATGACCGAACGCGGCACGCCCGGCGTGGTCACCGCCCGCCTGCGGCCCTGGTATGTGGCGCTGATGCTGGGCATTTCGCCCTGCATGGTGCGGACCATGGCCGAGATCGGCGATGCGGGGGGCCTCGATCACCTGTTGGTCGCCGAGGCGCAGGCGGCGGATGTCCCGGTGCGTTCGCTGGAGGCCTGGGACACGATTTTTGGCCTTTTCGCCGGGCTGACCCCGGAGCAGGAGCTGGACATGATCCGCGCGGGCCTGCCTGCCGCCAGCTATGCCGACGATTACGCGGTCACCCTGACCGATGCCTATTTCGACGGCGATGTCTGGAAGATCTGGGAGTTCGGGCGCTTTGACGCCTATGCAAATTCCGGCCTGTCGCGCGAGGCGGTCGACCGCCAGATGGACTTTGCCCAGACCCGGCTGATGGATGACCGCAACCGCGCCTGGATCGCGCCCCTGCTGCAGGCGGCAGAGCAGGCGGGCGACCGGGGCGTGGTCGCGGCCTTTGGCGCCCTGCACCTGCCCGGAGAGGCGGGCGTGCTGTCCCTGTTGCAGGACGAGGGCTTCACGATCACCCGCCTGGACGGGTGATCGCGTCGGTCACTGGCCGTTCAGCACGCCCAAGGCATGGGCGCGGCCCTGTTTTTGATAAGTGATGCGGCTGTCGCCGATGGCGGTGATGGTGCCGCCATTGATCCGGTCGCCAATCCGCAGCGTCAGCACGCGCCCGTTCGACAGGCGGACCAGCGCGCGGCTGGCCTGACCGGCGCCGACCGTGCCGATGATCTGGGTGCTGTTCAGCTGGATGCCGTCCTTGACCGTGGCGCTGGCACCGGCATTGCCGATGGCGTTCTGGGGGACGGCGGCGACGACATCGGGTTCGCTGTCGACCTCGGGGGGGCGGTACTGCTGGTTGCGCGAGGCGGCGGCGCGGGCCTCGGCCTCGGCCTGGGCGCGGGCGCGGGCCTCGGCCTGGGCGCGGGCCTGGGCATCGGCGCGGGCGTCGGCGGCGGCCTGGTTGCGGGCGCGGGCCTCGGCCTGGGCCTGCAGCTCGGCGTCCATGCGGCGCTGTTCGGCCATGGCGGCCTCGGCGGATTGCGCCTCGGCTGCGGCGCGCAGATCGGGTGAGGACGGCGCCAGGGCGGCTGCGGCAGGCGCTGCCGCGACCATCGCGTTCGTCGGGGCGGCAACGGCGCCCGCGGCGGCTGCGACGGCGGCCGCACCCCCGGCCCGACGCGGCGGGATCTGGGACGAGGTCAGCGCCGTCAGCGCCACCGCACCCGGCGTCGCGGTGCTGCTGCCGATGGCAGAGGCGATGGCCTGTTCCACATCCGCGCCCGACGGCGCGGCGGCGACGGTGCGGTTGCCCGGGCGGCTGGCGGGCCGGGCCGAGCGCGAGATGGTGCCTGCGGCTGCCGGGGCGCTGGCTGCGGGCGCCTCCGCGCGCGGGGCGATCACCGCGGCGGCGGTACTGGCGCGTGCCGAGGGGCGCGGGGCACTGACGGCCTCGGCCACAGCGTCCTGGACGGCCTGCTGAGACGGCGCGCGGACCGAGACCGGCTTGCGGGTCGGGCGGGCATCGGCCAGCTGAAAGACCAGACCGCGCTCGGCCTCTGACAGGGGCGCCGCGCCGGCCTGGGCGGTGCGCAGGTCGCGCAGCTGCGCCTCGATCAGCGCACGCTCGGCGGCGGTCAGGCGGCGGGGCTGTGCGTCCTCGACCCGGCTGCCCTCCTCCAGCAACGACAGCCGGTCGGGCCGCGAGGGCGGGCGCACGGCAGGGGTCTGAGCTGGTGTGGCTTGGGCAGGCGTGGCCTGCGCCGGTGTGCTTTGCGCGGCGGTGGCCTCGGGCTGGGTGGGGCGGGGGGCCGGGGCGGGCGGCGCCGAAGGCGGACGCGCGGCAACCGGTGCCGGGGTGGCAGGGGCCGCTGTCGCAGGGGCCGCAGTGGCCTCCGCCGGACGGGCGGGGGGTGCTGCTGGGCGCGCTGGCGGGCGTGATGCTGTGACCGGTGCTGCGTCGGGGCGCTGCTGCGCCTGATAGGGCAGGGGGTTGTCGGGCACGGTCGGGCGCGGATCGGGCGCGGCGGGTGCCGAGGCCGCTGCCGGCGTGGCGCGCGGCGGACGGGCGGAGCTTGCCAGCCGTGCGGCCTGGGTCGCGGCGGCAGCGGCCTCGGCCGAGGGGGCGGGCGCAGCGGGCGCCGCAGGCGGCGGCGCGGGCTGCTGGGCCACGGGCTCTGCCGCTGCGGTTTCCTGCGGTTCGGGGTCGGCGGGCAGGTTGGGCCCGGCCATCCGGGCTGGATCGACCAGCTGAGCCGCCTGTGCGGGCGGCGGGCTGGCTGGATCGGCCGCCTGCGTGGTCGGCGGGCTGGCAGGCAGCAGTGCCGACGGCGCCGCGGCCTCCTGTGCGGCGGCAGGTGCGGCGGCAGTGGGTTCGGGCGATGCGGGCTGCTGGGCCTGTGCAGGCTCGGGGGTGGTCACGCGGGCCTGCGCCAGGGCCTCGGCCAGGGCGATGTCCAGCGCATCGGGCTGTGCATCGGGCTGGGCGGCCTCAGGCGCGGGCGTGGCTGGCAGGGCGGCGGCAGGCTCTGCCACGGGTTCAGGGGCGGGGGCCGGTTCGGGCACGACCTCGGTCGCCGCGACGGGAGCCTGGGCGATCTGCTGGTCGGGGGCCGGGCGACCCAGAAACAGCAGCGCCATGACCAGCAGGAAGGCCAGCCCGCCCACCATCACCGGCAGGCGCGCAGGGTCCAGCCTGCGCAGCCGCTCGGCCAGGCCGGGGGCGCTGGCGGCGGCTGCGGGCGCGTCGGTGCGGTTCAGCCGCGCGGCGGCGGCGCGGGTGTGGACGGCCTCGGCCCGGGGCGACAGGCGCTTGGCCGAAAGGGGCGGCGTCTGGCCGTGGCGGATCACCGCGGCGCGGGCCGTATCGGCGGCGGTTGCCTCCACCGGTGCGGCGGCTGCCGTGACGACGGGCGCGATGACCACATGCGGGGTGATGCGCGACACGACGGGTGCGGCGGGCGCGGGCGGGGAGGTGGCCTCGACCTCGATCACCGGGGCGGTGACGCGGGCCTGGGTCAGATCGGGCGCGCTGAAGGGGCGGCGGTTGAACTGCTCCTGCACAAGACGCGAGGGGCCGAAATCGGGGTGGCCGTCAAAGCGGTCATCGCCCGGACGCGCCTGAAAGCCCGAGGGGCGGAACCCCTGCGCGCGGGCGAAATCCTCGGCCTCGTCCAGGGTGCGGCGGGCCACGGCGGCGACGCGCAGCGTCTCGATGTCGCCATTGGCGGCGGGGCACCAGTCAAAGGCCAGGTCATCGGCGCCATAGGGGGTCGAGGCCTCCAGCGCACGCGCGATGGTTGCGGCCGTGTCCGACCCGAAGGGCACCGTCAGCACGGTGTACAGGATCTGGTCGTCCGGGATCACCAAGACGGTGTCCAGCTCTCCGGCCTGGCCGCCGGCCTCCTCGCGCAGGCTGTTCAGGACCGCGGCCAGGTCGCCCCCGGCAAAGCGGGCCTGGCCCAGGGATTGCCAGCCGGTGCCGTCCCGGCATTCCAGCCGCACGGCCTCCTGGGTAAAGCTCATGGCAAATTCGGGAGGCGCTGCGTGCTGGTTCATGGCTGTCTTCACTGCTCGGGGTGCGTCGCGTGGGCGTGCCCGCAACGTCGTTGTTCATCTTCCATCACTACCGCAAATTGTGGAGTGTTGAAAGAAGAACTGCCAGATCTGTGATCGCTTTTGCGCGTGAAAGGGCTAGGAAGCCGCCCCGGCGCAGGGCATCAACCATCGCAGTGACCCCGCCATCGGAAAGGATATCCTGATGCGACCCCACCTTCGTGCCACTGCCGCCCGCAGGCTTGCGCTGTCCGCCGCCATGACCGCCCTGCTGGCGGCGCCTGCGCTGGCCGCACCCATGGCCTGCGGCCATGCCGGCCCCTCGCGCCTGACCGTCACCGGCGAGGGCCAGTCCCGCATCGCCCCCGACATGGCGACCGTCCAGCTGGGCGTGACCACCCAGGCCGACACCGCCAGCGCCGCGATGGAAGAGAACAGCGCCCAGCAGCGTGCCGTGATCGACGCGCTGACCGGCGCGGGCATCGACGAGGCGCAGATCCAGACCGCCGGTCTGAACCTGAACCCGCTGATGCAGTACGGAGAGAACCAAGCGCCGACCGTCACCGGCTATCAGGCGACGAACACCGTGCAGGTGCGCGTGACCGACATGGCCCGTCTGGGCGAGGTTCTGGACGCCATCGTCGGCGCCGGCGCGAACGAGATCAACGGCATCACCTTCACCCGCGAGGACGGCACCGAGGCGCTGGACGACGCGCGCCGGGACGCCGTCACCGATGCCCGCCGCAAGGCCGAGCTGCTGGCCGAGGCCGCGGGCGTCGAGCTGGGGCCGATCCTGACGCTGCGGGACATCCAGACCGGCCAGGGCGGCCCGCGCCCGATGATGCGCATGGAGGCCGCGATGGCTGACAGCACCCCCGTCCAGCCCGGCCAGGTCGAGATGACCGCCCAGGTCGAGATCGACTATGCCCTGGCGGGCGACGCCGCCTGCGCGCCAATGCGCGGCCCGCGCCAGGGCGGCCCGGTCCACCCGCCGATGCATGGCGACGGCGCGCCCACCCCGAATGAGCCTATCGTGCCGGGCATCGTCGAACCGCTGCCCGACGCCCCCCAGATGGACGCGCCCGAGGCCGGCGAGACCGAAGCTCCGGCGAACTGATCCTCATGCGGGCCGGGTTACCCCGGCCCGCATCCTTCAGGCGGTGGCGCGTGCCAGCGCCTGATCCAGATCGGCGATCAGATCGTCCGCATCCTCGATGCCCACCGACAAGCGCACGATCTCGGGGGCGGCACCGGCGGCACGCTGCTGCTCTTCGGTGAGCTGGCGGTGCGTGGTCGAGGCCGAATGGATGACCAGCGACCGCGCATCGCCCAGGTTCGCCACATGGCTGAACAGCGCCAGCGCATCGACCAGCCGGACCGCCGCCTGATAGCCGCCCTTCACCGCAAAGGTGAACAGCGCGCCCGCTCCCTTGGGATAGAGCCGCCGCGCCGTGGCGTTCCAGGGAGAGCTTTCCAGCCCCGCATAAGTCACCCGCTCGACCCGCGGATCAGCCTCCAGCCAGGCGGCGACCTTCTGCGCGTTCTCGACATGGCGGGCCATGCGCAGGGGCAGGGTCTCGATCCCCATCAGCGTGTAATGCGCGCCCTGCGGGTTCATCGTCATGCCCAGATCGCGCAGCCCAACGGCGATTCCGTGAAAGGTGAAGGCCATCGCGCCGAAGGTCTGGTGAAAGACGGTGCCGTGATAGGCGGGCTCGGGCGCGGACAGGCTGGGGAACTTGTCGCTGGCCGACCAGTCGAAGGTGCCGCTGTCCACGACCACGCCGCCGGTGACGGTGCCATTGCCGGTCATGTACTTCGTCAGGCTGTGCACGACCAGCGTGGCACCCATCTCGATCGGGCGGCACAGATAGGGCGTGGCCAGCGTGCTGTCCACGATCAGCGGCACCCCCGCCGCATCGGTGATGGCCGCCACCGCCGGAATGTCGGTCACCGCGCCGCCCGGATTGCTGATCGATTCGCAGAACACCGCCCGCGTGTCATCGTCGATGGCCGCCCGCAGCGCCTCAGAATCGTCGAAATCGACGAATTTCGCGGACCAGCCGAACCGCCGGATCGTGTGGCTGAACTGCGTGACCGTCCCACCATACAGCCGGGTGGAGGCCACGATGTTGCGTCCCGGCGCCATCAGCGGGAACAGCGCCATGATCTGCGCGGCATGGCCCGACGAACAGCAGACCGCACCCGCGCCCCCCTCCAGCGCCGCCACCCGCGCCTGCAGCGCGGCCACGGTCGGGTTGGTCAGGCGCGAATAGATGTACCCGACCTCCTCCAGGTTGAACAACCGCGCCGCATGATCGGCATCGCGAAACGCATAGGCCGTCGTCTGATAGATCGGCACCTGCCGCGCGCCCGTGGCGGGATCGGCCTCGGCCCCCGCATGGATCGCCCGCGTGTCAAATCCCTGTCCCCTCATCGCATCCTCCTCCCTGAAAACCGCCTGAACCCTAGTCCGTCACCCCACGCCCCGCCAATCCCCGACCCTTCTTCTTCAGAAAAATATCCCGGGGGGAGTCCGCAGGACGGGGGGCAGCGCCCCCCTAGCGACCCTGTCGGCGCGCCATAAAGGCCAGCTTCTCGAACAACGCCACATCCTGCTCGTTCTTCAGCAGCGCGCCGTGCAGGCGGGGCAGCATCGTCGCCGCATCGCGCTTCAGATCCTCGGGCGCCAGATCCTCGGCCAGGATCAGCTTCAGCCAGTCCAGGAATTCGCTGGTCGAGGGCTTCTTCTTCAGCCCCGGCACATCGCGCAGCTCCATGAACTGCGCCAGCGCCGTCTCCAGCAGGCGCGGCTTCAGCCCGGGGTGATGGACCGCCACGATGGCCTTCAGCGTCTCGGCATCGGGAAAGCGGATATAGTGGAAAAAGCACCGCCGCAGGAACGCGTCGGGCAGCTCCTTCTCGTTGTTCGAGGTGATGATGACCACCGGCCGATGCGCCGCGCGCACCGTCTCTCCCGTCTCGTAGACATGGAACTCCATCCGGTCCAGCTCCTGCAGCAGGTCGTTCGGGAACTCGATATCGGCCTTGTCCACCTCGTCGATCAGCAGCACCACGCGGGACGGCGCGGCAAAGGCCTGCCACAGCTTGCCGCGGCGGATATAGTTCGACACGTCATTGACCCGCGCATCGCCCAGCTGGCTGTCGCGCAACCGGCTGACGGCATCGTATTCATACAGCCCTTGCTGCGCCTTGGTGGTGGACTTCACATGCCACTCGATGATCGGCATCCCCAGGCTGGTCGCCACCTGCCGCGCCAGTTCGGTCTTGCCTGTGCCCGGCTCGCCCTTGACCAGCAGCGGGCGTTCCAGCGTCATGGCGGCATTGACGGCCATCGCCAGGTCGGGTGGCGCCACATAGCGGTCGGTGCCGGTAAACTGCATGAAAACTCTCCTTTTGCGTGAGCCGCTTGGCCGAACCTGCCCGGTCGGGGCGGCCGGTCTGCACATAACGCATGATCTGTGCCCTGAACCCTAGTGACAAGCAGGACGTCATACTTTATGGGGGCGCGCAAGGTGCCGGAAATTTTGCTCCGCCCGGCGCCGCCGGAGGACGTATGAAAGCCCAGACCTTCCTTCCCCAGGATTATCGTCCCGCCGAGGACGAACCCTTCATGAACGAGCGTCAGCTCGAATATTTCCGGCGGAAACTGGAAGCCTGGAAACAGGAACTGCTGGACCAGTCGGCCGAAACGCTGGAGGGTCTGCAGGACAGCGCCCGCGCCGTTCCCGACCTGGCCGACCGCGCCAGCGAGGAAACCGACCGCGCGCTGGAACTGCGCACCCGCGACCGTCAGCGCAAGCTGGTCAGCAAGATCGACCAGGCCCTGCGCCGCATCGAGACCGGCGATTTCGGCTATTGCGAGATGACCGGCGAACCGATCAGCCTGCGCCGTCTGGACGCCCGCCCCATCGCCACCATGACGCTGGAGGCGCAGGAGCGTCACGAGCGCAAGGAACGCGTCCACCGCGACGACTGACCAGCGCTGGCGATCCGCCGTAGCAAGGCCCCGCCCCCGCGCGGGGCCTTCTGGCATCCGAGGCCACATCCGAAAGGAACCCGCATGACCGCGCTGCGCGACCGCCCCGTGACCGTGATCGGCGCTGGCATCGGCGGGCTGACCGCCGCCCTGGCGCTGGCCCGGCGCGGCGCGCGGGTGACGGTGCTGGAACGCGCGCCCGCCCTGACCGAGGTCGGCGCGGGCATCCAGATCTCGGCCAACGCGGTCCGGGTCCTGGATGCGCTGGACCTTGGCCCGGCTTTGGACGCCGCCGCCCTGCGCAACCGCGCGGTGCAGCTGAACGATGCGCGGGGCCGCCGCGTGCTGCGCATGGACCTGATGCGCCACCGCCCCGATGCCCGGTTCCTGCTGATCCATCGCGCCCGGCTGATAGACCTGCTGGCCGATGCCGCGACGCAAGCGGGCGTCACCCTCCGGCTGGGCCTTGACGCCACGTCCGCGCCGGACGACCTGCTGACCATCGCCGCGGACGGGTTGCGCAGCACCCATCGCGGCACGCTGAACGGCACGCAGGCCCCGTTCTTCACCGGCCAGACCGCATGGCGCGCGCTGATCCCCGATGCAGGCGGCCCGCCCGAGGCACAGGTCTTCATGGCCCCCGGTCGCCACCTCGTCAGCTATCCGCTGCGCGGCGGCCTGCGCAATATCGTCGCCGTAGAGGAGCGCCGCGACTGGCAGGACGAGGGCTGGTCCCACCCCGGCGACCCGGCGCTGCTGCGGCGCAATTTCGCGGGAATTGCCGGCCCGGTGCCCGGCTGGCTGGCAGCGGTGACTCAAGTGCATCTCTGGGGCCTGTTCCGCCACCCCGTGGCGCCGCGCTGGCACGACGACCGCCTGGTCCTGTTAGGGGATGCCGCCCACCCGACGCTGCCCTTCCTGGCACAGGGCGCCGGCATGGCGATCGAGGATGCCTGGACCCTCGCCGCCTGCCTCGACGCCGACGCCGATCAGCCGCGCGCCCTGGCCCGCTATCAGGCGCTGCGCGTGCCGCGTGTCACGCGGATCATTGACGCGGCCAACGCCAATGCCGGGAACTATCACCTCGGCGGCGCGAAACGGGTGGTCGCGCACGGCGTGCTGCGCCTTGCAGACCGGCTGGCACCGGGGCTGGTGCCCGGGCGCTTCGACTGGCTCTACGACCACGACCCGGTTGCCGTGACCCCCTGAGAACCCAGTGCGACGGCGGGGGTGCGGGGGGCTGGCCCCCCGCCGTCGCGGGACGCAATCAGGCGGCGTGCTCGACCGCGGCGACGATCCCGTCGACGACCTCGCGCAGGACGGCCTCGTCCTCGGCCTCGGCCATTACCCGGATCAGCGGCTCGGTCCCCGACTTGCGGATCAGCACCCGGCCTGACCCGGCCAGCCGCGCCTCGGCATCCGCGATCACCCGCTTGACCGGCTCCGCCGCCAGCGGGTCGGCCCCCGCGGCATAGCGCACGTTCTTCAGCATCTGCGGCACCGGGTCGAATTGGCTGACCAGATCGCTGGCCGCCAGTCCCGTCTCGGCCATCGCGCCCAGAACCTGCATCGCCGCGACCAGCCCGTCTCCGGTGGTGGCATAGTCGGTCATCACGATATGGCCCGACTGCTCTCCACCCAGGTTGAATCCGCCCTCGCGCATCCGCTCGACCACATAGCGGTCGCCGACCTGCGTGCGCTCCAGCCGCAGGCCGCGCGCCGACAGGTAATGCTCCAGCCCCAGGTTCGACATGACGGTGGCGACCAGCGCGCCCCCCGCCAGGCGGCCCTGATCGGCCCACCGGCCCGCCAGCAGCGCCATGATCTGATCGCCATCGGCCACGCGCCCGGTCTGATCCACGATCACCACCCGGTCGGCATCGCCGTCCAGACTGATGCCCAGATGCGCACCATGGGCGCGGACCGCATCGGCGCAGGCCTGAGGATGGGTGCTGCCCACACCGTCATTGATGTTGAAGCCGTCCGGCTTGACCCCCAGGGGGATCACATCCGCGCCCAGCTCCCACAGGACCTCGGGGGCGGCGCGATAGGCCGCGCCATGGGCGCAATCCAGCACCACCTTCAGCCCGTCCAGACGCAGGCCCGCCGGAAAGGTGGTCTTGGCATATTCCATATAGCGGCCGCGCCCGTCCTCGATCCGCTTGGCGCGGCCGATATTGCCGGGCTGGGCCGGGTCGATCTGGCCCGTGACGATGGCCTCGATCTCGGCCTCCGCCTCGTCGGACAGCTTGAAGCCGTCGGGGCCGAAGAACTTGATACCGTTGTCCTCGGCCGGGTTGTGGCTGGCCGAGATCATGATCCCCAGATCCGCCCGCATCGACCGCGTCAGGAACCCCACCGCAGGCGTCGGCACCGGCCCCAGCAGCAGCACGTTCATGCCGGTGCTGGTCAGCCCCGCCGTCAGCGCGTTCTCCAGCATGTAGCCCGACAGGCGCGTGTCCTTGCCGATCACCACGCGATGCCGGTTGCGCCCGTCGCGCCGGAAATAGCGCCCGGCGGCGGCACCAAGGCGCAGCGCCATCTCGGCGGTCATCGGATGGGTATTGGCGCGACCGCGCACCCCGTCGGTTCCGAACAGCTTGCGGGTCATTGCCCTGCCTCCCTCGTCTCGTTCAGCGCGGCGACCAGCCGCAGCGCCTGTGCATGCTCTGCCACGTCGTGGACGCGGTGGATCTGAACGCCCTGGGCGATGGCCGCCACGGTCAAGGCCAGCGTACCCGGCACACGATCGGCAGGCAATTCCGCGCCCCCGATCCGGCCGATGAAGCGTTTGCGCGACACGCCCAGCAGGATCGGACAGCCCAGCCCATGATACAGCGAAATCCGGCGCAGGATGGCCAGGTTATGCGCCTCGGTCTTGCCAAAGCCGATGCCGGGGTCGATCACGATGCGGTGGGCTGGGATGCCCGCCGCCACCGCCCGCGCGATCCGCGCCTCAAGCGCGTCATAGACGTCCAGCAGCACGTCGTCATAGCGCGGATCGTCCTGCATGGTCTGGGGCAGGCCCTGCGCGTGCATCAGGCAGACGGGCACGCCTGCCTGCGCCACCAATCCGGGCAGGTCCGCATCAAAGTCGAACCCAGACACGTCGTTCACCATTCCCGCGCCCGCCTGCAGCGCGGCCTGGGCCACCGCCGCCTTGCGGGTGTCGACCGATACGGGCAGCAGCCCGCGCGCGGCCTCCAGCGCGGGGCGGATGCGCGCGATCTCATCAGCCGGGGCAATCTCCTCCGCGCCGGGGCGGGTCGATTCGCCGCCGATATCCAGCAGGTCGGCCCCTGCCTCCATCAGCGCGCGGCACTGGGCCACCGGATCGTAATGACCGCCATCGGAAAAGCTGTCGGGGGTGGCGTTCACGATGCCCATCAGGCGGGGGCGGTCCAGCGCCAAACCCATCAGGCCCGCGCGGGGCGCGGTCAGCGCGGCGATCACCGCATCGGGGGAGTCGGTCACGACGCGGGGGGCGTGGCCGCGCTGCAGGCATTCCAGCGCGCTGAACCCGGTCCAGCCCCCGGCCAGCGGCCAGCGGCCCCCCTGGGCCTGGGGAATCGGGCGGTAATACAGGCGGTCCGTGGACATGGTAGGGATCAGTCTCAGGGAAGGCGGGCCACGGTGACGCCGTCGGGCGCCTCGGGCAGCGGCACCTGCGGCGGCAGCGCGAAATCAACGCGATGCGCGCCAAGGCGCCCGGCCAGCCACAGCGCCAGGCTGTCGGCGGTGTCGCCCGCAGGCATGGCATCGGCGGCCAGCCGCGTGGGGGCCCAGATCACCGGCTGGCGCAGCTGGATCGCGGCGTCCAGCTCGGTCCGCGTCTCGGCCACCTCCAGCGACAGCGCGCCGGCCAGGGTCCAGGCCGCCTGGTCCAGCGCCAGCAGCGCCAGCCTGCGGCCGTGCGGACCGGCCGGGACGGGCGCATCATGGCGCGGCACGACCACGACCGCGCCCTGCGGGACGGGTGCGTCCGGCCCGTGCACCAGAATCGTCACCGGCGCCTCGACCCCGGTGGCGGGCACGCGACCGCGATGGCGGATGATCGACACGCCAAGCGCGCCCGGACCGCGATCCAGCTTTTCGACGCTGACCTGGATGCGGGCGGCGCGGGGATGGGCTAGGACCTCGGCGGCGATGCGTTCGGCCAGGGTCTCGACTAGGTTATAGCGCTGATCGGCCATGGCCGTGTCCACGGCCTGGGTCAGCACGTCATAGGACAGCACGTGATCGACGTGATCCTCGGCCCCCGCGACGCTCTCGCGCAGGTCGACGGTCAAGTTGAAGCGCAGGCGCTGATCCTGCCCGCGCTCGGACTGAAAGGCGCCGATTTCGGCCGAGAGCACGTGGTCGCGCAGAAAGATGCGGTCGGGATGTTCCATAGCCGCCATTCACCCGAAATCCGCGGCATGGGCAAGCCCCGCCGCGGCCGCAGCCCCCTCAGTTCGAGGCGACGCGCTGGTTGCCACGGTAAAAGATGTGCCGGCCGATCTGCACGGTGCGCTGGAAGCGGTGCGACCAGGCGGGGCTGACGGCGGGGGTGTGGAAATAGGTCGCGCCCCCGGTCAGCTGCCGGGGCGCACCGGCCAGCGCCTCGGAGGCGATGTCCTGGGCGCGCAGATAGGCGGCCTTGTTGCGGATCGGCTTGGCGCCGCCGATGGTATAGCTGAACTGGCTGGGCTGGTTGATCACGCCGCAGACGGTCGAGGGAAAGGTGCCGCTGTCCACGCGGTTCAGGATGACCTCGGCTACGGCCAGCTGGCCCTGACGCCCCTCTCCGCGGGCCTCGTGATACAGCGCCTCGGCCATGCAGTTCAGGTCGTCGCGCGAAAAGCCGCGGCGCGTGCTGGCCAGGTGCAGAGTCTCGACCGGGGTATCGGGGGCGATCTCCAGCGGAGCGGGTTCGGCATCGGTGAACAGCAGGGGCGTGGGACGGGGGGCATTGGCGGCGGCCTGAAGGGCACCGAACATCCCGGCATCGGCGGAAAACAGCGATCCGTTGCCTCCGGCCGAGGCGGTCGTGGTCAAAAGGGGCAAGGCTGTGACGGCACAGAGACAGGCGCGCGCCAGCCGGTTGGGCAGCTTGGGCATGGTCAGTCCTATATCGGACCCGTGTTGACGGGCCATTAATGCCCGGTCGAACAGGAGCAGACTGTCACGCCGGGCGGGCTGACGAAGTAATTAGGTTTTTCACGACCCACACGGCCATCCCACAACCGCGTGAGATCCCGAACAGGCCCGTTCAGGCCGAATTTGGGCAGCATTCCGCCAGCCGGTTTTGTGCAGACAGGCGGGTTCCGGCGCATCTGGCGTTATGTGCAACCATATGGATGGCAAATCCGCAACTGCCAGTTGCAGAATCAGCGCAGGGGCGCGGCAGCCCGTCCCCGGATCGCGGATTGCGCCGCCGCAAGCCGTGCGACCGGCACCCGGAACGGTGAGCAGGACACGTAATCCACCCCCGCCTGATGGCAGAACGCGATGGATTCAGGGTTGCCGCCATGTTCGCCGCAGACGCTGATGGTGATGCCCGGTTTCTGCTGGCGGGCGCGCTGCACGCCGATCAGCACCAGCTCTCCGACGCCGTCCTGGTCCAGGACGTGGAACGGGTCCTCGGCATAGACGCCCTGGCCGACATAGGCGCCCATGAAGCGGCCTGCATCGTCGCGCGACAGGCCGTAGGTCATCTGCGTCAGATCGTTCGTGCCAAAGGACAGGAAGGCTGAATGCGCAGCGATGTCGCCCGCACGCAGGGCGGCGCGCGGCGTTTCCACCATCACGCCCAAACGATAGGTGAAATCGGTGCGGCGTTCGTTCCTGACGGCGGCGGCGACGGCGTCGATGCGGGTCTTGACCAGCTCGACCTCGCGCATGGCGCTGACCAGGGGGATCATGATCTCGGGGACGATGGGGTCGCCCTTGAGGCTGGCATCGACCGTCGCCTCGAAGATGGCGCGGGCCTGCATGTCATAGATTTCCGGCACCGTGATCCCCAAGCGCACGCCCCGCATGCCCAACATCGGGTTGAACTCGGTCAGGGCCTCGACGCGGCGGGTGACGTCGGACAAGGGCAGGTCCAGCAATTCGGCCAGCTCGCGCAGCCCCTCGCGGTCATGGGGCAGGAATTCGTGCAACGGCGGGTCGAACAGGCGGATGGTGACGGGCAGCCCGGCCATGATCTCGAACAGGCGGGTGAAGTCCTGGCGCTGCATGGGCAGGATGCGATCCAGCGACAGGCGGCGATCCTCGGGGGTGTCGGCAAAGATCATCTCGCGCATGGCGGGCAGGCGCTCGGCGTCAAAGAACATGTGCTCGGTCCGGCAGAGGCCGATGCCCTGGGCCTGAAAGCGGCGGGCGGTCTCGGCATCCTCGGGGGTGTCGGCATTGGCGCGCACGCCCAGACCTCCGGCCTCGGCCGCCCAATCCATCAGCTGGGTGAAGGCATCGTCCAGCGCGGGGGGCAGCAGCACGGCCGCGCCCGCCAGAACCTCGCCCGAGCTGCCGTCGATGGTGATTTCGTCGCCCTCGCGCAGGGTGCGGCTGCCGGCGCGGACGGTGCGGGCGCGGGCGTCGATGGTCAGGCCGCTGGCGCCCACGATGCAGGGCAGGCCCAGGCCGCGTGCGATGACCGCCGCGTGGCTGGTCGTGCCGCCCCGTTCGGTCAGCACCGCGACCGAGGCATGCATGCCGCGGATATCCTCGGGGATGGTCTCTCGGCGCACCAGGATGCAGGGCTCTCCACGGGCATGCGACGACTGCGCAGCGGCGGCGGTAAAGACGATGCGCCCGGTGGCGGCGCCCGGGCTGGCGTCGATGCCGCGCGCGATCACGTCACGCGGCGCACGCGGGTCGACCTGATGGTGCAGCAGATCGGCCAGGGCGCGCGGTTCGACCCGCATCAGCGCCTCTTCGGGGGGGATGATGCCGTCGCGGGCCAGGCTGACGGCGATGCGCACGCTGGCGCGGCTGCCGCGCGTCACGCGCACCGCGTCGATGACGCTGATCCGGCCGCCGGTGACGACGAACTCGATCTGCATCTCCTCGCGCAGACGCTCGCGCGCGGCGATGCCAAAGCGGACCAGGTCGGCAAAGATCTCGGGCGCGGTCTCCTCCAGCGAGGGGCCGCGATCGTCGCGGGTCAGATACAGCGTCTCGGCCCCGGTGCCGATGGTGGCGCCGTGGCGCTGGCCGCGAAAGCGCCCCGTGACGCGCGGTGTGCCTGTGACGGGGTCGATGAACTGGATCGTGCCAGAGCCGCAGATGCCGGGTCCAAGCGCCAGCGCCATCTCCTGCACCACCAGGCCCAGGGGCGCATCGGCGGGCGCGCCCTTGGCCTGACGCAGCAGGCGCGCCGTGGGGCCGTCCCAGGCCCGTGCCATGCTGCGCAGCACCTGGTTCAGCTGTTCGACCGGGTCCTGGGGGAAGGGCTGGTCCATCTCGTCGTGATAGCAGCGCAGGGCATCGGCCAGCGCGCCGTCGCCATCCTGGCTGAACATGTCGGGGTCCAGCCGCGCGATATGGATGGCATAGCTTTGAACAAAGGACAGATAGACCGCATCGGCGTTCTGCCGCCCGATGGCTGCGGCCAGCCGCCCGTGCAGCGCGTCGTTGATGCCCACGTTCAGCACCGTGCCCGGCCCGCCCCATTCCGGCATGACGGCCGAGGGGCGCACGCTGACCAGACCGCTGCCCGCGAACACCTCGCTCAGCACGTCGGGGGCCACGGGGCGCCCCTGCGCGATCATACGCACGGCATCGGCAGAGATCGCAAAGCTGCGCGGCACGGGCAGGTCCATGCGGACCAGGCGCTGCAGGCATTTCGCGCGCCAGCCGTGATCGGCACGGTCGATCCGCCCCGAGGGGGTGATCAGCGTCGCCTGAGAGGGGTGGGGCATGTCCATGGGGGCAGAGCATGGCGGTCCGACGCCAATGCCGCAAGTGCGAAAAAGGGGGCCGAGGCCCCCTGATCCTTTGTGTCGCGGGGCCTCAGCCCTCGGCTTCGGTCTCTTCGGCCGGGGCGGCGTCCTCGGCGGGCTCACTGCCATCGGCGATGGTGACCGACAGCATGTAGTCGGGTTCCTCGACCGCGCCATTGGCGGCAGAGTTGCCCTTCTTGATGCCGTCCAGCACGTCCCAGCCCTCGATCAGCTGACCGACGACGGTGTATTCGCCGTCCAGGAAGGGCGCGGGGGCCAGGTCGATGAAGAACTGGCTGTTCGCGCTGTTGGGGTCCATCGCGCGGGCCATGCCCACGGTGCCGCGATCGAAGGTGGCGTCGCTGAACTCGGCCTCCAGATCGGGCAGGTCGCTGCCGCCCATGCCGGCCATGGCGGTGTCGCCATCCTGGCGGCCGTTCTGCACGTCGCCGGTCTGCGCCATGAAGCCGTCGATCACGCGGTGGAAGACGACGCCGTCATAGGCACCCGACTGCGCCAGCTCGACCAGGCGGGCGACGTGGTTGGGGGCCAGGTCCTCGCGCAGGTCCAGAACCATCGTGCCCTTGGAATTGCCCTCGGCATCGGCGACCTCGATCACCATGTTCGGGCCGTCGGTATCCTCGACGGCCGGGTTGGTGCCCTGCGCGGTGGCGGCGGTGCCCAGCATCAGCAGGGCGGGGATCAGGGCGACCTTACGCATCGGCGGCCACCTTGACGCTGATCATGCGGTCGGGGTTCACCGGGGGTTCGCCGCGCGCGATCTTGTCGACATGCTCCATGCCCTCGATCACGCGGCCATAGACCGTGTACTGACCGTTCAGGAAATGGTTGTCGCCAAAGTTGATGAAGAACTGGCTGTTCGCGCTGTTGGGGTTCTGCGACCGTGCGGCGCCGATGGTGCCCCGGTCATGCGGCAGCTTGGAGAACTCTGCCGGCAGGTCCGGCATGTCGGAACCGCCCGTGCCGGCGCGGCCCGGATTGTAGTTCTTTTCCATATTGGCATTCGCGACATCGCCCGTCTGGGCCATGAAGCCGTCGATTACCCGGTGAAAGGCCACGTTGTCGTAGGCGCCGGCGCGAGCCAGTTCCTTCATGCGCGCGGTGTGCTTGGGGGCGACATCCGACAGCAGCTCGATGACGACGGGACCGTCCTTCAGCGTGATGACGATGGTGTTCTCGGGATCCTTGATCTCGGCCATGCGGGCCTCCTTTTGCCGTGTTCGTCCCCTGATCTAGGGATTGATGCGCCGAAGGGCAACGCGCGAAACCGTGACGGTGCGCGGAACAGGCCCGCCGCGGGTGGTCCCGGCAAGGCTTTGCCGAACGGCTGTGGTTGACGGCGCGACCGCCATGCGGGACAAGTTCGCGACATTGCGACACCGAAGGATGCGACATGGCCAAGTTCAATACCATCGACGACATGGATCTTGCCGGAAAGGTCGTGCTGACCCGCGTCGACGTGAACGTGCCGGTCGAGAACGGGCAGGTCACGGACGCCACCCGGATCGAAAAGATCGTCCCCACCGTCAAGGACATCCAGGCCAAGGGCGGCATCCCGGTGCTGCTGGCGCATTTCGACCGCCCCAAGGGACAGCGCGTCGACGCCATGAGCCTGCGCCAGATCGTCCCCTCGCTGGAGGCCGCGCTGGGACAGGAGGTGGTCTTTGCCGATGACTGCATCGGCGGACCGGCCAAGCGGGTCGTGGCGGCCCTGAAGCCGGGCCAGGTCGCGCTGATGGAGAACACGCGGTTCCATGCCGGAGAGGAGGCCAATGACGCCACCTTTGCGGCATCGCTGGCGGCGCTGGGCGGGGCCTATGTGAACGATGCGTTTTCGGCAGCCCACCGGGCACATGCCTCGACCGAGGCGCTGGCGCGGCTGCTGAACGCCGGTGCGGGCCGTCTGATGGAAGCCGAGTTGAAGGCGCTGGACGCAGCTCTGGGCGATCCGCAGCGGCCGGTCATGGCGGTCGTGGGCGGGGCCAAGGTCTCGACCAAGCTGGAGCTGCTGACGAACCTGGTGGAAAAGGTCGATCATCTGGTGATCGGCGGCGGCATGGCCAACACCTTCCTGGTGGCCAAGGGGGTCGAGGTCGGCAAGTCGCTGGCCGAACGCGACATGGCCGACACCGCCCGCGCCATCCTGGAGAAGGCCGAGGCGACGGGGTGCAAGATCCACCTGCCCGTGGACATCGTTGTCGCGCGCGAATTCAAGGCGGGTGCCGCATCCGAGACGCTGCCGGTCGATCAGTGCCCGGCGGATGCGATGATCCTGGATGCCGGTCCCGACACGGTCGAGGCGCTGCGCCAGGCCATGACGGCCTGCAAGACGCTGATCTGGAACGGCCCGCTGGGCGCGTTCGAGATCGAGCCCTTCGATGCCGCCACCAATGCGGCAGCCCGTGCGGCGGCAGAGCTGACCGCGCAGGGCGCGCTGGTCTCGGTCGCCGGGGGTGGCGATACCGTGGCGGCGCTGAACAAGGCCGGGGCGGCAGAGAGCTTTACCTTCATCTCCACCGCGGGCGGCGCGTTCCTGGAGTGGATGGAAGGCAAGACCCTACCGGGCGTCGCAGCCCTGGAGGCCGCGCGGCGCTGACCCCTAGGGTGATGCGGGCTGGCCTGCATCGCCCGGCACCACGGTCGGCCCTTCGGGGCCGGCAGCCGGGGGAAGGCCCCGGGCCTGCGTCTCATAATCCGACAGCATCTTGAGCCATTGGAAATAGGCCAGGGGCGGGGTGACGCGTTCGGGGCTTTGCACCGTCAGGGCGGGCAGCATCTCGGTCTGGGTGGCGCCGGATGAGATCGGGCGCATCCAGATCGCGCGCTGATCCGCGCCGATCCGGGTCTCCAGGGCGCTGGACCCGATGCCGAAGATCGGCACCTGGTAATGCGCCAGGGTCGTGGTCATGAACATGGCTTCTCCTTTCGGGCACGGGCCTGACCCCATGATATGACGAAAATTCGCCTGAAACTCGATTCAACTGTCGTTAAGGTTTTAGCGATAACGTGCGCGGGCTGGCGGCGTTCGCAAATCCCCCTGTATTTGTTAGCGTAACCAGCATTGCCGCGGGTGGTCTGCATGCTATCCAGCAGCCGAAATAGAGGAGAGTCCCATGCAGATGACCGACACGGTGCGCCGCATCCTGGCCAATTACGAAGGCGAGACGCCGGGCGTGAAGGCGCAGTTGGCGCGCATGCTGATGACCGGCAAGCTGGCCGGTACCGGCAAGATGATCATCCTGCCCGTCGACCAGGGGTTCGAGCATGGCCCCGCACGGTCCTTTGCGGCCAACCCGGCCGGATACGACCCGCATTATCATTATCAGCTGGCGATCGATGCCGGGCTGAACGCCTATGCCGCGCCCTTGGGCATGATCGAGGCGGGCGCGGACACGTTCGCGGGCCAGATCCCGACCATCCTGAAGGTCAACAGCGCCAACAGCCTGATGTCGGACACGGCGGGCAAGAACCAGGCGATCACCGCGTCGGTGGACGATGCCCTGCGTCTGGGTTGTGCGGCGGTGGGATTCACCATCTATCCCGGCTCGGACATGGCGCTGGACATGTTCGAGGAGATCGTCGAGATGCGCCGCGAGGCCGCCGCCAAGGGCGTGGCCACGGTCATCTGGTCCTATCCGCGCGGCGAGGCCGTGACCAAGGACGGCGAGACGGCCATCGACGTGGCAGCCTATGCCGCCCAGATCGCGGCGCTGATCGGCGCGCATATCATCAAGATCAAGCTGTCCACCGACCACCTGATGCTGCCCGAGGCCAAGAAGGTCTATGAGGAAAAGGGCATCGACGTGTCCAGCCAGGCCAAGCGGGTCGCGCATTGCATGCAGGCCAGCTTTGGCGGGCGGCGTATCGTGGTGTTCTCGGGCGGTGCGGCCAAGGGGGTCGATGCGGTGTTCGACGACGCGCGTGCGATCCGTGACGGCGGCGGCAACGGCTCGATCATCGGGCGGAACAGCTTTCAGCGGTCGCGCGAGGATGCGCTGGAGATGCTGGGCAAGCTGGTCGACATCTACAAGGGTGCCTGATCCGGGGGGCGCCTGATCGGCGGACACCTGAGCGATCCAGCGGACGCGCCCCCGAGGGGGCGCGACGCCATCAAGCGCCTGACGGCGCAGGACGGGGGCCTTTCGGCCCCCTTTTTCACACCTCTTCGATACGCAGCTCCACCGGGTCGCTGACCAGGACGCCGGTGCGGGGCAGGGCCTCGATGGCGAAATCGATGGCCTCGGGGGTGGTCTTGTGGGTGACGACCAGGACCGGGACGCTGGCGGGGCTGTGCTGACCGTATTGGCGCATCCGGTCGATCGAGATGCCGGCATCGCCCAGGACTGTCGCGACCTTGGCCAAGGCGCCGGGTTTGTCCTGCAGCTCCAGGCGGATGTAATAGGCGGCGGGGACGGCCGTGCGGGCGGGCTGGGCCACCGTCAGCGTATCGGCGGGCTGCCCGAAGACCGGCAGGCGGACACCGCGGGCGATTTCCACGATGTCGGACATGACGGCGCTGGCGGTGGGGCCTTCGCCGGCACCGGCGCCGCGCAGGACGATCTGACCGACGCTGTCGCCTTCGATCACCACCATGTTGGTGCCGCCGACCAGCTGCCCCAGGGGGCTGTCGGCGGGCACGAGGCAGGGGGACATACGCTGCTCCAGCCCGCGCGCGGTCATCTGCGCCACGCCCAAGAGCTTGATGCGATAGCCCATGTCGCGGGCGCGGTGGATGTCATCGATGCTGACGCGTTCGATCCCCTCGATCTCGACGGCGTCGAAGTTGACCTGCGTGCCGAAGGCGATCGAGGAGAGGATCGCCAGCTTGTGGCCCGCGTCGATGCCGCCCACGTCCAGGGTCGGGTCCGCCTCCAGATAGCCCAGCTGGCGCGCCTCCTCGAAGACGGCGTCATAGGGCAGGCCCGCGCTTTCCATCCGGGTCAGGATGTAGTTGCAGGTGCCGTTCATGACGCCCATCACCCGGGTGATGCGGTTGCCGGCCAGCGATTCGGTCATCGACTTGATGACCGGAATGCCGCCCGCCACGGCGGCCTCGAAGCGGATCACGCGGCCCAGGCTTTCGGCCAGCTGCGCAAGGTCCTGACCGTGCATGGCCAGCAGGGCCTTGTTGGCGGTCACGACATCCTTGCCCGAGCGCAGCGCGGCCTCGATGCTGTCGCGGGCGATGCCTGCGTCGCCGCCGACCAGCTCGATGAACAGGTCGACGTCATCGGCGGTGGCCACGGCCATCGGGTCGGTTTCCCACCGATAGCCCGACAGGTCCGCATCGCGGTTCTTCATGCGGTCGCGGGCGCTGACCGCGGTGATCGCCACGGGCCGACCCGAGCGCATCGCCAGCAGGTCGGCGTGTTTCTGCACGATCTTGACGACACCGATCCCGACGGTGCCAAGCCCGGCAATGCCGAGGCGGAGGGGGGACGACATGAGTGCCTCTCATCCTTGATTTCGCGGGTGTTAGCGCGCCGGGCCGCCTGTTGCAACGCGCGATGCGGTCGCGTCTAGATCCAGCGGCGCGTGCGGGCGGCGTAGGCGGGGTACTCGGCTGGAAACAGGGCGGCCAGGCGGCGTTCCTCGGGCGCGATAAACCGGGTCGCGATGACGCGCGCAAAGGCCAAGGCCAACGGCAGGGCGGCGGGCCATGCGTTCCACATCAGGCACAGGCCCAGCAGGATCAGCAGGTCGGCCAGATAGATCGGGTTGCGCGACCATGCGAAGGGTCCGTGCGCCACCAGGGCTGACGGTTGGCCGTGCGGATCGACGGTCGTGCGCGCCCACGCCATGGTCAGCGCCGCCCAGCCCGCCAGCAGCAGGCCCGCGCCCACCAGCACCCATCCCGGCCAGGCGGGCAGGGCCAGCGGCGGCAGCACCTGGCCTGTCAGCCAGGCCACGCCCGCAAAGCCCGCCAGCCAGACCGGCGGCAGATCTGGTGTCAGGCGCATCCGGGCGTCATTCGCGCCACAGATCCGCGACCCAGGGCGTGGGGCGGACGTAATGACGCAGATGCTTCAGGAAGCCTTCGCGGCGGTCGCCGGTAAAGGCCGCGCGCAGATGGGCCAGCGGCGGGCGGGCCTGATCGGCCTCATCCCACCGCCCCAGGATGGCGTCGGGCGGGTTGAGGCTCCCGGGGAACATCACGATGCGCGTGCCCGCCGGAATGCGCGGATCGCGCCAGTAGTTCGTCGGGAAGGTCGGCACGCAGTGGAACCGAAAATGCGCCAGCCATCCGCGCGGCCAGAACCGGACCCCGCCGGGCGCATTGCGGGTGACGAACCGCTGTTCGTATTTGTAGGTATCCGCCGCCCCCTGCGGATCGGCGGCAAAGATCTGCTGCAGCGGCGCCAGCTTGCCCACCCGCATCCGATAGACCGAGGTCTGGCCCATCTTTTCGAACGGCGTGTTGGGGTTCAGCCCCAGGATGGTGTCGTCCGGGTCGCCATGCGCAAAGAACGCATCCAGATCGCCGGTGACGATGACGTCCAGATCCAGGAACAGCACGACCCCCGTCACGTCGCCCAGATCGCCCCACAGCCGCGATTTCGGCCATTTGCCGCGCGTGTTGACCGGCGCCTGATAGGCGAAATCGGGCAGGGGCCGGACGGCCACGTCAGGATGCAGCCCGGTGCCGTCATCGGTAAAGCAATACAGACGAAACGGCGGCGTGATGTTGCGGGCGACCATCGCATGCAGGCGGTTGACGTATTCCGGCCCGAACTTGGTGCCCCACTTGATGCAGATGATCTGCTTGATCGATCCGTTGCGCCCGTCGTTCATCGCTGTTCCCATCCGCTTTGCGCGCAGGGTTTCACAGCCCGCCCTGCTGGGCAAGCCCGGCCTGCGACGGGCGCTGACGGCGGGGGGTGCGGGGGGCTGGCCCCCCGCCGTCGCGGGACGCAATCCTCAGGGGCGCGTGGCGCGGATCAGCGCCAGGATGTCCGCCGCCGCCGAGGGGATGTTGGTGCCCGGGCCAAAGATCGCCTTGACCCCGGCGCGGCGCAGGAAATCGTAATCCTGCTGGGGAATGACCCCGCCGCAGATGACCAGGATGTCACCCGCGCCCGCCGCCTTCAGCGCCTCGATTAGTTTCGGCGCCAGCGTCTTGTGCCCCGCCGCCTGGCTGGAGATGCCGATCACGTGGACATCGTTGTCCACCGCGTCCTGCGCCGCCTCCTCGGGCGTCTGGAACAGCGGGCCCACATCGACGTCGAACCCGATATCGGCGAAGGCCGTGGCGATCACCTTGGCGCCGCGGTCATGACCGTCCTGACCCATCTTGACGACCAGCATGCGGGGGCGGCGGCCCTCCTCCTCGGCAAAGGCCTCGACGTCGCGCTGGATCTGCGCGAACCCCTCGTCGCCCTCATAGGCCGCGCCATAGACCCCGGCCAGGGTGCGAACCTCGGCGCGGTGGCGGCCGAACACCTCCTCCATCGCGGTGCTGATCTCTCCGACCGATGCGCGGGCGCGCGCGGCCTCGACCGCGGCCTCCAGCAGGTTGCCCCCTTCGCGGGCGCGCCGGGTGATCTCGGCCAGGGTGGCGGTCACGACCGCCTCGTCGCGCTGGCCGAGGATGTGCTCCAGCCGCTCGATCTGGCTCTTGCGGACGGCGACGTTGTCGATGTCCAGGATGTCGATCGGGTCCTCGGTCGCCTTGCGGTACTTGTTCACGCCGACGATCACGTCCTCGCCCCGGTCGATCAGGGCCTGGCGGCGCGCCGCCGTCTCCTCGATGCGCAGCTTGGGCATGCCCGAGGCCACGGCCTTGGTCATGCCGCCCATCTCCTCGACCTCCTCGATCAGCGCCCAGGCCTTGTCGGCCAGCTCCGCCGTCAGGCTCTCGATGTAATAGCTGCCGGCCAGCGGGTCGATCACGTTGGTGATGCCCGTCTCCTCCTGCAGGATCAGCTGAGTGTTCCTGGCAATGCGGGCGCTGAATTCCGTGGGCAGGGCGATCGCCTCGTCCAGCGCGTTCGTGTGCAGCGATTGCGTGCCGCCCAGGGCCGCCGACATCGCCTCATAGGCGGTGCGGATGACGTTGTTGTAGGGGTCCTGCTCCTGCAGGCTGACGCCCGAGGTCTGGCAATGCGTGCGCAGCATCAGGCTGCCCGCCTTTTTCGGCGCGAATTCGGTCATGATCCGGTGCCACAGCAGGCGGGCGGCCCGCAGTTTCGCGATCTCCATGAAGAAATTCATGCCGATGGCGAAAAAGAACGACAGCCGCCCCGCAAAGGCGTCCACGTCCATCCCGGCGGCGATGGCGGCGCGCACGTATTCGCGCCCGTCGGCCAGGGTGTAGGCCAGCTCTTGCACGAGGTTCGCGCCCGCCTCCTGCATGTGATAGCCCGAGATCGAGATCGAGTTGAACTTGGGCATCTCATCGGAGGTGTACTGGATGATGTCCGCGATGATCCGCATGCTGGGTTCGGGCGGATAGATATAGGTGTTGCGGACCATGAACTCCTTGAGGATGTCGTTCTGGATGGTCCCCGACAGCACCTTGCGCGAATGGCCCTGCTCCTCTCCGGTGACGATGAAATTCGCCAGGATCGGGATGACCGCGCCGTTCATGGTCATCGACACCGACACGCGGTCCAGGGGGATGCCGTCGAACAGGATCTTCATGTCCTCGACCGAATCGATGGCCACGCCGGCCTTGCCGACATCGCCCTCGACGCGGGGATGGTCGCTGTCATAGCCGCGATGGGTCGCCAGATCGAAGGCCACCGACACGCCCTGCTGTCCCGCATCCAGCGCCTTGCGGTAAAAGGCGTTCGACGCCTCGGCCGTGGAAAAGCCCGCATATTGCCGGATCGTCCAGGGGCGGCCCGCATACATCGTGGCGCGCGGGCCGCGGGTAAAGGGCGCGATGCCGGGCAGGCCGTCCAGATGCCCCATGCCCTCCAGATCGGCGGCAGTATAGAGCGGCTTGACGGCGATCCCCTCCAGCGTGTCCCAGGTCAGGCTGTCGGGGTCACGGCCCTTCAGTTCCGTCTCGGCCAGCTTGCGCCATTCCTGCAGTGTGGGTTTTGTCATGATCCATCCTTTCCTGCGGCCCGTCCTGCCCTATATTCAAAGCATGACGAGGTGCCGATGAAGTTGAAATTTATGATTTTCGTGATGGCGCTTGCCGCCATGGGCCCGGCGCGCGACGCGCCCGCACCCGATGCGGAGGACGTGCGCGACACCCGGTCGCAGGGCAGTTCCGCCCGCCTGCCACCGGTCCAGAGCCAGCAACCCGCGCCCAACCAACCAGAGACTGACGCGGTGCGTCCCGGCGCCGCGATGCAGATCCTGGACGCGAGTGAGGTGCGGCCGGATGCGTTCCTGTGGACGCAGCGGCCGGTGGTGGTCTTTGCCGACACGCCCGACGATCCGTCCTTCCTGCGCCAGGTCGAATCCCTGCGCAGTGGCGCCGCGGCCCTGGCGGGGCGCGACGTGGTCGTGGTGATCGACAGCGATCCTGCCGCGAACAGCCTCTGGCGACAGCAGCTGCGGCCCCAGGGCTTTTCGCTGTTGGTGATCGACAAGGACGGACAGGTCAAGATCCGCCGCCCCAGCCCCTGGGACGTGCGCGAGATCGGGCGCGCCATCGACCGGCTGCCGCTGCGCCGCCAGGAGGTCGGGCGCGGCAGCCTGCTGCGATAGGCCGGGCACCCGCGAAACTTGTGGATTTGCGGCGCGTTCCCTATATCATGGACAGCATCGGGCAGGGTGTCCGGTGCTTGAGAGGACAGGATCATGGCCACATCGCGTACAGACCGCAGCGCCGCATCCGCAGCGCCATCCCATTCCCCGGCAGCCCCGCGCCGCGCCGATATCGGTGCCGCCCGCCCCGAGGCCAAGCCAAAGCCCACCGCCGTCAGCCGCGCCAACGAGATCGTGCGCGCCATCGGATTGCGGCCCATCACCGGTCTCTCCGGTCCGAAGATCGGCTACTGACATCGCGCGCGGCCAGACGGTCGCGCATCTGCGCCAGTTCCGCAGGCAGGCGCTGCGCCATCTGCGCCGCTGACGCCGTCTCATCCGCATCCAGCATCCGGTTCACAGCCTCGGCGCCGCCCTGCAGGCTTTCGGTCAGCACGCGAATGGCCTGGATGCCGGTATCGCGGGTCTCCTCCATCAGCGACAGGTAATCGGCCATCATCTGCGCGGCGCGCGGCGGATCGTTGCGCGCGATGCGGCGCAGGTCCGTGGCCAGCGCACCCATGATCGACAGCAGCCGGTAATACAGCACGATCGGGTCGATGATCGGCGCGGGCAGGATATGGATATCGGCGATCACCGCGCCAAAGATGCGGTCATTCGCATGCTGGGGCAGGGTGGGGACGAAATCGCCCGTGGCCATGCGCGCGATCAGCAGGGCCGCGTCCTCTGGTGTCGGGGTCTGCTGTTCCAGCGCAAAGACATGGGCACGGATCTCGGCCAGCAGGGCGCGTTGCAGGTCCGTCTCGCGCGCGCGGCGCAGGGCGGCGTCGCGGCGGCGGGTCTGGGCCGCGACCACGATCCAGCCGATAGCGACGAACAGGCCGGTGACGACCGCCTGCTGCAATTGCGGGCTGAGATGGGCGTCAAGCGGGGCCATGGGAACCTGCCGTGCGCCCCGCGCGTCCTGTCATGACAAGGAGATCGCCGATGACCCGCCTGTGCCTGACTGCCGTGATGGCCCTGTGGCCCGTGATGGCCCCCGCCGATGCCGCGCGTGGCGCGACCGCGCTGACCGTGACACCGGCGGAGGGCGACACGCTGCGCGCGCTTCGCTGGCAGGCGCGCCCGGTTCTGGTGCTGGGCCCGCAGGCGCAGGTCCGGGACCAGATCGCCGCGCTGCAGGCGCAGGCCGCGGCCCTGGCCGACCGCGATGTGGTGCTGCTGACCGACGGTCCGGGGGCCGACGCGCTGGACGCGGGCGCGGGGTTCCGGGTGCTGCTGATCGGCAAGGATGGCGGGGTCAAGCTGGACCAGTCCGACCCCGTCACCGCCGACCGGATCATCGCGCTGATCGACAGCATGCCGATGCGCCGCCGCGAGGCACGCTGAGCCCCGGTCATCGCCGCGACCCGGCGGTCAGCGCCGCCAGCCCCGCCGCCAGATGCCCCGCCACCGCCGCGGCCAGCGCCTGATCCACCGTCAGGCGACCGTCCAGCATCAGCACCAGCGCCCCGCCCCAGATCACCGCCGACAGCGGCAGCGCGATCAGCCAGTATCGCAGGCCCCGCCAGCGCCCGGCCAGCGTGCCGAACACCAGCTGGAACAGCGCCAGCCCCACCAGCGGCGGCAGGACATAGGCCAGCGGCAGATCCGTCCCGCCCAGGGGAACGGTCGTCCCGCCCGCCACCGCCAGCACGCCCGCCGCCCCGGTCAGGGCGATCAGGGTGGCCAGCAGCCAGGCGGGCAGGGTGCGGATCATTCGAACTCCATGATCACGTCATCGACCTTGAGGCTTTCGCCCGCCGCCGCATTGACGGATTTGACCACGCCGCGACGTTCGGCGCGCAGGATGTTCTCCATCTTCATGGCCTCGACCGTGGCCAGGGCCTGACCCTCCTGCACCTCGTCGCCCGCCGCCACGTTGACCTTGACGATCAGGCCGGGCATCGGACACAGCAGGAATTTCGACGTGTCGGGCGGCAGCTTTTCGGGCATCAGCCGCGCCAGCTCTGCGGCGCGGGGGCGGCGCACATGCACCTTCAGGTCGGCGCCGCGCATCCGCAGCCGCAGGCCCGCCGGGATCTTGTCGACCTTGAGGACCAGCGGGCGGCCGTCGACGTCCAGCCGGGCCAGCGACTGTCCGGGGCGCCAGTCGCCCTCGACCCGCAGGGTGCGGCCGGCGATGGCGACATCGGCGCCGTCGCGATCGGCGCTGATCTGCACGGGCCAGTCATGGCCGCCGGCAAAGACCACCCAGGTCTCGCCGACATGGCGTTCGTGATTGTCCAGGCGACCGCTGATCCGGGCGCGGCGGATCTCGGCCACGCGGTGCATGGCGGCGGCGGCGGCGGCCAGGCGCAGCAGGTCATCCTCGGGCAGGGTCGCACCCTGGAACCCGTCGGGATATTCCTCGGCGATGAAGGCGGTGGTGATGTCGCCCGACACGAATTTCGGATGGTCCATCACCGCCGACAGGAAGGGCAGGTTGTGGCCGATCCCCTCGACCTCGAACCCGTCCAGCGCGGTGCGCATCGCCTCGATCGCCTCAGCGCGCGTCGGCGCCCAGGTGCACAGTTTGGCGATCATGGGGTCATAGAACATGCTGATCTCGCCGCCCTCATAGACGCCGGTATCGTTGCGGACCGCCGCCGCCCCGGTGGGCGCGCCATGGGCCAGCCATTTGCCCCCCGTCAGCATCGGCCCCGCCGCCACCTCGACCGGGGGACGATAGCGCGTCAGCCGCCCGATCGACGGCAGAAAGCCGCGATAGGGGTCCTCGGCGTACAGCCGGCTTTCCATCGCCCAACCGGTGATCTTGAGATCCTCCTGCGCAAAGGGCAGCGGCTCTCCGGCGGCGACGCGGATCATCTGTTCGACCAGATCGACGCCGGTGATCAGCTCGGTCACCGGATGCTCGACCTGCAGGCGGGTGTTCATCTCAAGGAAATAGAAGTTGCGCGCCCCGTCCACGATGAATTCGACCGTACCCGCGCTGGTATAGCCCACCGCCTTGGCCAAGGCCACGGCCTGGCTGCCCATCGCGGCGCGCGTGGCCTCGTCCAGGAAGGGCGAGGGCGCCTCCTCGATGACCTTCTGGTTGCGGCGCTGGATCGAGCATTCGCGCTCGTGCAGATAGACCGCGCCGCCGTGCTGGTCGGCCAGCACCTGGATCTCGATATGGCGGGGCTGGGTCACGAATTTCTCGATGAAGATCCGGTCGTCGCCAAAGCTGTTGGCGGCCTCGGATTTCGACGATTCGAACCCCTCGCGCGCCTCGTCGTCATTCCAGGCGATCCGCATGCCCTTGCCGCCGCCGCCCGCGCTGGCCTTGATCATCACCGGATAGCCGATCTGCGCGCTGATCGCGGCGGCCTCGTTCGCATCCGCGATCAGCCCCATATGGCCGGGCACGGTGCTGACGCCTGCCTCCTGCGCCAGCTTCTTGGAGGTGATCTTGTCGCCCATCGCCTCGATCGCGCCCGAGGGGGGCCCGATGAAGACGACGCCCTCGGCCTCCAGCGCCTGCGCGAACAGCCGGTTCTCGGACAGGAAGCCATAGCCGGGATGGACGGCCTCGGCGCCGGTCTGGCGGACGGCGTCCATGATGCGGTCGATCACGATATAGGACTGGTTGGCCGGAGAGGGGCCGATATGGACCGCCTCATCCGCCATCTTGACGTGCAGCGCGTTGCGATCGGCATCGGAGTAGACAGCGACCGTCGCGATGCCCATGCGGCGCGCGGTCTTGATGACACGGCAGGCGATCTCGCCCCGGTTGGCGATCAGGATCTTCTTGAACATGGGCTCCCCCCCAGAACGGCGTGTGAAAAGGCCGCCCGGAGCATGACGCTCGGGACGGCCTGGCAGAGAGATGGCGCGACGGGCGCGCCGATCAGGCTGTTACTGGCACAGCTGGAAGTCGTTGCACAGCGCGCCAGCAGCACCGCCGATGGCCGCGCCGCGGATGACGTTGCCGCCGCTGACCGAGGCTGCGGTCGCGCCGACGCCAGCGCCGATGAGCGCGCGGTCGGTGTCGGTGGGGTTGATGCCCTGGGTGCAGCCTGCAACGGCGGTTGCGCCGACAAGGGCTGCGACGGCAAAGAATTTCGGCATGATGAGAGTTCCCTGGTTATGGTGGCAGGAGCGCAACGCGCATCCCGCCGGATCGTTTCACGACGGCCGCAGCCGCGATCAGTAGCGGCGCTGGCAGACGCCCGCGTCGTCGCACAGCGCGCCGCCGACGGCACCGATGGCTGCACCGGTCGCGATGTCTTCATTGAGGGCGCGGGCAACGACCGCACCGGCGACGGCGCCGCCTGCAGCACGCTGTGCGTCCGGCGAGATGCCGCCGCCCTGATAGCCGGGTGCGCAGGCGGCCAGACCGGCTGCGACGAATGCCAGACCGGCGACGCGGAGGGTGAAGAGGTTCTGCATGATATGAAGCCTGTATTGATGGGCCCGCTGCGGGCCGGTTGGAGGTGGTGACGGGTTATCGCATGGCTGCACCCCGCGTCAAACTGACATGCGTGTGACATCAAGGGGTTCAGCGCCAAATCGCCCATCAGTCGTCGTCCGCCTCGTCATCGTCCCACGCATCCGTGTCGTCCCAGTCAAAGGCCGGGGCGGCATCGGTCGCGAACAGTTCGGGGAAGGCAGCCTCGGCTGCGGTCATGTCGACGCGCAGCAGCTGGTCGTAATCGGCGGGATCGAATTCGCCCACCGCCACGACCTCGCGGCCGATCAGCCAGGACAGGCGTCCAGCGTCAAGGTTGCCGCGCGGAAAGGGTTCGTCGCCGAAATTCGCGATCAGCGCGGACAGGAAACCCGCATCGGCGCGCTTGTCGGCGGGCCGGCGGTCCTTGAACCGTTCGCGTCGCGTGATGGGCGTGGCGCCCTTCTTGCGATTCTCGCGACGGATCACGAATTGGAAATCGGTGCCGGGCAGGCGCCCGGGAAAGCCGCGATGCTTCAGCATGGCGTAGCCCCTGTGCTGGGGCGCGCGGGACGGACCGCTGCGCGCGGGCGGGCGGCCCGCCCGCGCGCGATGATCACAAGATGTGGATCAGAACTTGCCGCGATAGACCGGTTCGGTCGTGACGGGGTTGGCCATGGCGCCGGCGGGCGCGGTCGGCACGAACACGTCGTTGGGCTGCTGGCGCTGGCAGGCGGCGAAAGCCGAAACCAGGACGAGGCCGAGGATGATCTTTTTCGACATGAGGACAGTCTCCTGTAGGGCGGGCGGCAATGGGCCCGGCTGCTCGGGGTGTGGTCGGCTTGTTGGGTGGCCGGCCTGCGCGCGATGATAGCCGCAGGCCGCCCGATCAGACAGGGACGCGCGGTCGCGGACGCCAAAGCGCCGCCCCCCTGTGGCCCTGCTGCATCATTCACGATCTTGTGCACCCTGCGCCCGTCCCTGTCCGTCACAGCGGAATGTTGTCGTGTTTTTTCCACGGGTTCGTCAGGCGCTTGCCGCGCAGCGACGCAAAAGCACGCGCCACCCGGCGGCGCGTGCTGCGCGGCTGGATCACCTCGTCGATGAAGCCCTTTTCGGCGGCCACGAAGGGGTTGGCAAAGCGGTCCTCATAGTCCTTGGTGCGCGCCGCGATCTTGTCCGCATCGCCCAATTCGTTGCGATACAGGATCTCGACCGCGCCCTTGGCGCCCATCACCGCGATTTCGGCGGTGGGCCAGGCATAGTTGAAATCGCCGCGCAGATGCTTGGATGCCATCACGTCATAGGCCCCGCCATAGGCCTTGCGGGTGATGACCGTGACCTTGGGCACGGTCGCCTCGCCATAGGCGAACAGCAGCTTCGCGCCATGCTTGATGACGCCGCCATATTCCTGGCCGGTGCCGGGCAGGAAACCCGGCACGTCCACCAGGGTCAGGATCGGGATCTCGAACGCGTCGCAGAAGCGCACAAAGCGCGCCGCCTTGCGCGAGCTGTCGATGTCCAGGCACCCCGCCAGCACCATCGGCTGGTTGGCCACGACGCCGACTGTCTGCCCCTCGATCCGGATGAAGCCCACGATGATGTTGCCCGCGAAATCCTTCTGGATCTCGTAGAAATCACCCTCATCCGCGACCTTCTGGATCAGCTCCTTCATGTCATAGGGCTGGTTCGGGTTGTCGGGGATCAGCGTGTCCAGGCTGGGCTCGATCCGCGCCGGATCGTCGAAGAAGGGCCGCGTCGGCGCCTTTTCGCGATTGTTCAGCGGCAGGAAATCGAACAGGCGGCGAATTTCCGACAGCGCCTCGACATCATCCTGGAACGCGCCGTCGGCCACCGACGATTTCCTGGTATGCGTGGACGCACCGCCCAGCTGTTCGGCAGTCACGACCTCGTTCGTGACCGTCTTGACCACGTCGGGACCGGTCACGAACATGTAGGAGGTGTCGCGCACCATGAAGATGAAATCGGTCATCGCCGGCGAATAGACCGCGCCGCCCGCGCAGGGGCCCATGATTACGCTGATCTGCGGGACCACGCCGGATGCCATGATGTTGCGCTGGAACACGTCGGCATAGCCCGCAAGGCTGGCCACGCCCTCCTGGATGCGCGCGCCGCCCGAATCGTTCAGCCCGATCACGGGGGCACCGTTCTGCATGGCCATGTCCATGATCTTGCAGATCTTCTGGGCGTGGGTTTCGGACAGCGACCCGCCAAAGACGGTAAAGTCCTGGCTGAACACATAGACCATGCGCCCGTTGATCGTGCCCCAGCCCGTCACGACACCATCGCCGTAGGGGCGGTCGTCCTGCATGCCGAAATCGGTGCTGCGATGGGCGACGAACATGTCGAATTCCTCGAAGCTGTCCTCATCCAGCAGCAGTTCGACCCGCTCGCGGGCGGTCAGCTTGCCGCGGGCGTGCTGCGCGTCGATGCGCCGCTGCCCCCCGCCAAGCCGGGCCTGCTGTCGCCGTTCCTCCAGCTGTTGCAGAATATCCTTCATGGCGGGCCTCCCTGTCGCTTTCCCGGACGGTAGACTGAGCCGCCCGCGCCGCAAAGCAGTTTCGGGTAAATTTGCAAAGAATGCGGGCGTCGCGCGTTGCGAACTGCAACCTTGCAAATTCCGTCCTGCAGCCGCCCCTTGACGGCGGGCCAAAGCAGGGGCAAGCCACCCGGATGGGATTGCAGATCGACATCGCGGCCATCCTGGCCAATCACGCGGCGCTGGCCGCCCAAGCCCCGACCGCCCGCGCGGCAGCCGTGGTCAAGGCGGACGCCTATGGCCTGGGCGCCGCCACAGTCGCCCCGGCGCTGTACCGCGCGGGCGTGCGCGACTTCTTCGTGGCCCTGGTGCAGGAGGGGCGGGCCATCCGCCCGCTGCTGCCGCCTGACGCGCGCATCAACGTGCTGTCGGGGCATATGGCGGGTGCTGACCTGACCGGCCTGACCCCGGTCCTGAACAGCCCCGAGCAGTTCTTTCGCGACCGCGCCATGCGGCCCGGCCAACCCTTTGCAATCCAGCTGGACAGCGGCATGAACCGCCTTGGGATGGAGGCCGCCGAATGGGCCGCCATCCGCACCGAGGCGCTGGCCGCCGGTCCCGCCTTCATCATGTCGCACCTGGCCTGCGCCGATGAACCCGACCACCCCGCCAATGCCGCGCAGCTGGCGGCCTTTCGCGCGATGACCGATGGCTGCGGCGTGCTGCGATCGCTGGCGGCGACGGGGGGCACTCTGCTGGGGCCGGATTATCATTTCGACATCGTGCGCCCGGGCGTGGGCCTCTATGGCGGGCAGCCCTTTGCCGATGCGCGGGGGGTGGTCACGCTGTCCCTGCGCGTGATCCAGACCCGCGACGTCCGCGCCGGAGAGATGGTCGGCTATGGCGCCAGCTGGCACGCGCCGCGCGACTGCCGCATCGCCACGGTCGATGCGGGCTATGCCGACGGCATCCTGCGGTCGCTGTCGGGCAAGGGCGCACATCTGTTCGCGGGCGATATGGCCTGTCCCATCGTCGGGCGCGTGTCGATGGATCTGATCACCGTGGACGTGACCGCGCTGGCGACGGTTCCCGACCGGCTGACGCTGATCGGGCCGCATCAGCCCATCGACCGGCTGGCCGATATCGCCGGAACCATCGGATATGAGGTGCTGACCTCTTTGGGGCTGCGCTACGACCGGACCTATCTGTGACCCCCATCCGCGCGATCGGACGGCCCGCCCTTGCTGCGACCCGCGCCATCGGGGCGGTGGCGCTGTTCGCGCTGCGCGGTCTGGCGGGGCTGGGGCCGGGAAGCGGGGCGGCCATCGCGCGCCAGCTGGTCCAGATCGGCTGGCTGTCGCTGCCGGTCGTGGGGCTGACGGCGCTGTTCACCGGCGCGGCGCTGGCGCTGCAGATCCATTCGGGCGGCGCGCGGTTCCAGGCCAGCGACGTGGTGCCCGCCATCGTGGCCATCGGCATGGTGCGCGAGCTGGGCCCGGTCCTGGGCGGGCTGATGGTTGCGGCGCGCGTCGCCAGCGCCATCGCGGCCGAGATCGGCACCATGCGCGTCACCGAACAGATCGACGCGCTGGTCACGCTGTCGGCCGATCCAATGCGCTGGCTGGTCACGCCGCGCCTGTGGGCGGGGATGCTGTGCGTGCCGGTGCTGGTCGCGGTGGGCGACATCATCGGCATCATGGGCGGCTGGCTGGTGGGAACGACCTCTCTCGGCTTCAATTCGGCCAGCTATATCGCCAACAGCTGGGCCTATCTGGAGGCCTGGGACGTCACCTCGGGGCTGATCAAGGGCGCGGTCTTTGGGCTGGTGGTTACGCTGTCGGGCTGCTGGTTCGGGATGCGCGCGGGACGCGGCGCCGCGGGCGTGGGCCGCGCGGTGACCAATGCGGTCGTCGCCGCCGCCGTGGGGATCCTGGCGGCCAATTTCGTTCTGACGGGGCTGTTTTTCGAATGATCACGCTGCGCGGCCTGACCAAGTCCTTTGGCGACAAGCCCGTTTTGGACGGGATCGACCTCAGCGTCGCGCAGGGAGAGAGCCTGTGCGTCATCGGCCAGTCCGGCACAGGCAAATCGGTGCTGCTGCGCTGCATCCTGGGGCTAGCGGCGCCCGATGCGGGCCAGGTGCTGTGGCAGGGCGCACCGCTGGACCGGCGGCGGTTCATGGCGCAGTTCGGGATGCTGTTTCAGGGCGCCGCACTGTTCGACAGCCTGACGGTCTGGCAGAACGTGGCGTTCCGGCTGCGCCAGCGCATGGACGACCGCCGCGCCCGCGCCATCGCGCTGGACAAGCTGGCGCGCGTGGGGCTGGGGCCGGAGGTGGCCGACCTGATGCCGGCAGAGTTGTCCGGCGGCATGGCGAAGCGCGTGGGCCTGGCCCGCGCCATCGCCGATGATCCGGCGGTGATTTTCTTCGACGAGCCCACCACCGGGCTGGACCCGATCCGCGCGCGGGCCATCGACGCGCTGATCCGCGGCATCGTGACCGAGACCGGGGCCACCGCCATCACCATCACCCATGACATGGACAGTTGCCGCATCATCGGCGACCGCGTGGCGCTGCTGGCGCAGGGGCGGATCGCGCATGACGGGCCGGTCCGCGACATGGATCGCGCGCCCGCGCTGGCCGCTTTTCTGGGCAGGGTGCCCCTGCATGGGGGGCCGGATGCCGCGTCGTGATGCAACCTTTGCGCCGGTGCCGCCGTTCTGCCACAAACAGGGGCAGGTCCGCCCGAAAGCTGACCAACATCAACTTGTGCGAATCCGACGCGCTTGCCACCATGATCATACCCCTCTGACCAGGAGAGACATTTGGGCCTGACCCCGACGCCACCCGTCACCGCACCTTCGGCCGAAACCCTGCTGGAATTTCCCGACAACCGGTTGCTGATCGACCTGTGCGGTCCCAACGACCGCCATCTGGCCCGGATCGAGGAGGCGCTTGGCGTTCATATCCTGCGCCGCGGCAACCAGATCGCCGTGGTCGGCGGCCCTGAGGCCCAGGCCGAGGCCGCGACCCTGCTGCAGGGCCTCTATGCGCGGCTGGAACAGCACCGCCCCGTCGGCCCCGATGAGGTCGAGGCCGCGTTGCGCATGGGCGTTGAGCCCGCAGCCGACGTCACCCCCGCCGAACAGCTGGAGATGTTCGCCCAGGGCAATTACGAGCTGCGCACCCGCAAGAAATCGGTCGAGCCGCGCACGGATGCGCAAAAGGCCTATGTCCGGTCGCTGTTCCAGAACGAGCTGGCATTCGGCATCGGGCCTGCGGGCACGGGCAAGACCTATCTGGCGGTGGCCGTGGGCGTGACCATGCTGATCGGCGGGCATGTCGACAAGATCATCCTGTCGCGCCCCGCGGTCGAGGCGGGCGAACGGTTGGGCTTTCTGCCCGGCGACATGAAGGAGAAGGTCGATCCTTACATGCAGCCGCTGTATGACGCGCTGAACGATTTCCTGCCCGGCAAGCAGATGCAGAAGCTGATGGAGGAAAAGCGCATCGAGATCGCGCCGCTGGCCTTCATGCGCGGGCGCACCCTGTCGCGCGCCTTCGTGGTGCTGGACGAGGCGCAGAACGCCACCAGCATGCAGATGAAGATGTTCCTGACCCGACTTGGCGAAGGCTCGCGCATGGTCATCACGGGCGATCGCACCCAGATCGACCTGCCGCGCGGGATGATGTCGGGGCTGATGGACGCCGAAAAGATCCTCAAGGACGTCAAGGGCATCAGCTTCAGCTATTTCACCGCCGATGACGTCGTGCGCCACCCGCTTGTCGCGCGCATCATCAAGGCGTATGAGATCGAGGACAATGCCGCCCTTGCCCGCGGCGAAACAGAGGAGCCGCGCGGCCAGTATGTCCCGCGCCGCGCGTTCAGAAACGATGCCTGACGAGATCACCGTCGATTGCGTCATCGAGGATGACCGATGGCAGGCCGCCGGTCTTGAGGACCTGGCGGCCCGCGCCGTCCAGGCCGCGCTGGACCATCACGACCTGACCGGAGAGGTCGTCATCATGGGCTGCGACGATGCCCGCATCGCCGCGCTGAACGCCGATTTCCGCGGCAAGCCGCGCGCGACCAACGTGCTGTCCTGGCCCTCGGTCGAGCATCTGCCCCACGCCCCCGGCGCCATGCCCGAGCTGCCCGACGAGGAGGAACTGGGCGACATTGCCATCGCCTATGACACCTGTCTGGCCGAGGCCCGCGCCCAAGGCAAGCCGATGGATCACCACGTCCAGCACCTGCTGGTCCATGCCACGCTGCATCTGCTGGGCTATGACCACCAGACCGATCCCGATGCCGAGCGGATGGAGGCGGTCGAACGCACCGTCCTGTCCGCCCTTGGCATTCCCGACCCCTACCAGGAGAAAGACCGATGAATTCCGACAGCCGATTATCCGCCACGGCCCCTGACCCTCACGTCGAGGAGACCCCGGCGATCGCCGTGGACGGTGGTGGAGGAGAGGGCCGCGAGGCTGGAAACGGAAAGGGCTTCTTCGGTCGCGTGCTGTCGGCCCTGACGGGGTCGGAGGCCGGTTCGGATGAGGACGGTCAGGACCGCCATGTCGTCGGCACCCCCGGCCTGGGCAACCTGCGCCGGATGCGCGTCGATGACGTGGCCATCCCCAAGGTCGAGATCGTGGCCGCGCCGGTGAACCTGTCGCTGGAGGATTTGGTCGAGATGTTCCGCGAACACGGATTCTCGCGCATGCCGGTGTTTCGCGGCACGCTGGACAGCCCGCTTGGGCTGATCCACCTCAAGGATCTGGCGCTGAAGCACGGGTTCGGCGCGGGCGGCAAGTTCACGCTGCGCCCGATGCTGCGTCCGTTGCTCTATGTGCCGCCCTCCATGCCCATCGGGGTGCTGCTGCAGCAGATGCAGACCAAGCGCATCCACATGGCGCTGGTCATCGACGAATATGGCGGCGTCGACGGGCTTGTCACCATCGAGGATCTGATCGAGCAGGTCATCGGCGAGATCGAGGACGAGCATGACGAGGATGAGGGCGGCCTGTGGGTCCATGAAAAGACCGGCCAGTGGCTGGTCCAGGCCCGCGCCCCCGTCGATGCCGTCGAGGCCGAGACCGGCCTGCGTCTGGCGGGCGAGGATGACGAGGATGTCGACACGCTTGGCGGCCTGATCTTCATGCTGGCGGGGCGCGTGCCGCTGCGCGGCGAGGTCATCGCCCATCCGTCGGGTGCCGAGTTCGAGGTGGTCGATGCCGATCCGCGCCGGCTCAAGCGGATCCGCCTGCGCATGCCCAGCATTGCGACCCCCTCGGATCGCAAGACCGACGCCGCGTGACGGTCAGCTGGCGTCGAAACGCGCCAGCATCGCCTCGTAGAACCGCTCCCTCAGGGGGTCGGTCTCCATCAGGATCTCGTGGCGGGCGCCGGGGATCTCCAGCAGTTCCGATTGCGGCCAGCGCGCAGCGCGGTCGCGGATGGCCTGCGGCGAGACGACCCTTTCCTCGGACCCGAGCGACACCAGCATCGGCACCTCAGGCGAGGCGATGCGCGACAGCCGCGCGCATTCGTTCAGCGCGCGGCTGACCCAGTCGAAGGTCGCGCCGCCGATGGTCAGGTCGGGCCAGGCCACGGCCTCGCGCACCAGGCGCGCCCATTCGTCACCGTTGCGCGTCAGCAGGTTGGCGTTGAAGCTCTCGTCCAGCGGATAGGTCGTGGCCGCGCCTCCGCTGCCGGGGGCGGTGAACCCGCCGCGCCCCACGCGCCCGGCCAGATAGGCGATGCCAATGGCCAGCCCCTGCTGCACCCGGCGCAGGTTGATGCCCCACATCGGCGCCGAGAACACCGCGCTCTGGACCGGCAGGCCGCCTTCCAGCGCGGCCAGCCCGATGCAGCCGCCCATCGAATGAGCCAGCAGGTGCCAGGGGCGGGGCAGGTCCAGGTCGCGTGCCGCGACCAGCATCTCGACCACGTCGCGCTGATAATCGGCAAAATCGCGGATATGGCCGGGGCGCGGATTCGGCTGCAGCCGGTCCGACATGCCTTGGCCGCGCCAGTCGATGCACAGCACGTCATAACCCTCGGCCATCAGGCGATGGGCGACGGGGGCGTATTTCTCGATGTATTCGGTGCGGCCGGGGAACAGCAGCACGCTGCCGCGCCCGCCCTCGGCCGACCAATGCGCGACGCGCAGGCGGACCCCGTCATCCGCCCGCGCCCAAAAGGCGCGGGCGGGCTGCGACCGGTCGTCGGGCAGCTGATGGAACGGGGCCTCCTGCATGCGGCTCAGGACAGTTTCTGACCCAGCTGCATGGCCACGCCCATGTTGCCGTCGATCTTCAGCTTGCCCATCATGAAGGCGGTGGCCGGGTTCACGTCGCCGTTCATGATGCCCTCGAAGGTCTCGCGGCTGGCGGTCAGGGTCACTTCGGCCTCGTCGTCGCCGGCGCGCACGCCGGATTCGTCGATCATGATCGCGCCTTCGTCCTTGATCACGAACTTGGCGGTGCTGTCGAAGCTGTCGATCTTCTCGCTCAGCTTCTCGACGGCCTTGGTCACGACTTCGCTCATTTCACGTCTCCTGATGCGCTTTGTCTGGCGCCCGACCGGCGGGCCGGGTTACACCATCCCTATGAACGCGATCCGCCTGATTTTCCACTCTGCCGTCACGGCATTGCGTCACAACCTTCTGACGATTTTCCTCGTTTTGGCAAGCGTCATGCCGGGCTACGCGGCAGGGCAGGGGCTGGACGACGCCTTCGCCCGCCTGGCCAACCCCGAGGGCGAGGGCTGGCGCATCGCCGAAAGCGACATCCTGCGCGAATGGTCGCGGTCGGGGTCCCCGGCGATGGACCTGCTGCTGCGTCGCGGAGAAACCGCGCTGGACCAGGGCGACCTGGCGGGCGCCATCGGCCATCTGACCGCGCTGACCGACCATGCGCCCGATTTCGCGGCAGGCTTTCAGGCGCGGGCCGCGGCCTATGCGATGGACGGACAGTTCGGCCCCGCGCTGGAGGATATCCGCCGCGCGCTGTCGCTGGAGCCGCGCCATTTCGCGGCGCTGACGCAACTGGGCGCGATGCTGGAGGAGATGGGCGAGGATGACCGCGCCCTGGCCGCCTATCGCGCCAGCCTGGCCATCCACCCCCACCAGCAAGAGGCGATCGACGGTCAGGCCCGTCTGGAACGCAGGCGCACCGGCACCGATATCTAGGGCATGACCATGAGCACGCGCGGGCGGATCACCGCCATTCTGGGGCCGACCAATACCGGCAAGACCCACACTGCCATCCAGCGGATGCTGAACCACCGATCGGGTGTCATCGGCCTGCCGCTGCGCCTGCTGGCGCGCGAGGTCTATGACCGGATCGTCGCGGCGCGCGGCCCCTCCGTCGTGGCGCTGGTCACCGGAGAGGAGCGGATCATCCCCGACCGCGTCCAGTACTGGGTCGCCACCACCGAGGCGATGCCCGACATCGCCACCGATTTCGTGGCCATCGACGAGATCCAGCTGTGCGCCGATCCGCAGCGGGGCCATGTCTTCACCGACCGCCTGCTGCATATGCGCGGCACGCTGGAGACGCTGTTCCTGGGCAGCGGCACCATGCGCCCGGCCATCGCGGCCCTGGTCCCCGAAACCCAGTTCGAGCGGCGCGAGCGGTTCTCGACCCTGACCTGGGCGGGGTCGAAAAAGCTGTCGCGCATGCCCGCGCGCAGCGCCATCGTCGGCTTCAGCGTCGACGACGTCTATGCCATGGCCGAGCTGATCCGGCGGCAGAAGGGCGGCTGCGCGGTCGTGATGGGCGCCCTGTCGCCCCGCACCCGCAACGCCCAGGTCGAGATGTATCAGAACGGCGAGGTCGACTACCTGGTCGCCACTGACGCCATCGGCATGGGCCTGAACCTGGACATCAAGCACGTGGCCTTCAGCGCCACGCACAAGTTCGACGGCAAGCGCGTCCGCTCGCTGTTCCCGCATGAGATGGGCCAGATCGCAGGCCGGGCCGGGCGGCACACCGAATCCGGCACCTTCGGCGTCACCGGAGAGGCCGAGCCGCTGGACCCCGGTCTGATCGACGCGCTGGAAAACCACCGCTTTCAGCCGATCAGCCGGTTGATCTGGCGCAACGGTCGTCTGGAATTCGGCAGCATGGACCGCTTGGTCGAAAGCCTGGAGGCAGCCCCTGGCCACGAATTGCTGATCCGGGGGCGCGAGGCGGATGACGTGGCGACGCTGAAAATCCTGCGTGAGATGCCCGAGATCAAGGACCGCGTGCAGGGCGGCAAGGATGTTCGCCTCTTGTGGGACGTGTGCCGGGTGCCTGATTTCCGGGGCATTTCCGCAATGGAGCATGCGACGCTGCTGGCGCGGATCTTTGGCTTTCTGCAGGATGGGCATATCCCGGCGGACTGGCTGGCGCGCGCCATCGAACGCATCGACCGGACGGCGGGGGATATCGACGCGATCTCCAAGCGGCTGGCCTATATCCGCACCTGGACCTATGTCGCGCAAAGAACGGGCTGGGTGGCGGACGAAAAGCATTGGCGCGGAGAGACGCGCGCTGTAGAAGACCGCCTGTCGGACGCGCTGCACGCGGCCCTGACCCAACGATTTGTGGACCGGCGCACATCCGTGCTGCTGCGCCGGCTCAAGCAGAAGGAGAGCCTCGTGGCCGAAGTGAACGACAAGGGCGAAGTGACGGTCGAGGGCGAATTCGCCGGCCGTCTGGAGGGCTTCCGCTTTCGCCCCGACCAGACCGCATCGGCGGACGAGGCGCGGATGCTGTCGCGCGCCAGCTATGACGCGCTGAAACCCGAATTCCATCTGCGCGCCGACCGCTTCTACAACGCGCCTGACACCGAGATGGACTATACCGAGCAGGGCGGCCTGATGTGGGGCAACCAGGCCGTGGGCAAGCTGGTCAAGGGGCCTGACGCGCTGCATCCCGGCGTCGAGGTGTTCGTCGACGAGGAGGCCGGCCCCGAGATCGCCGACAAGGTCCGCCGTCGCGCCCAGCATTTCATCGACCGCAAGATTGCCGCCCTGTATGAGCCGCTGCTGACCCTGCAGAAGGACGAGGCGCTGACCGGTCTGGCGCGCGGTTTCGCGTTCCGCATGGTCGAGTCGCTTGGCATCCTGTCGCGTGACGGCATCGCCTCCGAGGTCAAGGAGCTGGACCAGGAGGCACGTGGCGCACTGCGCAAGCATGGCGTCCGCTTTGGTCAGTTCACCATCTTCCTGCCCGCGCTGCTGAAACCCGCGCCGACGCGCCTGCGTCTGGTGCTGTGGTCGCTGCACGAGGGTCTGTCGGAATTCCCCGAAAGCCCGCCGCCGGGTCTGGTCACCATCCCGCATCTGCCGGTCGTGCCCGATCAGGTCTATGCGCTGTCGGGCTATCGCCCGGCCGGAGACCGCGCGATCCGCATCGACATGCTGGAGCGGCTGGCCGATCTGCTGCGCGCGCAGGACACGCGCGGCGGCTTTGAGGCCAATCCCGACATGCTGTCGATCACCGGCATGACGCTGGAGCAGTTCTCGGGGCTGATGCAGGGCCTGGGCTATTCGGCCGAGCGGGCCGAGCGTCCCAAGGTCAAGACCTCCGAGCCGGTCGCGGTGGTCCCGGCCCCCGAGGGCGAGCCCTCGGACGCGCCCCTGACCGAAGAGGAATCGGTGCTGGCCGCCGAGACCCGCGCGAAATGGGAGGCCGAGCAGGCCGAAAAGCGTGCGGCAGAGCCGGTGGCCGAGCCTGAGGCCGTCGCGCAGCCCGACGAGGCCGCGCAGCCCGAGGAGGTCGCAGCCCCCGAGGTCGAGGTCTATTACACCTTCAAATGGGCGCCCAAGCCGCGCGGCAACCGTCGCTCCCAGGGCGAGCGTCCGCAAGGCGACCGTCCTCAGGGTGAGCGCCGCGGCCCGCGCCGCGATGGTGCCCCGCGTGAGGGTCAGGCCCGTGACGGTCAGGCCCGTGATGGCGCCGCACCCGCCGGCGACCACCCGCGTGGCGATGCGCCGCAGGGAGAGCGTCGCGACCGTCAGGGCAAGCCCGGCGGCAAGTTCGGCGGGCCCAAGAAGCCCGGCGGCAAGCCCGCCCATCAGGGTCCCAAGACGTTCTCGTCGCGCCCCGAGAAGAAGGCCGATCCCGACAGCCCCTTCGCGATCCTGGCGCAGCTGAAGGACAAGAGCTGAGTTGACCGACGCTGCCGAAGGGCTGCGGCTGGACAAGTGGCTGTTTTACGCGCGGATCTTCAAGACCCGCGGCCTGGCTGCCGCCCGCGTCGAGGCGGGCGGCATCCGCGTGAACGGGCAGCCCTGCCGCAAGCCGGGGCGGGCTGTCAGGGTTGGCGACGTGCTGACCGTCTCGGCCAACCGTCAGGTCCGGGTGCTGCATGTGCAGGGGTTCGCGGACCGCCGCGGCCCGGCCCCCGAGGCGCAGCTGTTGTATCACGAAGATCGCGACGGGTTGATTGATCCGGCCGAACTGTCTAGGTGACAGGTCGACAAGCCCAGACAAGAGCGCCCAGATGACCTATGTCGTGACTGACAACTGCATCATGTGCAAATACACCGATTGCGTCGAGGTGTGCCCCGTGGACTGCTTCTACGAGGGTGAGAACACGCTGGTCATCCATCCCGACGAATGTATCGATTGCGGCGTCTGCGAGCCTGAATGCCCCGCCGACGCGATCCGCCCGGATACCGAACCCGCGATGGAGACCTGGGTCGAATTCAACCGCAAGTATTCGGAACTCTGGCCGGTGATCACCCGCAAGAAGGACCCGCTGCCCACCGCGAGCGAGATGGACGGTCAGCCGGACAAGCTGGACAAGTATTTCTCGGAGGCGCCGGGGGCGGGCGACTGATTCGGATGGCCTGACGGGGTCTGCCGCGCCAAACCCTTGATATGACGGCCCGACGGGAAAAACGCACGGAGGAAAGCCATCGCTTTTTTCCGTGTCATTTTTGTGTTATAGTCCCCTATGTCGCGCGTCCCGCTGCGGGTCGTTTGCCCGCCCTGATGCGCCCCAGACTGCCGCGTTTTCGCCCTCTGCCTGGCGGGAACAGACATACATGATCGAAAATGGACCGAGGGTGGCCTGGCCCCCCTGCGGCCCTTTGTGTCCGTCTTTCGGGCGCATGTCAGAGGAAACCAGATGTCGAAAGCCAAGAAGAACGAATTCCGTCCCGATGATTTTGTCGTCTATCCGGCGCATGGCGTCGGTCGCATCGTCTCGATCGACGAACAGGAGGTCGCGGGACTGCGGCTGGAGATGTTCGTGATCTCCTTCGACAAGGACAAGATGACCCTGCGCGTGCCCACCGCCCGCGCCAGCGAGATCGGCATGCGCAGCCTGTCCACCCCCGACCTGATCGACCGCGCGCTGGAGACGCTGAAGGGCAAGGCCCGCGTCAAGCGTGCGATGTGGTCGCGCCGGGCCCAGGAATACGAGCAGAAGATCCATTCGGGCGACCTGCTGTCCATCGCCGAGGTCGTGCGCGACCTGCACCGCTGCGACGACCAGCGTGAGCAGTCCTATTCCGAGCGTCAGCTTTATGAGGCCGCGCTGGACCGTCTGACCCGCGAAGTGGCCGCCGTCGGTGGCCTAGACGAGGGCGGCGCGCAAAAGCGCGTGGGCGACGTGCTGATGAGCCGCGCGGCCTGATCCAGGTCCATCGCCATGGCTAGGGGGGCGTCCTGCGGGGCGCCCCTTTTCGCATCCCGCCCCGATATGCCGAACGTGGACAACGCCGGGCCGCCTGCCTATAAGGCCCCATCCATTGCAGCATTCGAGGCGCATCATGATCAAGGTCTTCGGCCATACCTCTCCGGACACGGATTCCACCGGCTCTCCCATCATCTGGGCGTGGTATCTGAACGAGATCCGCCAGACCCCCGCCGAGGCCGTCCTGCAGGGCGAGCCGAACACCGAGGCGCTGTGGATGCTGGACCGCTGGAGCCTGACCAAGCCGCGCATCATCACCGACGTGACCGCCGACGACCGCTGCGTCATCGTCGACACCAACAACCCGGCCGAGCTGCCCGCCAGCCTGGACCAGGCCGAGGTGATCGAGATCATCGACCACCACCTGCTGGCCGGCGGCATCAAGACCCGCGCGCCGATCAACATCACCATCCGCCCGCTGGCCTGCACCGCCACCATCATGCACGACCTGATGGGCGAGGACATCGCCCGCGCCCCCGAGGGCATCAAGGGCGCGATGCTGACCTGCATCCTGTCCGACACGCTGGAATTCCGCAGCCCGACCACGACCCCGCATGACCGCGCCGTGGCCGAAAAGCTGGCCGCCGATCTGGGCGTGACCATCGCCGATTTCGCCACCGAGATGTTCGCCGCGAAATCCGATGTCAGCGCCTTCAGCGACGCGGCCCTGCTGACCATGGACAGCAAGGAATACGAGCTGGGCGGCAAGCAGCTGCGCGTCTCGGTCCTGGAGACGACCGCGCCGCAGGTCCTGCTGGACCGCAAGGACGCGCTGATGGCCGCGATGCCCGGCGTGGCCGCCGCCGACGGTGCCGATCAGGTGCTGCTGTTCATCGTCGACATCCTGAACGAGCAGGCGACGCTGCTGGTGCCCAACGACTATGTCAAGTCCGTGGCCGAGCGCAGCTTTGGCGTGACCGTCACCGGCGACACCGTGGTCCTGCCCGGCGTCATGAGCCGCAAGAAGCAGATCATCCCGGTCCTGGCCGTCTGATGACCCGCATCATCGCTTCGCTGGCCGAGGTTTCGGCCGGCTATGATGCGCTGTTCTGCGACCTGTGGGGCTGTCTGCACAATGGCCGGCAGCCCTTTCCCGCCGCCGTCGCAGCCCTGCAGGCGTTTCGCGCGCAGGGGGGCAAGGTCTGCCTGATGACCAACGCGCCGCGCCCGAACCAGTATGTCGTGGCGCAGCTGGACCGCATGGGCGTGCCGCGCGATGCCTGGGATCTGGTCGTCAGTTCGGGCGACGCCGCGCAGGATGCGATGTTCGCGGGCGTGGTCGGGCGGCGCGTGTGGCATATCGGGTTGGAGAAGGATCTGGGCTTCTTCGCCGATATTCCACAGGCCCATCGGGGCGCCGATCCGGTCACCCGCGTCGATCTGGCCGAGGCCGAGGGCATCGTCGCCTCCGGCCCCTTCGACGAGATCAACGAGACGCCTGAGGATTACCGTGACCGGTTTCAGGACGCGATTGCGCGCGGCCTGACGATGCTGTGCGCGAACCCGGACATCGTCGTGGATATGGGCGACACCCGCATCTATTGCGCGGGCGCGCTGGCACAGTTCTATGAGACGCTTGGCGGCCGGACGCTGTATTTCGGCAAGCCCCACGCGCCCATCTATGACCGTGCGCGGGCGCTGATGGGTCTGGGCGCGGATGCCCGCTATCTGGCCGTGGGCGATGGGATCGCGACCGACATCGCCGGGGCCGAGGCGCAGGGCATCGACAGCATCTTTGTCACCGGCGGCCTTGCGGCGGATCTGTTCGGCGCCGATGTCGAAAACCCCGAGGCCCCGGCGCTGTCCAACTGGCTGATGGCCGAAGGGCGCGTGCCGACCTATGCCATCGGGCGCCTGCGCTGAACGCCAGCGCATCGCCGGAGACCCACGCCCGCAGGTCAGCCTGCGGGCGTTTTTCGTTTTCGGGAGACGGAATAAAAGATCATTGAATCGCGGAATGTTGAAATAATATTGCCATGGTGATGCCATGCTGCTATGCAGCAATGGAACAGGGAACGGTAGGACGGATGGGCTCCGACATGCTGGACAATTTCGCGCGCGGCACGATCGTCATCGAGGATCTGGAGATCGGCATGACCCGCCATCTGCACAAACAGGTCACCGACCGCGATATCGAACTGTTCGCCGAGGTTTCGACCGACCGCAACCCGGTGCATCTGGACGAGGCCTATGCCAATGACACCATCTTTGAAGGGCGCATCGCCCATGGGATGCTGACCGCCGGGCTGATTTCCGCCGTGATCGGCGAACAGCTGCCGGGCCACGGCACGGTCTATCTGGGCCAGACGCTGAAGTTCATGGCCCCCGTGCGCCCCGGTGACAGGGTCCGCGCCGAGGTCACGGTTCAGGATATCGACCACGCGAAACGGCGGGTCACGCTTGCAACCCGGTGCCTCGTCGGCGATACGGTCGTTCTGAAAGGCGAGGCGGTCGTGCTGGCCCCAAGCCGCAAGTTCGACTGAAGGGGCGCCCGGCGCGTCCCGTTGGGGGCGCAGTGCAGATCCATCGCGACTGGACCGGATTGCCGAGTGACGCGCGTGGCGCCTCGGTGGCCATGGGAAATTTCGACGGCGTCCACAAGGGGCATCGGGCGGTCATCGACACGGCCCGCGCGGCCTGCGACGCGCCCCTGGGCATCCTGACCTTCGAGCCGCATCCGCGCGAATATTTCGCCCCCGATGCGCCGCCCTTTCGGCTGATGAATTCCGAGGCGCGGGCGAACCGTCTGGCGCGTCTTGGCGTGCAGCAGCTTTATGAGCTGCCCTTCGGCCCGGTGCTGGCGGGGCTGACGCCCGAGGCCTTTGCCCGCGAGGTGCTGGCCGAGGGTCTGGGCATCGCCCATGTCACCGTGGGCGCCGATTTCTGCTTTGGCCAGAACCGCGCCGGGACCGCGCAGACGCTGACCGATCTGGGCCGCACCCTGGGGTTCGGCGTAACCATCGTGCCGCTGGTCGGCGCGGATGAGGGGGAATACAGCTCAACCGCGATCCGGGCGGCGCTGGCGCAGGGCGACACGCATGGCGCGCAGCGGATGCTGGGCCATTGGCACCGCATCGAGGGCGAGGTGATCCACGGCGAAAAGCGGGGCCGCGAGCTGGGCTGGCCCACCGCCAACATGGCGATGGACGGGCTGCACCTGCCGCGGCTTGGGGTCTATGCGGTGCTTGTCGACATCCTGACCGGGCCTGACCGGGGGCCGTGCCAGGGGGTCGCATCCCTTGGGGTGCGCCCGATGTTCGGGGTCAACACGCCCAATCTGGAGGTCAATCTGTTCGATTATTCGGGCGATCTGTATGGTCAGCACCTGTCCGTGGCGCTGGTCGATTTCCTGCGCGACGAGGCGCGGTTCGACGGGCTGCCCGCGCTGATCGCGCAGATGGAGCAGGATGGCGCCGATGCGCGCCGCCTGCTGTCGGGCCGCTGATGCGCGATCGGTTCTGGGAGCTGCCTTTGCCTCAGCTGGCCCGCGACGAGTGGGAGGCGCTGTGCGACGGCTGCGGCAAGTGCTGCCTGAACAAGATCGAGTTCGAGGACACGAACGAGCTGGCCTTTACCCGCGTCGCCTGCAAGCTGCTGGACGGCGATGCCTGCCGCTGCAGCAGCTATCACAACCGCCACGACTATGTCCCCGATTGCGTCGTGCTGACCCCCGCCAAGATCACCGAGGTCGCCTGGTGGCTGCCCGCGACCTGCGCCTATCGGCTGCGCCACGAGGGGCGGCCGCTGTATGACTGGCACCACCTGATTTCGGGCTCGACCGAGACGGTCCATCAGGCGGGGGTCAGTGTCCGCGGCTGGACCATCAGCGAGCTGACCGTGACCGAGGACGATTGGGAAGACCACATCATCGAGGATCTGTCGTGAATTTTGCATCGGACAACGCCTATTCCGCCCATCCTGCCGTTCTGGCCGTCCTGTCAGAGGCCAATTCCGGTGCGGTGATGGGCTATGGCGCCGACCCGGTGACCGCCCGCGCCGAGGCCGCGATCCGCGATCTGCTGGAGGCGCCCGACGCCGTGGTGCGGTTCGTGGCCACGGGCACGGCGGCCAATGCGCTGGTCTGCGCGCAGCTGGCGCCGTCCTGGGGGCGCATTTATTGCCATCAGGACGCCCATATCGAGACCAGCGAATGCGCCGCGCCCGAGTTCTTTTCCCATGGCGCCAAGCTGATCACCCTGCCGGGGCAGGGCGGCAAGCTGACCCCCGACACTCTGGCGCAGGCCGTCCATGTCGGTGCGGGCGCGGGGCTGAACGGCGGTCTGAACGCGCTTGTCTCGATCACCAACGCCACGGAATGGGGCACCGTCTATACCCCTGATGAGGTCGCAGCCCTGGCGCGGGTGGCCCATGAGGCGGGCCTTCCGCTGCACATGGACGGGGCGCGCTTTGCCAATGCGGTGGCGACCCTTGGCTGTTCGGCGGCTGATCTGACCTGGCGGGCGGGCGTGGACGCGCTGTGCCTGGGCGGCACCAAGAACGGCGCGATGGGGGCCGAGGCGATGGTGTTTTTCGACCCCGCCCGCGCCGAGGGGTTCGATTATCGCCGCAAGCAGTCGGGCCATGTCCTGTCCAAGAACCGCTATCTGTCCGCGCAGATGCTGGCGCTGGCGACCGACGGGCTGTGGCTGGACCTGGCTGCGCGCGCCAATGCCAAGGCGCAGATGCTGGCGCAGGCCGTGACCGAGGGCGGCGGACAGCTGTTGCAGGCGGTCCAGTCGAACGCCATCTTTGCCGCGATCCCCAAGGCGGCGCATGATCGCGCGCAGGCGGCGGGCGCGCTGTATTACCTGTGGCCCGACAAATCCGCCGAGGGTCTGGACCCGGTGCCCGTGCGGCTGGTCTGTGCCTGGGATACGCCCGATGCGGATGTGGCGGGGCTGGCCGCGATCCTGCGCGGCTAGGCGCGCAGCGCGTCCGCCAGCAGCTGCAGCGCGTGCTCTACAGTCGCGGCGCGGACCCGGTGGCGACCGATCGCCCCGAATTCGACGGTCTGGGTGCGCGTGCCAAAGGGCTGGCTGATGCCAAAGCAGACGCGGCCTTCGGGCTTGTGCTCGGACCCGCCTGGCCCGGCGATGCCGGTCACCGATACGGCGATGCCCGCCTCGGAATGGCGCAGCGCGCCCTCGGCCATCTGGGCGGCGATCTGTTCGCTGACGGCGCCATGCGCCTCCAGCGTGTCGGGGCGGATATCCAGCATCTGCACCTTGGCCGCGTTGGAATAGGTCACAAAGCCCCGGTCGAAGGCGTCGGAGGAGCCCGGCACCTCGGTCAGGGCGCCGGCGATCAGCCCGCCAGTGCAGCTTTCGGCGGTGGCGATGCGGATGCCACGGGCACGGGCTGCGGCCAGCACCTCTGCCGCGGCGGTCACATCAGCACCCCATGCGCCAAGGCCGCGGCGGCCATCGTGGCGATGGCGGCAAAGATCCCGGCCCAGAGGTCGTCCAGCATCACCCCCGCCGCGTCATGGCGACGGTCGGCCCGGCCGACCAGCCAAGGCTTCCAGATGTCGAACAGGCGAAAGAACAGGAACGCCGCGACCCAGCCCGGCCAGGGAAAGCTGTCGGCGGGCAGACCCGCATGCCAGAACCCGAGGGAGGGCGCCATCAGGGCCAGCCACTGGCCTGCGACCTCGTCGATGACGATCTCGCTGCGGTCGGGGTCGTCCATCCCGGCGGTGTATCGCGGCACGACCCAGAACCCCAGCAGGATCACCAGCCCCGTGGCCAGCGCGAGCAGCGGGAAATGCCCGATGCGGTGCAGGATCAGCCCCATCGCGACCGCGACCGCCGATCCCCAGGTGCCGGGGGCGGGGCGCAACAGACCGGAATAGAACCAGGTGGCCAGCATACGGTCCATGGTCATTCCTTGATCAGGGTGGCGGTGGCGATGGCGGCGATGCCCTCGCGCCGTCCGGTAAAGCCAAGCCGTTCGCTGGTCGTGGCCTTGACGCTGATGCGTGCGGCGTCCAGGCCCATGATTTCGGACAGGCGATGGGCCATGTCCAGGGCGTGGGGGCCGATCTTGGGCGCCTCGCAGATCAGGGTCACGTCGGCATTGCCGATGCGGAAGCCCTTGTCGCGGGCCATCCCCGCCGCATGGGCCAGAAAGATCGCGCTGTCCGCGCCCTTCCATTGCGGGTCCGAGGGCGGAAAGTGCCGCCCGATATCGCCCTGCGCAAGCGCGCCATAGATCGCGTCGGTCAGCGCGTGCATGCCCACATCGGCGTCCGAATGGCCCATCAGGCCCGCATCATGCGGCACGCGGATGCCGCACAGCGTCACATGGTCGCCCGGCCCAAAGGCGTGCACGTCATAGCCATTGCCAAGGCGGATATCCATGTCGGTCCCCAGACTGCGTTCGGCCCGCGCGAAATCGGCGGGGAAGGTGATCTTCAGATTGTCCTCGGAACCGGGGGTGATCGCAACCTCCATCCCGGAGCTGAGGGCCAGTTCCACGTCATCGGCGGCAGCGGACGAGTGCTGGCGATGCGCGGCAAGGATCCTGGTCAGGGCAAAGCCCTGCGGCGTCTGCGCCCGGAACAGCCCGTCGCGCGGGGCGGTGGCGGTCACGCGACCCTCCGCGCCGCGCCACAGCGCGTCCGAGACGGGCAAGGCGGGGGCCGCGGCATCCGCGCCCGCCTGCAGCGCGTCGATCACGCCCCGGATCACCGCATCGGGGACCAGCGGGCGCGCGCCGTCATGGATCAGGACGTGGCTGACCTGACCCTCCAGCGCCTCAAGGCCCGCGCGCACGCTGGCGGCGCGGGTCTGCGCGCCCGCAACGATGGTGACGGCCCCGGCATAGCGGTCGATGGCCTGGCCCATGTCATCGGGATGCACGACCAGAACCACGCGGTCGAACCCGACAAAGGCCGCCAGGGTGCGGTCCAGAACCGGCTGCCCGGCCAGGTCGCGCCACTGTTTCGGCGTGCCGCCACCCGCGCGCGTGCCGCGCCCGGCGGCGGTGATCAGCGCCGCAAAGCCGCGCGGGGCGCGGATCATGCGTGGTCGGGCATGTCGCCCTTGATCGCCGCGGCAAAGGCCGTCCGGTACAGGGTGGACAGGTCAGTTAGGGGCGCGCTGTCGCCGCCCAGATTGACCGCCGTGCCGCCAAAGCGGCCGACGGTGGCGATGGGCACGCCCGCCGCCTGCGCGGCCTTGGTCAGCGCCGCCGCCGCATCGGGGGTGCAGGCGACCAGATAGCGGGCCTGATCCTCTCCGAACAGTTGCGCGATGTCGGCGCTGTCCAGCGTGACGCCCAGGCCCGCGGCCTCGGCCATCTCGAAGGCGGCCAGGGCCAGCCCGCCATCCGACAGGTCGGTCGCCGAGGACAGATGCGCCCGCTGCGCGCGCAGGAAGTCGCCATGCTTGCGTTCGGCCTCCAGATCGACATGCGGCGCGTCGCCCGCCTCGATGCCGAAGGCGTCGAAGGCCAGTGCGGATTGCTCCAGATGGCCCTGCGTGGTGCCGATGACCAGCGCCAGGTCACCCTCGGCCGGCAGGCCCGCGATGATGTCGTCCAGATCCGCGATCAGACCGACGCCGCCGATGGTGGGGGTGGGCAGGATACCCTTGCCGTCGGTCTCGTTGTACAGCGAGACGTTGCCCGACACGATCGGGAAATCCAGCGCGCGGCAGGCCTCTCCGATGCCCTGGATGGCACCGACCAACTGGCCCATGATCTCGGGCTTTTCCGGGTTGCCAAAGTTCAGGTTGTCGGTCGTGGCCAGGGGCAGGGCGCCCACGGCGGTCAGGTTGCGCCAAGCCTCGGCCACGGCCTGACGACCGCCCTGAACGGGGTTCGCCTTGACGTAACGGGGGTTCACGTCGCTGGTGAAGGCCAGCGCCTTGCGGGTGCCGTGCACGCGCACCACGCCTGCGCCCATGCCGGGACGGCGGATCGTGTCGGCGCCGACCTGGGTGTCATACTGTTCCCAGACCCAGGCCTTGTGGGCGTGATTCGGGCTGCCGATCAGCGCGCGCAGGGCCGCGATGGGGGCGATGGCGGGCAGCGCAGGGGCAGGGGCGGCAGGCGGGGTCGCGACCCAGGGGCGGTCGTATTCCGGCGCGCTGGAGGACAGCTTGGACAGCGGCAGGTCGGCCATGACCGCGTTTCCGTGCAGGATCAGGAACCGGTCCTCGGGGATCGTCTCGCCCACGATGGCGAAATCCAGGTCCCATTTCTGGAAGATCGCGCGGGCCACGGATTCCATGTCGGGCTTCAGCACCATCAGCATCCGCTCCTGGGATTCCGACAGCATCATCTCATAGGCGGTCATGTTGGTTTCGCGCTGCGGCACGTGGTCCAGGATCAGCTTGATCCCCAGACCGCCCTTGTCACCCATTTCCACCGCCGAACAGGTCAGGCCCGCAGCCCCCATGTCCTGGATCGAGATGACGCTCCCCGAGGCCATCAGCTCCAGGCAGGCCTCCAGCAGGCATTTCTCGGTGAAGGGGTCGCCAACCTGGACGGTGGGACGCTTGTCCTCGATCGTGTCGTCGAATTCCGCGCTGGCCATGGTCGCGCCGCCGACGCCGTCGCGGCCGGTCTTGGCGCCCAGATAGACGACCGGCATCCCCACGCCAGACGCGGCCGAATAGAAAATCTTGTCGGCATTGGCCAGACCCGCCGCAAAGGCGTTGACCAGGCAGTTGCCGTCATAGCTGGGGTGGAAACGGACCTCTCCGCCCACGTTCGGGACGCCGAAGGCGTTGCCATAGGCGCCGATGCCCTCGACCACGCCCTTGACCAGGTGCGGCGTCTTGGGGTGATCCGTGCGGCCAAAGGATAGCGCGTCCATCGCGGCGATCGGGCGCGCGCCCATGGTGAACACGTCGCGCAGGATGCCGCCCACGCCGGTCGCGGCGCCCTGATGGGGTTCGATATAGCTGGGGTGGTTGTGGCTCTCCATCTTGAAGACCACGGCCTGGCCGTCGCCGATATCGACCACGCCCGCGTTCTCTCCGGGGCCGCAGATGACCTGGGGGCCCTCGGTCGGCAGGGTGCGCAGCCATTTCTTGGACGACTTGTACGAGCAATGCTCGTTCCACATGGCGCTGAAGATGCCCAGCTCGGTGAAGGTCGGTTCGCGGCCGATGATCTCCAGGATGCGCTGGTATTCGTCGGGCTTGAGCCCGTGCGCGGCGATCAGTTCGGGGGTGACCTGGGGTTCGAGCATGATCAAGCCTTCCTGCGCATGAAATCACGCGCCTTTTAGGCGCTGGCGGCGCGCATGGAAAGGCCGCAGCGACAGGGCGCGGGACAAAAAAAAGCCGGGCACGAGGCCCGGCTCAAGTCCAACAGGGAGGTAGAAGGTGATAAGCGATTACGCTCAACATCGCCTTCTTCGCCCGATCTATGTGCAGAGTGTGAACGCTTCAAGACATTTGGGGCTGCAGACGCAGCATAGCGGCCATGCAGTGACGTAATGGCTACACGCATAGGCTGCATTTTGCCATGCGGGCATCACGTTTTGCCCAAATCTTGAGCAGGTCAGGCCTGTCCGGCTTCGCTTTGATGGCGGCGATAGGCCTGGATTTCCTCCAGGACGAAATCGCGGAACACCGCGACCCGCCGGGTCTGGCGCAGTTCCTCGGGATAGGCTAGGAACACCGGCACTTCGCCCGATTCGACGTCGGGAAAGACGCGGACCAGCGACGGGTGGTCCGCCGTCAGGTAATCCGGCAGGACGCCGATGCCCAGATTGGCCAGAACCGCCTGCAGCACGCCAAAATAGTTGTTCACCGTCAGCGTCGATCCGACATTCTGAGCCATCAGCTCCTGCACCAGGCGTGCGCCGGCGGCCACCTGCGGCTGGTCGGGCTTTTGGCAGATCAGCCGGTGGTTGGCCAGATCGGCCAGCGTCTCGGGGTTGCCGCGCGCCGCGATATAGTCGGGGCTGGCATAAAGGCGCATGCGGATGTTCAGCAGCCGCCGACGGATCAGGTCGGATTGGCTGGGCTCCTTCATGCGGATGGCGACGTCGGCCTCGCGCATGGGCAGGTCCAGCACGCGCTCCTCCAGCAGCAGGTCGATGCGCAGGTCGGGGAACTTCTCGTACAGCTTGACCAGGCGCGGGGCCAGCCACAGCGTCCCGAAACCGACGGTGGCGGTGACCTTCAGTTCGCCAAACACGTTTTCCTCGCTGTCGCGGATACGGGCCGAGGCGCCGTCCAGCTTGCGCGACATGGACGATGTCGCTTCGAACAGCAATTCGCCCTGCTCGGTCAGAATCAGGCCGCGGGCGTGGCGATGGAACAGCGTCGTCCCAAGCGCCTCCTCCAGCGCGCGGATCTGGCGGCTGACGGCCGATTGCGACAGATGCAGGGTGTCACCCGCATGCGTCAGGCTGCCGGCATCGGCCACCGCGTGAAAGATTCTGAGCTTGTCCCAGTCCATCCCGGTTACAATCCTGTCATGACAGCCATGCGCTTTTTGCAGACCTAACCTGCCCCTGCGATTCCGGCAAGGTCACGTCAAGGAAAGAATTTCCGCTTCGTCGGTCAGCAATTCTGACCTATAATACCCGCGGAGGCCTTTGGGCATGGGAGGAGAGGGTGATGAGCAAGCAGGAATTCTCATTGGCGGATCGGTTCGATCTGTCGAAGAAACACGTGCTGTTGAACGGAACGCAGGCACTGGTGCGGCTGATGCTGATGCAATCGGCACGCGACAAAGCGGCGGGACTGGATACGGCGGGGCTTGTCACCGGCTATCGCGGATCGCCCTTGGGCAGCGTGGATCTGCAGATGACCCGCGAGGTCAAGCGGCTGGCCGCGGCCCAGGTGCTGTTCCAGCCGGGTCTGAACGAGGATCTGGCCGCCACCGCCATCTGGGGCAGCCAGCAGGCCGAGCTGCGCGGCGAGGGGCGCCATGACGGCGTCTTTGCGCTGTGGTATGGCAAAGGGCCGGGCGTTGACCGGTCGGGCGACGTGATGCGGCACGGCAACATGGCCGGATCATCGCGCCACGGCGGCGTCGTGATGGCGATGGGCGACGATCACACGGGCGAAAGCTCGACCGTGCTGCATCAGTCGGACTGGGCGATGATCGATGCCTATATCCCCGTGCTGTCGCCTGCAGGGGTGCAGGAGATCCTGGATTACGGCCTGTATGGGTTCGCGCTGTCGCGCTATGCGGGGGTCTGGACGGGACTCAAGACGATGAAGGACACGGTCGAGGCGACATCGGTCGTCGACGGCGATCCGTTCCGTCTGCGCTTCGTGACGCCTGACCGGGTGCTGCCCGAGGGCGGGCTGAACATCCGCCTTGGCGACACGCCCGTCGCGCAGGAGGCGCGGATGATCGACCACAAGCGGTGGGCGGCCGAGGCGTTCAGCCGCGCGAACCGCATCGACCGCAAGGTCTGGGGCAAGATGGGGGCGCGGATCGGATTTGTCGCGGCGGGGAAAAACTGGCTGGACCTGGTCCATGCCCTGTCGCTGCTGGGCATCGATGAGGCCGAGGCCGAGCGGTTGGGTCTGACCACCTACAAGGTCGGGCAGACCTGGCCGATGGACATGAAGTCGATCCAGGAATGGTCCGAGAACCTGGAGCTGATCATCTGCGTCGAGGAAAAGCGCAAGCTGATCGAGGTCCAGTTGAAGGAGGCGATCTTTGACAACCGTCACGGCCGCCGCGTCCATGGCTGGAAGCATGACCGCACCGGTGAGGAGCTGTTCCCCGTCCGCTATGCCCTGGACCCGGTGATGATCGCGCAGAAGATCGGCGGCATCCTGATCGAGGAGGGGCGCGGGACCGAGCGCTTGCGCGCCGGGCTGGAGCGTCTGAACGAAGTGCGCCGCAACGACAACGCCCCCGAGATTGCGACCCGCACGCCGTGGTTCTGTTCGGGCTGCCCGCATAACAGCTCGACCAGGCTGCCTGAGGGCAGCCGCGCCTATGCCGGGATCGGGTGCCATTACATGGTGCAGTGGATGGGCCGCGAAACCGAGGGCTTCACCCATATGGGCGGAGAGGGTGCCAACTGGATTGGCGAGGCGCCGTTCAGCACCAGAAATCATGTGTTTCAAAATCTTGGCGACGGAACCTATAATCATTCGGGGTCTTTGGCGATCCGGGCGGCGCTGGCTGCGGGGACGAACATCACCTACAAGATCCTCTATAACGACGCTGTCGCGATGACCGGTGGGCAGCCTAACGAAGGCGGCCTGACCGCGCCCCAGATCGCCCGCGAGCTGGTCGCGATGGGCGTCGGAACGGTCGTCGTGGTCCATGACGAAAAGGAGGACGTCGATCAGGCCCAGTTCCCCAAGGGCCTGCGGTTCGAGGAGCGTGCGGCGATGATGACCGTCCAGCGCGATCTGGAGACGGTGCCGGGCGTCAGCGCGATCCTGTACGTCCAGACCTGCGCGGCCGAGAAGCGTCGGCGCCGGAAAAAGGGCCAGTTCCCCGACCCCGACCGTCGCATCTGGATCAACCCCGAGGTCTGCGAGGGCTGCGGCGATTGTTCGGTTCAATCGAACTGCGTGTCGATCGTGCCGCTGGACACCGAGCTGGGCCGCAAGCGCCAGATCGACCAGTCCAGCTGCAACAAGGATTTCAGCTGCGTGAACGGCTTCTGCCCCAGCTTTGTCTCGGTCAAGGGCGGCAAGCTGCGCAAACCCAAGGCCGAAGCATTCGATCTGCCCGACCTGCCGCTGCCAGCGCTGCCGGTGATCAACGGAACGCATAACATCGTCATGACGGGGGTCGGCGGCACGGGCGTTGTGACCATCGGCGCGGTGCTGGCCCAGGCCGCGCATATGGACGGCAAGGGCGCGGGCATGATGGAGATGGCGGGCCTGGCCCAGAAGGGCGGCGCGGTGCATATCCACCTGCGCCTGGCCGAGCGGCCCGGTGATATCAGCGCCATCCGCGTGGCCGTGGGCGAGGCCGATTGCGTCATCGGCGGCGATCTGGTCGTGACGGCGGGGGCCAAGACCGTGGGCCTGATGACGCAGGGCCGCACCGGGGCCGTGGTGAACGACCACGAGATCATCACCGGCGATTTCACCCGCTTTCGCGATTTCCAGGTGCCGTCGGACCGCCTGCGCCTGTCGCTGCAGGCGCGGTTGGGCGACCGGGTGACGTTTCTGGATGCCAATGACCTGGCGCTGCGGATGCTGGGGGATTCGATCTATTCGAACATGCTGGTCCTGGGGGGCTGCTGGCAGCAGGGGCTGATCCCGCTGTCCCATGACGCGATCATGGAGGCGATCCGCCTGAACGGCGCCCAGGTCGAGGCGAACCAGCGCGCCTTCCAGATCGGCCGGTGGGCCGTGGCCTTTCCCGATCAGGTGCGCAAGCCGGCAGAGGTCACCGCGCTGCCGGTCGATCCGGTGGCCTATCGCGCCGAGCGGCTGGTCGGCTATCAGGGTCGGCGGCTGGCCAAACGCTATCGCAAGCTGGTCGATGCGGCGCCCGCGGCCCTGCGCGACAGTGTCGCAAGAAGCTATTACAAGCTATTGGCCTATAAGGACGAATACGAGGTCGCCCGGCTGCATCTGACCACCGCCGAACAGGTCGCCGCCCGGTGGGAGGGCGATGTCCGCCTGTCGCTGCATCTTGCGCCGCCGATGCTGACCGGCACGGATGCCAATGGCCGTCCCCGCAAGCGCGCGTTCGGCCCTTGGATGCTGCGCGCCTTCCGGGTGCTGGCCGCGATGAAGGGGCTGCGGGGAACGCCGCTGGACCCCTTTGGCTACAGCGCCGAACGCCGCCGCGAGCGTGCCATGATCCGCGAATACGAGGCTGACATGGCGCAGCTGTTCGCGACCGTCACCGACGCGATGATGCCGGTCGCGATCGAGCTGGCCGAGCTGCCCCTGGGCGTGCGCGGCTATGGCCCGGTCAAGGACAAGGCGGCCGATCAGGCGGCCGAGCGTCGAGCCGAGCTGTGGGCCCAGCTGCGTGCCGGTCACGCACCCATCCGTGAAGCCGCTGAATGATCTGGATCATTTCCAAATCCCGCCTGGCCCCTTATGAAGGGCGCCACGCGGAGCGGGAGGTCTGACCATGGCGGTAGGGGTGTTTGATTCGGGACTGGGCGGTCTGACCGTCCACCGCGCCATTGCCGCGCGTCTGCCCGACCTGCCGCTGGTCTATCTGGGCGACAATGCGCACGCGCCCTACGGCGTGCGCACTGCCGACGACATCTTTGATCTGACCTGCCAGGGCGTCGAGCGGCTGTGGGCCGAGGGCTGCGATCTGGTGATCCTGGCCTGCAACACCGCCAGCGCCGCCGCATTGAAGCGCATGCAGGAGACTTGGCTGCCCGCGGACAAGCGCGTCCTGGGCGTCTTTGTGCCGATGATCGAGGCGCTGACCGAGCGGAACTGGGGCGACAATTCGCCGCCCCGCCGCGTGGCCGTGAACAACGTGGCCCTGTTCGCGACCCCCGCGACCGTCGCCAGCCGGGCGTTCCAGCGCGAGCTGGCCTTCCGCGCCGTGGGCGTCGATGTCGAGGCCCAGCCCTGCGCGGGCGTCGTCGATGCCATCGAGATGGGCGACGAGCAGCTGGCCGAGGCGCTGGTCACCAGCCATGTCGAGGCCCTCAAGCGGCGCATGCCCCACCCCGAGGCCGCCGTGCTGGGCTGCACCCATTATCCGCTGATGGAGGAGGCGTTCCAGCGCGCCCTGGGCCCCCAGGTCAAGGTGTTCAGCCAGGCGGGGCTGGTCGCCGAGAGCCTGGCCGACTACCTGACGCGCCGCCCCGAATTCCTGGGGTCCGGCACCGAGACGAAATATCTGACCACCGGCGATCCGGTCCGGGTCGGCGGCAAGGCCACGCAGTTCCTGCGCCGCGCGATCGCGTTCCAGGCCGCCTGACAGGAGAACCCCATGGCCGGCATGAAATCCCTCAAGAAACAGCGCCGCATCCAGATCATCGCGGCTGCCGCCGTGACGCTGACGGTTGCCACGGGGCTGATCGGTTATGCCATGAGCGACGGGATCAACCTCTATCGCTCTCCCAGTCAGGTCAGCGAGGCGGCGCCGGAACCGGACGAGTTCTTTCAGCTGGGCGGGCTGGTCAAGGAGGGCTCGATCGTGAACGGCACGGGCGTCGCCTTTGACTTCGTGATCACCGATGGCGCGGTCGAGATACCCGTCGCCTATGTCGGCGGCTCTCCGCGCCCGGACCTGTTCAGCGAGGGGCAGGGCACCATCGCCAAGGGCTGGTATCGCGATGGCCGCTTCGAGGCGCGCGAGATCCTGGCCAAGCATGACGAGACCTATATGCCGCGCGAGGTGGTCGAGACGCTCAAGGCCACGGGCGTCTATCAGGAGCCCGGCACCTGACGCAACGCGCGCAGGGTTAACGACAGGTTAACCCGCCCGCTCCAGCATCCCCCGATGCGGCCGGACCCCGGTCGCGCGACGAAAAGGGGGATGCCATGCCAAGCGTCGAACAGATAGCCCGAGAGATCGTCGCCCGCGAGGGCGGTTATGTGAACGACCCGGACGATCCGGGCGGGGCCACCAATTACGGGGTGACCATCGGCACGATGCGCGCCCTGGGGATGGACCTGAACCGCGACGGGCGCATCGACGCCGCCGACGTACGCGCCCTGACCCGCGCCCAGGCCGAGCAGATCTTTGTCGAGCATTATTTCCGCAAGCCGCGCCTGGCCGAGCTGCCCGGCCCGCTGCAGGCCAGCGTCTTTGACATGTATGTCAATGCGGGCGCCAATGCGGTCAAGATCCTGCAGCGGCTGGTGACGCGCATGGGGTTTCGCGCCACCGATGACGGTGTGGTGGGGCCGCGCACCATTGCCGCCGTGACGGATGCCGCCCAGGCCGCGCCGCTGCATCTGGCGGATGCCTATGGCATCGCGCGGCGAAATTACTATTACGCGCTGGCCGATCAGCGTCCCGCCAGTCGCAAGTTCGCCCGCACCAAGGCCGGCGGCAAGGGCGGCTGGATCACCCGCGCCGAGGAGTTCGTCGCCCCGCGCTATCACCTGACCGATGCCGAACACCGCACGAGGACGTCGAAATGGGCCTGATCGACCGCTTTCTGGGGGTTGCGCCCTCCATCACCGCGCTTGGCAGCGCCGCGACCGGCATGGCCGAGGTCTTTACCCAGAACGCCACCCGCCGGATGGAGCTGGACGAGGAGGCCTATGCCCGCGCCATCGGCCAGCACGGGCAGGAGTTCATGGTGCCGCGCCAGGGTTGGTTCGACGGCTTCGTGAACGCCCTGAACCGCCTGCCGCGGCCGCTGCTGGCCTTGGGAACGATGGGTCTGTTCATCTATGCGATGGCAGAGCCGGTGGGCTTTGCCATCCGCATGGACGGTCTCCAGCGCGTCCCCGAGCCGCTGTGGTGGCTTCTGGGGGCGATCGTGGGGTTCTATTTCGGCGCCCGCGAGGCGCATCATTTCCGCCACCGCGTCTGGCCCGCCCGCGTGACGGAGGAGACCACCATCGTTCCCGGCACCACCCCCGCGCCGGTCGCGGCCCCGGTCGCGCGGCCCGATGATGATTTCGCCGATAACGCCGCGCTGCGCGACTGGCTGGCGACGCTGCGCGAATAGGCCGCATCCCTGCACGCGAAACTGATGGATCGGGACGAAGGGGGGGCTTTTCCCGCCTTCGTCCCGACCCTATGCTGTGGGCAACGGAGGATGCCCGCAAATGATCGCTGAACTAGGCCATTTCGCCCTGATCCTGGCCTTCATGGTCGGGATCTATCAGATGACGGTGCCGATGATCGGCGCGGCCAAGGGCTGGCACGGCTGGATGGACAGCGCCCGCCCCGCAGCCCTGGCGCAACTGGTGCTGATGGCCATCAGCTTTGCCGCGCTGACCGTGGCCTTCGTCACGTCCGATTTCTCGGTCCGGCTGGTCTATGAGAACTCTCACACCGCCAAGCCGCTGATCTACAAGATCAGCGGTGTCTGGGGCAACCATGAGGGCTCGATGCTGCTCTGGGTGCTGATCCTGGCGCTGTTCGGCGCGGCGGCGGCGCTGTTCGGCGGCAACCTGCCGCCCAGCCTGCGGGCGCGGGTTCTGGGGGTGCAGGCCTCGGTCACGGTGGCCTTCTACGCCTTCATCATCTTCACCTCCAACCCCTTCTGGCGCATGGGGAATCCGCCCTTCGACGGGCGCGACCTGAACCCCCTGCTGCAGGACCCCGGCCTGGCCTTTCACCCGCCGTTTCTGTACCTCGGCTATGTCGGCCTCTCGATGGCGTTCAGCTTTGCCGTCGCCGCCCTGATCGAGGGCCGCGTGGACGCGGCCTGGGCGCGGTGGGTGCGGCCCTGGACGCTGGCGGCCTGGGTGTTCCTGACCATCGGCATCGCGCTCGGCTCGTGGTGGGCCTATTACGAGCTGGGCTGGGGCGGCTTCTGGTTCTGGGACCCGGTCGAGAACGCCAGCTTCATGCCCTGGCTGCTGGCCGCGGCGCTGCTGCATTCCGCCATCGTCGTCGAAAAGCGCGAGGCGCTGAAAAGCTGGACGATCCTTCTGGCGATCATGGCCTTTGGCTTTTCGCTGATCGGGACATTCATCGTGCGGTCAGGGCTGATCACCTCGGTCCACAGCTTTGCCAACGACCCGGAACGCGGCATCTTCATCCTGGCGATCCTGGTCTTCTTCACCGGCGGGGCGCTGACCCTCTACGCGGTGCGGGCGCCCACGATGATCGCCAAGGGTGTCTTCTCCCCCGTATCCCGCGAAGGGGCGCTGGTCTTGAACAACGCGCTGCTGGCGGTGTCCTGCTTCGTGGTCTTCATCGGCACGATGTGGCCGCTAATCGCCGAGATGGTCTGGGGCCGGGTGCTGTCCGTGGGCCCGCCCTTCTTCAACCAGGCCTTCACGCCCTTCATGGTGGTGCTGGCGCTGGCCCTGCCCATCGGGTCGATCATGCCGTGGAAACGCGGCAGTATGGCGCGCAGCCTGCGACCGCTGCTCGGCCCGCTGATCCTGACGGGCGCGATCATGACGTTGGTCTTTGCCGTCTCGACCGGCCATTCGGCGCTGGCGGTGATCGGGGCCGGACTGGGGTCGTGGCTGGTGTTCGGCGCGCTGGCCGATCTGTGGCAGCGGACCGGCAATTCGGGCGCCGCGCGCCTGCTGCGCCTGCCGCGCGCCGATTGGGGCAAGGCCGTGGCCCATGCGGGCCTGGGCATCACCTTCATCGCCGTAGCCCTGATCCAGGCCTGGCAGGTCGAGGATGTCCGCGTGACCGAGATCCACCAGCCCTTCCGCGTCGGCAGCTATGACCTGGTGCTGCGCGAGGTCGTGCGGGCCGACGGGCCGAACTTCTACGCCCAGCAGGCGGTGATCGAGGCCAGCCGCGATGGCCGCCCCGTGGCCACCCTGCGCCCGGAAAAGCGCGTCTATCCCGTGCAGGGCATGCCCACGACCGAGGCCGCGATTGACTACGGCTTCTGGCGCGACCTCTATGTCGTGCTGGGCGACGAACAGCCGGGCGGGGGCTGGGCGGTGCGCACCTATGTCAAACCCTTTGCCAACTGGATCTGGGGCGGGTCGATACTGATGGCGCTTGGCGGGCTGATCAGCCTGACCGACCGGCGCTATCGCGTGGCGGCGGGTGCTGCCCGACCGGCACGGCGCGAACCGGTGCCTGCGGAATGAGGGGCGTTGCATCACGCGCGGCCCTGATCCTGGCCCTGTCTCTGACGCCTGCGCTGGCGGTCCAGCCCGATGAGGTGTTGCCCGACACCGCGCTGGAGACCCGCGCGCGCGAGATCTCGCAAAAGCTGCGCTGTCCGGTCTGTCAGGGCGAGAACATCGACGAATCCAACGCGCCCATCAGCCGGGATCTGCGCCTTTATGTGCGCGAGCGGCTGGTCGAGGGCGACAGCAACGATCAGGTGATCGACGCCGTCGCCGACCGCTTCGGAGAGTTCGTCCTGTTCGAGCCGCGTCAGACCGGCGCCAACCTGATCCTGTGGTTCGCCGCCCCCCTGATGGCGCTGATCGCGGCGCTGACGGCCTGGGGCTTTCTGCGCGGGCGCAACCGTCCCGCCCCCGAGGTCCGGGCCCTGGACGCCGCCGAACGCAAGCGCCTGGATGAGATCATGCGCTCCTGACGCGGGGTCGCGCTTTCGCCAGCGGCGTTTTCCTGCATGATCCCCGGAAAAAGGGAGGATTGCATGAGTTTCCAGACCATCCTGTTCGCGGTCGATGACGGGGTCGCCACGCTGACCCTGAACCGCCCCGCGGTGATGAACGCGCTGAACAGCCTCATGCGCGCTGAAATCACGCAGGCCCTGACCACGCTGGATGCCAGTGTGCGGGCCGTGGTGATGACCGGCGCGGGCCGGGCCTTCTGTTCGGGCCAGGATCTGACCGATGCCGGCGCGGCCCTCGATCTGGAGCGCACGCTGCGCGACGAATACGAGCCGATGCTGGCCGCCGTCACGCGCTGTCCGGTGCCGGTGATCGCCGCCGTGAACGGGGTCGCGGCGGGGGCGGGCGCGAACCTGGCGCTGGCCGCCGATGTGGTGATCGCCGCTGAGGGCGCGAGCTTTATCCAGGCCTTCACGCGGATCGGGCTGATCCCCGATGCGGGCGGCACCTGGATCGTGCCCCGCGCGGTGGGAACTGCGCGCGCCATGGGAATGATGCTGTTCGCTGAACCCGTCAGCGCCGCACAGGCGGCAGACTGGGGGCTGATCTGGCAGGCGCTGCCGGACGACACCTTTGCCGCAGGCGTCGCCGCGCGGGCGCAGACCTTGGCCAAGGGCCCGACCGGTGCCTTTCTGGCGATCCGCGAGGCGCTGGCGGCCTCATCGGGGAATGACCTGACCGCGCAGCTGGCGCTGGAGGCGCGGCTGCAGGGTCAGGCCGGGCGCAGCGCCGATTTCGCCGAAGGGGTCGCGGCCTTCCTGCAGAAGCGCCCGGCGGTCTTTACCGGGCGCTAGGCCGCGTCAGGCGATCTGGCGAAAGACCGGCGCAGTCCCGCGATTGTCAAAGAACGGCACCGTCGCGGGCGTGGGCAGGGGCTGATCGGGCGGCAGATCGCGGATCAGGTCCGACAGTTCGGCCAGGACAACCTCGGTGATGAAGGGCAGGTCCAACGCGCGGGCCTGGGCCAGGGGCACCCAATGCAGATGGGACAGCTCGTCGCAGGCGGCACTGAAATCGTCGGGATCGCCCGCGATGCTGGCCGCATCGGCGACAAAGAAATGCGCATCGAACCGGCGGGGTCGTCCCGGCGGGGTGATCGCCCGGAACAGATAGACCAGCGGCGCGGCATCGGGGGTCAGACCCGCTGCGGCGTGTCCCGGCCAGGGGCAGGGCGGACCGCCGGGGCGGCCGATCAGAAGGCCTGTCTCTTCGGCCAGTTCGCGCAGGGCGGCGGCGGCGATGGTGTCGGGCGTGGGGCCGCCCTCATCCATCAGGCGGTCGTGACAGCGCGACGCCAGGGGGCGCGCCAGCGCGACATCGGCATCCGCCGCATCGACCGCACCGCCGGGAAAGACGTATTTCGACGGCATGAACGCCGCCGACGCCCCCCGCATCCCCATCAGGACCGACGGTCCTGCCGCATCGCGACGCAGGACCAATACCGTCGCGGCATCGCGGATGGCATCGCTCATGCGTGCGCGCCTTCGTCCCCGAAGCCGTGCATCCGGCGGGCCCATTGCAGGCCGACCATGCCCCCTTTGATCACCGGCAGCATGGCCAGCGACAGAACAATGGCACCCAGCCCGAAGGACAGGATCATGGTCATCGCACTGGGCCGCCACGCGATGAACGAGGCCAGCAGGATCGGCGCACCCAGATGCGACACGATCAGGATCGTCAGATAGGCCGGCCCGTCATCGGCCCGCTGATGGTGCAGCGCCTCGTGACAATCCGGGCAATCATCCGCGACCTTCAGATAGCGGGTGAACAGCCGCCCCTCGCCACAGGCTGGGCAGCGTCCGCGCGCGCCGCGCAGCATCGCCTGACCGGTGGGCCGTTCGGCGGGCAGATCGGGGTCGTGCCGGGTGGCAGGGGTCATGGGCGTGGTCCTTTGCGGGCAGCGTATCCCGCGACTCTAGGCGCATGCGGGACCGCTGGAAAGGGCCGCCTATGCCGCACGTTCGGGCTGTGCGCAGACGACGCGATTGCGCCCCCCGGCCTTGGCGGCCAGCAAGGCGCGGTCGGCCCGCTCCAGCGCGATGCGCGCCATCTGGTCGGGCCAGACGTCCTGAACCGGGACCACCAAAGCCATGCCCACCGACGCGGTGACCCCCACGGTGCCCCCACCGGACAGACCGGGGAGGGCGATCGGGCGGGCCTGCACCGCCAGGCGCAGCGTTTCGGCCAGATCCGCGGCGCGGGTCGGGGTGCAATCGGGCACGACGGCCAGAAACTCCTCGCCGCCCATGCGCGCGGCCAGACCCTCGGGGCCGACGGCGTCGCGCAGGCGGTGGGCCACCTCGGCCAGGACGGCGTCTCCGGCGGTGTGGCCGTGGCTGTCGTTGACCGCCTTGAAATGGTCTAGGTCGATGGCAAGAACCGCAAATCCGCGATCGGTCATGGCGGCCTCGCGGGCGATCTCGGCCAGCTTTGGCAGGGCATAGCGGCGGTTGTACAGCCCCGTCAGCGGATCGGTCATCGCCCACAGCATATGGCGCTGGACCTCGGCCCGGCGCTGATCGCTGCGCGACTTGCGCGACAGCAGCATCTGCAGCGACATGGCCGCGGCCTGCGCGGCCGATGCCGTGGCCAGACTGTCGGGCATCACGTCGCCCGCCCCCAGATCCAGGGCAATGGCTGTCAGGTCGGCCCGGTCCGGACCGATCGCCATGACAAAGCCTGCATCGCGCGACCCTGGCCGAGATCGCAACTCTGACAGCAGCCGCAGTCCGTCACCGCGTTCACGGATATCGGCCGCGATCAGGTACAGATCCGCCGTCCGCCCCGCCGAGGCCGCGCCAAGCGCCTCATCCGGATCACGGATGGCAAAGCGGCAGGCCATCCGTTCGGACAGCATCTGCCGCCACCGTTGCGCGCGCGCTGGATTGTCCGCGATCAGCACGATCAAGGGGCGGTCGCCATGGTCGAACCCGGCCTGTGCCTCGGCCATGCCCATCTGCGTCTCCTGAGAGGCGTCGGACTGGCGCAGGATGTTGCGGATGCGCGCCATCAGCATCTGATCGTCGACATCGGGCTCCAGCGTCGCGGTCGCGCCAGCCTGCAGCGCGGCGAGGCGCTGGTCCGAGCACGCCAGCATCAGCACCGGAACCTCTGACAGGCGCCGGTCGCTTGACAGCATCGTGCAGACATCCAGCGCCGAGCCGTCGGGAAACCCGCCGCCCAGGATGATCAGGTCGGGGATGACCGCGTCCAGCTGCGACATCAGCTGCGCGGCCGACCCCACCGCCACCACGTCATAGCGCACGGCAGCCAGCCGGACCTTGAGCGTGATCCGCGCTGTCGAAACCCCATCTGCAACCATGATACGTGCCGTCATCGATCTATCCAGAGAATCCTGACATCTTCATTTCAATCTCGTCTAAAATGCTTAACAAAGAGTTTCCGGGCAGCATGCCTTCACGAAATCGGGAAAAGACAAGAGACATGGCGTATTCCGTCCCTCAGGCCGCCGACCTCTCGACGCGCGTGCTGATCGAACTGGTCGACCGTCCGCAGGATCTGGCCCGCTTCATGGACCAAGCCGGATTGCGTCCCGAAGACCTGCGCGACATGGCCACCCGACCCGAGGTTGCCCTGTTCCTGCTGGATTTTCTGGTGGAGGACGATGATCGCATCCTGAGCTTTGCGCAAGCCCTTCATCTGCGTCCGCAGGACATCATGGCGGCACGCACCGCGCTGTCGGGCCCCGGCAGCTATGGCTGGGAGGCCGACTAGGGCTTTTTGTCGCGGATTACCGGTTTGTTTACGACTGGACGCTAGGCTGGTCTCGAATCGAGGTGGGCATGAACAGTCTGGTCAATCGCGCGATAGAGGAATTTCTACGTTCGACCTACGGAGAGGTGATGGTCCAGGCCATCACCGACGAGGCGGCGGTGTCGGTCGGACGCCTCGCGCCCGCGGGCGCGGGCTTTGCCACGGCCGGGCTGGACCGTGCGGCCTTCCGCCTGGCCAAGCCGCGCGCCGAGATGTTCGAGGATATGGGCGGATGGATGACCCGGATCGAGCCGATCCGCCGGCTGCTCCGGTTCTCCGGACGCGATTTCAGGGATTTCCTGCTGCGCTTGGATGAGCTGCCGGGCCGCGCCCATCTGGTCCTGCCGGACCTGATCGTCCCTCGTTTGCAGGTCGAGGCGACGGATCAGTCGGTCTGCCTGTCCATGCTGGAGCCGGACGAGGCGTGGCAGCATCTGCTGGTCGGCCTGATTCGGGGCATGGCCGACGATTACGGCGCCCTATGCCTGATCGCCGCCGACGGCTCCGCGATCCGCATCGACATCTGGGATGAGCAATTCGCCGAAGGTCGGATGTTCTGCCTGCAGAGTGATCTGCTGTCCGATCAGGTTCTGTCTTGAGCGGCCCGGTTCTTGGCGCCTCTGCGCTGGCGCAGCTCTTGCCGATGCATCTGTGGCTGGCCCGGGACGGCGCGGTGCTGTCCATCGGCCCCACACTGGCCAAGCTGCTGCCCGACATGTCGGAGGGCCTGTCCGCGCGGCTGATGCCCACACGGGAACAGCCGGGCAGCTGCGTTCTGTCGGCGATCGGCAGCGCGGTCGATCAGCGCACCCGCCTGTTCCTGCGGCTGACGGATGCGCCGGACCTGGTTCTGCGTGGCCACGGCGTGCGGGCCGAGGATGGATCGATCCTGCTGAACCTGGGGTTCGGCATCGGCCTGCACAAGGCGATTCAGTCGGCGGGCCTGACCGATGACGACTTTGCGCCGTCCGAACTGGCGATGGAGCTGCTGTTCCTCCACGAGGCCAATCGCGGCGTCCTGACCGAGCTGTCGCGCTTCAACGACCAGCTGGCGCAATCGCGGGAGGTTGCCTTACTCCAGGCCCAGACCGATCCGCTGACCGGGCTGCACAACCGCCGCGGCCTGGAGATCGCCCTGTCCCTGTCATTGCGTTCGGTCGATCTGCCCGACGATGCGCCCCAGCCCTTTGCCCTGGTCCATCTGGATCTGGACCATTTCAAGCAGGTCAATGACCAGCTGGGCCATCAGGCGGGTGACGACCTGCTGCGTTCGGTCGGTGGGGTTCTGCGGTCGCACGTGCGCAAGGCCGACACCGCCGCCAGGATCGGAGGTGACGAGTTCGTGCTGATCCTGCGTGGCATGACATCGCGCCCGGCCCTGCAGACCCTGTCCGAGCGTATCATCGCCGCGATCAACGCGCTGTCCCCGCCGGAGCTGGTGGGACTGTCCGTTTCGGCCAGCATGGGCGTGGTCATCTGGACACCTGGCGGGTCTGCGCGGGCCGATGATGTCCTGGCGCAGGCGGACCGGGCGCTTTACATGTCGAAGGGCTCGGGGCGCGGGCGTGTCACTATCCTGTAGGGGATGCGGTCGATGGCCGTGATCGGATCAACCAGCGATCATGGCGCGCAGCAGCGCCTCTTTTTGCGGAAAGACGGTGGCGGCATCGTGGTCCGACAGAATGCCCTGCCGGGCGGCCTGCCGCAGCGCCTGCGCCTGATCGGGGTTGTCCAGCACCCATGACAGGGCGTCGGCGACCTCTTCGGCGTCGTCCATGTCGACGATCAGGCCGTTTTCCAGGTCCTCGACCTGCTCGCGCACCGGCGCGGTGTTCGACCCCACCACCAGACAGCCCATCGCAAGCGCCTCGGACAGGGACCAGGAGGTCACGAAGGGTTCGGTGAAATACACATGCGCCGTCGAGGCCTGCAGCGTGCGGACATATTCCTCGCGCGGGCGCATGGCGTTCACGTGGATGCGGCGGTGATCCAGGTCCAGCGTATCCATCATCCGCATCCACCAGCTGTCGCCGCGCGGCAATCGGGCGCCATAGGAGACACTGTCATTGGCCAGGATCACGGTATCGAAATCCTGCCGCTGCTGCTGCAGGACCTGAATGGCGCGGAGGAATTGGGGAAAGCCGCGCAACGGTTCCATCCCGCGCGTCGCATAGGTGATGACAGGCCGGCCGGCGGGCAGCCGAAGCCAGCCGAAATCGATCCCGGCCCCCGCATCGGGCCGATGCAGCGCGCAGTCCACGCCGTCGGACATCACCGTGATCTGGCGCCGCAGCGCGGGCGGAAAGCGGCTGGCCTGGAACCGGGTCGGGCACCAGTTGGCATCCGCCAGATCGAATTCGCCGGTGATCGGCAGGTTCCGCATCCGGTCCGCGATCAGCGTCTGGACATCCACCGGCTTTTCGGCCCGGCCCTTGTCCCAGTTCCGGTCGGTGTAATACCACTCGTGATAGGCGATATAGCGGCAATCGGGCCAGACCAGCTTGACCCCCAGGCCCACGCCCCAACCCGCATGGGCCATTACGATATCGGGCATGTAGCCCTCGGTGTGGCGCATCTGGAACATCATCTCTGTCGCGCCACGGCAGTTCTGAGCCGCATGGTCCAGGATATGACGAAAATCGCCATCGGGAATCGTGCTGTCGCGCAGACGGAAACGGCGTGTGCGGATCCCCTCCGTCGTCGTGGCGGTATCGACCCCGCCATGCAGGAAGGTGACGTCCCAGCCCTGCGCCGCCAGCCATGCCCCCAGGAACTGGAACTGCCCCGCGCCGGACAGGTGGATGAACAGGATACGCGGCGCGCTGGCCGGGATGCGTGCCGTCATTGGGCGATCCTGTCGCCGGACTTAGTGATCAGCTGCCAGCCCATCGCACCGGCAGGCCACAGCGCAGGGTGATCGGTCTGATTGACGATGCTCAACAGCCGGGCACGGGCCGCGGCCAGGTCCAGACGTGCCTTTGCGGCGACATAAAGCGCCTGGCCCGCGCCATCATCCACCAGGTACAGCACCGGGAAACTGGCCTGCAGAAGGTCCTCCACCTCCGGCAGGGGGGTGGCGCATCGCACCATCATGACCCCGCCATCCCCCGAAAGGCGGCGCGCCGCACGGCGCATGGCCGTCCGGGCATCGGGCCCTTGCAGCCAGGCGGCGTCGCCGCGCAGGACGATTGCGTCGAAGCGCGGCCCGGCCGCCCCCTCGGCCGGTATCGGGTCGGCCAACCGGGCCGTGGTATGGGCGCGCCCCAGGTCCAGGGCCGCCACGGCGCCAAGCGGCCAGCCCCCGGTCTCATGGTGCACCGTCAGTCCGGGCACCAGCGCCAGTGCCGCGACCGCCACGCCGAATTGCTCGGGCGCCAGGACCAGCACGTGGCGCATCGCCGATGCGGCGAACATCACCGCCAGAATCTGTCGGTCGGCAGCCTCGATCGGCAGTGACGGGTCCAGGCTGTCCAGCACGCACAGGGCCTGCCCGTCATCGCCATGGACCGCGACCCGGCGGTCGTCCAGCGCGCGAAGCGGACCGGTCCCGCCATCGGTCGGATGCAGGCCGCGATTGATGCCCTCTGCACGCGCGCGGGCGGTGGCGTTGGTGGTCACGGCCCAGCTGCGGTGAAAGGGCGTGATCCAGGAAAAGGACTGCTGATTGTCCAGCAGGTCGATCGCCTGCTGCGCGCCAATCGCCAGCGGCCCTTCCAGCACCCGGCTGAAGGGCAGGCCGCCCGCCTGCCAGCCGGACAGCGTCACCGTGCGCGCACGCCAGGTATTTCGACGCATCGGCCCTGTCTGCGGCGAGGTTTCGCCCCGGTTCAGGACCACGTCCGACAGGCTGCTCAGGGACGGGTTCAGCAGGTGGATGACATCCGCGCCCTGCCGCATCGCCAGCGCGCGGACCGGTATGCCGATGGCGGGGGCGGACAGCACCCGGTCGCCGTCCGCCGCCAGCGCGTCGTCCAGGATGCGCAGCGCAACCCGAGTCAACACGTCGTCGGAGCGCGCCTCGTTCGGACGCAGCCCCAGACGCGGGTCGTTGAACATCAGCAGGGGCGTGGTCATGCGGTCTCCTCGGGCGAGGGGGTGGCGGCTGGCCCGGTATCGGCCTGCTCTTCGGACTTGATGCGGTCCACCATGACGGCGGCCAAGCGGGCCGCGGTCATGTCTTCGGTCACCGAAAAGCTGGTGATCATGGCACCGAACCGGCGCTCGATCTCCAGCCGCAGCTCCATCGCCATCAGCGAATCGATGCCATAGCGGTTGAAGGGGCGGTTCGGATCGAACTGGTCGGGCGGCAGGCGCATGATGCCCGACAGGATGGTGCGCAGCTCTCCCTCGACCAGGGCCAAGGCTGCGGGCCAGTCCAGCCGGCGCAGCGTCTCGGCCAGCTGGCCGTCATCGGTCCCGCCCCCGCTGAGCGGTGGCACCAGCGCCGTGAACACCGACCCGCGCAGGCCAGGCAGCAGCGGCGCCAGCCGCGCCCATTGGATCGGCGCCAGCACGTGATCGTCGATCCGGGGTGCGCGCAGCGCAGAGCCCAGTTCGGCCAGCAGATCATGGCTGCTGAGGAAGCCCACGCCGTCCATCTTGGACAGCTGCAGCGCCACGGCGGCATTGCGCGTCAGATAGCCCGCATCGCTGATCGCGCCCCAGCCCAGGGTACGCACCGGGTGCCCCTGGTCGCGCAGCTGCCGCCCCAGTTGCGCGATGGCGCAATTCGCGGCGCTGTAGCTCACCTGCCCCGGATTGCCCAGATAGGCCGCGATGGACGAGAAAAAGACCACATGGTCGGGCGTCATCTGCCCGCCGCGCAGCAGCCCGGCCAGCACCTGCGCCACGGCCAGCTTGGCGTCGACCACCTGGCGCGCCTCGACCGGGTCAAGGTCGCGGATCAGACGGTCGCGCAGCACCATCGCGGCATGGATGACGCCGCCGATGCGCTGTCCCTGCTGGGCCAGCGCCTGCAGAAACGCCTCCATCGCCGCCGGGTCGGTACCGTCGACCGCATGGACCGACAGCCGCGGCTCCGCCCGCGCCCACCGACCGATGCGGCCCGCGCCCAGCCTCAGCTCGCCTGAGCGCGACAGCAGGTGCACATGCCCCGCCCCCTGGGCCAGCAGCCAGCGCGCCAGCTGCAGGCCCAGCCCGCCCGTGCCGCCCAGAATGACCCAGGCACCGCGGACCTGCCGACCGGTGCGCTGCGCCTGCGGGCGCGGCGGAATGATGGCGATCTTGCCGGTATGACGCGCGGCCAGCATGTGGCGGAACGCCTGTTCGGTCATCTGCGCGGGGAAGGGCGTCACCGGGATCGGGCGCAGATGCCCCTGGGCAAAGCCAGCCGCGATCTGTTCCATGATCCGCGCCACGCGGTCGGGGTCGGCGGCCAGGCGCTGGTCCAGGTCCATCCCGAAATAGGTCAGGTTGCGCGCAAAGGGGCGCAGGTCCAGCTGCGTGCCCTCCAGATAGTCGCGCTTGCCCAGCTCGACAAAGCGGCCAAAGGGCGCCAGGCATTCGACCGACCGCTGCATCGCCTCGCCCGACAGGCTGTTCAGGACGACATCGACGCCGCGCCCGGCAGTGGCCTGCTGCACGCCCTGGACAAAGGACAGATCACGGCTGTTGAACGCCGCCTCGGCGCCCTGTGCGCGGGCCAGGGCGCGTTTCTCCGGGGTGCCGGCGGTGGCCAGGACGCGGGCGCCCGCCATCCGCGCGATCTGGATCGCGGCAAGGCCCACCCCGCCCGCGCCGCCATGAATCAGCACGACCTCTCCGGGTTGCAGGGCGGCCAGGTTGCACAGGGCCTCCCACGCGGTGACGAAGGCCACGGGCAGGCCAGCCGCCGCGACCGGATCGACTCCCGCAGGCAGGGCCGAGACCGAGGCCGCGGGCACCACCAGATGCGTGGCAAAGGCCGACTGGCCAAAGCCCATCACCGTCGTTCCGGGCGTCAGGTCGCTGCCCGCGCCCGTGCGGCGGACGATTCCAGCATATTCCATGCCCATTCCCGCGCCCGATGCCCCGGCATCCAGGATGCGTTCGGACAGCAATCCGCGTGCCGACATCACGTCGCGAAAGTTCAGGCCGGTGGCCAAAACCTCGACCTCAACCTCGCCGTGCCGGGGGGCGGTGCGGCGTGCGGGCTGCCAGGACAGGCTGTCCAGCCGTCCCGGATCACGCTGCGCCAGATGCAGGGCCGGGGCGGCATCGGGACGCGCAGGCCCCGGCTCGACCCGATAGGCCCACAGCCCGTCCGGTCCCACATGCGCGGCGGTCTGCCCGGCGGTGGCGGCGATCAGCGCGGCCAGCCCCGCGCGGTCGGGCAGGGGCCCCGACAGGGTCAGCAGCCGGATCACCCCGGCGCCATATTCGTTCTGCGCCGTGACCATGATCGAGCGCAGCCCGGCCGCGAGGATCGCAAAATCCGCATCCTGCTGCGGGTCTGTGGCGATCAGCAGGACCGGCGCGCCTTCGGCGCCCATCACCGGCTTCAGGGCCATCATCGTGGCCACCAGCGCGTCGGCAACGGCTGCTCCGGGACGGTGCAGCAGCGTCATTACCCGCAGGGCAGGCTTGGCGGGTGCGTCGCCCGCAAGACAGGCGGCCAGATCGCTGTCCTCGATCGGGCCGATGGGCAGCAGGGCGGGCAGGGGCGGGGCCTCGACCACGCCGGTGTCGGGCTGTCGCCAGGCGGCCAGGCGCAGCGGAATGCCGCCCTGATCCAGCATCGCGTGGGGCCAGTCCGCCCCGGCCGGATCGGCCGGATCGGCCAGCGAGGGCAGCACGCCCTCGGCATCCAGCGCCAGGACCAGACCGCCGGGGGGTAGGGCCGCCAGCATCGCCTGCGCGGGGCGCGGGCCGACGACCAGCATCAGATCGCAGTCTTGCGCAACCGGATCGGGGGTCACCAGCGGCATCAGGTCGGGCGGCAGGACCTGGGTCAGCAGGCTCAGATCGGCCTCGGTCGCGGCGGTGACGCGCACGCCGTCCAGCCGCGGATCGCAGGCCAGGGCGCGCAGCACCGCCAGATCGGGCAGGCCCACGATCAGCAGCGCGCGCCGCTGATCCGAAGGCCAGCGCCGCAACAGGTCGGACAGCAGCGCCTCCGCCCGGCCCCACAGCGCCCGCCGCACCACACCGTAGAGCGCGGTGTCCCGCGGCGCGGCGCCCTGTGCCGCGATCATCACTGCGCGCAGATCATCGGCCAGTGCCGGATGCTGCGCCAGCGCATCGGCCAGCGCCTCGGGGTCGCGCGCCACCCGCAGCAGCGCCGCGCCAAGTGGACCCGGACCAGCATCGCCCGCGGGCGCCAGCCGCGCGATCAGGCGCGCGGGATCGCTCCAACCACGCGGCAGGCGCACGGCCTGGCCCGGCAGGCGCAGCCTGACGCGCCGGTCGGTCAGCCGCACGGGCGCGATGCGCGTGGCGGCGTCCAGGCGGATCATGGTGAATTCGGCATCATCGACCAGGGCCACGACCTGCCCCTGATCGTCGAAAAGCGCGATCCGCGCCAGCAGGGACCGGCGGCGCTGTCGGGTCACGGTGACCTGGGCCTGGACCGGGACGCCTTCGGGGCGCAGCAGGTGCAGGTGGCCCATCCGCGTGGGCAGCATGATCGCGCCGTCGCGCATCCGGGCCGCCAGGTCGCGCGCGCCGGGGCGATCGCGCTCCAGCAGATCCTGGGCGATGGCGGCCAGGCCGTGAAAGGCCGCATCCAGCGCCGTCGGGTCCAGCACGAAGCGCCGGGCGGCCACCGGGGCCGACAGGTCAACCGCGACCACGCCCGGACGCAGCGCCCGGACCGAGGACATGCGCCGGAAGGCCGGGCCGTAATCCAGCCCCCGTGCGGTTAGGAAATCGTACAGGTCGTCGGGTTCCAGCGCGGTGCCGCGCCGCGCGGGCGGACGCGGCGGCTGGCAGGCCAGGCCGCGACGCACCACCCCCCGCGCCACCGTCAGCCAGCTGGAGGCCGTCAGCCGCGGGCGCATCGACAGCGTCACCGCACCGGTCGCGCGGTCGATCTCGGTGCGCAGGCGGATGCCGTCCCCCTCGATCAGAGCGGGGGTCAGGATGTCGAAATGGACCAGCTGCAGCGGCTGGTCGGGCCACAGATCGGCAGCGGCCCCCAAGGCCATCTCGACCAGGGTGGAACCGGCCAGAACGATATTGCCGCCGACCTTGTGATCGGCCACCCAGGCCGGATGCGTGGGCGTGATGTCGGAGGTCCAGCAGGTGCCCTCGGTCTCGGCGCGGCGACCGGTCAGGCGGCGAGCGCCGGTCTCTCCCCAGGCATCCAGCCCGTCGGGGGTCAGCTGGGTCCGGTGATCCTGCTCGTCCCACGGATAATCGGGCAGGGCCGGGTCGGGGCCGGTGCGGGGGCCACCCAGGGCATCGGCCCGGACCGGCACGCCCGCCACCCAGGCCCGCGCGGCCTGCAGGCGCGGATCGGCGCCATCCTCGGGCTGCTGCGGCATGAAATGATCCAGCGCGGCGCCGCCATAGCGGGCGATGTCGCGGACATTGCCCTGCAGGACCGGCGTGGGCGTCACCTCCACCACGTGGCAGGGGCCGTCGGCGGCCAGGGCCTGCAGCGCATCGGCAAAGCGGACCGGCTCGCGGGCATTGCGCCACAGGTAATCCAGCGTGCATTCCGCGCCCCGCATCACCCGGCCCAGGGCCGAGGCGCCGACCCGCATCCGCGGCGCGGACAGGCGCAGCCCCGCCAGATCGGCCATGAACCGGTCCCGAAGCGGCTGGACCAGGGGCGAGTGATAGGGGATCCCGATCTTGAGGCGCACGATGGGCAGGCGCTTGCCCGCGACGGTCACCCGCGCCAGCCGCGCAATCGCCTCGGACGGGCCGGCCACGGTCACCGAGCGCGGGCTGTTCACCGCCGCGATGGCCAGATCGGGCACGTCCAGCCCGGCGATGGCCCGGGCCACATCGGCCTCAGTCGCCGCGACGACGGCCATGGTGCCCTGACCGCGCAGCGATTCGAAGGCCTGCGACCGGGTGACGATGATCCGTGCCGCGGCGTCCAGATCAAAGCAGCCCGCGACATGCAGGGCCGCGATCTCACCGACCGAATGGCCGATGACCGCGTCGCAATCCAGACCGGCGGCCAGCAGGCTGCGCGCCTGCGCGACCTGGAATCCGAACAGCAGGGGTTGGGCGACCAGCGGGCTGGCCAGCCGGTCCTGCAGGTCGGGGGCGTGCATCAGCGCGACCAGATCCGGCACCCCCGCGCCGTCCATGGCCTGTGCGACCGCGTCGAAGGCCGCGCGGAACACCGGATCGTCGCGATAGGGCGCGACCCCCATGCCGGGCACCTGTGCACCATTGCCCGGAAAGGCCAGGACGCCCCGCGCCCCCGCCAAACCGGCCACGTCGCGCAGCACCGCGCCGTTGCCCGGATCGGTCAGCCGGTCGGCGGCGTCATCGTCCAGCGGCAAGGCGAGGCGATGCGGCAGCGCCATCCGGGCGGCAGCGGCCGCCGCCAGCGCCGGGCGCGCCTGCGGGTCGGTGTCGCGCAGCAGATCGGACCAAGCCTGCGCCAGCCGCTCCAAGGAGCCTTCCGATGCGGCCGAGATCATCAGCCAAGGCTGCTCCGCCGTCCTCGGCAGCGTCACCGGATGGATGCGGGGCGTGGCGGGCGCATCGTCGCACAGCATCGCCGCGACATTCGTGCCGCCAAAGCCGAACGAGTTCAGCCCCGCCACCAACCGCCCGCCCTCCAGCGGGTGCAGCTGCGTGTTGACCGACAGGTTCAGCCCTTCAAAATCGATATTCGGATTGGGCGTGGTGAAATGCAGCGAGGCGGGCAGCGCGCGGTGTTCAAAGGCCAGCAGCGTCTTGGCCAGGCCCACAAGGCCTGCAGCGGGTTCGGCATGGCCGAAATTGGTCTTGGCCGACCCGATCAGCAGCGGGTCTCGGCGCAGCTGCCCGATGGCCCCGCCGATGGATCGCGCCTCGACCGGGTCGCCCACCTGCGTGCCGGTGCCATGCGCCTCGTAGAAGGACAGGTCGTCCGGGTCGAAGCCGCTGCGGATCAGCACGTCGTCCAGCAGCGCCTCCTGGCGGGCGGAGGAGGGCACCGTCAGCTGCGACGACGCGCCGTCGGTGTTCACCCCGGTCGACACCAGGCTTGCGCGGCGCCGGGACATCATCCGGTCCGCCACGTCGGGATGCTGCAGCACGACGGCCACGCAGGCCTCGGACCGGACATAGCCGTCGGCATCGGCGTCGAAGGTGCGGCAGAGGCCGGTGGGCGACATCATCCGCGCCTGTGAAAAGCCGACGAACCCGCCCGGCGTCAGCAGCGCATGTACGCCGCCGACGATGGCCGTGTCGATCTGGCCGGTGCGGATCGCCTCGGACGCCTGATGCAGCGCATAGAGAGACGAGGCGCAAGCGGCATCCAGCACATAGCTGGGCCCGCCGAAATCGAAAAAGGACGACACCCGGTTCGCGATGATGCACAGCGTGTTGCCAAGCGAAAAGCTGGAGCCAGAGCGCGCCGTGTCCGCGTAATACAGCGACAGGTTCTCAACGATGCTGGAGCCGACGAACACCCCGGTCCGTGGCCCGGCCAGGTCGCGGGGCGACAGACCTGCATCGGCGATGGCCTCCCACACCGCCTGCAGAATCATCCGTTGCTGAGGGTCTATCGCCCCGGCCTCGCGCGGGCTGATGCCAAAGAACCCGGCGTCAAAGGCATAGACGTCATCCACCTGACCAGAGGCCAGCGAATAGGTCTTACCCCGCCGGGTCTGGATCGGGTCCAGATACAGCCCGGGGTCGAAATTCTGCGTGCGCAGCGTCCCGATGGTGCAGCGTCCCTGGGACAGAACCTCCCACATCCGCGCCGGTCCGCGAGCCCCGGGTACGCGGCAACCCAAGCCGCAGATCACGGGGTTTGCGGTGTCAGGCGACGCGGCCTGCGGAAGGGATTGGGTCATGATGCTGGCTCATCCGGGACTGCGCGTGAAGGGATCGGCGCGGGTCGCGTCACAGCCGCATGAAGTAATTGCCGCCCAGATGGGTCGCGCCATTCGCGCGTAGCACCATGTCGGTTTCCTGGATGGCCACGCCCGACACGACGTTGAACATGATGCCCTTGGACCCCCGTGGCGCCGACCAGCCGCGCACGGCCAGCATGATCCGTTGCCAGACATAGCTGCCGATCTCGGTCGAGCGGATGTCGCTGCGGATATAGACCGTGTGCATCACCGTCACCCAGGTCTTCTTGCTGCTCAGCATCGGCGCGAAATAGAAACAGGCAAAGGCCACGGCCTCGCCTTCGTATTCCACATAGACGGCGCCGTGATATCCGGTCTCGTCCTTCAGGTGGTTCACGACCTTTTCCAGCTGCGGCTGGTCGAAGGGCATATCGGAAAAGATGCTCTCCTTGTGCAGCTGGCGGGCCAGCGGCAGGATCTTTTCCAGATCGGCCACGTCCTTGCCGAACTGGATGTCGATCTTTTTCAGAACCGAAGGGGGGAGGGTTGTTTCTATGCTCATGTCCATAAGTTAGCCCACGCTGCTGATTTCAGCAAAGTGGGCTTTCCAAAAGGCCGTAAGGAATTCTACGCGTAAAGCGGGCGGTCGTTCTTGGCGTGACGCGCGGCCAGCGTGCGGCTTTCGCGACCCTTCAGGAAGGGGATCGCAGAGGCAGCCGGCGCGTCGGCCTCGACCAGCGCGTCGAAGTTCGGGAAGATCGCGCGCAGTTCGGTCAGCTGGTCCTGAGTCAGGAAGCTGATCGCCTGCTTGCCCGGATACAGGCTCTCGGCCTCGATGCCTTCGACCGACAGGATCTGGTGATCTTGGAACATCAGGTGGAAATACTGCACGCTGCGGACGTCACCATCCACGTCGATGCCGTTCACGCCCACCAGCTGCTTGACCGAGACCAGCACTTCGCTGCTGCCGAACATGCGTTCCGCGATGGATGAGCGGATCACGACGCGGTGCTGCGGCGAGAAGCTGACATCACGGGTCGGCAGGCCGTTGCCAAAAGCGCCCGCGGGGACGCGCACGGGCAGCAGCTTGGGGTTGCCGGCCAGGTCGATCGAATCCAGGGTGCGCTTGCCGATCCACGACAGGGCCTTGGGACCGTTGCGTGTTATCACCAGGTCGCCTTCGCGCAGCGTCTCGATGGCGACCTGACCTTTTGGCGTGTCCACCAGCGTGCCCGCGGTGAAGCAGACGGCGTTGATCAGCTCGAAGTTCGAAAACAGCACGCGGTTCGGGATGGTCGTCCCATTGGCCAGGGTCGCGGTGCCGAAATCCACAGCGCCGCTGAGAACTGTGGGGTAGCCGATGATGAAGCGGACATCGCTGTTCGAATAGACGTTGGTGATGCGATCGGAGACGCCGTCGCCATTGGTGTCCATCGTGACATTGCCCGACGACAGCGTCAGCGTCCACGAACCCTGCAGGTTCAGCGTGTCGATGCCGTTTCCGCCATCCAGCGCGAGCGTGGGCTGGCCGGCCTTCTGGGCCAATTCCGCGTCAGAGACGGTGGCGTCGGGGTTGCCGCCGAGGCGGACCTCGTCATTGCCCGTACCCATGTTGACACTGCGGCCACCGGACAGTTCCAGAACCAGCGTGTCGTTGCCCGAGCCCATGTCGATGGAGCGGAAGGCGCTGCGGAACAGGCTGACCGAGTCGTTGCCCAAACCCATCGAAATCTCGTCGAACCGGATGTCGGGGCGCGAACGCTCATCGACCCAGACCATGTTCTGGCCGACCAGCGTGTCGTTGCCAGAACCCATGTTCACGTCGAATTCGGACCGCGACGAACCAGAGTTCGTGCCGCTTAAATTAACGCCCGGCGTATTGGTGACGGTGACGGCGCGAACGGTGAGGGGTGTGCCGTTGGCGTCGGTCCCCTGAACGACGGTTGCGCCATCGTTGCCGCTGCCGCCATTGATGTTCGCCATGATGGCGCTCCTCTTAAAAAAATGCTGATGGTGACTTTCTTGGTCTAGCGTTGTCCCGCAACCGCGGAATTTGTCAATGAAAAGTTAACTGCCCGAGTGGGCGGCGACAGGCGCAGTGAGGCCGGGAAATGCACATGTTCTAGTTGAAATCCATAAGAAACCGCATAACTTTGGCACTCATTGTGCGTATTCGCGCAGATCACGGCGGTCGAACTGCTGAGACGCGCCGGATAGGCGGGCAGGCACTACCTGCCGATCCTGAAAATTCGGCAAATTTTGTAAAGCCACGTTAACTCGTCTTTGTGAAGCTTCCGGACACCAGCATTGCGCCCACGCGGACACCCACCCCCGGCACCGGTGCCGGGGGCGCGTCGCCGTGGCAGGGCTGGGTCAGGCGCGGGTACGCAGCAGGCCCATGATCTCTTTGGTGCGTTCCAGAATGGGCATCGCCACCGCCGCCGCGCGATCCGATCCGTCGGCCAGGATGGCGTCGATCTGGGCGGGGTCGGCCATGAATTCGGCCATGCGGCGGGTGATGGGCGACAGCGCCTCGACCGCGACCTCGGCCAGGGCGGGCTTGAAGGCGCCAAAGCCCTGACCCTCAAAGCGGGCCAGGACCTGGTCGGGGGTCTCGTCCGTCAGGGCGGCATAGATGTTGACCAGGTTGCGGGCCTCGGGGCGGTCCTTGAGGCCGTCCATCTGGCCGGGCAGGGGGTCCGCGTCGGTCCGGGCCTTGCGGATCTTTTGCGCGATGGTGTCGGCATCGTCGGTCAGGTTGATCCGGCTGGCATCCGACGGATCGGATTTCGACATCTTCCTGGACCCGTCGCGCAGGGACATGACGCGGGTGGCCACGCCTTCGATCAGCGGTTCGGTGATCGGGAAATGATTGACCCCGTAATCATGGTTGAACTTGGCCGCGATGTCGCGGGTCAGCTCCAGGTGCTGCTTCTGATCCTCGCCCACAGGCACGGCGGTCGCCTGATAGGTCAGGATGTCGGCCGCCATCAGCGCCGGATAGGCCAGAAGGCCCAGGCTGACGTTTTCCGCATTCTTGCCGGCCTTGTCCTTGAACTGGGTCATCCGGTACATCCAGCCGACGCGGGCCACCGTGTTGAACAGCCAGGCCATCTCGGCATGGGCGCTGACCTGCGACTGGTTGAACAGGATCGACTGCGCGGGGTCCACGCCCGATGCCATGAAGGCCGCCGCCGCCTCGCGCGTGCGGGCGCGCAGCACCTGAGGGTCCTGCCAGACGGTGATCGCGTGCAGGTCGACGATGCAATAGATCGTCTCGGCATCCGGTCCCTGAAGGGCCGCGAACCGCTTGAGCGCGCCCAGATAGTTCCCGAGCGTCAGCCCGCCCGAGGGCTGGATCCCGGAGAAGATGCGCGGGTGGAACGGGGCGTTGATCGGGTCGGACATGTGCGGCCTGCCTTGGAATTTGCTGCCCGCTGGCTTAGCGGTTGGTCCGTGCCTTCGCAACCCAAGCCTTTCCAACCCCAAGGAACCCCCATGCGCCCCGGCCTGACCGAATCCCCGCTGAACCCGCTGCCGCCCGTGATCTGGCTGCTGGCGCTGCCCGTGATCGCCTCCGAGGCGATCTTTGCCCTGGGGGGCGCGGGTCTGATCGGCGGTGCCCAGGGCATCGGCCTGCGCCTGTCCGCGATCGGGCTGACCGCCTTTCCGCCGGAACTGGCACATCGCATCTGGACCCTGGGCGCGGTCGATTGGGACCAGATGTATCGCGCGCTGTCCTTCAGCCTGGTGCATGTGTCCTTCATGCATGCGCTGTTCGTGGTGATCTTTACCCTGGCCCTGGGCAACATGGTCGCCCAGAATTTTCGGCCTTGGGCGGTGCTGGCGCTGTTCTTCGGGTCGGCCATCGGCGGGGCTGTGGTCTATGCGGCGATCATCCAGGCGATGGACGCGCGGCCCGCGCCGCTGATCGGCGGCTATCCGGCGGTCTATGGGCTGGTGGGGGCCTTCACCTTCCTGCTGTGGACGCGGTTGGCGGCGATCAACGCCAACCGCATGCGGGCCTTTGTGCTGATCGGGATGCTGCTCATGTTCCAGCTGGTCTTCGGGTTGCTGTTCGGCGGCGCGGGCCTGGGCTGGATCGCCGAGATCGCGGGCTTTGGCGTGGGGTTTGCGCTGTCCTTCGCGCTGGTCGATGGCGGCATCCCCCGCGCGCTGGCGCAGATCCGGCAGCGTTAACCGCGCCGGACCGCCGATTTCAGCTCGGACAGGCGATAGCCGCCGATGACGAAGGCCAGCGCGAAGTAAAGCGCCGCGCCGCCAAACACCAGGGTGGCAAGCGCCACCCCGCGCCCGGTGCCCGCGACCTCCAGCCAGCCGCGGGTCAGCCACAGCGCCCCGGCCATCAGAATGGATGCCAGCAGGATGCGTGGGAACGCGCGGCGCAGGCGGGCATCGGCGCGCGCCGCCTGGCCCATCGCACGGGTGCCCCACCACAGCTGCGCCACCATGATCCAGGCGGCGATGGTGGTGCCAAGCGCCGCCGCCAGGAACCCGATGAACGGCATCAGCCCGAAGGCCGCGACCGCATTGACCACCATCGAGATCACCGCGAACCGGAACGGCGTTTTCGTGTCCTCACGCGCGAAGTACAGCGGCTGCAGGATCTTTTGCAGCACGAAGGCGGGCAGGCCCAGGGCATAGACGGTCAGCGCCGCCGCCGTCTGCTGTGTGTCATAGGCGGTAAAGGCGCCACGTTCGAACAGCGTCGCGACCATCGGCTGCGCGATGACGGCGATGGCAAAGGCGGCGGGCAGGGTCAGGAACAGCCCGAATTCGGTCGCGCGGGAATAGGCGGACTGGCCGCCCGCGTGATCCTCGGCGCGGATGCGGCGGGCCAGTTCGGGCAGCAGGACGACCGCGACCGCCGCGCCGACCACGCCCAGGGGCAGCTGGTACAGCCGGTCGGAATAGGACAGCCAGGCGATCGCCCCCTCGAACCGCGATCCGACCTGGCGGCCGACCAGCAGGTTGATCTGCACCACGCCGCCCGCGAATGCCGCGGGAAGGGCCACCGCGATCAGGCGGCGCATATCGGGCGTCAGGCGCGGGCGGCGCGGCCAGAAGGTATAGCCGGTCCGCCGCGCGTCCCACCAGACCAGCGCCAGCTGGGCGATGCCCGTGACCGGGGTGGCCCAGGCCAGGGTCAGGCCCAGGTCCCAGCCCTGCCAACGTCCCAACATCATCGCCCCGATGAACAGCACGTTCAGCAGCACCGGGGCGGCGGCAGCCACCGTGAACCGCCCGTTCGCGTTCAGCACGCCCGAGATCATCGAGGCCATCGAAATCAGCAGGATATAGGGAAAGGTGATCCGCCCATAGGTCACGGCCAGGTCGAACCGCTCGTCCCCCGCGAACCCCGACGCCATCAGCCAGACCAGCCCGGGCATGAAGATCATCGCCACCGCCGACAGCGCCAGCACCGTCAGGAACAGCCCCGAGAACGCCTCGCGCGCGAACCGCTGCGCGTCGTCAGGGTCCTGCAGTTTCTTGGAGAACATCGGAATGAAGGCGGTGTTGAACGCGCCCTCGGCAAAGAACCGGCGGAACATGTTGGGCAGCGACAGCGCGATCAGGAACGCCTCGGCCACGGCGCCCGTGCCCAGCCAGGCGGCCATCAGGATGTCGCGCACGAAACCCGATGCGCGGGAAATCAGCGTCCACAGCCCCACAGAAAGGAAGCCGCGCACCAGTCCGGATGTCTTCATGCCTGCTCGGCCTCGGCCCTTTTCACGCCATCGGCAATCGCCACGCGCAGTTTCTTTTCCAGCCCGTCGCGTTTCGCGGGGCTGTGCAACTTCAGGCCGAACATGTCCTTGACGTAGAAACTGTCGACCACCTGCGCCCCATAGGTCGCAATCACGGCGCTGACAATCTGGATGTGGTTCGCCGCCAGCGTCCGCGTCAGGTCATACAGCAGGCCGGGGCGGTCGCGGGTATCGACCTCGATGATGGTATAGATGTCGCTGCCTTCATTGTCGAAGGTGATATGGGTCGGAAAGCGGAACTCCCGGTTGCGCTTCTTGGGTTTGTCGCGGCTGGCAAAGGCCTCACGCGCGACGATCTCTCCGGCCAGGGTGCGCAGGATGGTCTGGCGCAGCTTGGGCAGGCGATCTTCGGCAAAGGGGTGCCCTTCGCTGTCCTGGACCCAGAACACCGCCGTCGCATAGCCGTCCCGCGTGGTATAGGTCCGCGCGTCCACCACGTTCGCCCCGGTCAGCGTCAGCGCCCCGGCTAGACGCGAAAAGATGCCCGGATGGTCCGACAGCACGAAGGCCGCCCGGGTCGCGTCGCGGTCGGGATCGGCGCGCAGGTCGATGCGGATCTCGTCCGCGCCCAGACCCGCCAGCAGGTCGGCAAACACCGCCTGCGTCTGCGTCTGCAGGCCCGACCAATAGGCGTCGTAATGGCGCCCAAGCTCGGCGCGGGTCTTGCGCGCGTCCCAGCCCTTGGCGATCAGCAGATGGCGCAGCGAGCGTTTTGCCTCGGTCTGGCGGCGGTCGCGGTTCAGCTCCTCCAGGCCGTTCTCCAGCGCGGCGGCGGTCTCCTGGTGCAGTTGGCGCAGCAGCATGGCCTTCCAGTTGTTCCAGGTGCCGGGGCCCACGCCGCGGATGTCGCAGACGGTCAGCACCAGCAGCATGTCCAGACGCTTGCGCGTCTTCACCGCCTTGGCGAAATCGCGCAGGGTGCGCGGGTCGCTGATGTCGCGTTTCTGCGCCACGTCGGACATCAGCAGATGGTGGCGCACCAGCCATTCGACCGTGTCGATGTCGTCCTGGGCAAAGCCCATGCGCGTGGCGATGCGCCGGGCGATCCGCGCGCCCAGGATCGAATGATCCTCGGGGCGGCCCTTGCCGATGTCATGCAGCAGGGTCGCCAGATACAGCACGCGGCGGTTCACGCCCGCCTGGATGATCTCGGAGGACAGCGGCAGGTCCTCGGGATGCTCTCCGCGCTCGATCTCGGCCAGGGCGGCGACGCATTGGATGGAATGTTCGTCGACGGTATAGTGGTGATACAGGTTGAACTGCATCATCGCCACGACCGGCTCGAATTCCGGGATGAAGGCGGCCAGCACGCCCAGCTCGTTCATGCGGCGCAGCGCGCGTTCCGGGTTCCCGTGCCGCAGCAGCAGGTCCATGAAGATGCGGATCGCCTCGGGGTCCGACTGGACCTTGTCGTCGATCAGCGCCAGGTTCGCGGCGACGGTGCGCATGGCATCGGGATGGATCAGCACGCCGGTCCGCAGCGCCTCCTCGAACAGGCGCAGGATGTTCAGCGGGTCGGCCAGGAACGCGGCCTCGGATTCATAGGACAGGCGGCCCTGCTGATCGACAAAGCCGGGGCGCATCTTGCGCCGCCTGCGAAAGATGCGGCCCAGAAACGGGGCGGTGCGGACGTGCCGCGTCTCCAGCTCGGTCAGGAACACGCGGGTTAGCTCGCCCACGCGGGTGGCGTGGCGGAAATAGTCCTGCATGAAATACTCGACCGCGCGGCGGGCGGTGGTGTCGTGATACCCCATGCGGCGCGCGACCTCGACCTGCATGTCAAAGGACAGCACGTCGGAGGGCCGCCCCGCGATCAGATGCAGATGGCTGCGCACCGCCCACAGGAAATCCTCGGCCTGCCAAAAGGCCAGATGCTCGTCGCGGGTGAAGACGCCCAGATCGACCAGTTCCACGGCCCGGTCGACACGGTGGATGTATTTCGCGATCCAGTACAGGGTCTGCAGGTCGCGCAGGCCGCCCTTGCCCTCCTTGACGTTGGGCTCCAGGACATAGCGCTGGCCGCCCTGGCGGGTGTGGCGGGCGGCGCGTTCCTCCAGCTTGGCCTCGATGAATTCGGGGATGGTGCCCGCAAACAGCTCCGACCACAGGCGGTCGCCCAGCTCCTGCGCCAGGGGCGCGTGGCCCGTGACCAGCCGGTGTTCCACCAGAGAGGTGCGGATCGTGATGTCGGCGCCGCCAAGGCGCAGGCAGTCGTCGATGCTGCGGATCGAATGGCCGATCTTCAGCTTCAGATCCCACATCATGTACAGCATCGATTCAACGACGCTCTCGGTCCAGGCGGTGATCTTCCACGGCACCAGGAACAGCAGGTCCACATCGGAGGCGGGCGCCATCTCGGCCCGGCCATAGCCGCCGACGGCCAGCACCGCCAGCCGCTGCGTGTCGGATGCCGATTGCTGCGGATGCAGGCGCGTGGTGGCGACGTGGTGGACCGCCGTGACCAGCGCGTCGGTCAGCATGGCGATGGCGCGCACCGTCTCGCGCGCTGCGCGGGGATGGGTGGCAAAGGCGGTCTCGATCGCGGCCATGGTGACCGACCGGGTCAGGGTCAGCATCGCCACCGTCTGCGCCCGGATCTGGCGGGGGTCGGTGGTGTCGGCCAGCTGCCGGTCCAGGCGGGCCAGCAGCTGGTCGATGTCCAGATCGGTGCGGGCCGGGCCGGGCCCGGTCTGCGTGGCGGTTGTCGCGGCAGGTGTCATCGGCTGTGCGATCCGGCCCCGGTCACGACCCCAGGCCGCGCGCGGTGCGCGGCGCGGGGTCGACGACGACCAGCTGGCCACCGCGGATGGTGCCCACCGCCAGGCCGCGTTGGATGGTCCCGTCGCGCTGCAGGCGGAACACGCCGCCGACGCCCTGGAACCCGGCGCGCTGCGTCAGGCCCGTGGTGGTCAGCGCGTTGCGTTGGCCGTTGCGCGCCAGCGACGCGATGGCGGCCACCCCGTCATAGGCCAGCGAGGCCAGCTGGTGGGGCGCCTCTCCGTGGGTCTGGGCATAGCGTGCCTCGAACTGGCGCTGCAGGGTCTGGTCGGGGATGGCGAACCACCCCTCGGCCAACTGCGGCAGCCGCAGGCGGTCGGCGGGTTGATCCCACCGCGTCAGCCCCATCATCTGCACGCCCGGGGACCGGACCCCGGCCGCGGCCAGCTGTTCTGTCATATAGGGCAGCACGGCCTGGTTGTTGGCGGTCATGAACACCGCATCCACGCGACCCGTCTGTGCGGCCTCGGCAATGCGGGGGACGACGCCGTTGATCCCGGAGACCGAGACCGGATGGTCGACCCGCCCCGCCAGACGCGCGCCGTTGCGGGCGATGGCGGTCTCGATCGCGCGGCCTCCCAGTTGGCCCGCGATGTCGTTTTCGGCCACGACCATCAGGTTGCGCTTGCCCTGGGTCATGCCATAGCCCACCAGCCGGTCGGCGATGTTCTCAAAGCTGTTGCCCAGAATAAAGACGTTGCCGCCCGCGACCTGGGTGTTGTTGGAGAAGGTCAGCACGTTGATGTTGCGCGCCATCATCGCGTTGCCCACGGCGTTGGCGCCTTCCGCGAACAGCGGCCCCAGGATGATCTGCGCGCCCGCATCGGCGGCGGCATTGGCCTGGGCCACCGCGCTTTCCGTGGATGCGCCGCTGTCATAGATGCGCAGGTCGATCGCCGCGCCCTGCGCATCCGTCGCGGCCATGCGGGCGGCGTTCTTGAGGCTGCGCGCCAGCCATTCCAGGTCCTGCGACCCGGTCCCCGCAGGCGCCAGCAGGGCCACGCGCACGGGCTGGGACGGGTCGATCAGCGGTCCGATCTCGGGGCCCGAGGCCTGGCTGGACCCGCCGACAGGGTCGCAGGCGGCCAGGAACAGGGCGGACACGACTGTCGCGGTTTTCAGGATGGCACGGCGCAGACCCGAGCCAGGCCGGCTTGTGGCGGAGGCGGACATGTGAAACTTCCCTGCAATATGTTATGACGCGCGCGGATGGCCGCAGCCTAGGCGCTGCGCCCGCGATTGGCAATCAGCGCCGGCCTCTGACAGGCGCGCAACGGAGGCAGGATGACCGACCGCCGCGAGACCCCCAGAACTGCCCCCCAGGACGCCGAACCCGCCCGCCGCCTGAGCGCGCATATCGAGGCCGCGCGGCTGGATCCGGGCCTCTATCTGGTGGCGACGCCCATCGGGGCCGCGCGCGACATCACGCTGCGCGCGCTGGACGTGCTGAACAGCGCCGACATGCTGGCGGCCGAGGATACGCGCGTGCTGCGCCACCTGCTGGACATCCACGGCGTGCCGCTGCGCGGGCGGCGCATCCTGTCCTATCACGACCACAACGGCGACCGGGCGCGGCCCGCCCTGCTGGCCGCGCTGTCCGAGGGGGCCAGCGTGGCCTATTGCTCTGACGCCGGCACGCCGCTGGTGGCCGATCCGGGCTATCGTCTGGCGCTGGACGCGGCAGAGGCCGGGGCGCGCGTCCATGCGCTGCCGGGGCCGTCCTCCGCGCTGGCGGCGCTGTCGCTGGCCGGGCTGCCAAGCGACCGGTTCCTGTTCCTGGGCTTTCCGCCGCCCACGCAATCCGCGCGCCAGACCTGGCTGCGCCGCTGGATGGCGGTCGATTCGACGCTGATCCTGTTCGAAAGCCCGCGCCGCGTGTCCCGCACGCTGGAGGATCTGGCGCTGATCGACCCCGCCCGCATCACCGTCATCGCGCGCGAGCTGACCAAGAAGTTCGAGGAGGTCATCCGCGGCACCGCCGCCGATCTGTCCGCCGACCCGCGCATGGCCACGCTGAAGGGCGAGGTGGTGATGGTGCTGGACCGTCCGTCCCCGGTCGAGATGGATGAGGACCGCGTGCGCACCGTCCTGACCGCGCACATGCGCACCATGTCCGTCAAGGACGCCGCCCGCGAGGCCGCGCAGGAGCTGGGCCTGCCGCGCCGCGACGTCTATCAGCTGGCGCTTGGACTGGCGGATCGTGACTGAACCGGGCGGCATGCGCACGCGCCGGGGCCGCACCGCCGACCTGTCCGGCCGCATGGCCGAAGAGGCCGTCCTGCGCCTGTACCTTCAGCGTGGCGCGCAGATGCTGGCCACGCGCTGGCGCGGGCAGGGGACCGAGATCGACCTGATCGTGCAGGACGGCCCCGATCTGGTCTTTGTCGAGGTCAAGGCCTCGCGCAGCCATGCAGACGCCGCCCTGCACCTGCTGCCCGCGCAGATGCGCCGGATCACCCAGGCCGCGCTGGAATACTGCGACCGGCACGGCATCGGAGAGGTCGCCATGCGTTTCGACGTGGCGCTGGTCGATGCCACGGGCCGCGTCGACCTGATCCCCAACGCCTTTGGCGAGCTCTGACGCAGGCTTGCATCCGGCCCTGCGGCGGGTCACAACATCACCGAAATTCAGGAGGGCCCCATGAGCCTTTACGTAGCCTTGCAGATGGACCCGATCGAGGATGTCTCGATCCACGCCGACAGCACGTTCCGCATCGGGCTGGAGGCCGAGGCCCGCGGCCACCGGCTGTTCCAGTACACCGTCGATCAGCTGCGCTATGACGAGGGTCGCATCGTCGTGCGCGGCCGCCCGGTCACCCTGCGCCGCGCCGAGGGCGACCACGTCACCTTCGGCGACTGGACCGAGGTCGAGGCCGGCGATTTCGACGTGATCTGGCTGCGCCAGGACCCGCCCTTCGACATGGGCTACGTCACCTCGACGCATCTGCTGGACCGGGTGCATCCCCAGACGCTGGTGGTCAATGACCCGTTCTGGGTCAGGAACTGTCCCGAAAAGCTGATGGTGCTGGATTTTCCCGACCTGACGCCGCCCACCATGATCGCCCGCGACCCCGCCGCCTTCAAGGCGTTCCGGGCGCGGCACGGAGAGATCATCGTCAAGCCGCTCTATGGCAATGGCGGGGCGGGGGTGTTCCACCTGAAACCCGGCGATCCGAACCTGTCGGCGCTGCTGGAAACCTTCGCGGGCATCAACCGTGAACCGATGATCGCGCAGAAATACCTGCCCGCTGTGGTCAAGGGCGACAAGCGCATCATCCTGGTCGACGGCGAACCCGTGGGCGCCATCAACCGCGTCCCGCAGGAGGGTGAGGCCCGGTCCAACATGCATGTCGGCGGTCGCGCCGAAAAGATCGGCCTGACCGAGCGCGAATACGAGATCTGCACCCGCATCGCCCCCGTGCTGCGCGAAAAGGGCCTGATCTTCACTGGCATCGACGTCATCGACGGCTGGCTGACCGAGATCAACGTGACATCCCCCACCGGCATCCAGGAGCTGGAGCGGTTCGACGGCATCAATGCCGCCGAGGCCATCTGGGAGGCGATCGAGCGTCGCATCGCGGCCCGCGCCTGACGGCAGTGTCGTCTGCACGACACCGCCGCCCCGTGATTCGGTTAAAGGTCAGACTTGCGGATCGGGGGCGCGGTTTGTGTTCCGTGTCACCAGTTGAGGCGCTTTCGGTTCGCGCCCTCCATTCCCGGGGGCCTTTTGCATGTTTATTGACTGTTTGTTGACACTCTGCCCGCTATAGTCGGGTGACGGGGTCATTCGGGCGATCAACACATGCGAGGCCAGATTACCGGAGGCGAGGGACCAAGGCTGCGCGCCGGGCAGTCCGCGCAGGATTGGGCGGCGACCATCCGGCGTCTTGACCCCTCGCTGATCCGCGGCATCTCCGATGACGGGCTGACCGCCATGCTGTCGGAGACGCGCATCCAGCATCTGCGCCGCCCCAAGCATATCCTGCGCCAGGGAGAGCCTGCCGATTGGGGCTATCTGATCCTGGCGGGCCGGATCGAGGTCAGCTATCTGGACATCAATGGAAACCGCGTCCTGGCCCATCTGGCCAGCCCCGGAGAGGTCCTGGGCGAAGTCGAGCAGTTCTCCGGCCGGGCTTGCGCGGCCAGCTGCACCACCCTGGCCGACACCACGGTGATGCTGTTCGACGCGGCGCTGATCCTGCGCCATGTCCCTGCCGACCTGCTGCTGCGCAATTTCGCCGGGATCTTTCACGACCGCCTGACCCGCGACAACCGCCAGCACTCCGTCGCCATGTTCTACGGGGCCGAGGACCGCATCCGCATGCACCTGCTGTCCATGACCAGCCTTGAGGAGCCGTGCATCCGCCTCAGCCAGTCCGAACTGGCGGGCTTTGCGGGGTGTTCGCGCCAGACGGTGAACAAGACCCTGTCGCAACTGCGCCATGAGGGCACCGTCGAGATGGGCCGCGGAGAGATCTGCGTGCTGAACCGCGCCCGCCTGCAGGGCACCCGCCCCGGAGGAGAGCAGATCGTGCTGGAGGACGGATTCTCCGCCGGTCCGATCGTCGTCCCGCCGACGGAGCATATGCCGAAAGCGTGACCGCGCCGGGCGCGCAAGGGGCTGAGAAACCGCGCGATCTGCGGTTATCTGTGCCCCAGCCCCACAGCGCCACCGGAGACCGCATGGCCCAAGACCCCCTTTCGCCCCCCGTTTCCGACCGCGCGGGCGACCGCTATGCCCGAGAGCTGGAGCGGCATCTGGACTGGCTGGACAGCTTTACCTCGACCGCGCTTGGCGTGCTGTCTGCGGCGTCGGGCATCTATACCTATCTGGGCGTGCGCACGCTGCTGGACGATCCGGGCCTGTGGACGACCTTTGCGGCGCTGGCCTATTCCATTGCGGTGTCGGTGGGCATCTTTGTCTTCTGGTCCTATCTGCTGCGGCTGTTGCCGGCGGTGCGGGGGGCCGCGTCGCGCGTCGGGCTGATGCTGACCATGGCGCTTGGCTCGGTGGCGATCATCGCCATGTCGTCCTGGCTGAACGCCGCGGCACTGGCGGGGACGGCGGCGGTCGAGACCCACATGGCCGCCACCGTCCAAAGCTATCAGACCTCGCTGGAGCGGGCGCATGCCAATGCGGTGGCGGGCCAGTCCCTGTCGCGCGACGTGGCCCGCGTCCGGCAGAGTTTCTCGGACCTCTCCGAGCAGGAGGCGGGCGGCACCCTGTCGGGGTTCTCCGGGCGCGGCGCGGTCTTTCGCGTCCTGACCCAGAAGGGGGCCGAGCTGCAGGCGCTGGAGGATCAGCTGCTGGGCGCCGAGGCGCCCATCGAGCAGACCTTTGCGCAGGGCAACACCATCCTGTCGCGCATGCGTGGCACCTCGGTCGAACCGGGGCCGCTGGCCGACCGGACGGTGCGTTTCTCGGGCGACGCGGTCGAGCTGGCAGGCCTGATCACCCAGCTGCGCCAGCTGAACCCCGCGCCGCTGGTCGGGCGCGCGGCGCAGGACCTGTCCGACGCCGTGGTCCTGCCCGAACTGGACGGCGCGACCGAGGCCACGCGGGCGGGCCAGTCCAGCACCATCAACGCCGTCCTGACCCTGGTCGAACAGCGCGCCCAGACCCTGGCCCAGGCCGCGGCCGAGGTGATGGCGCTGCCCGATGCGGACGACGCCCTCTATACGCCCATGTCGGCGGCGGATGCGGTCATCGCCTATGCGGGGAATTTCGTGCCGGCCTGGGCGGGGGCGATTTCCATCGACCTGCTGCCGGCGGTCCTGGTCTTCATCATCATGGTGGTCCAGGCCGCCATCCGCACCGGGCGCGGAGAGGGGCACAGCGACGACCGCATGACGGTGGGCGAACTGCGCGCGGCGCTGGCGGCCTCGGACCTGCTGCGCCAGGTGGATGCGCTGTCCCATCAGCCGCCCCCGCGCCCCGCCGATCCCGATCCTGACCGGCGTGAGGTCTAGCGGTGCGGCTGGTGTCATCCCCGGCCCGGGCGGTGCGGGCGGTGCTGATCTCTCAGGTGCTGCTGGGGGGCGCGATCGTGGGGCTGGATCTGTGGCGCGCGCCGGGGGCTGCGGCGCCTGGCCTTTATGCGCCGCCGTCGCAGGGGCCAAGCGTGCGGCCCTATCGCCCCGACCTGCGCCCGTCGGACCCGTCGCAGCCCGGCGCGCCCGCCATGCGCCCCATGCCCGAGGCGCTGGAGTTCGACCAGGCCGACGGCACGATCACCGTGACCGGCCAGATCGCGCCGGGCGATGCCGACCGCTTTGTCGAATGGCTGGACCGCACCCGCCCTGAGGCCACGCGGGTGGCGCTGGACAGTTCCGGCGGGTCGGTGTCCGACGCGCTGGCCATCGGGCGCACGATCCGGGGCGCGGGCTGGGCCACGCGGGTGGGCGACGGGGCGGTCTGCCTGTCGGCCTGCCCCTATATCCTGGCGGGGGGCACCGACCGGCAGGTTGCGCCGGGCGGTGTGGTCGGCGTGCACCAGCATTATTTCGGCCAGAACACCATCCTGCCCGCCTTCATGGCGGTCAGCGACCTGCAGCGTGCGCAGGCCGGGGTGATGGATTACCTGGTGCAGATGGGCGTCGACCTGCGCCTGATGCCGCTGGCCCTGCGCACCCCCCCGGCCGAGATCAACGTGCTGGAGCCCGAGCAGATGGCCGATCTGCGCCTGACCACCCCGGCCGAGAGCTGAGGCCCTAGCGCCAGTCGCCCCCCGGGCGATAGCGCGCCACCACGCGCGGGCCTTCCAGCGCCGACAGGCTCAGCCAGCCATTGTCGAACAGCGCCCTGAGATCGGGATGCCGCGCCAGGATCGCGCCCATCGCGGCGGGGTCGGCGTCGATCAGCACCGACAGGCGCAGCGCGTCATGGACGGGCCGCGTGCCGTCATGGACCGCCTGCCAGGGCAGGCCCGCGCGCAGGGTGCCGCCGTTCCCCTCGACCACGCCGATGCCGCCGGTGACATTGTGGATCAGCTTGTCGCCGCCCCCGAACACCCCCGGCGCTAGGGTCGATCCGTAATATTGCAGGCTGATCCAGCTGGCCACGACCACCGGCGCGGTCAGGATCAACTCCAGCACGCCGTGATCGGGGTCACGCGCGCGGTCATAGCTGTGCAGAAAGGCGCGCCCCTGCAGGTCCAGCCCCCGCGTGACGGACCGCGGCGCGGCGATGAAGGCCGCGCAGCCCGCCAGCCCCCATTCGGGCCGCGTCTCGGCCCAGTCATGCGCGCGGGCGGCGACGGTGGCGGGGCGCGCGCCGGGCAGGCGGGGGCTGCGTTCGGCCCGCGCCAGGGCGCCTGCCTGATCCAGCCAGTGCCGCGCCTGGTCCAGGTCATCCGCATGGCCCGGCGCCGGGTCGTCCGCGAACAGCGTCACTTGGTCGGTGGTGGTGTCATGCAGGCCCGCCACGAAAACGGTGTCCTCGGGAATAGGCAGGCCCCGTTCGGCCAGCCCGGCCCGCGTGTCCGCCCTGTTCAGCAGCCCCGCCAGCAGCCGGGCCGAGACCGCGCCGCTGCGCCCCCCGCAGGCCCCGCAGTGATAGGCGCTGGCATGGGGGTTGTTCGTCACCTGTGCGCCATGCCCGACCAGCAGGACCAGCCGCGCAAAGCCCTGGGTCAGGCCCATCGCCCGCAGGATGCCCGCCGCCAGATCGGCCCGCGCCTGCGGCCCCGGATCTGGGGACAGCACCGGGCGCGGGTCCGGCTTGGCCGCATGCCCCTGGCCCAAGGCGCCCTTCAGCAGCTTGGCGCCATAAAGCGGCCCCGCCGCCTCGATGAAGGCAAAGGACGACACCGCCGCCTGCCGGAACCGGCCCCAGGCCCGAGTGGCGCGGGCGGCGATGCGGGCGGTCTGCTCGGCCTCCGGGGTGCCCTGGCTGGAGGCGGTCAGCCCCGCGTTCAGCAGCACCGGCAGATGCGCCTCGGCCAGGGTCGAGGCCGGGCCGTGATGCGCCACGGGCAGGCCGAAAAAGCCCGCAAAGCCGATCGTCTCGATCCCCGGTCCCTGCGATTCCAGCGCCCGGCGCAGCACCTCGGACCGCACGTCGATGCAGAAGGCCGCCTGCACCGCAGGCCGCGCAGGCGCGGGCGCGGCCGGGGACAGGCCCGCCGTCAGCCGCCGCAGATGCGCGCGTTCAGCCGCATCCTGCAGGATGGCGTCCAGTACGTCGTCGGGGGTGGGCTCAACCGGCTCGGCATGGGCGCGGGCGATGGCCTGCCATTCGGTGGCCAGGTCGGGCTGATGCCCCAGCAGCGCCTGATCCCAGATCAGCCGGATCGCCAGCAGGTCGGTCAGCGTGCGGTCCTGCCCGCCCGCCATCTGTGCCTGCCAGGCCAGATAGCGGGCGTGTTGCGCCCATCCGCCCAGGTCGATCAGCAGCCGGTGGCAGGCGGTGGTCACGCCTTCGGGCGTCAGCGACAGGTCGTGCAGCGCGCGCAGGATGGCGCGTTCGGCGGTGTCGGGGCTGGCCGCGACATTGGCGCAAAAGCCGCGCAGACTCGCGATTTCCGGCGTCAGGTCATGGACCGCCCAGTCCCGCCAAGCGCGAAAGCAGTCCAGCCCCGGCGCGGGCGTCCACAGCGCCTGGCCCTGATCGAACCGGCCCGCCGCCCACAGCCCCGTGCAGCGCGCGATCAGCGCGGGCCAGTCGATGCCCGTCCGCGCGGCGGCCAGATCGGCCACCGTGGGCAGGGCGCGGGGCGCAGGCGCGGGGGCGTACATCCGCGCCTTGAGCATCGCCAGATCGACGGGTTTCAGCGCATGCGGGCTTGCCAGCAGCGCGCAGGCCAAGTCATCATCGGTGATCGATCCGTCGGCCACCTGGGCCGCCAGCGCCGCGCGGGGCTGCGTCAGCGCGATGCCCGCGACGCGCGACAGGCGGGCCTGGGCGGTGGGCAGATCCTCGGCGGTCTGGCCCAGAAAGGGGTTCACGGCGACCGTCGCCTCCAGCGGAAAGGCCGGGGGGATGGCGCGGGCGGCGGCCATGGCCGCGTCCAGCAGGGCCGCGTCCAGGTCGGGGGTGATGGCGGGATGGTTCAGGAACATGGCAACCTCGGATGCGAAAGGGGGTCAGGACCGGGCGGTGCGAAAGCCGCCCGCCAAACGGTCGAACAGCGCGTTCAGATAGAGGCCGTTGGCCAGGTGCACCCGCAGCGCCGCCGCCGCCGGGTGCCAGGCCCAGAGCGGGAACAGCGCCTGCGCCACCGCCACCAGCCCGAAGGAGATCAGCGCCAGCACGATCAGCGCCCATTCCAGCGCGCCGGGCACCGGCGGCTGCGGCAGCTGCCCGCCCCAAGCGAGGCCCGCGCCCAGGTGAAAGCCGAAATAGCCCACCGCGCTGGCCAGCGAGGCCAGCCCCGTGCGCCGGGTCAGCGCCACGGGCGCCGCATCGGCCAGGCCCTGCGCGATCAGATAGGCCACGCCCAGGATCAGGAGCGCCCCAAGCGCCAGCCCCTGCGCCGATTTCGGCGCGCCCAGCTGCTGGAACACCAGCGCCACGCCGGCATAGATCAGCAGCGCCAGGCCAAAGGCGCGGGCCACGGCCCAGGCCCCCGGCACGGCGACGGGGCCGGGCCTGCGGTTGCGGGCCACATCCTCGACCGCCTGGCCCGAGGACAGGAAGGCATGCGCCTTGTACAGCGAATGGGCCACGATATGCAGCATCGCCAGCGCCCAGAGCCCCAGCCCGCATTGCAGCAGCAGGAACCCCATCTGCGCCACAGTGGACCAGGCCAGCGCCGTCTTGACCGCGCTTTGCGTCAGCATGACCGCCGCGCCGAACAGCGCGGTGAACCCGCCCAGCATGACCAGCGCCGCCATCGCCGCGGGGCTGGCCTGGACCAGATCGGCGGTGCGGATCAGCAGTAGCCCGCCCCCGTTCACGATGCCCGCATGCAGCAGGGCCGAGACGGGGGTCGGCGCCTCCATCACCTCGGTCAGCCAGCCATGCAGCGGAAAGGCCGCCGTCTTCAGGGCCGCCGCCAGCACCAGCAGCGCCGCCGCGATGGCGGGCAGCTGATCGGCCCCTGCGGCGATCGCGCCGAGGTCGGTCGTGCCGATCGCGCGCCAGATCACCGCGCAGGCCGCCAGCGCAGCCAGATCGCCTGCCGCCCAGACCCGCGCGAATTTGCCCGCCGCCCGCCGCGCGGCTGGCCGGTCGGCGCGAAACAGCAGCAGCTGGCGCAGGATCACGCCCGCAGCGGCAAAGCCCGCCGTCATCAGGATCAGGCTGCCCGCCTGCACGATCACCATGACCGCCGCTAGACAGGCCAGAATGCCCGACAGCGCCGCAGGCTGTCCTGGCTCGGCCCGCAGATAGGTCCGGGAATAGCGCAGCACGACCCAGCCCACGAAGCCCACCAGCAGCCCCATGGTCACCCCCACCGCGTCCAGCCGCAGCGACAGCCCGGCGGCCAGATCCAGCCGCGCGGGCCCGGTCAGGATCAGCTGCACCAGCCCCCCGGCCATCAGGGCCAGGGCAGCCAGGGCGGCGGCCTCGGCCAGCACGGGGGGGGATTTGCGGCGCAGGATCAGGCTGGCGGCCAGCAACAGCGGTGGGGCCAGAAACGACAGGGGGAACAGCATCGGCACACCTTGGGGCGAATTTCGGTCACCGGCAGCGATACCCTGTGGCGTGACTTTCAAAAATTACATATTTTAGGATCAAACGTTCGGTTTGATGGATGAATCATGAACCTGCACCACCTGCGCCTGTTCCGCGCCGTCGCGATGGATGGCACGCTGACCGGGGCGGCGCGAACGCTCAACCTGTCGCAATCGGCGCTGTCCACGCAGCTGCGCACGCTGGAGGCCGCGTTGGGGCACGACCTGTTCGACCGCCAGGGCCGCGGCCTGGTCCTGACCGAGGCCGGGCGCATCGCGCTGGATCATGCCGAGACGATCTTTCGCACCGCCGATGACCTGGCCGCCACGCTGCGCGAGACGGGGCGCGCGCGCCGGGCACTGCGGGTGGGGGCGCTGGCCACGCTGTCGCGGAACTTTCAGATGCAGTTCCTGCGCCCGCTGATCGGGCGCGCGGATGTCGAGGTGGTGCTGCGATCCGGCGCGCAGGCCGATCTGCTGCGCGGGCTGGAGGCGATGGCGCTGGACGTGGTGCTGACCAATCATGCGCCCGCCCGCGATGCGGTCAGCCCCTGGCTGGTGCATCGGCTGGCCGAACAGCCCGTCGGCCTGATCGGGCGCAGCGATCTGGTGCCGCCCGGGATGGGGCTGCGCGATCTGCTGGGGGCGGTGCCGCTGGTGCTGCCGGTGCGGGACACGGCGCTGCGGGCGGGGTTCGATGCGCTGCTGGCGCGGCTGTCGGTGGTGCCCGGCATCGCGGCCGAGGCCGATGACATGGCCATGCTGCGCCTGCTGGCGCGCGAGGGGGCGGGGCTGGCCGTGATTCCGCCTATCGTGGTGCAGGACGAACTGCAATCGGGCCTGCTGACCGAGGCCGCGCGGTTGGACAGTCTGACCGAGACGTTCTTTGCCGTCACCCAGCAGCGGCGGTTCCCGAACCCGCTGCTGGCCGCGCTGCTGGCGCCCGAGGCCTGAGCCTCAGCGCCGCCCCAGCAGGCGCGCGGCCAATGGGGCCAGCAGAATCACCAGCACGATCCGCAGGATGTGGTGGCTGACCACATAGGCCAGATCGGCCCCGGCGATGATGGCGATGACCACCATCTCGGCCTGGCCGCCGGGCAGGAAGGCCAGGAATGCGTCCAGCGCCGGGGCCAGCCCCAGCAGATAGACCACCTCAAGGAAGATCAGGCTGATGACAGCCAGGACCAGCGAATAGAGCAACCCCGCCGTCACGTCGATGCGCAGCTCGCGCCCCGTGATGCCCACATATTTCACGCCCACCGCAATGCCGATGAAGAACTGCGCGGCCTGGATGATCTCGGCCGGGGGGCGGGTCTGGATGATGCCGGTCAGCGACAGTGCCGCGGTCAGGATCATCGGCCCCAGGATCGAGGCGCCGAACAGGCCGACGCGTTCGGCGACCTTCCAGCCCAGAAAACCCGCGGCCACCATCAGCGCGATCTGGTCCCAGGCCACAGACGAGATCGGCGCGCCCGGAGGCTGTGAGAGGTCCACCGACCAATAGAAGGTCATGATCAGCGGCGCGACCGTCACGATGACCAGCACGCGGGTCGCGTGGATCAGCGACAGGGCGCGGATGTCGCCTCCGGCCTCCTCTCCAAAGACCAGCATGTCCTGCAGCCCGCCGGGCATGGCGGCATACCAGGCGGTCGGGTGGTCAAAGCCGAAGCCCCGCCGGAACAGCGGATAGCCGACCAGCGCGATCACCGCGATGAAGACCGGCACGATGGCCAGTGAGCCTGCGATGGCGGGCAGGCCGGTCAGGACCTCGGGCGTGATCGAGGCGCCCACGGCGACGCCCAGAAAGGTCCGCATGAACACGCCGAACTGGCCAGCGCCCTGCATCCGCACGCCGCACAGCGCGACGGCCAGGCAGGCCAGCATCGGTCCCAGCAGCCAGGGCAGCGGCAGGCCCAGCATCAGAAACACCAGCGCGCCCACAAGGGCCGCGCCGAAGGAGGTCAGGCGTCTAGTCAATCGCAAGCTCTTCTAGAAGGGCCGCGTATTGCGCGCCGTGCATGTCGCGGTCGCTGGCCGACCCTTGGATGACCGGGCGGGGCAGGCTGAACTTGATCACCCGCAGATCGGGAATGTCGAAGCGCTTCAGCGTGTCGGGCGCGGTGCGATACAGCGCCGCGACGCGGTCGGTGGACAGATTGCGGGTCAGGCGGTCATAGACGGCCGGATCGTCGCAGAACACGTCGATGGTCACCCAGAACGGCCCGGCATTCTTGGACCGCACCTTGAGCACCAGATCGCCAAGCGTCGTCATGGGGTCACCTCGGTCACGGTCAGGCGGAAGGCAGACATGGGATCATCCAGCGCCATCACATGGTTCAGCGCGAATTCGTACAGCGGCCCGCGATCGGTCGTGGCGGGCGAATAGGGGAAGGCGAAGGTCGGCAGTTCCTCATCGTCGGTCAGCGGGTAATGCAGCACGAAGGGGTTGATCAGCTTGCCGATCTCGGCGGCCTCGGCCTGGGTCCGCGCGGTGACGATGCCCAGGACGCCGACCTCGACCGGGGTGCCGGTGCGGTTCTCCAGCGGGCCAAGCGCGCCGTTCACGCCGATCAGGCGGAACTCCAGCCCATAATCGGCGGGGTCAAGGCTCATGCGCGTGGTGATCTCTGCCTGCAGAAAGCCGGTCAGGCGGTCCACCCAGGCCTGCGCGTTCTGCGCGTAATGCGTGTTGCGCAGGATTGCCAGGATGGTGGTCTGATAGCCCGCGATGCGCGCGCCCTCCAGCTTGACCGTATAGGGGCCGGGCACCCAGGACGACCCCTCGACCCGCACGCGGCGGTCGTCCAGCGCAGCGTATCGCGCCCCGGTCACGTCCAGATACCCGCCCGGTTCATAAAGCCGGAACGGATCGGAATTCTCATACAGCATATGCGCGGAGACCGAATGCGGCGTGCAGCGTGCGCCATCGGCCAGCGGCTCGACGGTAAAGCCCGTCTGGTCGAAATCGACCATGATCACGCCCGAGGTCGGGTTGGTCGAACACAGCGCCCCGCATTCCGCGATCTTGGCGCCGTGCCAGACGCCGCCTGCCGCATCGCCGCGCGACAGGGGCAGCGCCGCGATGGTGGCGGTGTCGGTCGTGCGGCCCGCAATGACGATATCGGCGCCGGTGGCCAGCGCGGCCTGGATCTGTTCGGCGCCCGCCAGGGCCACGATGTTGGTCAGGTCGTCCAGCCGGATCTCGGGCGCGGGGGGCAGGGGGGCGATGCGCCCGGCCTTCAGCGCCTCGGCCACGCGGGCAGTGGGCTGCTGCGAGTACAGGCGGGCGATGCGCAGGCTCTGGCCCAGCTCCTGCGCCAGTTCGACGGTGATGTCATACATCCAGTCGACCGTGCTGTCGGTGCCGCAGGTGCCCGCCGTGCCGATGACCAGCGGCACACCGGCCTGGGCGCGCGCCTGCATCAGGCTGCGCCATTCCGATTTCGTTGCCGCGCGGGAGTATTTCGACTGTCCCGCGCCAAGGCTGAAGGGCCCACTGTCAGTGGACCCTCCGTCGATGCAGATAATGTCGGGTGACAGGGCCACGCCGCGTTCCAGTGCTGCCTGGTCAAAGCCCAGGCCCAGAACGCCCGAGGGCACCAGAACGCGTGTGGTCATGTCAATCCTCGTTCAGGGTCGGGTCGTGGGGGACCGCAGGCTTCTTCAGGATTCGGCGCAGAAAGATCGGGGCGACAAAACCGACAATTGCCGCGATCCACAAGCCGATAGCGATGGGCGAGGACAACAGATACCACCAGTCGCCGTTGGACAGCACCATGGCGCGGCGCAGGTTGTCCTCCATCGCGTTGCCCAGCAGGATGCCCAGGATCACCGGAACCGTGGGAATGCCCAGCTTGCGCATGACATAGCCCAGCACCCCGAAAGCCACCATCAGCAGCATGTCAAAGCTGGACCCGGTCAGCGAATAGATGCCCACAAAGGCGATCATCGTGACGCCCGGCAGCAGCACCCAGGCCGGCACCGACAGGATCTTGACGAAGACCTTGACCATCGGGACGTTCATCAGCAGCAGGACCACGTTGGCGATCAGCAGCGACGCGATCAGCGACCACACCACCTCGGGGCGTTCCGCGAACAGCAGCGGCCCCGGCGTGATGTTCAGCGTCAGCAGCAGCGCCAGCAGGACCGCCGTGGTGCCTGAACCCGGCACGCCAAGCGTCAGCATGGGCACCAGCGCACCGCCGGCGGCGGCGTTGTTGCCCGCCTCGGGGGCGGCGACGCCCTTGGGGTTGCCCTTGCCAAAGCTGGCCTTGTCGGCGCCCTTGGCGACCGATTTCTCGGCCATGTAGGCCAGGAACGATCCCAGGGACGCGCCCGCGCCAGGCAGGACGCCCGCGACAAAGCCGATGCCCGTGCCGCGCAGCATCGCGCCGCTGGTCTGTTTCAGCATCCGCCAGGGGACCAGGATCTTGCCCAGCTTGACGCCGATGGCGCTGTCCTTGCCGTGGCTTTCGATGAAGTGGAACACCTCGGCCACCGCGAACAGGCCGACGATGGCGACCAGGAAGTCGACCCCGTCCATCAGGTGCAGTTCACCAAAGGTGAAGCGCGGCATGCCGGTGGTCTTGTCCAGGCCGATCATGGCGATGCCCAGACCGATGGCGGCGGCCATCGCGGCCTTGGCCTGGTTCGACGATCCGATCCCGCCCAGGGTGCAGAAGGCCAGCATGTAGAGCGCGAAATATTCCGCCGGGCCGAACTGATAGGCGACCCGCGCCAGATAGGGCGCAAAGATCATCAGGCCGATCGTGGCCAGCATGGCGCCCACGAACGAGGCCACGCCCGACACGACCAGCGCCTCGGAGGCTTTGCCCTGTTTCGCCATGGGATAGCCGTCCAGGGTGGTCATCATCGCCGGCTCGTCGCCCGGGATGTTGAGCAGGATCGAGCTGATCCGCCCGCCATACATCGCGCCGTAATAGACCGAGGTCAGCAGCACCAGCGCCGAGATCGCGTCCAGCCCCATCGAGAAGCTGATCGGGATCAGCAGCGCCACGCCGTTGGATGGCCCAAGGCCGGGCAGCGCCCCGATGATCGTGCCCACGAAGCAGCCGATGATCGCCAGCATCAGCGTATAGGGCGTCAGGGCGATGGAGAAACCCATCGCCAGATTGGCCAGTGTTTCCATGATCTTAGAACCCCATTCCGGCGGGAAGGCCACGCAGGCCCAGTCCCAGGATGACGCGGAAAAGCACGAACAAACCCACCGACAGGCCCAGGCCCGTGATCGCCGAACGAACCGGATTGCCGCCGATCTGCCAGCTGAGGATGCCCGCAACGATCGCCGTCGGGATCAGGAACCCAAGCGGAGAGATCGCCTGCGAATAGCCCATCAGCACCACCAGCGCGATGCCCAGCTGCAGGACCATCGGGCCTGCGGGCCAGTCCTCGTCGGGGTCGGGGCGCAGGATCATCACCAGCGAACACAGGATGACGACCGCCGCCACCAGATAGGGGAACACCCGCGGCCCGACCGGGTCGGACATGAAGCTGGTCTGGATGCCGCGCGCACTGAGGATATACCCCAGTGCGACGATCAGCATGAACGCTCCGAAGAAACGGTCGCCCCGTGTCATTGCACCAGACCGATCTCGCGCGAGATGTCCTGGACGTCCGCGATGCTCTGGTTGACGAAGGCTTCGAACTCGTCGCCGAAGAGGGCGTAGGATTCCAGGCCGTTCTCGGCCATCACGGCCTGCCACTGCTCGGATTCGCCGACCTGGCGCAGCATGTCGACCCATTTGTCATAGTCTTCGTCGCTGATGTCCTTGGGGACATAGACGCCGCGCCAGTTCATCGAGACGCTGTCGATGCCCTGCTCCTTGGCGGTGGGCACGTTGTCGAAACCGGCCACGCGCTCCTCGGACAGCACCGCGATGGGGCGCACGTCGCCCGAACGGATAAAGCCGGTGATCTCGGACAGATCGCCCGTCATGGCCTGGGCAAAGCCGCCGACGGTCTGGGTGATGGCATCCGCGCCGCCGTCCAGGCCGATATACTTGATGGCGCGCATGTCATCGAACCCGGCCTCGTTCAGCAGCATCAGCACCTTGAGGTGGTCATAGCCGCCGACCGCGGATCCGCCCGCAAAGGCCACGCTGGCCGGATCGGCCTTCACCGCCTCGACCAGGTCGTTCAGCGTCTGGAACGGGCTGTCCTGCGCCACGACGATCACGCCGGGATCGCCGCCGATCGAGCCGACCCACCGCACCTGGTCGGCCGTGGCGCCCGCAAAGGCGTTCTGGGCCAGACGGGTGGTCGTGGACGACGATGCCGCGACAAAGACCTCGGGGTCGCTGCTGCGCTTGCTGACGACCTGGGTATAGGCCACGCCGCCGCCGGCACCGGCCAGGTTGGTGACCTGCACCATGTTGGGCACCAACCCCAGTTCGGTCATGATCCGGCCGATCTGGCGGCAGGTAAAGTCCCAGCCACCGCCGGGGTTGGCGGGTGCGATGCATTCGGCGGCGCTGGCCGGAATGGCAACGGTCATCAGCAGCGCAGCAGCGGCTGCACGGGTCCAGATTTTCATGGTGTCCTCCCAGACATGTCCCGCATTGGTCGCGGGCTTGCGGGGTCCACCATTTGGTGAAAAGCTGACACGAACCTGTCACTCAATGCCCGAAAGTTCAGCGGATGCGTTTTCTTCTGGTCGAAGACAGCGAGGATCTGGCCCGCGCCGTCGCCTCGCGGCTGGCGATGGAGGGGCATGGGGTGGACCATGCCGCCACCCTGGCCGATGCGCGACACTTTCTGGAAAGCGTCCCTTACGATCTGATCCTGCTGGATATTTCCTTGCCCGATGGGGATGGGCGCGATTTCCTGGTGCGGGAACGGGCAGCGCGGCGGGACACCCCGGTGATCATGATGACGGCCAGCGCCTCGGTCAGCGACCGGGTCGGGACGCTGGATCAGGGTGCCGATGATTACATCACCAAGCCCTTCGATTTCGGCGAATTGCAGGCGCGCTGCCGGGCCGTGCTGCGCCGTCATGCGGGGGCGGCGGACAGTCGGCGCCATTTCGCGGGCTTCGTCTTCGATGCGCTGGCGGCCACCGTGACCGTCGGCCCCGAGACCCGAGAGCTGCGCGCCCGCGAGCTGCGCCTGCTGGAGATCCTGCTGTCGCGGCCCGGTCAGGCCTATTCCAAGGCGCATCTGATCGACCGGCTGTTCTCGTTCGACGAGGAGGTCAGCGACAACGCGATCGAGGTCTATGTCGGCCGCCTGCGCCGCAAGCTGGAGGGGTCGGGCGCGCGGCTGGAGACGCTGCGCGGCGTCGGCTATCGGCTGATCCCCGAATGACGCCGCGCGCGCTGCGCCGCTGGCTGGAACCGGCGCGCCTGCGGTCGCTGAGGCGACGGCTGGTCTGGCAGTTCCTGGTCCTGTCGGCGCTGCTGGTGGCGGGGCTGTTCCTGACGGTGGGCTGGGTGGCCGAACGCGCCTCGCGCGCGTCGCAGGACGCGGTGCTGGGTGCCGCCGTCACCGCCATCGCCGAGGGCATCCGCAGCGTGGACGAGGGGCTGGAGATGGATCTGCCCTATGCGACCTTTTCCATGCTGGGCGCGATGGGGGACGAACGGATCTTTTATGCCGTCACGGTCGGCGGGCAGGTCGTCACCGGATACGAAGGGCTGCCGCCGCCGCCCGATGTGCCCGACGGGGTGGCGCCGGTCTTCTGGCGGGCCGACTATCAGGGGGCGGCGCTGCGGCTGGCCTCGGTCGCGCGGCCGATGCTGATCGACCAGCGGCTGTCGCAGGTCACGGTCAGCCTGGGCCAGACCCGCCAGGGCCAGGCCGCCATCGCGCGCGAGACCGCGCTTGGCGCGACCTGGGTGGCGCTGGCCTTTCTGGCGCTGGCGCTGCCGGTCGCGCTGTTGGCGGCGCAGGCGGTGCTGGCGCCGGTCCAGCGGCTGGCCGAGGTGGTCTCGGCGCGCGGGCCCCGCGACCTGTCGCCCGTCCGCCACCCCGCGCCCCGCGAACTGGCTCCGCTGCTGCGCGCGCTGAACGGGCTGATCGCGCGCCTGCGCGCCGCGCTGGAGCTGGCCGAGACCTTCATCTTCGAGGCCGCGCACCGCATCCGCACGCCCCTGTCGCTGGTCCGCACCGAGGCCGAGCTGGCCCTGTCCGAGACGACCGACCCCGCCACCCGCGCCCGCCTGCGCCGCATGGTCCGCGCCATCAACGAAAGCAGCCGCTCGGCCAGCCAGATCCTGGACCATGCGATGGTGATGTATCGCAGCGACCAGTTCGACGCGGGGCCGGTCGATCTGTCGGTGCTGACCGGATCGGTCCTGCGCGCCATCCGCCCCCTGGCCGAGATGCGCGACATCACGATCGTCGCGCGGGGGCTGGACAGCGCCTGTCCGGTGGTCGCAGATGAACGCATGCTGGAGATCGCGCTGCGCAACATCCTGGACAATGCGGTGAAATATTCCGACGCCGATGGCCGCATCACGCTGGATCTGGCGCATCAGGGCCGCGAGGCCGTGCTGACCCTGGCCGATGAGGGACGCGGGCTGCAGGGCGACCCAAGCCGCCTGCTGGACCGCTTCCACCGGGGGGCCAATGTGGGCGACGTGGCCGGGTCGGGCCTGGGCCTGACCATCGTAGCCGAGGTCGCCGCCGCCCATCGCGGCCGGTTCCGGCTGACACCACGCGACACGGGGGGAACATGCGCCGTCTTGTCCTTGCCGCTGGCCTGATCCTGGCGGGCCTGGCCCCCGCCCGCAGCTTCGAGATCGAGGCCGAGCGTCTGTTCGGCCCGCCCGACGGCGCGGTCATCCAGGTGCTGTCCACCACCGACACCCAGGCCTTTGCCCCGGTCCTGGCCGATTTCGCGGCCCGCCATCCCGGCCATGCGATCCGCTATGTGCAGGCATCCTCGACCCAGATCCAGCAGGCCATCGCGCAGGAAGGGGCGCGGTTCGACATGGTCATCTCATCGGCGATGGACCTGCAGATGCGGCTGGTCAATGACGGCTATGCCGCTTCGGCCGCGCCCCATGCGCCGGACCTGCCGCCCTGGGCACGCTGGCGCGACCAGCTGTGGGGGATCGCGCTGGAGCCGGTGGTGACGCTGGCCTCCCGCCAGGCCTTTGTCGACATTCCGGTCCCGCGCACCCGGCGCGACCTGATCGCGGCGCTGCGGGCCAATCCGGCGCGGTTCCAGGGGCGCGTGGCGACCTATGATCCGCGCATCGCGGGGGTGGGGTATTTCCTTCTGGCGCAGGACGATCAGGTGTCAGACGGGTTCTGGCGCCTGGCCGAGGTGATGGGGCGGCTGAACGCGCAGCTGTACTGCTGTTCGGGCGACATGATCGACGATCTGCGCGCGGGGCGGCTGTCGGTGGTCTATAACGTGGTGGCCAGCTATGCCGCGCGCTATCGCCCCGACGATCCCGACCTGATCCAGATCGCGGATGAGGATTACACCCTGGCCATCGTGCGTTCGGCCTTTCTGCCGGTGGACGCGCCCGATCCGGCGGGGGGGCGGCTGCTGCTGTCCTATCTGCTGTCGCCCCCGGCGCAGGCGCTGATCGAGGCCGCCAGCGGCGTGTCGCTGACCCGCAGCGCCGCAACCGCGCCCAGCCTGCGGCCAATCCGGCTGGATGCGGGGCTGCTGGTCTATTCCGACAGGCTGCGGCGCGGCGGATTGCTGGCCGAATGGCAGGCCGCGCTGATCCAGCCCAGCACCCCGCCCGCGCGGTGAAGCAAGGGCCCCGGATCGCGCCGGGGCCCTGTGGTCATGCTATTCCGCGGCCATCCGGTCGGCGGTGGGGTAATCGACATAGCCCTGCGCGCCGCCCGCATAAAAGGTCGACGGGTCCTGTTCGTTCAGGGCCAGCCCGCGGCGGAACCGCTCGGGCAGGTCCGGCGTCGCGATGAAGTCGCGCCCGAACGCCACGGCATCGGCCCGGCCCTCGGCCAGCAGGGCGGCGGCACTTTCGCGGGTCAGACCCTCGTTTGCGATGACCGGGCCGCCAAAGGCGTCGCGGATCGCGTCCAGCAGGCTGTCGGGGCCGATATGCTCGCGCAGGCACAGGAAGGCCACGCCGCGCGCGCGCATGTCGCGGGCCACCTGCGTGAACAGGGCGCGCGGGTCGCTGTCGCCCATGTCATGGCTGTCGCCGCGCGGCGCCAGATGCACGCCCACCCGGTCTGCGCCCCAGACGCCTGTCACCGCATCGGTGATCTCGTTCAGGAACCGGACGCGGTTCTCGATGCTGCCGCCATACTGGTCCTGGCGGGTGTTGCTGCGCTCCTGCAGGAACTGGTCGATCAGATAGCCGTTGGCGGCGTGGATCTCGACCCCGTCAAAGCCCGCATGGCGCGCATTCTCGGCCGCCTGGCGATAGGCGTCGACGATGCCGGGGATCTCCTCGGTGGTCAGGGCGCGGGGCGTCACATAGGCGCGCTTGGGGCGCAGCAGGCTGACATGCCCGTCCGGCTGGATCGAGGACGGCGCCACGGGCAGCTGCCCGCCCAGCAGTTCGGGGTCCGAGATGCGGCCCACATGCCACAGCTGCAGATAGATCAGACCGCCACGCTCGTGCACCGCGCGCGTCACCTTGGACCAGCCCGCGATCTGGTCGTCGTTCCAGATGCCGGGCGTCGCCTCATAGCCCACGCCCATGGGCATGATGCTGGTCGCCTCGGACAGGATCAGGCCGGCGCCGGCGCGCTGGCTGTAATACTCGACCATCAGGTCGTTGGGCACGCGCGCATCGCCCGCGCGCGACCGCGTCAGGGGCGCCATCACGATCCGGTTGCGCAGCGTCACCGCCCCCAGGGTCAGCGGTTCGAACATCGAGGACATCGCGTCCTCCTTTCCTTGATCTTGCTTGTGGGGCCTTGCGGCCCGGGAATTTCTGCGCGGGACCATCGCCCCGCCCGGCAGCAACTGTGCGCGCCGCCACCCGATTTCAAGACCGCCTGCCGCGTCGTCACAACGCCGTCACCGATGCGAAAAAGCCCCCCGGCCATGCGGCGGCATCTTCCATGTGAGCGGTTCCGCGACTATCCAGAAACACATGGATATCATGTTGCTGACCACCTTCACCGCCGTGCTGTTCCTGCTGATCGCGGCGGCGGAGCCGCTGGCGGCACGGCTGTCGCTGCCCTTCAGCGTGATGCTGGCGGCTGTGGGCATCATGATCGGCGGCGGCGCGCTGTTCCTGCTGCGCACCGATCTGACCGATACGCTGAACCCGGTGGCCGAAAGCATCCTGTCGCTGCCCATCCGCTCCAGCGTGTTCCTCTATGTGTTCCTGCCGACGCTGATCTTTCAGGCCACGCTGGAGATGAACATTCGCAGGATGATGGATGACTGGGTGCCCATCATGACGCTGGCGGTGGTCGCGGTGGTCGCGGCGACGCTGACCATCGGCTATGCGCTGTACTGGGCGGGGGTGCCGCTGATGGTGGGCCTGCTGATCGGCGCGATCGTGTCCACCACCGACCCCTCCGCCGTGGTCACCATCTTTCGCAGCCTGTCGGCCCCCAAACGCCTGTCGCGCATCGTCGAGGGCGAAAGCCTGCTGAACGACGCCGCCGCCATCGCGCTGTTCGGGCTGTTCCTTTCCTATGTCATGCTGGGCGTCCCGAACCCCAGCCTGGCCGAGGCCCTGGGCCAGTTCCCCGGCCTGATCGTCGGCGGTGTCGCCGCCGGTTGGGTGGTCGCGCGGGTCGCGCTGATGCTGATGGGCCTGTTCGGACGGTTCGAGACGGCGCAGATTTCGGTCTCGGTCGCGGTGCCCTATCTGGCCTATATCGGGGCCGAACAGTTGCTGGGCGCGTCGGGCGTGATCGCCGTGGTGGTCGCGGGCCTGACGCTGAACCTGATGGGGCCGGGTCGCCTGACGCCCGCCTTCTGGGTGAACCTGCGCGAGGTCTGGGGCCTGCTTGCGCATTGGGCGGGGGCGCTGATCTTTATCCTGGCGGCGCTGCTGATCCCGCGCCTGCTGGGCGAGGTGCGGCTGAACGACCTCTATCTGATCGGGGTCGTGGTGATCGCGGCCTTTGTCGCCCGCGCGCTGATCCTGTTTCTGCTGCTGCCCCTGCTGACCAGCATGCGCCTGTCGCCCAAGATCCAGCGCCCCTATCGCATGGCGATCATGTGGGGGGGGCTGCGCGGCGCGGTCACGCTGGCGCTGGCGCTGGCGGTCACCGAAAACCTGCGCGTCCCGGTCGAGACCAAGCGCGTCGTGGGCATCTTGGCCACGGGCTTTGCGCTGTTCACGCTGATCGTGCAGGGCACCACGCTGCGATGGGTCATCGGCCTGCTGGGCCTGGACAAGCTGTCGCCGCTGGACCGGGCGCTGTCCAATCAGGTGGTCGCCGTCGCGCTGCAGACGGTGCGCGAGGGTGTGGCCTCGGTCACCGAGAATTACGACCTGACCCGAGAGACCGTCCGATCCGAGGCCAAGCGTTTCGCCGCCCGCCTGGACAGCGCGGTCGAGGCCGCCGAGGCCGACGACAATGCCCAGATCCTGGACCGCGACCGCATCACCCTGGGCCTGATCGCCCTGGCCGCGCATGAGCGTGAGGTGATCGTCCAGCGGTTCCGCGAACGCGCGATCTCGGCGCGGCTGTCGGAGCAGGCGCTGTTCGACGCCGATCGCCTGATCGAGGGCGCGCGTCAGGGCGGGCGCACGGGCTATCAGCGGGCGGCGCGCTCCAGCCTGCGCTATGGGCCGGCGTTCCGGTTCGCGGCCTTCCTGCGAAACAGGCTGGGCATCGCGGGACCGTTGGGCCGCATGACCGCCGACCGGTTCGAGATGCTGCTGGGCAAGCGGCTGATCCTGCGCGACCTGCACGGTTTCATCGACCGGCGCATCCGCCGCATCCACGGCCGTCGCGTGGCCGAGCTGCTGCACGAGCTGCTGCAGCGCCGCATCGAGGCGGTCGAGACCGCGCTGTCGGGCCTGCGCCTGCAATTCCCCGGCTATGCCGAGGAGTTGGAGCGCCGCTTTATCCGCCGCACCGCCCTGCGTCTGGAGGAGCGCGAATACAACGCCCTGCGCGATGACGGGCTGATCGGTGCCGAGGTTCACATCCAGCTGATGGACGACATCCGCCGCCGTCGCCAGCAGACCGAAAGCCGCCCCACGCTGGACCTGGCGCTGCGCAAGAACCAGGTGGTTCGGCAATTCCCGCTGTTCGGCGATCTGGACGATGCCGAGCTGAAGCGCTTGGGCCGCGAGATCCGCACCCGCTATGTCAATGCGGGCCATGTGATCACCCGCAAGGACACGCCCGCGCGGTCGGTGTTCTTCGTGGCTTCGGGCGCGGTGGAACAGGAGGTCGCGGGCCAGACCACGCGGCTTGGCCGCGGAGAGATGTTCGGGCAGATGGGCGTTCTGACCCGCCGTATCCGCAAGGCGGAGGTGCGCGCGATCACGCCGACCACGCTGCTGGTGCTGGACGAGGCGGGTTTTCGCCGCCTGCTGAAACGGTCCGCCGCGCTGCGCCGTGCGGTGCGGGACAGCGTCGTGGGCAAGGTGGTCGCCGGAGAGGTGCTGCGCATGCCCGAACTGGCGCAGGACGCGCCGCCCGAGCAGCGCACCCCGCCGACGCCGCCGGCAGCGCCGCCGATGCCCGCCGACCCCGCGCCGCTTGGCGATTCCGTCGCAAGCCGCTAAACCCACGCTGACGACCCCGACCACAAGGCCCCCTGCCATGGACATTCCCGCCCAGACCGCCACCCGCATTGCCCGCCAGATCGCGACTGAGATCGGGGCGAACCGCGCGCAGGTGACCGCTGCCGCCGACCTGCTGGACGGGGGCGCGACCGTCCCCTTTGTCGCGCGCTATCGCAAGGAGGTCACGGGCGGCCTGGATGACACCCAGCTGCGCACCCTGGCCGAACGCCTGTCCTATCTGCGCGAGATGGAGGCGCGGCGGGCCTCGATCCTGGGGTCGATCCGCGACCAGGGCAAGCTGACCGACGATCTGGCCCGCGCCATCGGCACGGCCGAGACCAAGGCCGCGCTGGAGGACATCTATCTGCCCTTCAAGCCGAAACGCCGGACCAAGGCGATGATCGCGCGCGAGAACGGGCTGGAGCCGCTGTTGCGTGCCATCCAGGCCGATCCGTCGCGCGATCCGGCCGCGCTCGCCCCGGCCTATCTGTCCGAGGCCGTGGACAGCCCCAAGGCCGCCCTGGACGGCGCCCGCGACATCCTGGTCGAGGAGCTGTCGGAGAACGCCGAAGTCTTGGGCCCCCTGCGCGACTTCATGCGCCGCGAGGCCCGCATCAGCGCCCGCGTGGTCCCCGGCAAGGAGGAGGCGGGCGCCAAGTTCAGCGACTATTTCGCCCATTCCGAGGGCTGGTCGGGCATTCCCGGCCACCGCGCTCTGGCCATCCTGCGCGCCGCCAAGGAGGAGGTCGTGACCATCGAGATCGCCCCCGAACCCGAGACCGGCACCGCGCGGGCCGAGGGGATCGTGGCGCGGGGTCTGGGCGCGGTGGGGCAGGGGCCGGGCGCCGACTGGCTGCGCGGGGTCGCGGGCTGGGCCTGGCGGGTGCGGCTGTCGAACACGATGTATATCGACCTGCTGACCGAATTGCGCGCCCGCGCCCATGCCGAGGCGATCCAGGTCTTTGCCCGCAACCTGCGCGACCTGTTGCTGGCGGCACCCGCGGGCCCGCGCGCGACCCTGGGGTTGGACCCCGGCATCCGCACGGGGTGCAAGATCGCGGTCGTGGACGGCACCGGCAAGCTGCTGGACACCGCCACCATCTATCCGTTCCAGCCCAAGAACGATCTGCGCGGGGCCGAGGCCACGCTGCTGGCGCTGATCGCGAAACATGGCGTGGACCTGATCGCCATCGGCAACGGCACCGCCAGCCGCGAGAGCGAGCGTCTGGTCGCCGAAGAGCTGAAACGCCTGCCCAAGGGCGTCAAGGCGCCCACCAAGGTGATCGTGTCCGAGGCCGGGGCATCGGTCTATTCCGCCTCCGAACTGGCGGCGAAGGAGTTTCCGGGGCTGGACGTCAGCTTGCGCGGTGCGGTCAGCATCGCGCGGCGGTTGCAGGACCCGCTGGCCGAACTGGTCAAGGTGCCGCCGCAATCTATCGGCGTGGGGCAGTATCAGCACGACGTCGACCAGCGCCAGCTGGCCAAGTCGCTGGAGGCCGTGGTCGAGGATGCCGTGAACGCCGTGGGCGTCGATCTGAACACGGCCTCCGCGCCGCTTCTGGCGCATGTCGCGGGGCTGGGACCGTCGCTGGCGCAGGCCATCGTCGCGCATCGCGATGCGCAGGGCGCGTTCCCGTCGCGCGCGGCGCTGAAGAAGGTGGCTGGCCTGGGCCCCAAGGCGTTCCAGCAATGCGCCGGTTTCCTACGCGTGCAGGGGCCCGAGCCGCTGGACGCATCGGCTGTCCACCCCGAGGCCTATGGCGTCGCGCGCAAGATCGTGGCCGCCTGCGGGCGCGATCTGCGGTCGCTGATGGGGGATGCGCAGGCGCTCAAGGCCGTGAACGCCCGGGATTTCGTCACCGAGGATTTCGGCCTGCCCACCGTGCGCGACATCCTGGCCGAGCTGGAGAAACCCGGCCGCGACCCCCGCCCCGGTTTCGTCACCGCCAGCTTTGCCGAGGGGGTCGAGGATATCAAGGATCTGCGCCCCGGCATGTCGCTGGAGGGGACGGTCACCAACGTCGCGGCCTTTGGCGCCTTCGTCGATATCGGGGTGCATCAGGACGGGCTGGTCCATGTCAGCCAGCTGGCCGACCGGTTTGTTAAGGACCCGCATGAGGTGGTCAAGGCCGGCGACGTCGTCCGCGTCCGCGTGACCGAGGTCGACGCCCCCCGCAAGCGCATCGGCCTGACCATGCGCAAGGACAACGCCCCCACCGACCGCCCCGCGCGCGAACCGGCAAAGCCCGCGCCCCGTGCCGCCCAGGCCGCGCCCAAGGGGGCGGGCGCCTTTGGCTCGGCCCTGGCCGATGCGCTGCGCAAGCGATAGGAGCGCGTAATGACCCCGCTGGACGACCCCGATCACCGCGCCCTTCTGATCCGCGACGCGCATCACGCGCTGGATTTCTTTGACGCCAGCATCCGGGCGGCGGGCGGGTTTCATGTGCTGGACCTGGACGGCACACCCCTGCCGGGCACGGTGCAGGAGCTGCACACGACCACGCGGCTGGTCCATTCCTATGCGCTGGCTCAGATGGCCGGGCGGCCGGACCGCGCGGGGATCGTGGATCAGGGCATGGACTGGCTGTGGCGCGCGCATCGCGACCCGGATCACGGCGGCTATCTCTGGGCGCTGGACGGCACCGCGCCGGTGGAGGGACCCAAGCTGGCCTATGGGCATGTCTTCGTGCTGCTGGCGGCCTCCAGCGCCAAGATGGCCGGGCACCCGGATGCGGATCGCCTGCTGGCCGACATCACGCAGGTGCTGGACCGTCATTACTGGGACGACGACGCGGGCCTGTTCCGCGACGAATTCACCCGCGACTGGCGGGTGTTCTCGACCTATCGCGGCATGAACGCCAACATGCACGGGGTCGAGGCGCTGCTGGCCCAGCACGAGGCGACGGGCGACGCCCGCCCGCTGGACCGCGCGGGCCGCATCCTGGAGTTCTTCATTGCGGGGCAGGCCGCGCGCCACGGCTGGCGCATCCCGGAACATTACGACGACCGCTGGCAGCCCGACCACGCCTATGCGGGCAACCCGATGTTCCGCCCCGCGGGCACCACGCCCGGCCACAGCTTCGAGATGGCGCGCCTGCTGCTGCAATGGTGGGACCTGGCCGGTCGGCCCGGCGCGGACGCCCCCGCGCATGCCCGCGCGCTGGTCGAGACGGCGCTGGCCGATGCCTGGCTGCCGGGTGGCGGGCTGGCCTATACCCTGCGCGAGGGTCGCGTGGACAACGCCGCCCGCTACTGGTGGCCGGTGACCGAGGCGATCGGCGCGCTGGCCGCCCTGATCAAGCTGGACCCGCAGCCGCAGGACGCCCTGTGGTATCGCCGCCTGTGGGACTTTGCCCAAAGCGCGCTGATCGACCATAGGCACGGCGGCTGGTTCCCCGAACTGGCCCCTGACGGCACGCCCGATGCCCGGCAGTTCGTGGGCAAGCCCGACATCTATCACGCGATCCAGGCCGATCTGCTGCCGCTGGTCCCGGGATTGTCGCGGGCGGCGCAGGCCCTGGCCGCCACGAAACCCTTGAAAAGGAATGGCACGGCTGATTAACCTTTGTTTACGAGGCGCGAACGCGCTTGACGAGGCGGGGCCGGGCGGGACATCCGGAGTGCCTCGGTCGAAATGCCTGATTTGACAGGTCTGTTCAGTTCAAGGTTCACAGTCCACGATGTCCTCAATCGATCCCAATCTGCGCGCGCTTGACCTTCTTGCCGGGGCGGAAGGGGGATTTGCCCTGTCGATTCTGGATGCCTCGCCGGATTGCATCAAGCTGCTGGATCTTGAGGGACGGGTGATCTTCATGAACGGCAACGGCCTCTGCGCCATGGAGATCGACGATTTCATCGCGGTCGAACGCAGCCCCTGGCCAGCGCTGTGGCCTGCCGAGGCCGAGGCCCGGCTGATCGACGCGATGCAGGCCGCCCGCGCGGGGCGCGTGTCGCGGTTCGAGGCGTTCTGCCCGACCGCCAAGGGCACCCCGCGCTGGTGGCAGGTCACGGTGTCCCCGGTCGCGGATGACGGCGGCGCGGTGCGGCGCATTCTGGCCTCGTCGCGCGACGTGACCGAGATGGTCGAGAGCCGCCTGCAGCTGGAGCGAGAGGTCGCCCGCAAGGATGAGGCCATCGCCCGCCAGACCATCCTGATGGGAGAGATCGACCACCGGGTCAAGAACAGCTTTGCCGCCGTGATCGGCCTGCTGCGCATGCAGTCGCGCCTGCATGCCGGCGGCCCGGCCGAGGCGCAGCTGACCGATGCCGCCAACCGCATCTCGACCCTGGCGCGGGTGCATGACCAGCTGCACCTGGACCCGGCCAGCGGCGATGTCAGCCTGCGCGACTATATCGCCGCGCTGGCCACCGATCTGGCGCAGGCGCTGAACGCGCCCATCGCGCTGGACGACCGCCTGCCGCCCGATCTGCGCGTGATGCCCGCCCAGGCCGCCGCCATCGGCCAGATCCTGGCCGAACTGATCGGCAACGCGGTCAAGCATGCGCGCCCGCCGGGGCGTCCGGGCCTGTGGCTGGGCCTGACGCAGCTGGGCGGCATGCTGTCCATGGCGCTGGCCGATGACGGGCCGGGCCTGCCCCCCGATTTCGACCCCGAACGGTCGCGCGGCCTGGGCATGCAGATCTGTCGCGTCTATGCCCAGCAGATGGGCGGCGCGCTGCATCACGGCCCCGCCGAACAGGGCGGTGCCGAGTTTCGCGTCACCCTGCGGCTGGATACCGCTGCGGCATCCTGACCGCGCGGGAACCGTCCGGCCCTTTCGACGATTGACATCCCGAACGCGGGCGTCCACCGCTGCGCGCCTTGCCTGTGCCTGCCCCCACCCCCTTTCCCTGAACAGGAGCCGCCGATGCGGATGAAGATCGACGTGACGCTTGACTATGCGCTGGAACAGCCCGGACCCGCGCTGCTGCTGATCGAGGCGGCCGGCGTGCACGGCCAGATCCTGAATCGCGCCACGATCGACCTGGGCCAGCCGCAAAAGATGGCCCGCGTGCCCGCCGAGGAGGGCATCGGCGAGCGCATCGTGATGTTCCTGGAGGAACGGCTGACCTGCCGTTATTCGGCCGAGGTTCACGTGACCCGCACCCGCCCGAACCTGGACGCGCTGGAGGCCGTCGCGGTCGAGGACATGCCCGGCGACGCCCTGCGCTATCTGCTGCCGTCGCGCTATTGCCAGGCCGAGCGGTTCGGCCATTTCACCGGCTCGCGGTTCGAGGGGCTGACCGGCGGATCGCTGGTCGCCGCCATGCGGGACTGGGTCGAGCGCAACCTGGACTATGTCTCGGGGGCCAGCGACGCCAACACCACTGCGGCCGACACGTTCCTGGACCGGCGCGGCGTCTGCCGCGATTACGCGCATCTGCTGATCGCGCTGTGCCGCGCGCAGCAGATCCCCGCGCGCATCGCCAGCGTCTATGCCCCCGAGGTCCAGCCGCAGGATTTCCACGCCGTGGTTCAGGTCTATCTGGGCGGAGAGTGGTACCTGGTCGATCCGACCGGCATGGCCCATGCCGACCAGATGGCGCTGGTCGCGGTGGGGCGCGATGCGGCGGATGTGGCGTTCCTGACCACGACTTCGGTCGCGGATCTGCGCACGCAGAGCGTCGAGGTCACTGCCCTCTAGGCCAGCGCGCCCAGGATAAGCAGCAGCCCCGCCAGCACCGTGGCCCGCCGGATCAGCGCGATGCCCCGCGCCAGATCGGCGGCCCCCGGATCAGGGGCGGTGCCGTTCAGCCAGGGCTCGGCCGCGACGCGGTCGCCATAGGTGCGGGGGCCGGACAGGCGAATGCCCAGGGCGCCCGCCATCGCCCCCTCGGGCCAGCCCGCGTTGGGGGACCGGTGCGACCCGGCATCGCGCCACGCCACCCGCAGCGCCGCCATCCCGCGCCGCCCCGCGGCCAGCGCGATCAGCCCCGCCGTCAGCCGCGCGGGGATCAGGTTCGCCACATCGTCCAGCCGCGCGGCGACCATGCCGAAGGCCTCGTGGCGCGGGGTGCGGTGGCCGATCATCGAATCCATCGTGTTGATCGCCTTGTAGGCCGCGATGCCCGGCAGCCCGCCGACCGCCGCCCAGAACAGCGGCGCGATGACGCCGTCGCTGCTGTTCTCGGCCAGGCTCTCCAGGCTGGCGCGGGCCAGGGCGGGCGTGTCTGCCTGCGTGACGTCGCGCCCCACGATCATCGCCGTCGCCGCCCGCGCGCCCGCCAGATCGCCCGCAGCCAGCGGCACCGCCACCGCGCGCAGATGCTGGTCCAGCGACCGCGCCGCGACTAGCGGCCAGGCCAGCACGGCCGCCACCCACGGCCCCAGCCACGCCTGGATCAGCGCCGCCGGGATCATCGCGGCCAGCACGACGATGATCACGGTCAGCGCGCCTTTGGCCCGCCGCGCGCGGCCCCGGTTCAGGCCCCGGTCCAGCGCCGCGATCAGCCGCCCGGCCCAGGTGACCGGATGCCCGATCCGGCGATAAACCGCATCGGGCCAGCCGATCAGCGCGTCCAGGATCAGCGCGATGGCCGCGATCATCGCCATGGCCTCAGTCCCCGGCGCGCAGGTTGACGGCCTCGACGGCCCAGGCATCGCCCGCGCGCCGCAGCACCGTGATCGACAGGGGCGCGACCGAAAAGGACAGCGCCGCCGCCCCCACCACCATCGACAGCGCCGCACGCACCGTGCCCGCATGGGCGACGATCACCGTATCGCCGTCCAGCGTGTTCAGCACCGGAATGACGCGGGCCGCCATGTCGTCAAAGCTCTCTCCGCCGGGCGGGCGGTGGCGGGCCAGCGCCTGCGGGGGCAGGGGGCCCAGATCGGGCAGCAGGGCGGGGTCCGTCCCCTCCCACGCGCCCAGGTCCTGCTCCCACAGCGCCGCCTCCAGCCGGTCGGGCGTCAGATCCAAGGCCGCCGCCGTCTGACGACAGCGCAGCGCCGGGCTGGCGATCACCTGCCCCGGCGTCAGGCGGGCGCGTTGGCGGGCGATGGCGGCGGCGTCGCTGCAATCGGCGGGCACGTCGCGGCGGCCCGCCATCAGGCCGCCGGCAAGGCTGGGTGCATGGCGCAGGATGGTCAGGCGCATGGGTCCGCTCCGTCTGGTCGGGTCCTCCTTTGGCCCGATGGCGCGCGGGGGGCAAGCGCTGATGCTTGACGCGTCGTCGCATCGCGCGCAGCCTGGTTGACGGAGCGCGGTCGGCTGCGCTATGGAAATGAACAAGCGTTCAATAAACCGGGGAGGGGGATCGCGATGTTCACACGAGGCATGGAATTCGATCTGGGCGAGGATGTGAACGCGCTGCGCGAGATGGTGCATCGGTGGGCGCAGGACCGCGTGGCCCCCCTGGCCGCCGAGACCGACCGCAGCAACGCCTTTCCCAACGCGCTTTGGACCGAGATGGGCGAGCTGGGCCTGCTGGGCATCACCGTCCCGGAGGAGTTCGGCGGCGCGGGCATGGGCTATCTGGCGCATGTCATCGCGACCGAGGAGATCGCGCGGGCCAGCGCCTCGATCAGCCTGTCCTATGGTGCGCATTCGAACCTCTGCGTGAACCAGATCAAGCTGAACGGCACGGATGCGCAGCGCGCGAAATACCTGCCCGACCTGTGCAGCGGCAAGGCCGTGGGCGCGCTGGCCATGTCCGAGGAAAGCGCGGGCAGCGATGTTGTCAGCATGAAGCTGCGGGCCGAGAAGAAGAACGACCGCTATGTGCTGAACGGCAGCAAATACTGGATCACCAATGCGCCCGACGCGCAGGTTCTGGTGGTCTATGCCAAGACCGACCCGGAGGCCGGGTCGAAGGGCATCACGGCCTTCATCGTCGAACGCGGCATGGCGGGGTTCTCGACCAGCCCGCATTTCGACAAGCTGGGGATGCGCGGATCAAATACGGGCGAGTTGATCTTTGACAATGTCGAGATCCCGTTCGGGAACGTCCTGGGCGAGGAGGGTCGGGGCGTTCGGGTGCTGATGTCGGGTCTGGATTACGAGAGGGTGGTCCTGTCCGGCATCGGCACCGGTATCATGGCGGCCTGCCTGGATCAGGTCATGCCCTACATGGCCGAACGAAAGCAGTTCGGCCAGCCGGTGGGCTCGTTCCAGCTGATGCAGGGCAAGATGGCCGACATGTATGTGGCCCTGAACACCGCCCGCGCCTATGTCTATGAGGTCGCGCGGGCCTGCGACAAGGGGACCGTCACGCGTCAGGACGCGGCGGGCGCGGTCCTTTACGCCAGCGAACAGGCGATGGTGCAGGCGCATCAGGCCGTGCAGGCGATGGGCGGGGCCGGGTTCCTGAACGACAGCGTCGTCAGCCGCCTGTTCCGCGACGCCAAGCTGATGGAGATCGGCGCCGGCACCAGCGAGATCCGCCGCATGCTGATCGGGCGAGAGCTGATGGGGCTGGTCTGATGCGGGCCGCGCTGGCCTTGATCCTGCTTGCGGCCCCGGTCGCCGCGCAGGAACCCGCGGCTTTTGACCCCGCCCCACTGCTGGCTTGCGTGGAGGGGGGCGGTGACGACTGCGCGGGCCTGGCCGCCAATGCCTGCATGGAGGGTGAGGACGGGTCCAGCACCGTCGGCATGGGGTTCTGCCTGGGCGCGGAACGCGACTGGTGGGACGCGCGCCTGAACGACCGCTATCAGCAGGTGATGACCCGCGCCAAGGCGGCCGATGCCGAGCTGGAGGGTCTGGGCAGCGCCGCCGCCCCGCAGGCGCCCGCGCTGCGCGACATGCAGCGCGCCTGGATCGCCTATCGCGACGCCGCCTGCACCTATGAGGCGACGCGGTGGGGTGGCGGCACCGGGGCAGGGCCCGCCGCCGCGCAATGCGCGCTGAACCTGACCGCGCGTCAGGCGACTTATCTGGACGGCTATCTGCGCGAAGGCCGCTGACTGAACGACATTGTCGGGAGACGACCGCATGAAACTGACCTCCGCCGCGCTGCCGACCTCGGATCAGTTCCGCGCCAACCGCGCAGCCCATCTGGCGCTGTTGCAGACGGTCCGCGATGCCGCCGACCTGGCCGCCGCCGGGGGCGGCCCCAAGGCGGTCGAGCGTCACGTCAGCCGGGGCAAGATGCCCCCGCGCGAACGCGTGGCGAACCTGCTGGACCCCGGCAGCCCGTTCCTGGAGATCGGCGCGGTGGCGGCGCATGGCCTCTATGACGGGGCAGCGCCCTGCGCCGGGGTGATCGCCGGGGTGGGGCGCGTGGAGGGTCAGGACGTGATGGTCGTGGCCAATGACGCGACGGTCAAGGGCGGCACCTATTACCCGATGACGGTCAAGAAACACCTGCGCGCGCAGGAGATCGCCGAGGAATGCGGCCTGCCCTGCATCTATCTGGTCGATAGCGGCGGCGCGAACCTGCCCAACCAGGACGAGGTGTTCCCCGACCGCGACCATTTCGGGCGCATCTTCTTCAACCAGGCGCGGATGAGCGCCAAGGGCATCCCGCAGATCGCCGTGGTGATGGGCTCCTGCACGGCGGGCGGTGCCTATGTGCCGGCCATGTCGGACGTGACCATCATCGTGCGCGGGCAGGGCACGATCTTTCTGGCGGGCCCGCCGCTGGTCAAGGCCGCCACCGGAGAGGTCGTGACCACCGAGGATCTGGGCGGCGGCGACGTGCATACCCGCCTGTCGGGTGTGGCCGACTATCTGGCCGAGGATGACGCCCATGCGCTGGCCATGGCGCGCCGCGCGGTCGGCCATCTGAACCGCCGCCGCCCCGACACGGTCGTCTGGCAGTCGCCCGAACCCCCCGCCTATGACCCGGACGAGCTGTTCGGCGTGGTGCCCGCCGACCTGCGCACCCCCTATGACATCCGCGAGGTCATCGCGCGCATCGTCGACGGCAGCCGCTTTGACGAGTTCAAGGCCCGCTTTGGCGAGACGCTGGTGACGGGCTTCGCCCATGTCGAGGGCTGCCCGGTGGGCATCGTCGCCAACAATGGCGTCCTGTTCAGCGAGGCCGCGCAGAAGGGCGCCCATTTCATCGAGCTGTGCAGCGCCCGCAACATCCCGCTGGTGTTCCTGCAGAACATTACCGGCTTCATGGTCGGCCGCAAATACGAGAACGAAGGCATCGCGCGGCACGGCGCCAAGATGGTGACCGCCGTCGCCACCACCAACGTGCCCAAGATCACCATGCTGGTCGGCGGCAGCTTTGGCGCAGGCAATTACGGCATGGCGGGGCGCGCCTATTCGCCCCGTTTCCTGTGGACCTGGCCCAACAGCCGCATCAGCGTCATGGGCGGCGAACAGGCGGCGGGCGTGCTGGCCACCGTGCGCCGCGACGGGATCGAACGGCAGGGCGGCACCTGGTCCGCAGAGGACGAGGCCGCGTTCAAGCGCCCCACGGTCGAGATGTTCGACCGGCAGTCCCACCCCCTCTATGCCTCGGCGCGGCTGTGGGATGACGGGATCATCGACCCGCGCAAATCGCGCGAGGTGCTGGCCCTGTCGCTGCGCGCCAGCCTGAATGCGCCCATCGAGCCGACGCGTTTCGGCCTGTTCCGGATGTGAGGGGAACGCCATGTTCGACAAGATCCTGATCGCCAACCGGGGCGAAATCGCCTGCCGCGTCATCGACACCTGCCGCCGCTTGGGCGTGGCGACGGTGGCGGTCTATTCCGACGCCGACCGGGCCGCGCGCCACGTGCAGATGGCCGATCAGGCCGTGCATCTGGGCGGCCCCGCGCCCGCGGACAGCTATCTGCGGGGTGATGCGATCATCGCGGCGGCGCAGGCCACCGGCGCGCAGGCGATCCACCCCGGCTATGGCTTTCTGTCCGAGAACCCGGATTTCGTGGATGCGGTGGTGGCGGCGGGGCTGGTCTTCATCGGGCCGTCGGCGGCGGCGATCCGGGCGATGGGCCTCAAGGACGCGGCCAAGGCGCTGATGGAGCAGGCGGGCGTGCCGGTCGTGCCCGGCTATCACGGCGCGGAGCAGGACCCCGATCATCTGGCCGCGCAGGCCGCGCAGATTGGCTATCCGGTGCTGATCAAGGCCGTGGCGGGCGGCGGCGGCAAGGGGATGCGGCGCGTCGACGACCCGGCCCAGTTCCGCGACGCGCTGGACAGCGCCCGGTCCGAGGCGCAGGGCGCCTTCGGCAACCCCGCCGTGCTGATCGAGAAATACATCCTGCAGCCCCGCCATATCGAGGTTCAGGTGTTCGGCGACGGCACCCGCGCCGTGCATTTGTATGAGCGTGACTGTTCCCTTCAGCGCCGCCATCAGAAGGTGATCGAGGAGGCCCCGGCCCCCGGCATGACGCCCGAGGTCCGCCGCGCTATGGGCGACGCCGCCGTCCGCGCTGCCGAGGCCATCGGCTATGCCGGGGCGGGCACCATCGAGTTCATCGTGGACGGCGCCGGTGGCCTGCGCCCCGACGGGTTCTGGTTCATGGAGATGAACACCCGCCTGCAGGTGGAACATCCGGTGACCGAGGCGATCACCGGCATCGACCTGGTAGAATGGCAACTGCGCGTGGCCAGCGGCGAATCGCTGCCCGCCCGGCAGGACGAGATCACGGTCACCGGCCACGCCTTCGAGGCGCGGCTTTACGCTGAGGACGTGCCCGCCGGGTTCCTGCCCGCGACCGGGCGTCTGGCGCATCTGCGCTTCCCGGACCATGCCCGGATCGAGACCGGCGTGCGCCCCGGCGACACGATCAGCCCTTGGTACGACCCGATGATCGCCAAGGTCGTGACCTATGGGGCGACGCGCGCCATCGCGCTGCGGGCGCTGGAGCAGGCGCTGGTCGATACCGAGGTCGCAGGCTCGGTCACCAACCTCGATTTCCTGATCGCGCTGACGCGCCATGCGGGCTTTCGCCGGGGCGATGTCGATACCGGCCTGATCGGGCGCGATCTGGACGCGCTGGTCGCCGATGCGGGCGCCCAGGACCGGGCGCGCGTGCTGGCCGTGATCGGGCTGGCGGGGCTGGCTGATCCGGAGGTGCAGGGCGGCGCGACGCTGTGGCAGCCGCTGCGCCGCACCATCGCGTGGGACGGCGGGCAGGCGGTGCTGGAGGTCCAGGGCCCCGGCGCGGCCCGCGTCACGCTAGAGCGTGCGCATCAGGTCCGCTGGCAGGGCGGGCGCTGGTGGGTCGATGGCGATCTGTGCCGCGAACGCATCGTGACGCACCCGGCAGGCGTCAGCGTCTTTGGCGGCGGCACGGTGCATCTGACCCCGCTGGACCCTCTGGCCCGCCGCGGCGCGGATGAGGGCAGCGATGGGCTGACCCGCTCTCCGATGCCCGGTCTGGTGCGCTCGGTCCATGTGGAGGCGGGCCAGCAGGTCAAGGCCGGCGACCGTCTGGCCGTGCTGGAGGCGATGAAGATGGAGCACAGCCTGACCGCCCTGCGCGACGGCACCGTGGCCGAGGTCCTGGCCCGCCCCGGCGACCAGGTCGAGGCCGGCGCCCCCCTTATCCGCCTCGAGGCCACCGATGACTGAGCATGTCGAGATCTTCGAGATGGGCCCCCGCGACGGGCTGCAGAACGAGAAACGCCTGATCCCCACAGCGGACAAGATCGCGCTGGTCGACCTGCTCAGCCAGGCGGGGTTCGCCCATATCGAGGTGACCAGCTTCGTCCCCCCGGCCTGGGTGCCGCAGATGGCCGATGCGGCGCAGGTCATGGCGGGCATCACCCGCCGCGCGGGCACCCGCTATGCGGTGCTGACCCCGAACCTGCGCGGCTATCAGGCGGCGCGGGCGGCGGGCGCGGACATGGTCGCGGTGTTCGCCAGCGCCTCGGAAGGCTTCAGCCGGGCGAACCTCAACGCCTCCGTCGACGACGCGCTGGCGCGGTTGGCGCCAGTGGCGGCGCAGGCACGGGCTGACGGGGTGGCGCTGCGCGGTTATGTCAGCGTGGTGACCGACTGTCCCTTCGATGGGCCGACGCCGCCGGCCGCCGTGGCCCGCGTGTCCGCAGCCCTGCGCGACATGGGCTGCGACCAGATCAGCCTGGGTGACACCATCGGCCACGGCCGCCCCGAGACCATCGACGCCATGCTGACCGCCGTCCTTGACGAACTGCCCCCCGACCGGCTGGCCGGGCACTATCACGACACCGCCGGGCGCGCGCTGGCCAATGTCGATGCCAGCCTGGCGCGCGGGCTGCGGGTCTTTGACGCCGCCGTCGGGGGCTTGGGCGGTTGCCCCTACGCGCCGGGTGCGGCGGGCAATGTCGCCACGGAATCCCTGGCCGCCCATCTGACAGCGCGCGGCTTGGCCCATGGCCTGGACATGGCGATCATCACCCGCGCCGCCGACATGGCCCGCGCCCTGAGAGAGGCCCCCCATGCCTGAGACGATCCGCATCGACACTGACGCGCGCGGCGTGGCCACCCTGTGGCTGGCCCGCCCGGACAAGCATAACGCCCTGTCGCGCCAGATGATGGACGAGTTGACCCAGGCCGCCGCCGATCTGGGCGCCGACCCTGCGGTGCGCGTCGTGGTGCTGGCGGCCCAAGGGTCCAGCTTCTGCGCGGGCGGCGATCTGGGCTGGATGCGCCAGCAGATGGCCGCGGATGATGCCACCCGCCGCGAGGGCGCGCGCGCACTGGCCGGGATGCTGTCGGCGCTGAACCTGCTGCCCAAGCCGCTGATCGCACGTGTCCAGGGCAACGCCTTTGGCGGCGGCGTCGGGATGATGGCCGTCAGCGACATCGCCATCGCCGCATCCTCCGCGACATTCGGCCTGACCGAGGTGCGCCTCGGCCTGATCCCCGCGACCATCGGCCCCTATGTGGTGGCGCGGATGGGCGAACCCGCGGCGCGGCGCGTCTTCTTCTCGGCCCGCCTCTTCGACGCCTCCGAGGCCGTGGCCCTGAACCTGGCCGCCGCCACCGTCGCGCCCGACGCGCTGGATGCCGCAATCGAGGCTCAGGTCGCCCCCTTCCTCCAGGCCGCCCCCGGTGCCGTCGCCGCCGCCAAGGCGCAATGCCGCGCCCTCGGCCCCCGCATCGATCAGGACGTGATCGAGGACAGCATCGACCGCCTGGTCGCCGTCTGGCAGGGCACTGAGGCCCCCGAAGGCATCGCCGCCTTTTTCGACAAGCGCAAACCGCGCTGGCAATCCCACGCCTGAGGCTTCTTCTTCACGCAAATATCCCGGGGGGCCGCGCGGAACGCGCGGCGGGGGCTGGCCCCCATCCGCCCTTGCCACCAAGGCAAACATCCGAATGAAAAAGGCCCGCCGCTGCACCAGCGACGGGCCTCCTCTCCGGTTCAGATCACACAGGGCAGATCACATGCCCTGATACAGCGGGAAACGGGCGCACAGCTCGGCCACCTCGGCGCGGATCTTGGCCTCGACCTCGGCATTGCCCTCCTCGCCATGGGCCGCCAGCCCGTCCACGACCTCGACGATCCAGCGCGAGATCTGGCGGAACTCGGTCTCGCCGAAACCGCGGGTGGTGCCGGCGGGCGCACCCAGACGGATGCCCGAGGTGACAAAGGGCTTCTCGGGGTCGAACGGCACGCCGTTCTTGTTGCAGGTGATGTGGGCGCGACCCAGGGCGGCCTCGGTGGCCTTGCCGGTCACGCCCTTGGGGCGCAGGTCGGCCAGACACAGGTGGTTGTCGGTGCCGCCCGACACTATGTCGATGCCGCCCTTCATCAGCTCATCCGCCATGGCGGCGGCGTTCTTGACGACCTGATGGGCATAGGTCTTGAACTCGGGGCGCAGCGCCTCGCCAAAGGCCACGGCCTTGGCGGCGATCACATGCATCAGCGGACCGCCCTGCAGACCGGGAAAGATCGCGCTGTTCATCTTCTTCGCCAGATCCGCGTCATTGGTCAGGATCATGCCCCCGCGCGGGCCGCGCAGCGATTTGTGCGTGGTGGTGGTCACGACATGGGCGTGGGGAATGGGCGAGGCATGCGCACCGCCCGCCACCAGACCCGAGATGTGGGACATGTCGACCAGCAGCCAGGCCCCGACCTCATCGGCGATCTTGCGGAAGGCAGCCCAGTCCCAGCTGCGGCTATAGGCGGTGCCGCCCGCGATGATCAGCTTGGGCTTGTGCTGGCGGGCGCTGGCGGCGATCGCCTCCATGTCCAACTGGTGGGTCTGGGCGTCCACGCCATAGCTGACGACGTTGAACCATTTGCCCGACATGTTGACGGGCGATCCGTGGGTCAGATGGCCGCCCGAATTCAGGTCCAGGCCCATGAAGGTGTCGCCCGGCTGCAGCAGCGCCAGGAACACGGCCTGGTTCATCTGGCTGCCGCTGTTGGCCTGGACGTTGGCATATTCGCAGCCGAACAGCTCCTTGGCGCGCTCGATCGCCAGGGTCTCGGCAATGTCGACATACTGGCAGCCGCCGTAATAGCGCTTGCCCGGATAGCCTTCGGCATATTTGTTGGTCAGGACCGAGCCCTGCGCCTCCATCACGGCGCGGCTGACGATGTTCTCGGAGGCGATCAGCTCGATCTCGTCGCGCTGGCGACCCAGTTCCTGGGTGACGGCCTTGGCGATTTCGGGATCACGGCTGGCCAGGGTTTCGGTGAAGAAGCCGTTGTCGCGGGTGGGTGCGTTCATCGGTCTCGCGTCCTTTTGTGGCTGGGTCGGCTGAGGTTGGCCGGTTCTAACGCAACGTCGGCCCTGCGGAAAGTGACAAAACGACCCGGCCCGATGCGGTTGCGACCTGCCAAACGGCGGGGCTTGTCATCGGCGCGGGGCCGCGTGAAGGTGCGGGTCGATCAGGGGGACAGACGGCCGATGACGTCCAACATGCATTTCACCGCCAGCCATGCCGAACCCGCGCAGGCGGCGCTGGCGGCGCTGACCGCGCGATACGGCCAGACGCCGCTGGAGCGTGCAGAGGTGGTCGTGGCCCTGGGCGGCGACGGCTTCATGCTGCAGACGCTGCATGCGACGCAGGGGCGGGGGCTGCCGGTCTATGGCATGAATCGCGGCACCGTGGGGTTCCTGATGAACGTCTATGGCGCCGATGACCTGCCCGCGCGGTTGGATGCGGCGGAACTGACGGTCATCAACCCGCTGCGCATGCGCGCCACCTGCGCCGACGGCACCTGCCACGAGGCCCTGGCCATCAACGAGGTCAGCCTGCTGCGCGAGGGCCCGCAGGCCGCCAAGCTGCGCATCCATGTCGATGGCCGCCTGCGCATGGAGGAGCTGGTCTGCGACGGCGCGCTGGTCGCTACGCCCGCGGGGTCCACGGCCTACAACTATTCGGCGCATGGCCCGATTCTGCCGATCAATTCCGAGGTGCTGGCCCTGACCGCCATCGCGCCCTTCCGCCCCCGTCGCTGGCGCGGCGCCCTGCTGCCCAAGGGGGCCGAGGTCCTGGTCGAGGTGCTGAACCCCGAACGCCGCCCCGTCATGGCCGATGCCGACAGCCGCTCGGTGCGCCATGTGACACGGGTTCATATCCGCAGCGCGGATGACATCCGCCACCGGCTGCTGTTCGATCCGGGGCACGGGCTGGACGAACGGCTGCTGCGCGAACAGTTCGTCTGACGCTCAGCCCGCGCAGATCTGCTGCAGGGCCAGCCATTGCTCGTCCGTCAGCAGGCGGGCGGGGGCCGCGCCCGCGCGGATCGGGTCAGCCTCGATCAGCGGCAGCACGGTCGCGCCGGTGGGGTCCAGGCTGCGGGCATAGGGCTCGGTGGAGAGGCCGCGTTCGGCAAAGGCCGGGGGCAGGGCGGCCAGATCGGGGCGCGGCGCCTCCTCGGTCAGCGGCGCCTCGCCATAGCCCTCCATCGCGGCACGGGGCAGCGTCCCAAGCGTCATCAGCCGCAGCGAGGCCATCAGCCCGGCATGGCGCAGTGCATTCAGCGTGGTCTCGCGGCCGGTTTCGGCCATCGACGCCGCAATCAGGTGCCCGGCCGAAGCCTCGGGGCCCGGAGTTGCCGTCAGCAGGTCCGCCCCCAGCACATACAGATCGCCCGGCAGCCGCCGTGCCCCGTTCAGCGGCCCGGGCACCACCTGCACCAAGGCATCAGAACCCAGCAGGCCCGGCGATATCCAGTTCAGCACCTGCTGCCCCGATGTGCGGCGACAGACCATGCCCGCGCTGCGCTCCAGGTCGCTCAGCACGGCCAGACCGATGGTGCGGGCCTGCGCGGGGGGGGCGATGCGCGCCGCATGCCGGATCAGCGCATCGGGCAGCCACAGAACCAGCCCGCCCAGCATCGCCAGCACGCCAAGCGCCATCAGCATGCCGCGCAACCGCCCCGGCACCGCACGGTGGCTGGCAATGGCGCGCTGGACGCGCTCGATCGCCTCGATCATCAGGGGATCGTCGATCTCGACCGTCTCGTCGGCGGCACCGGCATGGGGGGTATACAGCGCGGGCAGCCGCCCCGGGTTCAGCCGCGCCACTGCTGGCAGCGACCAATGCGACAGGGGCCGGTCGGATTTCGGGTCCATCAACGTCAGCGTCGCCTCGCCCACGGACACGATCACCTCGCGCAGGCGCGCATCCGGCGTCTCGCGCCAGCTGCCCTGCGCTTCGAGGCGCTGGAATTCGGTCAGGGCTGTCATGGGCGGTGCGGTCCGGGGTCGTTTCGGCAATCTGCCAGACCATAGCGCCGCACCGCATTGCGTCAATGCGATGCGCGCCGGTCAGTCGAGGGTTTCGGCGATCCGCATGCCCTTGTCGCGGGCCAGGACGCGCATCCGGTCCTGCAGCTTTTCGAAGGCGCGGACCTCGATCTGGCGGATGCGTTCGCGCGACACGCTGTAGCGAGCCGACAGATCCTCCAGCGTCATCGGATCGTCGCGCAGCCGCCGCTCCATCAGGATGTCCTTTTCGCGGTCGTTCAGCGCATCCATCGCATCGACCAGCATGCGGCGGCGGGTGTGCAGCTCCTCGGATTCGGCATAGGCCTCGGCCTGATTGGCGTCGGTATCCTCCAGCCAATCCTGCCACTGGGCCGAAGATTCGCCGTCACCCGATCCGACCTGCGCGTTCAGCGACGCATCGCCCCCCGACAGGCGGCGATTCATGTCGACGACCTCTTTCTCGGTCACGTTCAGCTCAGTCGCGATCTGGGCGACGTTCTCTGGGCGCAGATCACCCTCTTCCAGCGCGCCGATCTTGGACTTGGCCTTGCGCAGATTGAAGAACAACTTTTTCTGGGCGCTGGTGGTGCCCATCTTGACCAGGGACCACGACCGCAGGATGTATTCCTGGATCGAGGCGCGGATCCACCACATCGCATAGGTCGCCAGACGGAAGCCGCGTTCCGGGTCGAACCGCTTGACGGCCTGCATCAGACCCACATTGGCCTCGCTGATGACCTCTGCCTGGGGCAGCCCGTAGCCGCGATATCCCATCGCGATCTTGGCGGCCAGACGCAGGTGGCTGGTGACCATCTTGTGGGCCGCCTCGCTGTCCTCGTGGTCCACCCAGGCCTTGGCCAGCATGTATTCTTCTTCAGGTTCCAGCAGCGGGAACTTGCGGATCTCTTGCAGATAGCGGTTCAGACCCTGTTCCGGGCTGGGGGCGGGAAGATTTCCATAAGTCGCCATGATGTTCGCCTTTCGCAGAGATCCGGTAACGCAGCCCCCGACAGCGTGGTTCCGGGACAGGATGCCGCATCCGGGGGAACCTCGCTATGTGGGAACCCGTCACGTTTGCGTCAAGAGGCGGCGCGCAACCCATCTAGCAGGGCCTGCATGTCCGGGGGCAGCGGGCTGTCGAACCCCATGGCCACGCCCGTGACCGGATGCACAAAGCCCAGATGCGCCGCATGCAGCGCCTGGCGGGGAAAGGCCTGCACGGCCTCGGCCACGACACCCAAGGCGCGGGCCGAGGCGCGGCGCGACCCGCCATAGGTCTGATCGCCGATCAGCCCCAGCCCGCAATGCGCCATGTGCACGCGGATCTGATGGGTGCGCCCCGTTTCCAGCCGGCATTCGACCAGCATGGCGGCGGGCGGCGTGCCGAACCGTTCCAGCAGACGGGCGCGGGTGACCGCATGACGGCCCTTGTCGGCATAGACGGCCTGCTTCTGCCGGTCGCTTGGGTGGCGGGCCAGATGCGTGGCGATACGCAGGACCAGCCCGTCCTCAAAGCTGACCCCCGGCGTGCCGCGCAGGCGCGGGTCGGCCGCGTCGATCACCCCATGCGCCAGCGCCAGATAGCGGCGGTTGGCGGTATGCGCCTCGAACTGGGCGGCCAGACCGTGATGGGCGCGGTCTGATTTCGCCACGACCAGCAGCCCCGAGGTGTCCTTGTCGATGCGATGCACGATGCCGGGGCGCTTTTCCCCGCCGATGCCCGACAGCGAATCGCCGCAATGCGCCAAGAGCGCGTTGACCAGCGTGCCCGACGGGCTGCCCGGAGCCGGATGAACGACCATGCCCGCGGGCTTGTCGATCACGATCAGGTCATCATCCTCATGCGCGATGACCAGAGGGATCGCCTCGGGGCGCGTCTCGACCGGTTCGGGGGGCGCCAGGGCGATGTGGTATTCCTGCCCCTCGGCCACGCGGGCCTTGCCGTCGCGGGCGGGGCCGTCGGGGCCGGTCACGGCGCCTTCGGCGATCAGACGCGCCAGGCGGGACCGCGACAGGGCCGCATCCACTGGCACCGCCATCGCAAGCGCCTTATCAAGTCGGTCAGGCGGATTGGCCGGGATGGTCACGGAAAGGATCGACATGGCGCAGGATGATACCGACTGGAAGGTGGCGGCGAAAGCCGTACCGGAGCTGCGCTTTCTGAAAACGCTGGTCACCGGGCTGACGCTGGTCATGGGACTGGGAATGGTGGCGGTGGTGGCAATGCTGTGGATGCGCCTGAACCAGCCGGTGCTGCCCGAACTGCCCGCGGCGATCACGCTGCCGCAGGGAGTGCAGTCCCGCGCGGTGACCTTTGCCCAGAACCGCATCGTCGTGCTGACGACCGATGACCGGGTGCTGGTCTATGACCGCGCGGGGGCGCTGGTGGGGCAGATGGCGCTTCAGCCCTGAGGCTGGTCGCGCCCCGCATCCATCGCATCCAGCCGGGCCTTCAGCTCGGCATTCTCGGTGCGGGCCTTGATCGCCATCTCGCGCACGGCCTCGAATTCCTCGCGGGTGACGAAGTCGCGATCGGCCAGCCAGCGGTCGATCCAGCCCTTCATGGCGGTCTCGGCCTCGGTGCGGGCGCCCTGGGCCACGCCCATGGCATTCGTCATCAGCTTGGACATGTCGTCGAAGAAACGGTTCTGCGTGGTCATCTGGTGGCGTTCCTTGTCTTGCGTTGCGTCCTATATGGTCCGGGGCGCGTCCGGGTTCAATGTTGACACTGCGGCTTTGGCGACTAGCGTGCGCGACAAAACGCAGCCCCGAGGCCCCATGATCCCCTTTCCCGACATTTCCCCCGAGATCTTCACGATCAGCCTAGGCGGTTTCTCCCTGTCGCTGCGCTGGTATGCGCTGGCCTACCTGGCCGGTCTGATCCTGGGATGGCGGCTGATCGTGGCGATGATGCGCAGGCCCGCGCTGTGGGGCGGCACGCCGCCAACCACGCCCGACCGGGTGGATGACCTGCTGACCTGGGTGATCCTGGGGGTGATCCTGGGCGGACGCTTGGGCTTCGTGCTGTTCTACGAGCCCGCCTATTACCTGGCGAATCCGGCGCAGATCCTGCAGGTCTGGCAGGGCGGGATGAGCTTTCACGGCGGTTTCGCGGGCGTCATCGTGGCGACCTGGGCCTGGGCGCGGCGGCAGGGCGTGCCGGTTCTGCGGCTGGCCGACGCGATGGCGGTCGTGGCGCCCATCGGCATCCTGTTCGGGCGGCTGGCCAACTTCATCAACGCCGAGCTGTGGGGCCGCCCGACCGACCTGCCCTGGGGCGTGATCTTTCCGGGCCAGGCCGCGCAGGACTGTCCGGGCGTCGTGGGCGCCTGCGCGCGTCACCCCAGCCAGCTCTATGAGGCCGGGCTGGAGGGGCTGCTCCTGGGCCTGATCCTCTGGGCGGTGGTCCGGGCAGGGGGCTTGCGACGTCCGGGGCTGGCCTTCGGGATTTTCCTTGCGGGATATGGCCTTGCCCGCATGTTCGTCGAATTGTTCCGGGTCGCCGATGCGCAGTTCATCACCCCCGAAAACCCGCTTGGGCATGTGCTGGGCGGCCCGGTCATCGGGCTGACCATGGGCCAAGCGCTGTCGCTGCCGATGGTGCTGATCGGGCTGGCGCTGATCTGGCGGGCGCGGGCACGCGCGCCGCTGTCGGCATGACCCCGCTGGCCGGTGTGATCGCCGCGCGCATCCGCGCGGGCGGCCCGATCAGCCTGGCCGAATACATGCGCCTCTGCCTGATGGACAGCCGCCACGGCTATTATGCCACCCGCGATCCCTTTGGCGCGGCGGGCGATTTCACCACCGCGCCCGAGATCCATCAAATGTTCGGAGAGATCTGCGGCCTGGCTTTGGCGCAGGCCTGGCTGGACCAGGGTGCGCCCACCCCGTTCCACCTGGTCGAGCCTGGGCCGGGGCGCGGCACGCTGATGGCCGACATGCTGCGCGCCGCGGCGCGCGTGCCGGGCCTGCACGATGCGGCCCGCGTCGCGCTGATCGAGGCGTCACCCCATCTGCGCCAAGTCCAGCGGGACCGCCTAGGCCATGTGCGGCATATCGAATCCATCGAGGATCTACAGGACAACCCCCTGTTCCTGATTGCAAACGAGTTCATCGACGCCTTGCCGATCCGCCAGTATCAGATGACGCCTGAGGGCTGGCGCGAGCGTCTGGTCGGGCTGCAGGGGGAGGCGCTGCGGATCGGTCTTGGCCCCGTCGTTCCCATGAACCGCCCCGGCCAGCCCGGCGACATCATCGAAGAGTGCTCCGAAGGCGCGGTCTTTGCCGAGGCGCTGGCGCGGAGGATCGCGGTGCAGGGCGGGGCGGCGATCATCGTCGATTACGGTGGTTGGAACGGCTATGGTGACACCTTCCAGGCCCTGCGCAATCACGCGCCCGAGGACCCCTTTGCCCAGCCCGGACTGGCCGATCTGACGGCGCATGTCGATTTCGCGGCGCTGGCGGCGGCGGCTTTGCGTGGGGGCTCGGTCGTGTCGCGGCCGGTGCGGCAGGGCGACTGGCTCTGCGCGCTTGGGATCGAGGCGCGGGCGCAGCGATTGGCGCAGGCGGGCGATGCGGGCGCGATGGCCGCGCTTCGGCGCTTGACCGACCCGGCGGAAATGGGTCACCTGTTCAAGGCCATCGCCATCTGGCCCCGCGGCGCGCCGCCCGTGCCCGGATTTGTCCCGCTGGAGGCCCATGCAGACCACGCTTGAAATCCTGAACCACCCGCTGCTGTCCGATGTAAGGCACGGATTTTTCACGCGAAAGGGCGGAGCCTCGTCCGGGCTGTTCGCCGGGCTGAACTGCGGCCGCCGCTCCAGCGACCAGAGCGAGATGGTGCTGGTCAACCGCGCCCGGGTGGCCGGGGCGATGGGCGTCACCGCCGGTCTGCTGGCGACGGTCAAGCAGGTGCATTCCGCCGATGTCGTCACGCTGCGGGCCGGGGATGACATCGAAAAGGTCAAGGAAATCAAGGCGGACGGCATCGTCACCGCGCGGCGCGACGTGGCGGTGGCGGTGCTGACCGCCGATTGTCAGCCGGTGCTGCTGGCCGACCCCGAGGCAGGCGTGGTTGGCGCCTGTCACGCGGGCTGGCGCGGGGCGCTGGCCGGGGTGATCGAGGCCACGGTCGCGGCCATGCGCGACCTGGGTGCGGGGCAGATCCGGGCCGTGATCGGACCCAGCATCAGCCAGCGCGCCTATGAGGTCAGCCCCGAATTCATGGATGAGTTCCTGTCGGATGACGTTGACAACGAACGGTTTTTCGCCGGCGGTCCGGCGGGGCGGCCGATGTTCGATCTGCCGGGCTATGGGTTGATGCGGCTGCGCGACGCGGGCGTCGAGGCCGAGTGGTCGCGCCATTGCACCTATTCCGACCCGGCGCGGTTCTTCAGCTATCGCCGCGCCACGCATGAGGGGCAGCCCGATTACGGGCGGCTGATCAGCGCCATCGCGCTGTAGCGCAACGGGCCGCGCGTTGCATCGGTGCCACAGGTGTAACTGTGCCAGCACAACGTCTGATTTCATGGGAAAAACCGTCGCACAGGGCGGGCACCGGGCAGACACCGTGCGTGCACAGACTGTACACCGCTTGCGCAGGCTGCGTTAGGCGGGCGTTAACCTTTGGCGCAACGGCGGAGGCGCGCGGCGGGCGGGCGCGGGACGCAGGGCGCGGCGCAGGGCCAGCTGCGCCAGCGCGCCCAGCAGGGCTGCGATCTGGCCCAGGAGCAGGCCCAGCAGGGCGGCGGCGGTCAGGGCGGCATCGGTGACGCGGCGCATCAGGCGCAGGCTGTCGGATTTGCCCAGCACGGTCAGGGTGCGGCTGGTGCGGGGGCCTGTGGCCTCGGACAGGCGGGCCAGGGCGCGCAGGTCGGCGGGGTCGCGGGCCAGGCGCAGGATCGGCAGCACCTCGGGGATTGAGGTGCGCGTGCCGATGCGGCGCAGGTCGGTCGCGATGCCGCCCAGGGCCGCGGCGGGGTCGGGGCTGCGCGCGGCCACGGCCAGGGCGCGGGTCATGCCCGGAGACAGCGCATCGGCCCGGCGCGCGACGCGCAGCGTGGTGGCCGCCCCCTTGAGCGACAGGCTGTGCCCGGCGGTCAGCAGCGTGCCCGCCGTGGCCGCCAGCCCGACCGAGGCCAGCGCGGCCTCGACCCCGTCCGGGTCGCCCCCCGAGGCCCAGGCATGGCCCTGGCGGATCAGCGCCGCCGCGTCGCCCGCGGGCGACAGTTCGAACGGCAGGGTGCAGGCCGCGATCAGCGACAGGCTGGGGCAGGCGGTGATGTCGGTCATGCAGGTGCCGCAATCGGCCAGCGTCTCCATCAGGTCGGGGGACAGGGCGGCCTCCACCTGCGCGCGCAGATCGGCGGGCAGGGGCGTGGCCTGATCGGCGGCCAGATCGGACAGCAGTTGCAGCATCTGGCGGTCGTCCCGCGCCAGCGCGTCCCGCAGGCGCGTGATGATCCAGTCGGGGGTGGCGCGGGCGGCGACCGCGCGGGTCAGGGCCGCGCGGGCCTGATCCAGGCCGCGTTCGGCCAGGGGGGCGGCAAAGGGGTTCTGTGCCAGCATCCAACCCGCCGCCGCCACCGTGGCCAGCGACCACAGGACCAGCGTCAGGCGGGCGATGCGGCGCATGGCTCAGCCGGCTTCGCGGACGCGTTCCTCGACGATCTCGAAGGGGACGGCGGGCAGGTCCTTGGCGCCTCGGATCACCAGCGAGGTCTTGACCGAGGCCACGTTCGGCGCCGCCGTCAGGTTGTTGGTCAGGAAGCGCTGGAAGGTCGACAGGTCCGGCGAGATGCATTTCAGGATGAAGTCGATCTCTCCGTTCAGCATGTGGCATTCGCGCACCAGCGGCCATTCCTGGACCAGCGCCTCGAAGGCCGAGAGGTCGCGTTCCGATTGGCTGGCCAGGCGGACCATGGCAAAGACCTGCACCTCGAAGCCCAGTTCGCGCGCGTCGATGTCGGCGTGATAGCCGCGGATATAGCCCAGCTCCTCCAGCGTGCGGACACGGCGCAGGCAGGGCGGCGCCGAGATGCCGACGCGGCGCGCCAGTTCGACATTCGTCATGCGGCCGTCGGCCTGCAGTTCGGCCAGGATCTTGCGGTCGATGTCGTCGAGTTTGGCGCCGGCCATGGTTGTCTTTCTTCTGTCAGGTCGTGGCGTTGCCGGAAACTACAATGCCGCCCCGTCCGGCGCAACAATCTTATCGAGATCTGGCAGGGGCGGGGATGCGTTGCAGTCCGGCGCGTGAGGGATTACCTCATGCACAAACCGCGAAAGGGGCGCAAGATGACCGAACGCAGCCATGTGAAACTTTTGATCGTGGGGTCGGGGCCCGCGGGCTATACCGCCGCCGTCTATGCAGCCCGCGCCATGCTGGAGCCGATGCTGATCCAGGGGATGCAGCCTGGCGGCCAGCTGACCATCACGACCGAGGTCGAGAACTGGCCCGGCGAGACCGAGATCCAGGGCCCCGAGCTGATGGTCAAGATGGAGGCCCATGCCCGCGCGATGGGTGCCGAGATCGTGACCGATCTGGTGACCACGCTGGACCTGCAGAGCCGCCCCTTCACCGCGACCTGCGACAGCGGGCGGGTGGTGACGGCGGATGCGGTGATCCTGGCGACCGGCGCGCAGGCGCGCTGGCTGGGCCTGCCGTCCGAGGAGAAGTTCAAGGGCTTTGGCGTCAGCGCCTGCGCGACCTGCGACGGGTTCTTCTATCGCAACCGCGATGTGGTGGTGGTCGGCGGCGGCAACACCGCCGTCGAGGAGGCGCTGTTCCTGACGCGCTTTGCCAGCAAGGTCACGCTGGTTCATCGCCGCGACAGCCTGCGCGCCGAAAAGATCCTGCAGAACCGTCTGTTCGCCCATCCCAAGGTCGAGGTGATCTGGAACGCCGAGTTGGCCGAGGTGTCGGGCGTCGAGACGCCGATGGGCGTCACCGGCGCCGTGTTGCGCGATCTGCGCGACGGGTCGCTGCGCGAGATCAAGGCGGACGGGGTTTTCGTGGCGATCGGCCATGCGCCTGCCAGCGAACTGGTCAAGGATCAGCTGGAGCTGCACAATGGCGGCTATGTGAGGGTCGAGCCGGGCAGCACGCGCACCTCGATTCCGGGCGTCTTTGCGGCGGGCGACCTGACCGACCATGTCTATCGCCAGGCGGTGACCAGCGCGGGCATGGGCTGCATGGCGGCGCTGGATGCCGAGCATTTCCTGGCCGCCCAAGGCGAGGTCACGACCGCCCCGGAGGGGCTGGTGGCGGCGATCCACTAACAGTTTAGCCAGTTCCGCCTTGCCCCATCGCCGGGGCATGGCGACAATCGGGGCATGACACGGACCCTGACCCTTGATGCGCCGGTGCTGATGGTGCCCGGCCTGTTTCCGCCCGCTTTGTGTGCCGCGCTGATCGAACGCTATGATGCGGGGGGCGGCGAGGCGTCGGGCTTTATGGTGAACCAGGCGGGCCGGACGGTTGCGCGCCACGATCCGGCGCACAAGGTCCGGCGCGATCATGTGCTGCGTGACCCCGCGCTGGTCGGGGCGGTGCGGCAGCGGATCATCGACCGCGTGGTGCCCGCCATCCGGCAGGCCTATGCGTTCGAGGTGACGCGCAAGGAACGCTATCTGGTGGCGTGCTATCGCGCGGATGAGGGCGGGCATTTCCGTGCCCATCGCGACAATACGACGCCGGGGACGGCGCATCGCCGCTTTGCCGTGTCGGTCAATCTGAACGATGATTTCGTGGGGGGCGGGCTGAGCTTTCCCGAATTCTCGGAGCGGCGGTTCCGGCCCGAGGCGGGCAGCGCGTTGATCTTCAGCTGCAGCCTGCTGCATCAGGCCGACCGGGTCACCGCCGGTCGGCGCTATGTCTATCTGCCGTTTCTTTATGACGAGGCCGCAGCCAATCTGCGCCAGAGAAACCTGGCGCAGGAGGCGCTGGCCTGATCAGCGACGCTCGCGCGAGCGTTCGCGTGAGGGCAGCTCGCCCGCGTGGTCCAGCGCGCCCGAGGGGGCGGTGTTGCGGTCGGTATCGGCCATGCCCTTCTTGCCGGGATCGGCGTCCGGGTCATTGGGGTGAAGGGCCGCGCCGTCCTCCATCATCGGGTTCGCATCGGCGCCGTCGGCCTTGAGCTGCGCGGCCTTTTCGGCCAGATCCTTCTGGCTGGGCGCGTCGCCGGCTTCGCGGCTTTCGCGTTCGGCCATCGCGCGGTCCAGTGCAGCCGACAGATATTCCGATTTCGACCGCGTGCCCTCATTGCCGCCGGCGGGGTTCACGCCCTTGGGGGCGGATTTGCCGCGCGCCTCGCGGCCCTGACGGGCGGCCATGTCGCGGGCGCGGTTGCGGCGCGTGCGCAGCAGGCCGATGAGGTCCGACAGCTCCTTGTCCGACAGCTGGCCCAAGGCGGGCTGACGCGCCTGATTGGCAAAGCCCAGCTCCTCCTGGGTCAGGGCGCGCTGTTCTTCGGGGCTGGCTTGGCTGTGATCGGTCATCGGACCCTCCGCTTCATGTCGTTTCAGGGCCCCAACGTCAGGCATGGGTCAGGGTTCCCCCTTGACGGCGCGACACAATCATCGGCTGCGTTAAGCGTTTTCCCAGACTTGAATATCGCTTTTATCCCGGCTATGCGTCAGCCAGAGTCACGCGGTCCCGACGGAGCACGCGTGTTGACTGTTTTGCGTAACCACGGGCCCGATCATGACCTTGTCGAACCACACCCCCATTCCCGAACTCTATGTCTCCGAGGCCGCGGCCGCCGCACTCAAGGATGATGCCGGACAGATGCCCAGCTGGGATCTGACGCCGCGCCAGATCTGCGATCTGGAGTTGCTGATGAACGGCGGCTTCAACCCGCTGCGGGGGTTCCTGACCGAGGCCGATTACAACGGCGTCGTCAACGACATGCGCCTGGAATCGGGAGCGCTGTGGCCGATGCCGATCACGCTGGACGTGTCGGACACATTCGCCGAGGGGCTTGCCCCGGGCACCGACATCGCGCTGCGCGATCAGGAGGGCGTGATCCTGGCGATCATGTCGGTCACCGACAAGTGGGTGCCGAACAAGGCGGTCGAGGCCGAAAAGGTTTTTGGTGCCGACGATCTGGCCCATCCGGCCGTGAATTATCTGCACAACGTCGCGGGCCCGGTCTATCTGGGCGGCCCGGTCAAGGGCCTGGCCGCGCCGACGCATTACGATTTCCGCGCCCGCCGCAACACGCCCAACGAGCTGCGCGCGATGTTCAAGAAGCTGGGCTGGAGCCGCATCGTCGCGTTTCAGACCCGCAACCCGCTGCACCGCGCGCATCAGGAGCTGACCTTCCGCGCCGCCCGCGAGGCACAGGCCAACCTGCTGATTCACCCGGTCGTGGGCATGACCAAACCGGGCGACGTGGACCATTTCACCCGCGTGCGCTGCTATGAGGCGGTGCTGGACAAGTATCCGGCGGCCACGACCAACCTGTCGCTGCTGAACCTGGCGATGCGCATGGCGGGCCCGCGCGAGGCGGTCTGGCACGGGTTGATCCGCGCCAACCATGGCGTCACGCATTTCATCGTCGGCCGCGACCATGCGGGTCCCGGCAAGAACAGCGCGGGCCAGGATTTCTATGGCCCCTATGATGCGCAGACCCTGTTCACCCAGTACAAGGACGAGATCGGAGTCGAGATGGTGGATTTCAAGCACATGGTCTATGTGCAGGAAAAGGCACAGTATTTCCCCGCCAACGAGGTCCCCGAGGGCACGACCGTCTTGGATATCAGCGGCACCGAGCTGCGCCGCCGCCTGCGCGAGGGGCTGGACATCCCGGAATGGTTCAGCTTTCCCGAGGTCGTCCAGCAGCTGCGCCGCACCTCGCCCCCGCGCGCCCAGCAGGGCTTTACCGTGTTCTTCACCGGCCTGTCCGGTTCGGGCAAGTCGACCGTCGCCAACGCGCTGATGGTCAAGTTGATGGAGATGGGCGGGCGTCCCGTGTCGCTGCTGGACGGTGACGTGGTGCGCAAGCATCTGTCGTCGGAGCTGGGCTTTTCCAAGGAGCATCGCGACATCAACATCAAGCGCATTGGCTATGTCGCGTCCGAGATCACCAAGAACGGCGGCATCGCGATCTGCGCGCCCATCGCGCCCTATACCGCGACGCGCCGCGCCGTGCGCGAGATGGTCGAGGCCGGGGGCGCCTTTGTCGAGGTCCATGTCGCCACGCCGCTGGAGGAATGCGAGCGCCGCGACCGCAAGGGCCTGTACAAGCTGGCCCGCGAAGGCAAGATCAAGGAGTTCACCGGGATTTCGGACCCCTATGAGGAGCCCACGACCCCCGAGCTGCGCGTGGACACGACCGATATCGACGTGGACAGCGCCGCCCACCAGGTTCTGCTGAAGCTGGAGGGGATGGGCCTGATCGGCCTGACCTGATCCGTAGGGTGGTGACTGACGCGGCCCCGGTGCAGACCGGGGCCGTTCTGCTGAGGGGGAGGGGGCCATGACGGATTGGCGGTCATCGCTGGAGGTCTGGGATCTGGAGGCGGGGGCGGCGCGGGTGATCCTGCGCACGCCGCGCCTGATCGAGGCGCCGAACTGGCATCCCGACGGCTGGTTCCTGGTCAATGGCGAGGGGCGGCTGTGGCGCGCCGATGCGGCGGGGCTGCAGCCGCTGGAGACCGGCTGCGCCGAGCGGTGCAACAACGATCACGGCTTTCTGCCCGACGGGCGGGTGGTGTTTTCCGCCCATGACGGGACGGGCGCGGGGGTGCATCTCTGGGACGGGCGGCAGGTGCGGACCCTGCCTTTGGCGCGGCCCAGCTGGTGGCATGGCGCGCAGGGCGACCGGCTGGTCTATGCCTGCGCGCGGGGGGACCGGGTGGTGCGGATCGCGACCTGCGATCTGGCGGGCGGGGATGAGCGGGTGCTGACCCCCGGCGTGGCGCATCACGACGGGCCGGATTTCAGCCCCTGCGGGCGCTGGATCTGGTTCAATTCGGATGCGACCGGCCATGCGCAGATCTGGCGGATGCGTGCCGACGGGTCCGAGGCCGCGCCGGTCTTTCGCGACGATCACGTGAACTGGTTCCCGCATCCGTCGCCTTGCGGGCGGCATGTGGTCTGGCTGGCCTATGCGCCGGGGACCGAGGGGCATCCGCGCGACCGGGACGTGGCGCTGTGGATCATGGCGCCCGACGGGACCGGGCGGCGCAAGCTGTGCGATCTGTTCGGCGGGCAGGGCACGCTGAACGTGCCCTGCTGGTCACCCGACGGGCGGGCATTCGCCTATATGCGCTATGCCCCCGCGGCGGATTAGTGGACGCTGACGGGGCGCAATTCGTTCTGGCGGGCCAAGGTAAAGGCCAGGTTGCGGTCCTGAACCAGCGCCAGGCGTTCGCCATCGGTGTCATGGACGGCATAGAGCGTCTGGACATCGGGCATCTGCTCGCGGACGTCGCGGGGCAGGCTGTCCAGCGCGACGGGCCGGATATAGACGGTGCGCGCCCGGTCCTGGGCGCCGAAATCGAATTTGCTATCCATGGTGATCCCCTTGATTGCGGCTGATCGGAATGGTCTTGACGACCTGCTGCGGATTGACGCGGCGCAGGTCTATATGCAGCAGGCCGTTCTCCATCGCGGCGGCGATGACCTCGACCCCGTCGGCCAGCACGAAGCTGCGCTGAAAGGCGCGGGCCGCGATGCCGCGATGCAGGAAGACGCGGCTGTCATCGCCCTCGGGCTGGCGACCGCGGATCACCAGCTGGCGATCCTCGGTGGTGATGGCCAGGTCGTCCTCGGCGAAACCGGCGACGGCCAGAGTGATGCGAAAGGCATCGGGGGGCAGGTGCTCGATATTGTAGGGCGGATAGCCCTCGGCCCCCTTGGCGGCCCGTTCCACCAGGCGTTCAAGCTGGTCGAAGCCCAGCAGATAGGGGTGCGCCCCCAGGGAAATCTTTGTCATCTCAGCCCTTTGCGTTGCAGCGACTGTGCAGGGCGGGCCCCTGATCGGCGACCTTCCCTGTTCCAAATATGGAAAGCCGCGCGCGTCTTTGCAAGATGCGCAAGCGCCGCTCAGGGGGTCGGGTCACAATCGGCCATGACCTGGCTGATCGCCCGGCGCGACCCCGCCAGAGGCAGGGTCAGCGTCACCTGGCCCGCGACGATGGTGACCTGACGCCCGGCCATCAACGCCTCCAGCAGCGCCGATTCCGGTTCGACCTGGGCGTAATGCGTGCCGTCGCGGGTCTGGAACGGCACGTCCAGCCGCTGCCCGTCCACGGCAAAGCTCAGCGCACTGCCGCCTCCGCCCAGACCTGAAACCGAAATGCTGCCCCCTTCGGCGTCGCAGCGAAAGGCCATGCTGCGGCCGCGCCAGCGGATCTCGGCCGTGCCGAGGGTGGGATCGGCGCGCCAGATCGGACCGGGCGGCTGCGCCAGAGCGGGCGCGGGCACTTGGGACGGCGTGGGCGGCGGGGCCGCTTCGGGTGCTGGCGCGGCGGCCATGCACAGTTGCGCCACGCAAAGATCATGGGCCGGGCTGCCCGCGGGGCCGTATTCGAACAGGCACTGGTTCACGCATTGGGTCAGCATGTCCTGGGACCAGGCGGGTCCTGTGGCCAGCGACAGGGTCAAGGCAAGGCGAAACATGGCGACCTCCGATCCGCGGAATCGGACTCACGATGCCGTGATCCGCGGATTTTTGCAATGGTTCCGGCGGGATGCAGACCATGTGTTAACACAGCGCCCACAACGCGCTATAGTCCAGGACCACGGCATTCCTGACCCCGAGTCCGCCCGATGAACATGCAGCATTCGATGACCCATCATGAGATCGCCCAGGCCCGTCTGGAGGCGCTGCGCTGCGAGCATCGCGACCTGGACGAGGCGATCGCCGCCCTGCAGGGGCAGCAGCTGACCTCGTCCCTGGCCCTGCAGCGGCTGAAGAAGCAAAAGCTGTCCCTGAAGGACCGCATCGCCCGGCTGGAGGATGAGCTAACCCCCGACATCATCGCCTGATTGCGACCCGCGCCCGCCCGCGCTAGGACGGGCCTGACGGCAAAACGGGGAAGATGCGATGACCGAGGCGGTGGGAATCATCATGGGCAGCCAGTCCGACTGGCCCACCATGCGCGAGGCGGCAACCATCCTGGATGAGCTGGGCATCGCCTGGCACGCGCGCATCGTCAGCGCCCATCGCACGCCCGACCGGCTGTGGGACTACGGCCGCACCGCCGCCGATCGCGGGCTGCAGGTGATCATCGCGGGGGCGGGGGGTGCTGCCCATTTGCCGGGCATGATGGCCTCCAAAACGCGCATTCCGGTGATCGGCGTGCCGGTCCAGACCAAGGCGCTGTCCGGGGTCGATTCGCTGTACTCCATCGTGCAGATGCCCAAGGGCTATCCGGTCGCGACCATGGCGATCGGGGCTGCCGGGGCGGCCAATGCCGGGCTGATGGCCGCGGGCATCCTGGCGCTGAACGATCCGGCGCTGGCGCAGCGGCTGGACGATTGGCGCGCGGCGCTGTCGGCCTCGATCCCCGAGGAGCCCGTCGATGACTGAGATCCGCACCATCGGCATCCTGGGCGGCGGCCAGCTGGGCCGCATGCTGTCGGCGGCGGCCAGCCGCCTCGGCCTGCGCTGCCACATCTTTGAGCCCGGCGCGGCCCCTGCGGGCGACGTGGCCTGGCGCGTGACCACCGCCCCCTATGAGGACGAGGCCGCCCTGCGCGCCTTCGCCGACAGCGTGGACGTCATCACCTATGAGTTCGAGAACGTGCCGACCAGCGCGTTGGACCTGTTGGAGAGCCTGCGTCCCATCCGCCCCGGCAGGCGCGCGCTGGCCGTGTCCCAGGACCGGCTGACCGAGAAGACCTTTCTGACCGAAATCGGCCTGACCGTCGCCCCCTTTGCCGATGTCCCTGACCGGGACGCGCTGGACGCGGCCATCGCCCGGATCGGGCGCCCCTCGATCCTCAAGACTCGCCGCATGGGCTATGACGGCAAGGGCCAGGTGCGCATCGGCGACGGCCCCGCCGACTGGACCGGCGCCCCATCTGTGCTGGAGGGTTTCGTCACCTTCACGGCCGAGATCAGCGTGATCATCGCCCGCGGCACCGACGGCCAGGTCGCGGCCTATGACCCCGGCCTGAACGTCCATGAGGGCGGCATCCTGCGCACAACCACGATCCCCTGCGGCCAGCCCGCCCGCGTCACCACCGACGCCGTCCTGATCGCCGCGCGCATCGCCAATGCGCTGGATTACGTGGGCGTCATGGGGGTCGAGCTGTTCGTCACACCCGACGGGCTGATCGTGAACGAGATCGCGCCCCGCGTGCACAATTCCGGCCACTGGACCCAGGCCGGCTGCGCGGTCGATCAGTTCGAACAGCATATCCGCGCCGTAGCGGGCCTGCCCCTGGGCGACGGCAAACGCCACGCGGATGTGGTGATGGAGAACCTGATCGGCGACGATATGGACCGCGTCCCCGCGCTGCTGGCGCAGCCCCGGACGCAGATCCACCTTTATGGCAAGGGCGAGGCGCGCCCGGGCCGCAAGATGGGCCACGCGAACCGGATCACCGGATGATCCGCCTGGCGGTCCGCGCCGCGATCCTGCAGGCGGACCGCATCCTGATGGTGAATGCCTATCCGGGCCATGGGTCCGACCTGTGGTGCCTGCCCGGCGGCGGCGTCGATCCGCACGCCTCCCTTCCCGACAACCTCTCCCGCGAGGTGCGCGAGGAGACCGGCCTGACCATCGCCGTGGGCGCACCCTTTCTGGTCAACGAATTCCACGACCCCGACCGCCGCTTTCACCAGGTCGAGATCCACTTCCGCGCCACGCTGACCGGTTCCGACCGCCTGACCCTGGCCGATCCCGAGGGCATCGTGAACCGCGCCCGATGGGTCACCCGCGCCGAACTGACCACACTGCGCCACAAGCCCGACAGCTTGGCCCAGACAATCTGGTCCACAGGCCAGGCAGACTACGACGCGCTGGAGCGCATCATCCCCTGACCTTCTTCTTCATGAAAATATCCCCCAGGGGGTCCGGGGGACGGGACGTCCCCCGGCGATCGCGGGACGCAATCACTCGGCCGCTTGCTTGACCGCCGTTTCCGATCCGACCTTCATGCGGAAACCACGCTCCAGCTGATCGAAGGGCGCGACGGGATAATCGCCCGAAAAACACGCATCGCAATAGCGCGGCGCCTTGGGGTCGCGGCCCGCGGCCTCTCCGGCCGCACGATAGAGGCCGTCCAGCGACACGAAGGACAGGCTGTCCACGCCAATCCAGTCGCGCATCTGCTCGGGCGTCATGTTCGCCGCCAGCAGCTTGTCGCGGTCGGGCGTGTCCACGCCATAGAAGCAGGGCCAGGCGGTGGGGGGCGACGCGATGCGGAAATGCACCTCGGCGGCGCCCGCGTCGATGATCATGTCCTTGATCTTGCGGCTGGTCGTGCCGCGCACCACGCTGTCATCGACCAGAACGACCCGCTTGCCCGCGATCAGCGCGCGGTTCACGTTCAGCTTCAGGCGCACGCCCATGTTGCGGATCTGGTCGGTCGGCTCGATGAAGGTGCGGCCCATATACTGGTTGCGGATGATCCCCATCCCATATGGGATGCCCGATTCCTGGGCATAGCCGATGGCCGCGGGGGTGCCGCTGTCGGGGACGGGGCAGACCAGATCGGCCTCGACCGGGGCCTCGCGGGCCAGTTCCACGCCGATCTGGCGGCGCGTCTCATAGACCGACCGCCCGCCGATGATCGAATCCGGGCGTGAGAAATAGACATGCTCAAAGATGCAGAACCGCCCGGTGGAGGGGCCGAAGGGGCGCGACGACTCGATCTGGCCCTTGGAGATGACGACCATCTCTCCGGGCTCGACCTCGCGCAGGAACTCGGCGCCGATGATGTCCAGCGCGCAGGTCTCGGAGGCCAGGACATATCCGTCCTCGCCCACGCGGCCCAGCACCAGCGGGCGCACGCCCAGGGCGTCGCGCACGCCGATCAGCTTGGTCCGGGTCATCGCGATGACCGAGAACGCGCCCTCGACCCGGCGCAAAGCATCCTTCATCCGCTCGGGGATGTTGCGCTGGATCGACCGCGCCATCAGGTGGATGATGCATTCGCTGTCCGACGACGACTGAAAGATCGAGCCCCGCTCGATCAGCTCGCGGCGCAGCGCCGCGGCATTGGTGATGTTGCCGTTATGGGCGATCGCGCAGCCGCCCATGTGGAACTCGCCGAAGAAGGGCTGGACGTCGCGGATCGCGGTGTTGGCCTTGGTCCCGGCCGTGGAATAGCGCACATGGCCGATGGCCAGCTGGCCGGGCAGGGTCGCCATCAGCTCGGGCTTGGTGAAGTTGTCGCGCACATAGCCAAAGCGGTGGGCGCTGTTGAAGCCGTAATCAGGATCGTGGGCGACGATGCCGCCCGCCTCCTGTCCGCGGTGCTGGAGGGCGTGCAGGCCGAGGGCCACGAAGTTCGAGGCGTCGACCACGCCGATGGCGCCGAAGATCCCGCACTCTTCGTGCAGACGGTCCGAATCGAACGGATGGGCGAGGAAGGGTTGCATCGCGCGGGCCTCGATATGTGGGGGCTGATATCGTCGTGCTGTCGGGGGGTATGTAGTCCCGACCACCGGCAAAGTCACGCCCCCGCGGGTCCGCGGGGGCGCTTTTTCGTCATGGTTCTGTCGCAAGGGGGCGGGCGGCGCCTCAGTTGGAGGCAGGCGCCGGGGCCGTGGTGGTGACCGGAGCACCGGTGGCGGTGCAGCCCATCACCATCTGTTCATAGCGGGTCACGATCCAGCCGGGCGCATCCGCCGGGATCTGGTCATCCATCTGCAGGCGCATGCGTTCGAACACCTGGGCCGAGCGCGAATTCTCGACCATGGCGACGTTCTGGGTGGTCATTACGCGGTCGTAGACGATGAAGGCGATGGCCACCAGCAGCACGCCCCGCGCCACGCCGAACAGAAAGCCGATGCCCTGATCGACCCCGCCCAGGGCCGAGCGCTGCACGACCGACGAGAACAGCGGCGTCACGATCGAGAACACCACCAGCGCGAGCGCAAAGACCACCGCAAAGCCCGCGATGGTCGCCAGCTCGCAGCTGTCGCCCAGAAAGCGGTCCAGCACGGGCAGCTGCGCGATCATCGGGCGCACCGTGGGCGCGAACAGGAAGGCCAGCACGGCCGCCCCGATCCAGCCCAGGATGGCCAGCGATTCGCGCACGAAGCCGCGCGACCAGGCCAGAATGGCCGAAAGGATGATGACACCTGCCACCACCGCGTCAATGATCGTAAATCCGTCCATGTCCTGCCCTTTGCGCCGGTTCTGGTTCGTTATCAGGCGGTTCAGCCGGCGCCGAAGACATCGCCTACAAATCCCGTCAGGTCGGTGATGCGCCTGAGCGCCATGCCCGACCCGCCCTCGACCTTGGAGGCGTCGGGCAAAATCGCCTGTGAAAAACCAAGTTTCTGCGCCTCTTTCAACCTGTTTTCGGTCTGCGACACCGGTCGCAGGGCCCCGGACAGGCTGATTTCGCCGAAAAGCACCGCATCGGGGGGAAGGGCGCTGTCCTCGCGGGCCGACAGCAGCGCGCCCGCGATGGCCAGGTCGGCGGCGGGTTCGGCGACCTTCATGCCGCCCGCGACGTTCAGGAACACGTCCAGACCTGCGAAGGGGATGCCGCAGCGCGCCTCCAGCACCGCCAGGATCGTGCTGACGCGGCCGCTGTCCAGGCCCACCACCGTGCGGCGCGGGCTGGCCAGCGTGGATGGCGCGACCAGGGCCTGCACCTCGGTCAGGACGGGGCGGGTGCCCTCGATGCCCGCAAAGACGGCGCTGCCCGCGATGGGCTGGCCGCGTTCGGACAGAAACAGCGCCGAGGGGTTGGCGACCTCGGCCAGCCCAGCGCCTGTCATCTCGAACACGCCGATTTCCCCGGATGGGCCAAAGCGGTTCTTGACGCTGCGCAGGATGCGGAACTGGTGGCCGCGTTCGCCTTCGAAATAGAGCACGCAATCGACCATATGCTCGACCACGCGGGGGCCGGCGATCTGGCCGTCCTTGGTGACATGGCCCACCAGGATCACCGCGACGCCGCGGCTTTTGGCGAAGGTCACAAGCTCGTGGGCTGCGGCGCGGACCTGGGCCACGCTGCCCGGCGCGGCCTCGACCGTGTCGGACCACAGCGTCTGGATCGAATCGATCACCGCCACGTCGGGGCGTTCGGCGTCCAGCGTGGTCAGGATATTGCGCAGGTTCGTTTCCGCCCCAAGCCGCATCGGCGCGTCGGCCAGACCCAGACGGACCGCGCGCATGCGAACCTGGGCGCTGGCCTCCTCTCCGCTGAAATAGATCGCCTGATAGTCGGCGCGCGAAAAGGCCGCCGCCGCCTGCAGCAGGATGGTCGACTTGCCGATGCCCGGATCGCCGCCGACCAGCAGCGCCGAGCCGGGGACCAGCCCGCCGCCCAGCACGCGGTCCAGCTCGTCTATGCCCGACAGGAAGCGCGGCGGCGGCGGTTCGCTGGTCGAGAGGCCCGAGAGGGGCACTGGCTTGCCCTTGGAGGCGCCGAGGCCCCGGCCCGGACCCTGGGACAGGGGGGCCTCCTCGATGATGGTGTTCCAGGCGCCGCAGGCGTCGCAGCGCCCGGCCCATTTCTTGTGGGCGGCGCCGCAGGCGGTGCAGGTGAAGGCGGAGGTCTGTTTTGCCATGCCCCCCATCTGGCACCCGGAACCGGGCGTCGCAAGTTGGATATTTGAGGGGAGAAGAGGGGCTCACGCCTTTGTCGGCTTGAATTTCGGGGGGCGCGGGGGCAGGGTCCGGGCGGAAATTCAGGGGCTTGGACCATGGCGATAGGCTTTTCGCGTTTCGAATTCATGATCGCCTGGCGATACCTGCGGGCGCGCCGCGCCGAGGGTGGCGTCAGCGTCATGACCTGGATCAGCCTGATCGGCATCGCCCTGGGCGTGATGGCGCTGATCGCCACGCTGGCGGTGCGGGCGGGCTTTCGGGCCGAGTTCGTGGACACGATCCTGGGCGCCAATGCGCATACCACGGTCTATGTCAGCCCGCAGACGATCACCAATGAGTTTACCGACGACGTCTATGTCGTGCCGGGGCGGATCAGCGATTACGAGGGCATGGCCGTGCGTCTGGCCGAGGTTCCGGGCGTCACCCGCACGGCGGCGATCGTCAAGGGGCAGGTCATGGCCAGCGCCAACGACAGCTCGAACGTGGCCGAGGTGTTCGGCGTCGCCCGCGCCGATCTGGAGGCGATGCCGCGCATCGTGGACCCCGCGACCTCCATGGGCGATCTGGAGCGGTTCGACGAGGGGATCGCCATCGGATCGGGCATCGCGCGCGAGCTGGGCGTGGGGGTGGGCGACCGCATCCGCCTGATCGCGCCGGAGGGGGCGCGGACCGCGTTTGGCACCACGCCGCGGGTCAGCGCCTATGAGGTGACCTATGTCTTCAGCGCGGGGCGATACGACATCGACCGCACCCGCATCTACATGCCGCTGGCCGAAGCGCAGTCCTATTTCAACCGCGAGGGTGTGGCCGACGAGATCGAGGTCTTCGTCGACGACCCCGAACGCGTGGACGACTGGACGCTGGCGCTGATGCGGGCCGCCGGAGAGGGCGCGCAGACCTGGTCCTGGCGCGACAGTTCCGGGTCGTTCCTGTCGGCCCTGGACATGGAGGATGACGTGATGTTCGTCATCCTGTCGGTGCTGGTCCTGATCGCGTCGATGAACATCACCAGTGGGTTGATCATGCTGGTCAAGAACAAGGGCCGCGACATCGGCATCCTGCGCACCATGGGCCTGACCGAGGGGTCGATCCTGCGGGTCTTTTTCCTGTGCGGGGCCTTCACCGGGATCATCGGCACGATCGCCGGGGTGGTGCTGGGCGTGGCCCTGGCGCTGAACGTGGACAATATCATGGCGGGTCTGAACGCGCTGACCGGGGGCGGGGCCTGGCAGCCCGAGGTGCGCGGCATCTATCGCCTGCCCGCCGATCTGCGGGCCTGGGACATCGCGCGGGCCGTAGGGCTGTCGCTGTTTTTGTCCTTTGTCGTGACGATCTTTCCGGCGCGCAGGGCCGCGCGGATGAACCCGGTGGAGGCGCTGCGCTATGAGTGACGTGTTGCGGCTGGAGGGCGTGGGCAAGTCCTATGGTCTGGGCGGGCCTGCGCCGGTGACGGTGCTGGACGGGCTGGACCTGAGCGTCGCGCGGGGCGAAGTCGTGGCGCTGGTCGCGCCGTCGGGGGCGGGGAAATCGACGCTGCTGCATATTGCGGGGCTGCTGGACACGCCCGATGCGGGGCGCGTCTGGCTGGCGGGGCGCGACATGACCGGCCTGCCGGACCGCGCGCGGACCGAGGCGCGGCGTCAGGAGCTGGGCTTTGTCTATCAGTTCCACCACCTGCTGCCGGAATTCAGCGCGGCCGAGAACATCGTCCTGCCGCAGCTGGCCAATGGCGTGTCGGGGCGCGACGCGCAGGCGCGGGCCGCCGACCTGCTGGGCCGCGTGGGGCTGGCGCATCGCGCGGATCACCGCCCGGCCCAGATGTCAGGCGGAGAGCAGCAGCGGGTGGCGTTCTGCCGCGCGCTGGCCAATGCGCCCGCCCTGCTGCTGGCGGATGAGCCGACGGGCAACCTGGACCCCGAGACTTCGGACAAGGTGTTCGACGTGCTGATGGCGCTGGTGCGCGACACCGGGCTTTCGGCGCTGATCGCCACGCATAACCATGCGCTGGCGGCGCGGATGGACCGGATCGTTCGGTTGACCGCCGCCTGATCGTTGCGCCGGCACGGCTGCGGGTGCATGCTGCGCCGATAAGCAACCCAAGGGGGCAGATGATGCGGGCAGTGATGATGGCGGGCGCGGCGGGGATCGCGCTGGCGGGGCTGGTGGCGGCCTGTGCGCCCGAGGCGCAGCTGACCGGGGCCGCGCGCGATTACGCCGATTACTGCGCCGCCTGTCACGGCCCGACCGGGCGGGGCAACGGTCCCGCCGCGGTGGGGATGGTGCCTGCGCCGGTCGATCTGACGATGCTGGCCGCGCAGAATGGCGGGGTGTTCCCCAAGACCCGCGTGATGGGACAGCTGGTCGGATACACGATGGGGCGCAGCGAATCGCATATGCCGATCTATGAGGTCCTGCGCGAGGGGCCGGTGGTCATGTATGACGACGGGTCGGGCCAGCGCGTGGCGACGCCTGCGCGGCTGGTGGCCCTGGCCGATTACCTTCAGACGCTGCAGCAGTAACCCATGCGCGCGGCAGTTGCGGGGTTGGCCTGCCTGCTGGCGCTGCCTGTGCAGGCCGAGGGGCTGGAGCGGTTCGGCACGACGATGAAATACGGGCTGCCGCTGGCGGCGGCGGTCTGTGCCGCCGATCAGGACCGGCTTGAGGATTTCGCGCTGCGGGGTCTGGTCCAGGCGGCGGTGGTCCTTGGCCTCAAGACGCTGTTCGACGGCACGCCCCTTGGCACGCGCCCGACCGGAGACGGGCGGGGCTTCCCCTCGGGGCATGCGGCGGCGGCGGGGTTCGGGGCGGCGGATCTGGCGGGCAAATGCTGGGACGACCGGCCCGAACTGGGCGCTGCGGCCTATGGCGCGGCGGGGCTGACCGCCGTCAGCCGCGTGCAAGCGGGCGAACACACGCCCGATCAGGCGATGATGGGCGCGCTGATCGGGCTGGGTTTCGGGGCCGCCAGCTTTGGCATCGGATCGCAGGGCGCGTCGGTCAGCTGGGGCCTGCGGTTCTAGCGCAGGATGAGGCGCGGGCTGTCGCTGCGCGCGCCCGCCTGTCCGATGACCGCCGCATCGTCAAAGCCGTGGCGGGCAAAGGCCGCGCGCACCGCCTCCAGCGCGTCGGGGGCGCAGGCGACCAGCAGGCCGCCGCTGGTCTGCGGATCGGTCAGCAGGGCGCGGTCGGCATCGGCAAACCCGTCCGGCAGGGCCACGCCATCGCCATAGCTGGCCCAGTTGCGGCCCGAGGCGCCCGTCACGTGACCCGCCTCGATCAGCGCGTCGATGCCGGGCAGGCGCGGCACGGCGGACCAGTCGATCACCAGATCACAGCCCGATCCGCGCGCCATCTCCAGCCCGTGGCCGCCCAGGCCAAAGCCGGTGACATCGGTCATGGCATGCACGCCCGGAATGGCCGCAAGGTCGGGGCCGGGACGGTTCAGTTTCGTGGTGATGTCGATCATCCGGGCGTAACCCGCTGAATCCAGGTCGCCTTTCTTCAGCGCGGCAGACATGACGCCGACGCCTAGGGGCTTGCCCAGAACCAGCAGGTCGCCGGGCTGCGCCTCGGCATTGCGTTTCAGCAGGGCAGGGTCGATCAGGCCCAGGGCCACCAGGCCATAGATCGGCTCGACCGAATCGATGGTGTGGCCGCCCGCGATGGGGATGCCCGCCTCGCGGCAGATCGAGGCGCCGCCGTCCAGGATGGCCGCGATTGTTTCGTGAGAGATCGCGTTGATCGGCATGCCGACCACCGCCAGCGCCAGGATCGGCGTGGCCCCCATCGCATAGACGTCGCTGATCGCGTTCGTTGCGGCGATGCGGCCGAAATCATGCGGATCGTCCACCACCGGCATGAAGAAATCGGTCGTGGCCACCAGCGCCTGCCGGTCGTTCAGCAGCCAGACCGCCGCATCGTCGGACGTCTCGATGCCGACCAGCAGTTCGGGCGGGACGGGCAGGGCGGCGCTGCCCCGCAGCAGGCCCGACAGCACGCCCGGCGCGATCTTGCAGCCGCAGCCGCCGCCATGGGCCAGCGAGGTCAGGCGCGGTTCGGTCGGGCGGGGTTCGGTGGGGCTGGCTTGGGTCATGGCGATCTCCTGTCGGTGGGGCAGCATAGCGCGGCGGCGGGGATGTTCCAGCGGGCGCACGCCGCTATCTGCTTGCAGGCGGGGTGCGCCACGACTAGAACGGCCCAAATTTTCAGGCCGCCGGACAGGTGGCCCTTCTTTCTATGAGGGTGATGATGCAGGTCAAGGAAACGCAGAACGACGGTCTGAAGCGCGGGTATCAGTTCACGCTGCCCGCAGCCGACCTGGCCGCCGCAGTCGATGCCAAGCTGAAGGAAGCTCAGCCCGAAGTCGAGATGAAGGGCTTTCGCAAGGGCAAGGTGCCCATGGCGATGCTGAAGAAGCAGTTCGGCCCGCGCATCCTGGGCGAGGCGATGCAGGACGCCATCGACGGCGCGCTGCGCGACCACCTGGAGCAGTCGGGCGACCGTCCCGCCACCCAGCCCAAGGTCGAGATGGAGGGTGGCGACACCTGGAAAGAGGGCGATGACGTCGTGGTCAACGTGACCTACGAGACGCTGCCCGCGATCCCCGAGGTCGACCTGACCACGCTGTCGCTGGAAAAGCTGACCGTCCCCGCCGAAGAGGCCGCCGTCACCGAGGCGCTGGAGAACCTGGCCAAGTCGGCGCAGTCCTTCGAGGACCGCAAGAAGGGCACCAAGGCCAAGTCGGGCGACCAGGTCACCATCGATTTCAAGGGCTTTGTCGACGGCGAGGCCTTCGAGGGCGGCGCGGCCGAGGATTACCCGCTGGTCCTGGGCTCGAACAGCTTTATCCCCGGTTTCGAGGATCAGCTGGTCGGCGTGAAGGCCGATGAGGACGTCAAGGTCGAGGTCAAGTTCCCCGAGGAATACGGCGCGCCCCACCTGGCCGGCAAGGATGCCACCTTCGAGTGCAAGATCAAGTCGGTGAAGGCCCCCAAGGAGGCCGAGATCGACGACGAGCTGGCCAAGAAGTTCGGCGCCGAGGACCTGGACGGTCTGAAGAAGCAGATCAGCGAGCGCCTGGAGGCCGAATATGCCGGCGCCGCGCGCGCGGTGATGAAGCGCGCCCTGCTGGATCAGCTGGATGCGGCGGTCAAGTTCGATCTGCCCGCCTCTCTGGTCGAGGCCGAGGCCGCGCAGATCGCGCATCAGCTGTGGCACGAGGAGAACCCCGAGGTTCAGGGCCACAACCACGACGCCATCGAACCCACCGACGAGCACAAGTCCCTGGCCGAGCGCCGCGTGCGTCTTGGCCTGCTGCTGGCCGAGATCGGCCAGAAGGCCGAAGTGACCGTCACCGACCAGGAGATGACCCAGGCCGTTCTGCGCGCCGCCCGTCAGTATCCCGGCCAGGAGCGTCAGTTCTTTGAGTTCATCCAGTCGAACCAGGCCGCCCAGCAGCAGCTGCGCGCGCCGATCTTCGAGGACAAGGTCGTCGATCTGATCGCCGAAAAGGCCAGGGTCGAGGAAAAGACCGTGACCAAGGAAGAGCTGGAAAAGGCCGTCGAGGCGCTGGACGAGCTGTGATCCGGTTCCCATGACCGCGATCGGGCCGCATCCTCGGATGCGGCCCTTTTTCATGGCGCGTGCCTGCGTCAGGTGATCCCTTGATGCGGCGCGCGGGCGCGATTAGGTGAGGGCCATGACACGATCCCTGCATCTGATGAAGCTGTGCGTCGGCGCCGAGGGCCCCGAGGACCTGGCCGCCTGGCAGACCCGTTTCGGCGCGGGCCCCGCGCTGCATGTCACGCGCATGTGGCCCAAGCGTGAGGCCGAGCTGCTGGATGGCGGGTCGATCTATTGGGTGTTCAAGGGCGTCGTCCTGGCCCGCCAGCGCATCCTGACGCTGGAACGGGTCGAGGGCGCGGACGGCATCTTGCGTTGCGGCCTGGTGCTGGACCGCGAGCTGGTACGCGTCGCCGCCGTCCCGCGCCGCCCGTTCCAGGGCTGGCGCTATCTGCCCGGCCCCGAGGCGCCCCCCGACCTGCCCGCGGGCCGCGCCTTGGAGGAGCCGCTGCCCCCCGCCATCGCCGCCGCCCTGGCCGAGATGGGGTTGCGCTGAGGCTTGACGCTGCGGGGCGCACCGGCTATTTCCAGCGGCATCGCGGGTGTAGCTCAATGGTAGAGCAGAAGCTTCCCAAGCTTACGACGAGGGTTCGATTCCCTTCACCCGCTCCATGATCTTATTCGAAAATATTATTCAGAATAATGGCTTAGACGCCTGCTGCCGCCCATTTTGAGTGGTCTATCAAACCTCGTGCTATTGCACAAAAGTGCCATTTCGGGGCACTTCGGGAGCACAAGTCCCGAAGAAAGTCCCGAAGCCAAAAATCGAGGCCTGTTGATCGGCGAGCCTCGTCATCAAGCGCCTCCCCCTCTCCTCAATACGAATAGCCGTCGCAGGCTGACGGGGACGGCTGCCTCCTCTTCGGATTTCGTTTCCGGAACGAGGTGACTAAGATGCGTGTCCACATCCTCCCCTTTCGCGCGCCCAAAGACCTGGCGCACACGGCCAGCGCCATCGCGCATCGCTTCGGGCATCATCTTGAAGAGATCCGCCAGAAGAAACTGGCACGTATCGAACGGCTTCTTGAAGGGCTCAAATCCGTTGGCGAAATGACCCCTGAAGCCGCTCAGGAACTTGGCTCCAGATTGGACCTGTCGCGTTTATGTGCCGCTCCGCGTGCTCATTTTAGGCGGCCCTCCGTTCGAAGGCGCCCGGGCTTTTCCAGCCCAATGCTGACTGCCGGCGGCGGGGATTATGAAAGCCGT
>NZ_SUNH01000032.1 GCF_005048265.1 Paracoccus hibiscisoli
GGACCAAGAGGTCCGACAGGTTGACCAGCTTGCCCACCGCGCGCCTGCGCTCCAGCCGCCCGGCGCCGTCCACCGTGGCGACCCCGGCGCTGTCATAGCCCCGATACTCCAGCCGCCGCAGCGCATCGACCAGCTGAGGCGAAACCTCGTGACGACCCAATATCCCGATAATGCCGCACATCAGCGGGCCTCCTTTTTCAGACGCAGGGCGGCCATCAGGCGCAGGGCCAGGCCGGGCTTGGTGGCCTGCCGGGCGCGGCCGATGGCCAGGGCGCCGTCGGGGATGTCCTCGGTGATGACCGATCCGGACCCGGTCATCGCATCCGCGCCTACGCGGACAGGCGCCACCAGCATCGTGTCGCTGCCGATGAAGGCGCGCGCGCCGATCGTGGTACGGTGCTTGGACACGCCGTCATAGTTGCAGGTGATGGTGCCCGCGCCGATATTCGTGTGTTCCCCCACATGGGCGTCGCCCAGATAGGTCAGGTGGCCGACCTTGACGCCTTCGTCCAGGACGGCGTTCTTGATCTCGACAAAGTTGCCGACATGCACGTCCGTGCCCAGTTCGGCGCCGGGGCGCAGGCGGGCAAAGGGACCGACGGTCGCGCCCTCGCTGACATGGCAGCCCTCCAAGTGGCAGAAGGGCAGGATCTCGGCCCCCGATTCCACCGTCACGCCGGGGCCGAAGACGACGTTCGGCCCGATCACCGCATCGCGGCCGATGACCGTGTCCAGCGCCAGAAAGACGCTGCCCGGGTCGGTCAGGGTCACGCCGTCCTCCATCAGGCGCGCGCGGGCGCGGGCCTGGAACGCGGCCTCGGCGGCTGCCAGCTCGATGCGGGTGTTGATGCCCAGGGTCTCGGCCTCGGGGCAGATCACCACATCGGCACGGCGGCCCTCGGCGCGGGCCAGGGCGACCAGGTCGGTCAGATAGTATTCGCCCGACGCGTTCTGGTTGGACAGCCCCGCGATCAGACGGCGCAGCAGGTCGGCGGACAGCGCCATGACGCCGGAATTGCACAGCGCGATGTCGCGGGTGGCGGCATCGGCGTCCTTCCATTCGACGATCCGCTCCAACCCGCGATCGGTGACGACCAGCCGGCCATAGCGGCCCGGCTCCTCGGCCTCGAAACCCAGCACGACCAGATCGGCGGGATGGGCGGCCAGTTCGGCCAGGGTCTCCTCGGCGATGAAGGGGGTGTCGCCGTAAAGGACGATCACGCGGCCCTCGAACCCCTCCAGCGCGGGCAGGGCCTGGCGGACGGCGTGGCCGGTGCCCAGCTGTTCGGCCTGCAGGACGCAGGCGGCGTCCGGGTCCAGCCGCGCGACGGCTGCGGTGACGGCCTGCGTGCCGTGGCCGGTGACCACGACGATCTGTTCCGGCTCCAGGCTGCGGGCGGCGCGCAGGGCGTGGCCCACCAGCGGCACGCCGCCCAAGCGGTGCAGGACCTTGGGCAGGTCGGACTGCATCCGGCTGCCCTGACCCGCCGCCAGAATCACCACCCCCACCGCGTTTTCGCTCATGTCCCGCCCCATCGTCTGTTTGCTTTTCATCAAGGGCGTTCTAATCGGGGCAGGGCGCGCTGGAAAGGTCCGGCGCGGTCACCTTTGTTTTCCGAATATGTCCGAAGGGGATGGCGCATGGCTGGAACGGTGGTCTTCGATCTGGACGGGACATTGGCGGATACGTCGGGCGACCTGGTGGCGGCGGCGAATGCCTGTTTCCGGGCGCGGGGTCTGGGCGACCTGCTTGACCCGGTGGTGGATGCGCTGATCGCGTTTCATGGCGGACGGGCGATGCTGCGGGCGGGATACGGGCGGATGCCGTCGGACCGGCTGCTGCCGCCGGGCGCCGAGGATGAGGATTTCGACCGCCTGCTGGGCCATTACGGGGACGCCATCGCGGTGCATACGCGGCTGTATCCGGGGGTCGAGGCGGCGCTGGACCGGCTGGCCGCGGACGGGCATCTGCTGGCCGTCTGCACCAACAAGCCCGAGGCCCTGGCCGAGACGCTGCTGCGCGAGCTGGGCATCCGCGACCGCTTTGGCGCGATGATCGGCGCCGACACGCTGCCGGTGCGCAAGCCCGATCCGCGGCCCTATCGCGCCGCGGTCGAGGCGGCGGGCGGTCAGGTCGGACAGTCGTTCCTGGTGGGCGATACCGAGACGGACCGCAAGACCGCCGCTGCGGCGGGGGTCAGGGTCGCGCTGGTCGCCTTTGGCCCGGAGGGCGAGGCGTTGTCGCGCCTGGCGCCCGAGGTCATGCTGGCGCATTTCGACGAGTTGCCGGGCATCGCGCGGGATTGGCTGGGATAGGGGGCGGACCCCCGATCCCGGTCGTGGACCGCGCGGGCCTTATTCGGCCTCGTTCGCGGGTTTGGCGTTCAGATGGCCGTAATTCTGTTCGCCGATGGTGTCGAACAGGTGGATCTGCGTCTCGAGGAAGTCGATATGGCCCTCCTCATCGGCGATCAGTTCCTCGAACAGGACCTTGCTGACATAGTCGCCGACGCTGTCGCAGTGATCGCGCGCCTCGATATACAGGGTGCGGGCGTCATGTTCGGCGGCCAGGTCGCTGTCCAGCGTCTCGCGCAGGGTCTGGCCGATGCGCAGCGGGTCCAGTTTCTGCAGATTCGGATGGCCTTCCAGAAAGATGATCCGCTGGATCAGCTTGTCGGCGTGGTTCATCTCCTCGATGGATTCCTCGCGCGACTTGGCGGCGATGCGGCCGAAACCCCAGTCCTCTTGCAGGCGGTAATGCAGCCAGTACTGGCTGACCGCCGTCAGTTCAGACCGCAGTGCGGCGTTCAGATATTCGATGACTTTGGCGTCGCCCTTCATGGCTGGCTTCCTTTTCGTGAATGGGTCGGGTCCGCAGGATCGGCGGGGCGACACCCACCCTATCGCAGCCGCGCATGGTGTCCAGAAAGAGCGGCATGCAACCGCCGCAATCGGCCCGCTTGCCAAGCGCGTGATAGATCTTGCCGGGGGTGATGATGGTCTGGGGGTCCGCCGTGCGCATCCAGTCGATGGCGGCGCGGATGTCGTGATCCGAGATCTGGGTGCAATGGCAGACGATCATGGCGGGCCTCCTGTCGGGCGGAAATTGACCGATTCCGTCAGGCTTGTAAAGTCCGATGCTTTTGCTTGGTCTTCACGACGCCTTGACGGAAACGCGCGGGCACCGCACAAGCCCGGCCATGAAGCTGACCGATTTCGATTTCGACCTGCCCGAGGGGCTGATCGCCACCCGTCCCGCACGCCCGCGCAGCGCGGCGCGCCTGCTGCTGGCCGAGGGCGGCACCATCGCCGACCGCCATGTGGGCGACCTGCCGCAGATCCTGCGGCCGGGCGATCTGCTGGTGCTGAACGACACCAAGGTGATCCCCGCCCGCCTGACCGGCACCCGCGCGCGTCAGACGCCGCAGGGCGAGGCCGTCGCGCGCATCGAGATCACCCTGCTGGAACCCGCGGCCGACGGCTGGCAGGCGCTGGCCAAGCCGCTGCGCAAGCTGCGCGTGGGCGAGGTGATCCGCTTTGGCGACGCCCTGACCGCCGAGGTGGCCGAGATGTCCGCGACCGGCCTGCGGCTGATCTTTGACGCGACCGGAGAGGCGTTCGACGCGGCGCTGCAACAGGTCGGCGCGATGCCGCTGCCGCCCTATATCGCGGCGCTGCGGGCACCGGACGACCAGGATCGCGACGATTACCAGACGGTCTGGGCCGCGCATCAGGGGGCCGTGGCCGCCCCCACCGCCAGCCTGCATTTCGACGCCCCCCTGCTGGAGGCGCTGGCCGCGCGCGGGGTCGAATTCGTGCATGTCACCCTGCATGTGGGGGCGGGGACGTTCCTGCCGGTCAAGGTCGATGACGTGACCACCCACCGCATGCATGCCGAATGGGGCGAGGTCACGCCCGAGGCCGCCGCCGCCATCAACCGCGCCAAGGCCGAGGGGCGGCGTGTCATTCCGGTCGGCACCACCGCGCTGCGGCTGATCGAATCGGCCGCGCCGGAACCGGGACGCATCGCGCCGTTCCGCGGCACGACCGACATCTTCATCTATCCCGGTCATCACTTCCGCGTCACGGACGGGCTGATGACCAATTTCCACCTGCCGAAATCGACGCTTCTGATGCTGGTCTCGGCGCTGATGGGGGCGGAAAAGATCCGGGAAATCTATGGACATGCGGTCCGGGACGGGTATCGTTTCTTCAGCTATGGCGACGCGTCGCTGCTGATCCCCTGAGGTCGCATTCCGGCTGGCATCGGGGGGCCGTCGGGCATAGGTCGGGCGCTCTGCCCCGATGCCCCTGAACGAGACGAGACCCGCGATGATTTCGGTGTTGCGCACCACCTGGCCCCTGCTGCTTGGCATCCTGCTGCTGATGGTGGGCAATGGCATGCAGGGCACGCTGCTGGGCATCCGCGGCGGCATCGAGGGCATCCCGACCTTCCAGATGTCGGTCGTCATCACCAGCTATTACGGCGGGTTCCTGCTGGGCAGCCTGACGGTGCCCGATCTGATCAAGAACGTGGGCCATGTGCGGGTCTTTGCGGCGCTCGGGTCGCTGATCTCGGCGGTGCTGGTCCTCTTCGCGGTCGAGCCGCACTGGATCAGCTGGACCTTGCTGCGGTTCCTGATCGGATTCTGTTTCTGCGGCGTCTATGTCACCGCCGAAAGCTGGCTGAACGCGGGCTCGACCAATGAGAACCGGGGCCAGACCCTGTCGCTCTATATGATCGTGCAGCTCTTGGGCATCGTCGTGGCGCAGGCGCTGCTGAACGTCAGCGATCCGGCGGGGTATCTGCTGTTCATCATTCCGTCGGTGCTGGTGTCGCTGGCCTTCACGCCGATCCTGCTGTCGGCCCAGCCCGCGCCGCAGTTCCAGACCATCAAGCGGATGTCGTTCCGCCGCCTGTATCGGGCGTCCCCCTTGGGATGCGTGGGCATCTTCCTGATCGGGGGGGTATTCGCGGTCCTGTCGGGCATGTCGTCGGTCTGGGGCGCGCAGATCGGGCTGTCGGTGGCGCAGATCAGCCTGTTCGTGGCCGCGATCTATGCGGGCGGCCTGGTGCTGCAATATCCGATCGGCTGGATCTCGGACCGCTATGACCGGCGCAAGCTGGTGCTGGGCATGTCGGCCATCGGGGGGCTGTGCGGGCTGGTCGTGGTCGCGGCGCAGCCGGGCACGGTAGGGCTGGTCATCGCGGGGGCGATCATGGGGGGCGTGGCCAATCCGGTCTATGCACTGCTGCTGGCCTATACGAACGACTATCTGGACCAGTCGGACATGGCCTCGGCATCGGCGGGGCTGTTGTTCATCTATGGCATCGGCAGCATGGGCGGGCCGATGATCACCGGCTGGATGATGGGCGTGATGGGGCCGGACGGCTACTGGGTCTATATGGGCGTGCTGCTGGCCCTGCTGACCGGCTATGCCGGATGGCGCACCACGCAGCGCCGTGCGCTGACGCCCGACGAACAGGGCAGCTTTGCCGTCATCACCCCCAACGCCACGCCCCTGGCCGTCGACGCGGTGCTGGAGGAGGCGCAATCCGACGACCCCCAGCAGCAGACGGCGTCCTGACCGCCCGCTTGCCGCGTTGGGGCAAATGGTTTAACGCTGAACTATAATTCATCAGCGGGGGACCGGATGGCCCAGAATTTCGACGTGGTGGTGATCGGCGCAGGCCCGGGTGGTTATGTCGCCGCGATCCGGGCAGCGCAGCTGGGCCTCAAGGTGGCCTGCATCGAGCGTGAGCATCTGGGCGGCATCTGCCTGAACTGGGGCTGCATCCCGACGAAGGCGATGCTGCGCTCTGCCGAGGTCTATCACCTGATGCACCGCGCCAAGGATTTCGGCTTGAAGGCCGACGGCATCGGCTATGACCTGGACGCGGTGGTGAAGCGGTCGCGCGGCGTCGCCAAGCAGTTGTCGGGCGGCATCGGGCATCTGTTCAAGAAGAACAAGGTCACCGTCATCATGGGCGAGGCCAGGCTGGAAGGGCCGGGCCGCGTCACCGTCAAGACCGACAAGGGCTCGGAGGAGGTCACCGCGAAATCCATCGTGCTGGCCACCGGCGCGCGGGCGCGCGAGCTGCCGGGGCTGGAGCCGGACGGCAAGCTGGTCTGGAACTACAAGCACGCGCTGGTGCCGCCGCATATGCCCAAGAAGCTGCTGGTCATCGGGTCGGGCGCCATCGGCATCGAATTCGCCAGCTTCTTCAACACGCTTGGTGCCAAGACGACCGTGGTCGAGGTCATGGACCGCGTCCTGCCCGTCGAGGATGCCGAGATCAGCGCCTTCGCCAAGAAGCAGTTCGTCAAGCAGGGCATGACGATCATGGAAAAGGCCGCGGTGAAAAAGCTGGACCGCAAGGGCGACACCGTCACCGCCCATATCGAGGTCGGCGGCAAGACCGAGACGCATGAGTTCGATACCGTCATCTCGGCCGTGGGAATCGTCGGCAACACCGAAGGGCTGGGCCTTGAGGAGGCGGGGATCACCGTCGACCGCACCCATGTCATCACAGACGAATATTGCCGCACTGGGGTCGAGGGCGTCTATGCCATAGGCGATCTGGCCGGCGCGCCCTGGCTGGCGCACAAGGCCAGCCACGAGGGCGTCATGGTGGCCGAGCTGATCGCGGGCAAGCATCCCCATCCGATCAAGCCGGGCAGCATCGCGGGTTGCACCTATTGCCACCCCCAGATCGCATCCGTCGGCCTGACCGAGGCCAAGGCCAAGGAGCAGGGGCTGGACATCAAGGTCGGGCGCTTCCCCTTCATGGGCAACGGCAAGGCCATCGCCCTGGGCGAGCCCGAGGGCATGGTCAAGACCATCTTCGACGCCAAGACCGGAGAGCTGCTGGGCGCCCACATGGTCGGCGCCGAGGTGACCGAGCTGATCCAGGGCTATGTCATCGGCCGCCAGCTGGAGACGACCGAGCAGGACCTGATGGAGACGGTCTTCCCGCACCCGACCCTGTCCGAGATGATGCACGAGGCGGTTCTGGACGCCTATGGGCGCGCCATCCACTTCTGAGCGGCACGACAGCGCGACGATACGGGGGGCCTTTGTGCCCCCCGTTTTGCGTCAATCGACCGGGGTCAGGGTGGTGATGCCGGTGGCGGCGGCCCGCGCCAGATCGGGGTCCAGCGACATGCCGACATATTCGCCGCGCCGCCACAGGCCCGCCAGATCGTCGTAATGGCGCGACAGCGGATGCCCCGACTGCCCGGTCGAGGTGATGAAGACCGAGCTGTCGGGATCGGCTAGGTCGATCACGCTGCGGAAACCCGCGCCGGTCGCGGCCTGGAAGGGCTGCGGCCCGCTGCCCGTCATGCCGCTGCGGGCCACGGTGAACTCCTCTCCCGAGATGGACTGGGTGATGTTCATGATCCAGCCCAGAGCGGGCAGCGCGCCCAGACCGGGGTGGCGGTGCTTGGCCTGATGCGCGTCGCCCCACCGCCAGCTGGCCACGTCCGATCCATAGCGCGCCGACAGGTCCAGAATGGCGCGGTCCAGCGACTGGCGGGCGATGGTCGCGCAATCCTCGGTCGCGGCGGATTGGACGATGTCGCACCAGGCCGAGGCGCCGCCGCGGTTGCGGAACACCGCGTCGATGAAGCGGGGCTGCAGGTGCAGCAGGTCATCGGCCATCGGCCCCAGCTCGTCGCGGACCAGACGGTCCTGCAGGGCGTCCATCCAGGCGGTGTAGATCAGCGGTTCGGGCAGATGCTCGTTCATGGCGCCGTCCCATTCCGCCAGCAGGGTCAGCGCGTCCTGGCGCTGGCGTTCGGGCGTGCCGGGGGCGGCGGGGTCGCCGGTGAACCACAGGTTCGCCCCCACCAGCGGCAGCAGCGCGCGCGCCGCCGGGCTGACGATGTCCAGCTGCGCCGCGATGAAGCTGTCGCGGGAATGCACCTCTCGGTCGCCCAGCAGGTAGGACAGGCGGTCGCGGCGCAGCCCGTCGCTGGCATCCTCGGTCGCCAGGGCCAGGCCCGCCTCGGGGCGCTGCGCCTCGCCCGCAAGGGCGGTGGCCCCGGTCCAGGCGGTCTGCGGCAGCCAGCCGGGCGCGGGCAGGGCGCCCGCCGTCGGATGGTCGGGCGCGCGCTGCGGCGCGGCCCCGGCGGACAGGCGCGTCACCGCCTCGGCATCGGCCAGGGTCACGTCCAGCGCCGGCGCGACCACGCCCCTCAGCGCGCGGGTGGCCTGCGCGCTGTCCTGCGCGCGCATCAGCCCCATCAGCGCCGACATGGTCCCGTCCTGGCGCGACAGGCCCGTCCAGCGCAGGGCAGGCACATGGCCGATGGGCACGACGTCGCGCAGCCCGGGGTCCAGGCCCGGCACGACAGGACCGTTCTGGGTGTCGCGCAGGGTGATGGTCTGCGAGGGCGCATCCAGCACGCGGATCACTTCGGTCCGGGTCTGGAAGGCGGTCCAGCCCTGCGGGCCGCGATAGCGGTCGGGATTGCCCGGCTGGACCTCTTCGATGGCGATGTCGGCCACGTCCAGGTCCAGCGGCGTCAGCGCCCAGGACAGCGACGGGTTGCGCCCCGACAGGACCAAGGGCATCCCCGGAACCGTGGCGCCGATCACCCCGCCCGAAGCCAGCTCCAGCCGGGCCAGGTAGAACAGCGAGGGCACCGTCAGCCCCACATGCAGGTCGTTGGCCAGCAGAGAGGCCCCCGCCGCCGTCCGCTGCGGTTCCGCGCCGAAGGCGTTGCCGCCAAGCGCCTGACCCGGCCGCAGGAAGCCCAGGGGGTCGTGTGCGGCCTGCATGTCGCGCCGCCGGTCGGGCGTGCCAAGCCGCGCGCCCGGAAACAGAGTGGCGTAATCGGGCAGGTCGTCGGGCACGTCGGCGCGGTCCAGGATGCGCATGCCGTCCTGGGGCCAGGCCAGGGCCAGGCGGGCGCGCAGGATCTCTTCGGTGGCGGCATCGGTGCTGGCGGCGGCCAGCAGTTTCAGGATGGCCAGCGAATCGGCGGGCTGCCAGAAGGTGATGACATCGGGAAACAGAAAGAATTCGGGCGCGCCGCGGCCCATCGCGCCGGCATTCACGATGCCGATCCATTGGTTCACGCCATCCGCATAGGCCTGCAGCGCGGCGCGGGTGGGCGCGTCCTGCACCTCCAGCGATGCCTGGGCCGCACGGTGCAGACCCAGCCTGCGCGCCAGATCGTCGACCGGCAGGGCGCGCGGGCCGTGGATTTCCGCCAACCGGCCCTGGGCCGCGCGGCGCAGCACGGTCATCTGGAACAGCCGGTCCTGCGCATGGGCCAGGCCCAGGGCAAAGAACACGTCGGGGTCGGTCCGGCCAAAGATATGGGGCACGTTCTCGGTCGAGCGGACGATCTCGACCGGGGCGGTGATGCCCTCCACCCGGTAGGTGGCACCGTAATCGGGCAGCGAGCGCACGGCGAAATACCAGACCAGCACCGCCGACAGCACCAGAAGCACGATCAGGCCGATGGTCAGCCGCAAGAGCCAGCGAAACAATGTCAGCATTCTGGGGGCCGGTCCTTGGGGTGCGCGCGGCACGGGTTGACCCTGCCGCGCATGGGTGGTGGTGTGGCTGCATAGGACAGGCGCGCGGGCATTTCAACGCATCCCCACGCGCGATCAGGACATCCCGAGGAGAGTTGAATGGCGAAGGTGGCGTTTCTGGGTCTGGGCGTGATAGGGTTTCCGATGGCGGGCCATCTGGCGGCGGCGGGCCATCAGGTGACGGTCTATAACCGCAGCGGCGCCAAGGCCGAGGCTTGGGTCGCGCGTCACGGCGGCGCCCATGCGCCCACACCGCGCCAGGCGGCGGAGGGGGCCGATCTGGTCCTGTGCTGCGTGGGCAATGACGACGATCTGCGCCAGGTCTGTCTGGGCCCGGACGGCGCCTTTGCCGGTATGGCGCGGGGCGCGGTGCTGGTCGATCATACGACCGTCTCGGCGCAGGTCACGCGCGAGCTGGCGCAGGTCGCGGCCCAATCGGGCTTGGGCTATGTCGATGCGCCCGTGTCCGGCGGGCAGGCGGGGGCCGAGAACGGCCAGCTGTCGGTCATGTGCGGCGGCACGCAGGCGGATTTCGACCGCGCCGCCCCGGTGATCGACGCCTATGCCAAGATCTGTCGGCGGATGGGCGAGGTCGGCGCCGGTCAGATGACCAAGATGTGCAACCAGATCGCCATTGCCGGGTTGGTCCAGGGGCTGGCGGAATCGCTGGCCTTTGCACGCAAGGCGGGACTGGATGTGACCGATGTCGTCGAGGTGATCAGCCAGGGGGCCGCTGGCAGTTGGCAGATGGTGAACCGCCATGCGACGATGGATCGGGGAGAGTTCGAACACGGTTTTGCGGTCGACTGGATGCGCAAGGATCTGGCGATCTGCCTGCAGGCCGCCGATCAGTTGGGCGCGGTGCTGCCGGTGACGGCCCTGGTCGACCAGTTCTACAAGGACGTGCAGCTGATGGGTGGCGGACGATGGGATACGTCTTCGCTGATCGCGCGTCTGCCCCGTTGAGGCGGCGCGTGATCATGATCTGCGGGTTCCGGAATTGCGGGCCTCGCGCGGCGGTGCCGGTTGCGCCCGCATGTTACTGACGAAAGGATTCGGCCATGTCGAACCACAGCTTTGCCGGAACGATCGAATTCGAGATCACCGGCGTGAATGCCCGCGAGGCGGTCGGAGAGATGACCGTGACCGATGACGTGCGCAACCCTTTTGGGACCGTCCATGCGGGCGCGCTGATCTGGTTCGCCGATGTCGTGGCCACCAACCTGGTCCTGGGCGGAGAGCAGCCCGAGGAGGGGATGGACAGCTTTCCCGTCGCCGTGACGCTGAACGCGCAACTGCTGGCGAACCGGCAGGAGGGCGTGCTGACTGCGCGCGCCTCGTGGCTGCGGCGGGGGCGGCGGGTCTCGACCGTGCGCACGCAGGTCACCGATGCGGGGGACGCGATCCTGCTGGATCTGACCTCGACCCATGTGACGGCGCGCTGACCCTGCGGCAGCCGCGATGCTGACGGGTTGAAACGCCCCGCAATCCCGCCATCATGGCCCCCGACGAAGGAGGAGACGTCATGGACGGCCTGATGATGCACCGCCCGCTGCTGCAAAGTGGGCTTCTGGATTTTGCGGCCGAAGGGTTCCCCGCGGCCGAGATCGTGTCCCGCCGGGTGGAGGGCGACCTGCACCGTCAGGGCTGGGCCGCGACCCGCGCCCGCGCCGTGCAGCTGTCCCTGGCGCTGGAGGAGATGGGCGTGGCCCCTGGCGACCGTGTGGCCACGCTGGCCTGGAACGGCCACCGGCACCTGGAGATCTATCACGCGGTTCCGGCCATCGGCGCGGTCTGCCACACGATCAACCCGCGCCTGTCGGCCGAGCAGATGGTGTTCATCGCGCATCATGCGGGCGACCGGATGCTGTTCGTGGACCTGACCTTCGTGCCGCTGCTGGAGGCGCTGCGCGAGCGCCTGCCGCCGATGCGCTATGTCGTGATGACCGATGCGGCGCATATGCCCGACAGGGCGCTGGACGCGCTGTGCTATGAGGATCTGCTGGCGGGCCGGGCCACAGACCGGACCTGGCCCGATTTCCCGGAAACCACCGCATCGGGGCTGTGCTATACCTCGGGGACGACGGGCGACCCCAAGGGGGTGCTGTATTCGCACCGCTCGAACATACTGCATGCGCTGGCGACGGCGGCGGTGCTGGGCCCCGATCTGGGGCCGCAGCCGCGCATCCTGCCGGTCGTGCCGCTGTTTCACGTCAATGCTTGGGGCCTGCCCTTCACCGCGCCGCTGATCGGGGCCAGCCTGATCATGCCCGGCCCCGCGCTGGACGGCGCCAGCCTGTGGGACCTGTGCGAGGCCGAGGCCGTGGACAGCGCCTGGGGCGTGCCCACCATCTGGCAGGGTCTGATGGCCGAGATCCAGGCCCGCGGCGCCAAGCCCCGCGCCCTGCGCCACATCGTCGTCGGCGGCAGCGCCATGCCGCGCAGCCTGACCGAGGCCTTCGAGCGCATGGGCATCGACGTGAACCACGCCTGGGGCATGACCGAGACGTCGCCTTTGGGCAGCCAGGGGTCGCTGACGCCGGTGCAGCGCGCGTTGCCCTTTGATCAGCGCATGGCGCTGAAGCGGGCGCAGGGGCGGCGGGTCTTTGGCGTCGAGATGAAGATCGTGGACGATGCCGGGCAGCGCCAGCCCCATGACGGCCAGGCGATGGGAGAGCTGTTCGTGCGCGGCAATACGGTCGCCGCGGGCTATCACGACAATGCCGACGCGACCACGCGCGCCGTGGATGCGGAGGGGTGGTTCGGCACCGGCGACATCGCCTCGATCAGCGCCGAGGGCGTGCTGACGCTGCGCGACCGGGCCAAGGACCTGATCAAGTCGGGCGGCGAGTGGATCAGCTCGATCGACGTCGAGAACCTGGCCCTGACCCATCCCGATGTCGCCCAATGCGCGGTCATCGCGCTGCCCCATCCGAAATGGGACGAGCGCCCGCTGCTGGTGGTCAAGCCGCGCGGCGATGCCCGCCCGACGCTGGAGGATGTCTGCGCCGTCCTGCGCCCGCATCTGGCCAGCTGGCAGTTGCCCGACGACATCGTGTTTGTCGAGGAGATGCCGCTGACCGCGACCGGCAAGATCAGCAAGCTGACCCTGAGAGAGCGGTTCGCGGATCACGTCCTTCCCGATCTGCGCTAGCGCAGCGTCTCCAGAAAGGCGCGCTGCCCGTCCGGGATCGGGACCGGGCGGCGCGTGTCGCGGTCCAGCGTAACGGTCACGAAATGCGCCAGCGCCGCGGGGCTGGGGGCCGAGCCGTCGAACATGGCCATGTCGAACCGCGCCGAGCTGCGCCCCAGATGCGTGACCGCCACCCCGATCCGCAGCGTGGCGGGCCAGGACAGTTCGACCAGATAGCGGCAGCCATTCTCGACCACGACCAGCAGCGGGGCGTCGGGCGCCAGGAAGCCCTGTCCCGACAGGGTCAGGGTCATCGCCTCGTCGAACAGCTCCAGATAGGTGGCGTTGTAGATATGGCCGTATTGGTCATTGTCCCGCCAACGGGTCGGGATGGTCTGAAAGACGGGATAGGCGCTGCGGTCGGGCATCGTGTCTCCGGTCTGGCAGGGGGCAGGATTCAGGCGTTGGCCAGCACGAACAGGCGCAGGGCGGTGGCCAGGCCGATCTCGGGCGGGCGGGCGTGGTCGATGCGCCCGATCAGCGCCGCGCGGGTCAGGTCGCGGGCGGCGGCCTGGGTCGCCAGCGCCTTCCAGAACGCGTCCTCCAGCGAGACCGAGGTGCGATGCCCGTCGATGGTCACCGACCGCTTGAGCGGCGGCGTCATGGGGGGCAGCTCGATCATTCGGTGGGTGGGTCCTGGTTGGGCGGGTCCTGACGGTGGGCGTCTAGGACGCGGGCGGCGCGGTCCTGTTCGGCCTGGCGGGCATCGCGCAGGGTTTTGGCCTCGCCATGGATCGCGGCATTGGTATCGCCCTGCGCGCGGAGAGCGTCTCGGGCGCGGGACTTGCGGGCCTGGCGCAGGTTGATGATGCGGGTCATGGCGGTCCGTGAAACGACAAGGGGCGCGCCACTGTGGCGCGCCCCCCGGCCTTGGGTCAAGGGGGTCAGCCCTTGGGGCTGATCATGTCCTCGGGGCGCACGACGCGGTCGAAGGTCTCGCCATCGACAAAGCCCAGGGCGATGGCCTCCTCGCGCAGGGTGGTGCCGTTCTTGTGCGCGGTCTTGGCGACCTTGGTCGCGTTGTCATAGCCGATGGTCGGCGCCAGCGCCGTCACCAGCATCAGTGATTCCCGCATCAGCTGGTGGATGCGCTTGACGTTGGCCTGCGTGCCCACGACCATGTTGTCGGTGAAGCTGCTGGCCGCATCGCCCAGAAGCTGCATGGACTGCAGCACGTTATAGGACATCATCGGGTTGTAGACGTTCAGCTCGAAATGCCCCTGCGATCCGGCAAAGCCAACAGCGGCGTCATTGCCCATGACATGCGCGCAGACCATGGTCAGTGCCTCGGCCTGGGTGGGGTTCACCTTGCCCGGCATGATGGACGATCCGGGCTCGTTCTCAGGCAGGATCAGCTCGCCCAGACCGGAACGCGGGCCGGACCCCAGCAGGCGCATGTCGTTGGCGATCTTGAACAGCGACCCGGCCACCGTTTTCAGCGCGCCCGAGAACATGACCATCGCGTCATGGGCGGCCAGCGCCTCGAACTTGTTGGGCGCGGTGACAAAGGGCAGGTCGGTGATCTTGGCGATTTCCGCTGCAATCGCCGTGTCCCAGCCCACCTTGGTGTTCAGCCCGGTGCCCACGGCGGTGCCGCCCTGCGCCAGCTCATAGATGTCGGGCAGGCAGGCGCGGACCCGTTCGATCCCCTTGCGGACCTGATGGGCATAGCCGCCGAATTCCTGGCCAAGCGTCAGGGGCGTCGCATCCTGGGTGTGGGTGCGGCCAATCTTGATGATGTCCTTGAACTCGGCCGATTTGGCCTCCAGCGCGGCGGCCAGCTTCTCCAGACCCGGCAGCAGCACGTCGCGGGCCAGCATGCCGATGGCCACATGCATCGCGGTCGGGAAGGTGTCGTTCGACGACTGACCCATATTGCAGTGATCGTTGGGATGGACGGGCTTTTTCGAGCCCATCTCGCCGCCCATGATCTCGATCGCGCGGTTGCTGATCACCTCATTGGCGTTCATGTTCGACTGGGTGCCGGACCCGGTCTGCCAGACGACCAGCGGAAAGTTGTCGTCAAATCGGCCCTGGAACACCTCGGTCGCGGCCTGTTCCATCGCCTCGGCCAGATCGGCGGGCAGGTCGCCATTGGCGCGGTTCACCCGTGCGGCGGCCAGCTTGATCGCGCCCAAGGCGCGGATGATCGGGACCGGCTGACGCTCCCAGCCAATCGGGAAGTTGATGATCGAACGCTGCGTCTGCGCGCCCCAGTATTTGGAGGCGTCAACCTCCAGCGGGCCGAAGCTGTCGGTTTCGGTGCGGGTCTTGGTCATCGGGTCGCTCCCTCACGGTTTCGTGCCGGGTTTAGCGGGAAGGGCGCGCGGGCGCAATTCGTATGCGACGGTATGCCGTCGCTAACATCAGGCGTCGATGGCCCGGATCGCCGCGCGCAGGGCGGCATGGTCGGCATCGGGCAGCGGCAGGACGGGACGCTGCGGAACCGCCTCGGTCAGGTCCATCAGGCGCGCGGCCGCATGGATCACCCGCAGGCTGCCGTAACGGCGAAACAGCGCCCAGAGCGGCTGGAACCGCTCCTCCGCCAGGCGCGTGCCCGTGACGTCACCCGCGCCGGCCGCGCAGGACAGGGTCAGCGTGGCATCGGGCCACAGCCCCGCGGCGACGCTGAACCAGGCATCGGCGTGATCCAGCAGGGCCCGGGCGCAGCCCCAATCCCCGCTATAGCCGATCACGAAGCCTGGCGGCAGCAGGGGGCGCAGGGCCGCGATCTCGGTCGCGATGTCGCCTGATGCGGGCAGGGGCATCTTGACCCCCGCCACATGCGGCAACGCCGCCAGCCGCGCCAGCAGGGCATGGTCCAACGTCACATGGGTGGTGGTCGGGTTGTTGTAGATGACCAGCGGCAGCTGGCCCGCCTCGGCCACGTGGCGGAAATGGGCGACGATCTCATCCGGGGTCAGCGGCTGATAGGCAACCGGGGCCAGCAGCAGGCCCTGGGCTCCGGCCTCGCGCGCGTCGCGAGCCAGGGCTGCGGCATCGTCGCTGCGCAGCGCGCCGACGCCCACGATGACGGGAACGCGGCCGCCCGCCGCCTCCAGGGCGATGCGGGTCGCGCGGCGGCGCTGATCCAGGGACAGATAGGCATAATTGCCGGTGCTCCCCAGGACCCCGATGGAGTCGACCCGGGCCCGGGCGATGCGGGCGACGATGCGGCGCAGGTCGGCCTCGATCACCGTGCCGTCAGGGGTGGCCGGGGTGATCGGAAAGGCGCACAGCCCGCGCAGCAGGTCCACGGCCTATTTCCGCCAGCGGTCCAGACGCACGACATCAGCCCCGCCCGAGGGCGGCTTGTCGTCGCCGTCATCCTCGGCGTCCAGCTGATATTCCGCATCGGCCTCCTCGTCCTCGTCGCCATCCTCGTCGCCGTCCTGCGTCTCGAAGCGGAGACCGAATTCGACCGAGGGGTCCACGAAGGTGCGTAGCGCGTCGAAGGGGATCTTCAGCGGCTCAGGCTGATTGCCGAAATTCAGCGTGATGGTGAAATGGTCGGCCTGGATCGTCAGGTTGTCGAACCAGTGCTGGATGACGATGGTCATCTCCTCTGGATAGCGATCGCGTAGCCAGGCGGCCATCTCGACCCCGTCGTCGCGGGTGTCGAAGGTGATGAAAAAGTGGTGGTCGCCGGGCAGGCCCTCGCGGGCGATCTGACGCAGAACCTCTGCGATCAGCCCCTGCATCGCGCGATGCATCATCCCGCCGTAATCCAGACCTGATCGCGCCATGACGTCACCTTTCCTGCACGCGGCCAAGCATAGGGATATGGCCGCGGATGAAAAGGGGGGCCGAGGGCGAAATCGCCCGCTCCCGTCCGGACTGCCGCCCGCGGGCAGCCGGGCCGTCCATCGCCAGGTAACGCCCGCCCCCGCCCGATAGAGGGCGGGTGATCGGGCAGGCCGGGTCATCCGCCGGCATGGCCCCACAGGTCGTCCTGCGGGTCGTGGTCGGGCACCCGGGTTTCCCCCGTCAGCCGCAGCGATTGCGCCCGAAGGTCCAGCGCCGAGCCGGCCCCCGATGGGTCGAACGGCTGGTCGGGCGGGGTCTGCTGGGCCACCAGGGCCAGAAACACCGACAGCCCCTCGACCTCCTGTCGCAGCAGGTCGGCCACCTGTAGCGATTGCGCGGAGCCGTCCGTGACCTCCAGCATCGCGCCAAGCGCCTCGTCGATCTGCGCAAGGGCCACGGCGATCCGCCTGGCCTCGACCGAGGCGCGGTCCAGCGCGTCGCGCAGCGACCCCTGGACCTCCGGTTCGGTATGCTGCCGCAAAGCGCTCATTGCAGCTTGCCCGTGACCGATTCGATGCACTTCAGCAGCGCCTCCTTGGTGAAGGGCTTGGCGATGAAGTTGTTCATGCCCGCCCGCTGGCCGCGTTCGATCATCTCGCGCGTCGCGGTGCCGGTGATCAGGATGAAGCCGATGCGCTGCGTGCTGGGGTTCTGGCGCAGCGCCTCCAGCAGCATCAGCCCGTCCATGCCCGGCATGTTGTAATCCGAGATGACCAGATGCACCGGCGCCGCGGCAAGCCTGCGAAACGCGGTCTCTCCGTTCGCCTCGTACTGGACGTTGACCAGGCCCGCCCAGTCCAGCGCCTGCTCGATCAGCGAGCGGCTGATGGTCATGTCGTCCACCACCATCACATGAAGGTTCGATTTCTGTGCCATGTTTGTCCCTTTCACGTCCTGGCAGGAGCCGGCGTCGCATTGCGCCGGTATTGGGTGGTGCCCGTCGCCTGGAACAGCGCCGCAGCGGGGCCGTCCAGGCGTTCGGAATGTCCGATGAACAGCGCGCCCCCTTCGTTGAGCGCCGCCGCGAAGCGCGACCAGAGCCGCTGCCGGGCGGCACTGTCGAAATAGATCGCGGTGTTGCGGCAGAAGATCACGTCGAACTTGCCCGAAAAGGGCCAGTCGTCATGCAGATTCAGTTCGCCAAAGCGCATCACGCGCTTGAGATCGGTCTTGGCGTCATAGCCGTCGCCCTGTGGCTGGAAATACCGTTTCACCCGCGGCGCGCCGACAGGGGTCACGGCCTCGGCCGAGAAATGACCCCGGCGCGAACGTTCAACCATCTCGGGGTCGATATCGGTCGCCAGGATCAGGGTGTCGTGATTGGCCGCATCGGGAAACGCGTCCAGCAGGGTCATGGCCATGGAGTAGGGTTCCTCGCCCGAGGACGACGCCGCTGACCACAGGCGCAACCGGCGGCCCGCCCGCGCCTGCGTGATCATTGCGGGCAGGACATCCTGGCCCAGGCTCTGGAAATGATGGCCCTCGCGAAAGAAGGCGGTGACATTGGTGGTGATGGCCGACAGCAGGTGCCGGCGCTCCTCGGGGCCGTCGCCGCTGTCCAGCCTGTCGCAATAGGCGCCGTAATCGGGCAGGGCCAGAACCCGCAGGCGGCGGTTCAGGCGGGCCATCAGCAGGCTGCGCTTGGATTCCGACAGGATGATGCCGCTGTCCTGATGGACGATCGCGGCGATCTTGCGAAACTGCGCATCCGTCAGGACCGGCCCGGGGGGGGAGGCTGTGGCAGCTGCTCTCACGCTTCGACCCCGTGGGCAGCGGGCAGCAGCTGCGCCAGGTCGATCTTGCGCAGGATGCGACCGTCCTCCAGCGTGATCATGCCGACGATGAACTCGCGCGCCGGGTTCGACGCGATGTCGGGCACGGCCTGGATATGGTCCTCGTTGATCGGCAGGATGTCGGACACCAGATCCGCCAGCAGGCCCACGATCCGCCCGGCATGCATCGCGATGATGACGACGTGCCGATGCGACGGCGTGGCTGCCCCGAAACCAAGGCGGGCCGACAGGTCGACGACCGTCACCACGGAGCCGCGCAGGTTGATCACGCCTTTGACGTAATCGGGCGCGTGGGGCAGCATGGTCGTGGGCGTCCAGCCGCGGATTTCGCGGACCAGACCGATATCGATGCAAAAGTCCTGGTCGGCCAGCTTGAAGGCCACGACATCGCTTTTGCCGACAGAGTTATGCGAGATGGATTGCAGCATGCGTCACCCGTTCGATGCCATGGCGGCCATGCGGCGGCCCTGGTCGTTGGACATGGAGAGGAGGATTTCTTCGGGGTCGATGATCAGGGCGATCTTTCCATCGCCCAGGATCGTGGCGGCCGAGACACCCGGAACCCGGCCATAGTTCTGCTCCAGGCTCTTGATGACCACCTGACGCTGGTCAAAGATCGCATCCACCCGGAACGCGGCGCGCTTGCGGCTGTCTGTCTCGACCACGATCAGCACGCTGCTGTCGGGGCCGCCTTCGGGCTGGGTGACGCCGAAGCTGGCGCAGAGGTCGATGATGGGGATCAGCTCTCCGCGGTTGGACAGCAGCTGCGAGCCGTGGCCCACGCCGTGCAGCATCGAGCTTTCGGGGCGGAGGGTTTCCTGCACCGCCGTGATCGGCAGCACCATCGTCTGGTCGCCCAGCTGGATCAGCATCCCCTCGACCACCGCCAGGGTCAGCGGCAGCGCGATGGAGAACGTCGTGCCCTCGCCCTCGGTGGACTGGATCATCACGCGGCCGCCCAGGCCCATGATCTCGCGGCGGACGACGTCCAGTCCGACGCCGCGACCCGACAGGGCCGATACCTCGTCCTTGGAGGAGAAGCCGGGCAGGAACAGCAGCTGGTCGATCTCGGCGGGCGACAGGTTGGCGCCGGGGGCCACCAGCCCGCGATCCTCGGCGATCTGACGGACCTTGGCGCGGTTGATGCCGCCGCCGTCATCCGAGACCTCGATCTGGACGCGCCCGGACCGATGGGCGGCCGACAGGGTGATCGTGCCCTCTTGCGGCTTGCCGCGGCGTTGGCGCGTCACCGTATCCTCCAGCCCGTGATCGACCGAGTTGCGGATCATGTGGGTCAGCGGTTCGACCAGGCGTTCGATCATGGTCTTGTCGACCTCGGTCTGCTCGCCGATGGTGATCAGGCGGACGGGTTTGCCCGTCGCATCCGCCGCCTCGCGCAGGATGCGGTGCATGCGCTGGAACACCAGCTTGAGGGGCTGGGCGCGGATCGCCATCACGCTTTCCTGGATGTCGCTTGCCAGCTGGCGGATCGCGTCCAGGCCCGCGATGACGTCGGGCTGCTCGTGCATGCCGGCCGTCTGGATGACCTGGGACAGCATCGCCTCTTTGATGACCAGCTCACCGATCATGTTCATCAGGCGGTCGACCCGGTCCAGCGCGACCCGGATCGTCGGGGCCGCCTGGCCTGCATCGGACTGAGCGGCGGCGCGGGGGCCTGCCGCGGGTGCGGTCGAGGCCTCGTCCGGGGTCGTGGGTGGCGGAGGGGTCTGGACGGCCTCGGCCGGGGCCGGGTCGTGTTGCGCCGCGACCTCGGGCTCGGGTTCGTTTTCGGCAGGCGTGATTTCCGGGGCCGGGGCCGGGCGGATGGACAGCATGCAGCAGTCCTCGACGAATTCGAACACGCTCATGATGGCGGCCTCGTCGATGCCCTCCGGCATGCCGATCTCCCAGGCCAGGCTGGGCTGTTCGGGCGACCAATCCTCCAACGGCGCGACCGATTCGTCGTTCATCACAACGTCGCAATCGCCAAGCTTTCGCAGGCTGGCCAGCAGGGCCATCGGGTCGTTGCCGGACCGGTACAGCTGAAACCCCGGGGCCATCTGCACCAGCAGCCCCGCGCGCGCAGGCTCGGCCGTCGGCATGTCCAGGCCCAGGGGCGCGTCAAAGGACAGCGGGGCGCCGAAATCCAGAGTGATCGGGGTGAACTCGAACGCGGTATCTTCCTCGCCGTCCGAATCGATCAGGCCGTCCAGCTCGGTCATCAGACCGTCCACCTTGACCTCGTCAGGGTCCTGGCCCGACCGCGCGGTGCCCACCAGATCGGTCAGGCAGTCCGAGCAGCGATGCAGCAGCCCCATGATCAGGGGCGTGACCTCGATCTTGTCCGAGCGGACCAGATCCAGCACTGTCTCAAAGCGATGCGCAAAGGTCACCAGGGTGGTCAGGCCAAAGGCCGCCGCGCCGCCCTTGACCGAATGCACTGCGCGGAACACGGCGTGCACCGTTTCCTTGTCAAAGCCCGGCTGCTCCATCTGGCGCAAGCCATTGGCCAGAACCTCCAGCAGCTCGTCGCATTCGACGAAGAACATGTCGCGGAATTCGTCCATGTCTGCCATCTTTAGCGTCCCAATACCTTGTCGATGACGGCGATCAGACGCTCGTCCTCGAAGGGTTTCACGATCCAGCCGGTCGCCCCGGCACTGCGGGCGCGGGCCTTGAGATCGGCGCCGCTCTCGGTGGTCAGAACCAGGATCGGGACATCCGCATAGGCGCCGGTGGCGCGGACATTCTCGATCAGACCAAAGCCGTCCATGCGCGGCATGTTGATGTCGGTGATGATCAGGTGCGGATCGGCCTCGCTCAGCGCGCCGACCCCGTCGACGCCGTCAACGGCCAGAAACACGTCGAAGCCGGCATTGCGCAGTGCCTTTGACACAAGCGCGCGGATGGTGGGCGAATCATCGACCGCCAGGATACGGGTCGTCATGCGGGTCCCCCTGTTTGAATATGATCGACCGAGGCGCCGACAGCCTCGATCGCGGTCAGGAACGGCTCGGATGCATCCCGGACCGACAGCGTCTTGCCATCCGTCTGCCACTGCTTGCGGGCCGAGATCAGCATCTCGACCGCGAGGGTGCCCATACGCTGGACCCCTGACGCGTCCAGGACCGCATCTGCGCCCCGGTGATCCAGAAGGGTTCGGGCAAAGGCCGAGACGGCCTTGCGGTCGAACGTCTCGGGCAGGGGCAGGGCGTGCATGTGATCCACCTCTTGTTGTCATCGGCGTCCCAATGGCTAGCAGGCAACCCTTAAGGAAACATTGCCGGGCGGATAAATTTTCCGAACCTCAAGTCATTTGAAAGAAACGATTATTTAATACTTCTGCGGCAATCTGCGATCCACCTTACCAGGAGTTCTCATGTGTCGAACCCGGTCCTGCTGATCGCCGACCCGAACATATCCCGGCTGACCGCACTGCTGCGCAGATGCGAAGATCACCACGGGGTGACCGTGCTGGGCGCTGCGACGCCCGGCGAAGCCTATGTGCTGCTTGAATCGCACCTGCCACGGCGCGTCGCCGTCGCGGCCGAATTCGCCGAATCGATCGAGTTCGACGCGCTGGCGGACATCCTGACGATGATCGACGCCCAGGTGGTGATCTATGGTCAGATGCGCCGTCCTGCGGGGGGCTATCCGGTGCATTCCAGCCCCGAACAGATGCTGTCGCGCCTGTTTGGCGGCCTGCAACCTGGGCGGCCCGCTCCGGCCACCCCGCCGCGTGCGGCCGAGGCCGTGCAACCCTCGACGGACCCTGTCGGAGGCGTGATTCTGCTGGGGTCCTCCACGGGGGGGATCACCGCGCTGGAAACCGTGCTGGGATCGTTTCGCGTTGACTGCCCGCCGACGCTGATCGTGCAGCATATTCGCCCGGGCTTTGCCGACGGCCTGGTCCGACGCTTGGACCAGCTGCTGAAGCCGCGCGTAGTGGCGGCCGAGGACGGAGCACCGCTCCGCCGGGGGATGGTCTATCTGGCTGCGGCTGCCGATCGCCATCTGGGGTTCGTGCTGCGCGGCGGCCCCAAGATCCGGCTGATTCCGGGGGCGCCCGTTTCGGGGCATCGCCCCTCGGTCGACATGCTGTTCACGGATGGCGCGGCGCTGGCCGACCGGCTGGACGTGCGGGCGGCCCTGCTGACGGGCATGGGGGCCGACGGGGCGCAAGGCATGTGCGCGTTGCGCCGGGCGGGCGCGCATACCATCGCGCAGGATCGCGACAGTTCGGTCGTGTGGGGCATGCCCCGCGTGGCCATCGAAATGGGGGGCGCGACCGAGGTGCTGTCGCTGTCCCGGATCGGGCCGGCCCTTCTGTCCCGCGAGGCCGTCCGCCAGAGGAGGCTGTCATGATCCGTGAACCCGGAAGCACTGTCATTCATGTGGTCCAGGGCGAACACGCCATCAGCGATGTCCCCGACGTCGTTCTGACGACGGTCCTTGGGTCCTGCGTGTCGGCCTGCATCATGGACCCCGAGCGTCGGATCGGCGGGTTGAACCACTTTCTGCTGCCCGATGCCGGGCCGGGCGGTCCCGACATCCGCTATGCGGCCGCCGCGATGGAGGTCCTGGTCAACGGGCTGATGCGCCGTGGCGCAGTGCGCAGTCATCTGCGCGCCAAACTGTTCGGCGGCGCGCGGATGATGGCGGGCCTGCCCGATATCGGTCAGCGCAATGCCGACGCGGCGCGCCGCTTTCTGCAGGACGAAGGCATTCCCCTGATCGCCAGCGATCTCTGCGGCAGTCAGGCCCGACGCATCCGATTCTGGCCCACGATCGGGCGCGTTCAGTTGCACCTGCTGGGCGAGGCACGGGTGCCCGTCCGCGAACAGCCCATGCCGCAGCGGGGTGGCGATGTCGAACTGTTCTGACTTTTCTTTGTTTTCACGCGCAATCCCTGCCGTGAGCTTGATCCTTCCATCTGACCTGATCCCTTTTCGACAGGATCATGGTTGCCAAGAGGCGTTTTGGAGACTGACATCATGCTGAAAAATACAAGAGTCACGACCCAGGTCGCGGCCGGCTTCGGCCTGATCCTGCTGATGCTTCTGGCGTTGGCAGGGTTCGCCTGGAACCGGATGGACCGACTGCAAGCTATCGAAGCTGCGACGCGCGCCTCCGAGGAATTGTCTCGGATCGCGGCGCAGATCAACTTTGGCGTCGCAGAGGCTGAAATTGCCGTCAGGGACTTTACGGCCAGTGCCTCCGATGCGGACCGTCAGCGTGTCATCGCAAAGATGAACGACGTCCGCTCCATGGCCGAAACCGCACGGCAGATGGGCAGCCCTCATGCGGCAGGTTTGATCGCATTGAAGGACCAGCATATTCGCGAAGCCGAGGCGTCCTTCGATCTGTTTCAGCAGGTGACGACCACAAGTGTCGCGTTGCGCGATCTGGGGATCGAGCATCGGCGCAACCTAGAGCAGATTGAAAATCTGTTCGAGCAGCGCGGCGACCGAGAGGCGGCCTATATGGCGCTGCAAGCATCGAATGATTTTCTTGTGGCGCGCGTTCGGGTCGACCGGTTTCTGAACGGTGCTGATGTGTCCGATCTGGATTCGGCCACCGAGCCTTACGAAGCGGCCCGTCAGAATCTGGTCGAGCTGTCTCGCCGATCCATTACCGAAGAGATGCGGGCCTTGCTTGGTCAGACAGTGAACGGGATGGCCCAATATTGGGCTTATGCCAGCGAATTGCGTGGCCTTGAGCTGACCTCGCGCGATGCGATCGAAACACTGAGCCAGACCGAGTTGGCGGTTTTGGAGCAGGTGAACACCATGCGCACGGACGCTATGAGTGTCACGACTGGATTGTCGGCCGAGGCGGTAGGGGTTTTGCAGAGTACATCGACATCAATTCTTGCCGGCGTTGCCGTCGCCACGCTTATCGGCGCCTTGATTGCGGTGCTGTTGTCTCGCGATTTGGGCAACCGCTTGCGTATAGCGGTCGATCAGACTGGCCGGCTTGCAAGAGGTGAACTGGATGTCGACATCCAAGGGACCGAGGGCCGCAATGAGCTTTCTGAGATGGCACAAGCGTTGAGCATATTTAAGCGCAACGCCATCGAGGCCCGTCACCTGGCAGCCGAGGCGCGCCGCACCGAGGCCGAGGCCGCCGCTGCCAGGGAGGTCGAATCGCGCCAGCAGTCCCGCGTCGTCCGCGACATCGGGGCCGGGCTGACCCGTCTTGCGCAGGGCGATCTGACCGAGCAGATCCCCAACCCGCCCTCCGATCCCTTCCCGGCGGGCTATGACGGGCTGAGAGAGGCGTTCAACAGCGTCGTGGCCAACCTGACGGGCACCGTGGCACGGATCACCGATGTCGCCGATCAGGTCCGGGGCGGCGCAACCGAGATCACCTCGGCCGCGCAGGACCTGGCCAGCCGTGCGGAAACCCAGGCCGCGACGCTGGAGGAATCGGCTGCCGCGCTGAACGAGATGAACGCCAGCGTCCATTCCACCGCCGAACGCGCGCGGCATGCCGAGCAGGCCAGCCGCCAGAACCGTGATATCGCCGAGGCCAGTGCAGCCGTGGTGCGCGACGCCGTCACGGCGATGCGCGGCATCGAGGCCTCCTCGGATCAGATCACCCGGATCATCGGGGTGATCGACGACATCGCGTTCCAGACCAACCTGCTTGCGCTAAATGCGGGGGTCGAGGCCGCCCGCGCCGGAGAGGCAGGTCGCGGCTTTGCCGTCGTCGCATCCGAGGTCAGGGGCCTTGCGCAGCGTGCGTCCGATTCGGCCCGTGAGATCAAGTCGCTGATCTCGCAGTCGGCCACGCAGGTCAAGGCGGGGTCGGCTCTGGTCGGTCGGACCGGCGACAGCCTGGGTCAGATCCTGACCAAGGCGCATGAGGTGTCCGAGCAGATCACCGCGATTTCCTTGGCGGCAAACGAACAGTCGGTCGGTCTGGCCGAAGTCAATACCGGCGTGAACCAGCTGGACCAGGTGACCCAGCAGAACGCTGCAGTCGCCGAGCAGGCGAACGCCGCAGCCGCATCGCTGCAGCAGAGGGCCGAGGATCTTATCCGCGAAATTTCGGGCTTCCGAATTTCCGGCCGGACGGCGCGTGCGGAACTGTCCCGCCCCAAGATGGCCAGCCCCCTTCCCGTCGTCGAGCCCGTGCCTCTGCGCGTCGTGGGTGGCCGGTCGGAAGGGCAGATGTTCGAATTCTGATCGCATTGCGGACGGATATGCGAACGCCGCGCCGGTATCCCGGCGTGGCGTTTCGCGTTTCGATCATGGCGGGGCAGGTCCAAACCCGACCCTGCGATCCGGTAAGGCCGCCACCTAGGTCATGTTGACAAAAGGCGAACCCAGAGGCGGATAGACGTGATGTCGATGAAGCCCAGGAAGCTTTCAGCGGTTTTGTCGTAGCGTGTGGCGGCCCGGCGTGCGTTTTTCAGCTTGTTGAAGC
>NZ_SUNH01000033.1 GCF_005048265.1 Paracoccus hibiscisoli
ATGACGACCGAACCGCCCGCATATCTCTTCAGATATCCATCAATGTCAAAAAGCAAGAGAACCAAAATCACGATCACGACGTCAACTCGACGCCACAACCGTCACCAAATCCCCAGAATGTCTCCCGTTCCAACCGCGCCTCTCAGCACCGCCTTCCCGGGCCCTCCAGCGTTCCCGCCTTCGGTGAAGCGGTGTTTAGGCCGAGCCGCCGGAGGACGCAAGCGGGTTTTGTGAAAAAAACGTGTCAGCCGGTCAAATTTCTCACAAACCACTGATATTGAATACTATTTCAGGACCGTTGAGGCCGCGTCCAGGGCATTGGCCGTCGAATCACCAGCCGCGAGGCCAGCAGAACGCCGATGATCGCAGCCCAGAGGATCGGTGCGACTTCGTTGACCTTGATCGCCCACAGCCAGTGCATCGCGGCCAGGATGGCGCCGCCATAGACCAGCATATGCAGGCGTCGCCACGCCTGCCCGCCCATGCGCCGCAGCGCCAGGTTGTTCGACGTCACCGCCAGGGCCAGCAGAATCAGGAACGCCCCCATGCCGAACAGCAGATAGGGCCGCTTGAGGATGTCGCGCCCCATCTGTCCCCACAGCAGCCCCATATCCAGAACCACCCAGGCCAGCACATGTGGCAGCGCATAGGCAAAGCAGATCACCCCGATCGCCCGGCGGAACCGCATCAGCGACACACCCGTCAGGCGCAGCAGCGGCGTGACCGCCAGCCCCCCCACCAGGAAATACAGCGCCGTCCGGCCAAGGCGGTGTTCGACCTCCTGCACGGGATCGACGCCCAGGCCGCCGGTCAGGATGTCCCACATCAGCACGGCAAAGGGCACAGCCCCCGCCAGCCAGACCGCCCAGACCGGAATGCGTCGCAGCGTGTCGTTGATGGTCCGGATCATCAGTAGTTCACCGCCAGGTCCATCCCCGCATAAAGCGACGCGACCTGATCGCCATAGCCGTTGAACATCAGCGTCTCCTTGCGACCGCCGAACAGGCCCGCGCCGATGACGCGTTCCGTGGCCTGGCTCCAGCGGGGGTGATCCACCGTCGGGTTCACGTTGGCATAGAACCCGTATTCGTTGGCCTGCAGCTGTTTCCAGGTGTTGACGGGCTGATCCTCGCGCAGGTGGATGCGCACGATCGACTTGATCGACTTGAAGCCGTATTTCCACGGCACGACCAGCCGGATCGGCGCGCCGTTCTGATTGGGCATCGGCTGATCATATAGGCCGGTGGCCAAAATGGTCAGCGGGTGCATCGCCTCGTCCAGGCGCAGCCCCTCGCGATAGGGCCAGTCCAGGATGGCGCGGCGCTGGCCGATCATCTCCTCGGGGCGGACCAAAGTCTCGAATTCGACGTATTTCGCCGAGGGCTGGACGCCCACCCGGGACAGCACGCTGGCCAGCGGCACGCCGATCCAGGGGACGACCATCGACCAGGCCTCGACGCAGCGGAGGCGATAGATGCGTTCCTCCAGCGCGTTGTCCGGGGCAAGATCCTCGACGCCATAGCTGCCGGGGCGGTCCACCAGGCCGGTGATCTCGACGGACCAGGGGTCGGTGGTCAGGGCATGGGCGTTGCGGGCGGGGTCTTCCTTGCCCGTGCCGAATTCGTAGAAATTGTTGTAATTGGTGATTTCCTCAAAGGTGTTCGGCGTCTGATCCGTGGACAGGGGGGACGGCCGCGCGCTCAGCGTCTGCGCGCCGGCAAGGCCGGGCAGGGCCGCGGCGGCGATGCCCGCGGCCATGAATTTCCGCCGATCCAGAAAGATCTTATGCGGCGTGACGTCAGACCAGTTCAGCTTCATCATGTCCTCCGATCGGGCTGGCCCGCAGGCGGGCAGACCCTTGCGTTATCGCATGATCCACGCGGGCAGTTACGCAAATGATGCATCACGTTCGGTTGACCGGAGCGGTTGACCGGGCGCGTTCAGTCCGCGCGGGCGATCTCGGCCAGGAAGGCATCGGCAAAGCGGTCCAGCCGGGGCTGGTCCAGATGCCGGGCCAGCGCGTCGGGGCTGGCCGGGCGGCTTTCCGCGATGCGCTTGATCTGCGCGGTGGAACAGGACAGCGGCTTGTCGGTGCCCTCGGGGCCGCGCTGCAGGTCCAGCTGCACGGCCAGCAGCCGGTCGAACAGCGCGCCCTCGGGCTTGCCCGCAAGCGCCCGGCGCGCGGGGTGCATCTCGGGCTGGGCGCCTGCGATGACCTCCAGGAAGGCGCGACCGAAACTATCCAGTTTCTTGGCGCCCACGCCACCGATGCGCGCCATCTGATCCAGGTCCTGCGGCCGTTTCTCGGCCATCTCGATCAGGGTGCGGTCGGGAAAGATGACGTAAGCCGGCACGCGCGCCGCCTCGGCCAGGGCGCGCCGCTTGGCCTTCAGCGCGGACAGCAGCGGCTCGTCCTCCTCGCTGACCTGGGTGCGCAGGACATTGGCGGGCTTGGCGCCCTTGGTCGTATCCTCGCGCAGGGTCACGCTGGCCTCGCCGCGCAGGATCGGGTGCGCGGCCTCGGTCAGGTGCAGGGCGCCGTGGCGTTCCGGGTCGGGGCGGCACAGGTCCAGCCCCATCATCTGCCGGAAGATCGCCTGCCACTGCCCGCGCCCGTGTTCACGCCCCACGCCAAAGGTCGGCAGCTGGTCATGGCCGCGTTCGCGCACCTTGTCGGTGGTGGTGCCGGTCAGGATGTCGATCAGGTGGCCGCTGCCGAACCATTCGCCGGTGCGCACCATCGCGGACAGCGCCTTCCTGACCGCCAGCGTCCCGTCGAACAGCTTGGGCGGGGTCTGGCACAGATCGCAATTGCCGCAATCGGTGGCCATATCCTCGCCGAAATAGGCCAGCAGCTTGCGCCGCCGACAGCCCGTCGCCTCGGCCAGACCCAGCAGCGCGTTCAGACGCGCATGATCGCCCGACTTGCGCGCGGGGTCGGCCAGCCCCTCGTCGATCTGGGTGCGGCGCAGACGGATATCGTCGGGGCCATAGAGCGTCAGCGTATCCGCCGGATCGCCGTCGCGGCCCGCGCGGCCAATCTCCTGGTAATAGCCTTCGATGGATTTCGGCAGGTCGGCATGCATCACCCACCGGATGTCCGGCTTGTCGATGCCCATGCCAAAAGCGACGGTCGCCACGACGATCAGCCCGTCCTCGGTCTGGAACCGCGCCTCGGCCTCGCGCCGGGCCTCGGCCTCAAGCCCCGCGTGATAGGGGATCGCCGGGTGCCCCGCCTCGCGCAAGGCCTGCGCCAGCGTCTCGGTCCGTGCGCGTGCGCCGCAATAGATGATGCCCGATTGCCCGCGACGCGCCGCGGCATAGGCCAGGACCTGGGTCCGGGGGCTGTTCTTGGGCTGGAAGGCCAGCCGGATGTTCGGGCGGTCAAAGCCGCGCAGGAAGGTCACAGGGGCCCGCCCGTCGAACAGGCGCGTGACGATCTCGGCCCGGGTTTCGACATCGGCAGTGGCGGTAAAGGCCGCCAGCGGCACGTCCAGCGCGCGCTTCAGATCGCCGATGCGCAGATAATCGGGGCGGAAGTCATGGCCCCACTGGCTGACGCAATGCGCCTCGTCGACTGCGATGGCTGTGACGCCAGCCCGGCGCAGCAGGTTGACCGTCCCGCCCGAGGCCAGCCGTTCGGGCGCCATGTACAGCACCTTCATCCGCCCGTCCGCGATGGCGGCAAAGACCGCGTCCGTCTCGGCCTCGGTATTGCCGCTGGTCAGGGCCCCTGCCTCGACCCCCGCCTCGCGCAGCGCGCGCACCTGGTCGCGCATCAGCGCGATCAGCGGAGAGATGACCACCGTCACCCCGTCCCGCATCAGCGCGGGCAGCTGAAAGCACAGTGACTTCCCGCCGCCCGTCGGCATGATCGCCAGCACGTCGCGGCCTGCGGCCACCGCCTCGACGATCTCTTGCTGTCCGGGGCGGAAACCGTCGAATCCCCAGACCTGGCGCAGCAGGTCCGTAGGCATCAGCCGTAAAAGAAGCCCGCGTTGTTCGCCAGGGCGCGCTGCGCGATGATGATGGCGATGAACACGATCAGCGGCGCCAGATCCAGGCCGCCGGTATTGGGCAGGATGCCCCGGATCGGACGATAGATCGGCTCCAGCAGGCGGTTCAGCCCGTCCCAGATCTGCGCGACCAGCGGCTGGCGCAGGTTCAGCACCTGAAAGTTGATCAGCCAGGACATGATGATGTGGACGATCATGATGAACCACAGGACCTGCAGGATCAGTTGCAGGGCTTCGTACAGGGTTCCCATGGTCGTCTCCTTGGCTCACATCGCGCGCGTTCGACCCCTGTATGGCCGCAGGGCCCACGGGACGCAAGCGGGGCGCGACGGGATGCCGCCGCGTCCCGCTTGACGCCCGCGTGATCGCGCGCCACCCACGGGGCAGAACGAAAGGCCCCGCCCACGAAAGGCCCGCCATGTATCCGCTGATCCGCTTTGCCAAAGAACTGGTCAAGTTCCGCCACGCCCCCGCCCTGGACCCCCTGGGCACCCATGTGTCCACGCATATGTGCTGGCCCTGGGACCTGGACCCCTGGTGGGAGCTGAACAACGGCCGCACCCTGACCCTGTTCGATCTGGGCCGCATCCCGCTGGCGCGGCGCACCGGGCTGGTGCCGATTTTGCGCGCGAATGGCTGGGGCATCACCGTGGCGGGCAATTCGACCCGCTATCGCAAGCGCATCCGCGCGTTCCAGCGATTCACGATGATCTCGCGGACGGTGGGCTGGGACGCGCGCTTCGTCTATATGGAGCAGTCCATGTGGGCCGGCACGGAATGCTGCAACCAGGTGATGATCCGGTCCGCCGTGACCTCGGCCCAGGGCATCGTGCCCCCCGCCCGCGTGATGGAGGCCCTGGGCCACGGGCCCGACAGCCCGCCCCTGCCCGACTGGATCCAGGCCTGGATCGCGGCGGATGCGACCCGGCCCTGGCCGCCCATCATTCCGGATGACGCGAAACTTCACTTGCCACTGTAACGGCGCATGGCCCTTATGGCGGAAAAGCCATGGGGGACGGGCATGACGATCGATCGCAGGCGGGTCTGGGGCTGGTGGTTCTTTGACTGGGCCAGCCAGCCCTATCACACGCTGCTGCTGACCTTCGTCTTTTCGATCTATTTTGCCGAGGTCGCGCGGACGCATTTCATCGGCCAGGGCATGGACGCCGCGCTGGCCGGGGCGCAGGCGCAATCGCTGTGGGGCTACGGGCTGGCGATCAGCGGCGCGGTGATCGCGCTGGCCGCCCCCGTGCTGGGCGCCATCGCGGACAGTTCGGGGCGGCGGATGCCCTGGGTCTGGGTGTTCTCGGGGTTCTATGTCCTGGGCGCAGCGGGGCTGTGGAGCCTGACGCCCGACCAGCCGCCGCTGATCCAGGCGGTGATCCTGTTCGGCATCGGCCTGATCGGGGTCGAATTCGCGACCATCTTCACCAATGCCATGCTGCCCGCCCTGGCCCCGCGCGACGAGATCGGCCGCGTGTCGGGCTCGGGCTATGCCTTCGGCTATCTGGGCGGGGTCGTGGCGCTGGCACTGATGCTGCTGCTGTTCGCGGAAACGCCCTCGGGGCGGACCCTGCTGGGCATCCCGCCGCTGTTCGGGCTGGACCCGGCAGCGCGCGAGGGGACGCGCTTTGTCGGGCCCTTCACGGCCATCTGGTACGCGGTCTTCATGATCCCGTTCTTTCTGTGGGTGCGCGAACCGGGGCCGGGCCGCCCCGTGCAGATCCGCCGCGCCCTGCACGATCTGTGGGCCCTGATCCGCAGCCTGCGCCACCGGCGTAGCTTAGCGGCCTGGCTGGCCTCGTCGATGTTCTCGCGCGATGCGCTGAATGCGCTGTACGGGTTCGGGGGCGTCTATGCGGGGACGGTGCTGGGCTGGCCGGTGTTCCTGGCGGGCGTCTTCGGCGTGGTCAGCGCCATTTCGGCGGCGGTGATCAGCTGGCTGGGCGGACGCGCGGACCGCGCATTCGGCCCCCGCGCGGTGATCGTGGCGGCCATCCTGGCGCTGACGGCGGTCTGCGTGCTGCTGGTCGGCATGGACCGGACCTCCGTGCTGGGCATCCCCACGCCTGATGCGATCCTGGGCAACCTGCGCCTGCCCGACCTCATCTTCTTTGCCTGCGGGGCGGTAATCGGCGGCGCGGGCGGCGCGCTGCAGGCAGCCAGCCGCACGATGATGGTGCGCCACACCACCCCCGACCGCGCGACCGAGGGGTTCGGCCTCTATGCGCTGTCTGGCAAGGCGACCGCATTCCTGGCGCCCTTCCTGATCGCGGTGACCACCGATCTGACCGGGAATCAGCGCATCGGCTTTCTTCCCCTGATCGTGATCTTTCTTGTCGCGCTGGTTCTGCTAGTCTGGGTCGACCCCGAAGGAGAGACGCCCCCGTGATCCGCAAGACCCTGACCGCCGCCGCCGTCCTGATGGGCCTGGCCCTGCCCGCATCGGCCCAATCGCTGGCCAAGGACGTCTTCGGCGCCTTTCGCACCCCGTCGGGGGGACCGGCCGTCGCCATCGGCAACTATTCCCAGGGCTGCGCGCAGGGCCTGGTGCAGATGCCCGACAGCGGCCCCAGCTGGCAATCCATGCGCCTGTCGCGTGACCGCCATTGGGGCCACCCGGTGATGATCGATTTCCTGCAGGGCCTGTCGCGCGCGGCGCAGCAGGCCGGTTGGCAGGGTCTCTATATCGGCGATATCAGCCAGCCGCGTGGCGGGCCGATGACCTCGGGGCATGCCAGCCACCAGATCGGGCTGGACGCCGATATCTGGATGCTGCCGCCATCCTCGCTGCAGCTCTCGCGCCAGCAGCGCGAAAACCTGTCCTCGGTCTCGGTCGTGGCGAATGGCGGCACGGCGCTGTCGGGCAACTGGACGGGGGCGCATATGTCGATCATGCGCGCCGCAGCCCGCGACCCCCGCGTGGAACGCATCTTCGTCGATCCGGTCGCCAAGGTCGCGATGTGCCAGATGGAGACCGGCAACCGCGACTGGCTGCGCAAGATCCGGCCCATCAACAACCATGACTATCACTTCCACGTCCGCATGAACTGCCCCGCAGGCTCCATGTGCCAGACCCCGAACCCGATCCCGGCAAGCGATGGCTGCGCCGAGGCGCAGGAATGGATCAACATCCGCATCGACCCCAGCCGGGCCCGGCCCTCGACCCCCGACCCCGATTACCGCCACCCCCGCACCTTCCGGATGAGCGACCTGCCCAGCCAATGTTCGACCGTCGCCTCCGCGCCCTGACGCTTGCCCTGACCGCGTTTCTCGCAACCGCGCCTGCCCATGCAGGCGCGGTTCTTGATTACGTGGGCACCTTTGTCTGGCGTGACGACCACCCCAGCTTTGGCGGGTTTTCCGGCATCGAGATCAGCCCGGACGGCACCGGGTTCCACGCCCTGACCGACCGGTCGCACCTGTATTGGGGCCGGGTGGAACGCGACGACCAGGGCCTGGTGCGCGGCATGGCCGTGGCCGGGCGCGCGAACCTGCGCGACAGCGCGGGCCAGCCCCTGCCCCCCGGCTATACCGGCGACAGCGAGGGCATCGCCGTGGGCGCCGATGGCCGCATCCATGTCAGCTTCGAAGGGCTGGACCGCGTCGCCACCTATGACAGCCCCGACGCCCCCGCCACCCGCCTGCCCCGCCCGCCGCAGATCCCCGGCATGGGCCTGAACAGCGGGCTGGAGGCGCTGGCCATCCGCGACGGCACCCTGTTCGCCGTCCCCGAACGCTCGGCCAACGAGGCGACGCCCTTCACCGTGCTGGCCTTTGACGGCGAATGGACGGAATACGCCCAGATCCGCCGCGACCCGCGCTGGCTGGCGGTGGGCGCCGATTTCGGCCCCGACGGCTGGTTCTATCTGCTGGAGCGCGACTTTCGCGGTATCCTGGGGTTCAGCAGCCGCATCCGCCGGATGCAGCTGACCCCCGGCGTCATCCAGGACGACCAGATCCTGCTGGAGACGCGCCCGCTGCAATACGACAACCTGGAGGGGATCTCGGTCTGGGATGACGGGACGGGCATCCGCATCACGATGATCTCGGACGACAACTTCCTGTTCCTGCAGCGCACCGAGATCGTCGAATACCGCCTGCGCCCCGACCCGTCCGGCGATTGACAAGCCGGGGCGGCGGGGCGTAAGGCCCGCGCTGCCCCGCCGCCCTGCGGACCAAGGGGGCCGAGTTTCTCCGCAACCTTGTCAAAACGGACCCGTCATGACCCGCTTTCTGCCCGGCATCCTGGCCATGGCCGCCATCGTGGTGGCCTCCAACATCCTTGTCCAGTTCACGGTGGCCACCTGGCTGACCTGGGGCGCCTTCACCTATCCGCTGGCCTTTCTGGTCACCGACGTGATGAACCGCGTCTATGGCGCGCAGGCCGCGCGGCGCGTGGTGCTGGCCGGGTTCGTCACCGGGGTCGCCTGGTCGCTGATCGCCGCAGGGCTGGAGGCCACGACCCTGCGAATCGCCATCGCCTCGGGGACGGCGTTTCTGGTCGCGCAGATGGTCGATGTGCAGGTCTTCGACAGCCTGCGGGGCGGGCGCTGGTGGCGGGCGCCGCTGGTGTCCACGCTGATCGGATCGGCGCTGGATACGGTGCTGTTCTTCGGCATCGCCTTCTCGGGCCTGCTGCCCGCGGACATCAATACGGGCTGGGCGACCGAGACGGTTCCGCTGCTTGGTCACGGACCGCTCAATCCGCTGTGGGTTTCGCTGGCACTTGCCGATTGGCTGGTCAAGCTGTGTCTGGCCCTACTGGCTCTGGTGCCATTCCGGATCATTGTCCGCAATTTGTTGGGTCGCGGCGCCGAAAGCTGATTGACAGATTCTCGATCTGTGTCAGCCTGCACATATACAGCAATCTTTTGAAAGGAGGTGGTCCAGTGTCTAGAGTGATAGTGGAGAGACGTTTCGGAACAGTCGGGGGGACCGTCGCCTGAGGGCAGCCCCGAAGGCGCGTTACCCTGGTTGGGACCGGACCCCGGTCCGCCCCTAACCGGACCATCTCCTTGGATCTCGCGGGCCGCCTCCTTGCTGGGCGGCCCGTTCCTTTTGGGGCTGCCCCCATGTGGCGCGGCCCCGGCAGGCGCGGGGGGCTGGCCGCCCCCCCGCACGTCTTGTCAGCCGCGGACGGCGCGGCTTTCGCGGTTGGACCGCATCGCGGCGATCACCACGACGGCCCAGATCACCGCCGCCAGCCACCACAGCCCGCCCGCGATCAGCGCCATCCCGACCAGACCCGCCTGCACCACGTAATAGACCATGGTGATCAGCGTCTTGCGGATGATGTCGCCTTCCCGGTCGGTCAGGCCGACGACGGCCGAGGCTGCGACCACGTTATGCACGCAGACCATGTTGCCCGCCGCCCCGCCGACCGCCTGCAGCACGACGACCACGGTGATCCCGGCCAGATCCAGCCCGATGCCCTGCGCGGTCGAGAACTGGAACAGCGCGAACATCATGTTCGACACGGTATTCGACCCCGCGATAAAGGCCCCCAATGCGCCCACGATCGGCGCGAACAGCGGCCATGACCCGCCCGCGGCCCCGGCCATCCCCTCGGCCAGGGTGATGGGCATGGAGCCCACGCCCGGTGAGCCGGAGTTGATGAACACTTGGACCATCGGCACCGCCAGCAGCAGCGCGGGCGCCGCGGCCAGCATGGTGCGCCCCGAGATCGCCCAGGCCCGCCCGTAATCGCGCCCCCGCATCCGGAACAGCCCGACCGAGATCAGCGAGGCGATGATCATCACCGTCCCTGGCGAATAGGCGAACTGCGCCGTTGCGTTGATCCCCGATCCGAACAGGTCGCGCAGCGCGATAGTCGTGTCCGGCCCGGTTAGCCAGGCCTTGAGCGGCGCGATGGTCCGGGTCAGCACCAACAGCACCGCCACGATCACATAGGGCATCCAGGCGCGCAGCAGCCCGATGCGCCGGTCCTCGGGCCCCAGATCGGCCTGATCCGGCTCCAGCTGACCCTGCCAGCCCGCACCCCATTGCGCGCGGGGCGGAAAGTCGAACCGGTCCGAGGGCAGGAACCACCCCGCCCGCGCCGCCGGCACCACGATCATCAGCCCGATCAGCCCGCCCAGCAGCGACGGGAATTCCGGTCCCAGAACCCGCGCGACCGCCAGATAGGGCAGCGTGAAGGCCAGCCCGGCAAAGATGGCGAATTTCCACGCCCGGAACCCTTCGGCAAAGCTGCGGCTGGTGCCGAAGAACCGCGTCAGCATGCTCACCATCAACAGCGGGACCAGCACCCCCACCAGCGCATGGACCAGCGCCACCTGAGCCGCGACGACGGGCACGTATTCCGCGACGGTCAGGGGCGCGATGGCGGCCTCGACCTCGGGGCTGTTGGACAGGCCGGTGCTGATGCCCACCAGCATCGGCGTGCCGACGGCGCCAAAGGATACCGGCGTGGACTGGATGATCAGCGTGACCATCACCGCCGCCATGGCCGGAAACCCGATCGCCAGCAGCAGCGGCGCCGCCACCGCGGCGGGGGTGCCGAACCCGGACGCCCCCTCGATCATCGACCCGAACATCCAGGCGATGATGATGGCCTGGATGCGCCGGTCCGGCGAGATATCGGTGAACCCCTGCCGGATCGCCCGGATCGCCCCCGATTCCTGCACCGTGTACAGCAGCAGGATCGCCCCGAACACGATGTAGAGCAGCGTCACCGCCGTCAGCAGGCCGTTGACCGTGGCCCCCGCGACGCGGGCCAGGGGCGCGCCCCACAGCACCAGCGCCAGCCCGACCGTGACCAGATAGGCCGCCAGCATGGACAGCTTGGCCGACCGGCGCATCACCACCAGCAGCAAAAAGACCACCACGACCGGCAAGGCCGCGGCAATGAACATAACTCCCTGTGACACCTCGTCTCCTCCTCGATTTGTCTGCATCACTCGGGACGGGTTTCGGGCGGAAAGCAAGAAAAAACCGGTCTGGAAACCAGACCGGTTGTCCTGTGCGGCAACTAACGCGGGGTCAGTCGCGGCGGATGGCGATGGCGATGCCCTGACCGCCGCCGATGCACATGGTGATCAGCGCGGTGCGCCCGCCCGTCCGCTCCAGCTCGTGGATGGCCTTGACCATCAGGATCGCGCCGGTGGCGCCGACCGGATGGCCCAGGGCGATGGCGCCGCCATTGGGGTTGACGCGGGCCGGGTCCAGTCCCAGGCCCTTGTTCACGGCCAGGGCCTGCGCGGCAAAGGCCTCGTTCGATTCGACCACGTCGAAATCACCGGCCTTCAACCCGGTCCGCGCCATCAGCGCCTCGACCGCGGGGACCGGGCCGATGCCCATGACCTCGGGGCGCACGCCCGCGACGGCATAGCCCAGAATGCGCGCCCGCGGGGTCAGGCCCGCGCGTTCGGCGGCATCCGCCCGCGCCAGGACCAGCGCCGCGGCGCCGTCGTTGATGCCGCTGGCATTGCCCGCGGTAACGCTGCCGCCCTTCTGGAACACGGCCTTGAGGCCAGCCAGCTTGTCCAGGCTGGTGTCCTTGGGGTGCTCGTCCGTGTCAAAGGCGACCATGCCCTTGCGCGACTTGACCTCGATGGGCACGATCTGGTCCCTGAAATGGCCTGCCGCGATGGCCGCCGCCGCGCGACGCTGCGATTCCATCGCGAATTCGTCCTGCTGTTCGCGGGTGATGTCATGCTCGGCGGCGACGTTCTCGGCGGTGACGCCCATATGGCCGGTGCCCATCGGGCAGGTCAGCGCGCCGGTCATCATGTCCAGCATCGCCTGATCGCCCATCTTGGCCCCAAAGCGGGCCGAAGGCACGACATAGGGCGAACGGCTCATGCTTTCGGCGCCGCCCGCGATGGCGAAATCGGCGTCGCCCAGCATCAGCGCCTGCGCGGCGGACACGATGGCCTGCGCGCCCGAACCGCACAGGCGGTTCACGTTCATCGCGGGCGTGGTGTGCAGGATGCCTGCCTCCAGCATGGCCACGCGGGACAAATACATATCGCGGGGTTCGGTGTTGATCACATGGCCAAAGACCACCTGCCCGATCTGGTCGGGGGCCACGCCCGCCCGCTCCAGCGCGGCGCGGGTGACGGTGGTGGCCAGCTGGATCGGCGGGATGGCCGCCAGGCTGCCCCCAAAGGTGCCGATGGCGGTGCGGGCGCCGGACAGGATGACGATATCGGATGCGGACATGGATGGGCCTCCTCTTGCCTGGGGGACAGTCTAGGGCGTGGGCGTGATGCCGCAAGCCGTGCCGTCACGGCAAATTGCGGACCCGGTCCCAAGGCGCTATGCTGCGGCGGAATATCGAGAGAGATCCCATGACCCAGACCGCGAACCAGACTGCCGCGCCGCACCGGCTGCGCATCAAGCTGCGGCTGGAATACGATTCCCCGCTGATCCTGGGGCCGGGCAAGGCCGAACTGCTGTCGCGCATCGGGCGTCTGGGGTCGATCTCGGCCGCCGCGCGCGAGATGGGGATGAGCTACAAGCGCGCCTGGACCCTGGTCGAGGAGATGAACGCGGCCTTTGCCGATCCGGTGATCGACAGCGCGCGAGGCGGCGCGGGCGGCGGCGGCGCGACCGTGACCCCGACCGGACAGCAGGTCCTGGCGCATTATCGCGCGCTGGAGACGCTGCTGCGCGAGGCGGGCCATGACGATCTGCAGGCGCTGAACGCGCTGCTGCGCCCCGAGCGCGCGGACTGATCCGTCGGCGGCCCGGCGCCCGCCCATCGGCTTTCTGATTTCACCGCCGCGTGATTTCCCGTAATATCAGGCAAAAGCCAAGAATGAGCAGAACGAGGGCAGAATGAACAGGCTTCTCAAACTGGCCATCGTCGGGCTGGTGGCGTCCTGCGGGGGCGGAAACTTCAGCGCGCCGCGACAGCTGGACAATGCCTGCGCGATCGCCGCGGAACGGCCCGCCTATCTGCGCGCGATGCGTGCGACAGAACGGAAATGGGGCGTTCCGGTGCATGTGCAGATGGCGACGATGTATCAGGAATCGAAATTCATCGGCGATGCGCGCACGCCCCATCAATACGCGCTTGGCGTCATTCCGATCGGTCGCCAGAGCAGCGCCTTTGGCTATTCCCAGGCCCTGGACGGCACCTGGGAGGAGTATCAGCGCAACAGCGGCAACCGCCGGGCACAGCGCGACAACATCCGCGACGCCACCGATTTCATGGGCTGGTACATGGACGGCACCCAACGCCAGCTGGGCCTGTCCAAACATGACGCGACGTCGCAATACCTGGCCTATCACGAGGGTCGCGGCGGGTTCTCTCGCGGCAGCCACCGGCAAAAGCCGTGGCTGATGCGCGTCGCGGGCCAGGTCGGCCAGCGATCCGAGATGTATCGCCAGCAGTTGGTCGCCTGCCGCCGCGCTTGACGCGGGCGCGGGGCCGGGGCCTTCTGTCCGTTCAACGGTCAGGAGGACCCCCATGTACCGCGTCATCGGCACCGCCAAGTCCCGCGCCCTGCGCGTCCTGTGGATGCTGGAGGAGCTGGGCCAACCCTACGAGCACATCCCCGCCAATCCGCGCAGCGACGGCGTGGCGCAGTTCAACCCGGCGGGCAAGGTGCCGGTCCTGATCGACGACGGCACGCCGATCACCGATTCGACCGCGATCCTGACCTATCTGGCCGACCGCCATGGCGACCTGACCCATCCCGCGGGCACGCTGGACCGGGCGCGCCAGGACAGCCTGACCCAGTTCCTGCTGGACGAATTCGACGCGGCACTGTGGCTGGCCGCACGCCACAGCTTTATCCTGCCCGAGGAGATGCGCCTTGGCGCGATCAAGAACACCCTGCGATGGGAGTTCGAGACCAGCCAGCGCACGCTGATCCACCGCATGTCCGACGGCCCCTTCCTGATGGGCGATCGGATGACCGTGCCTGACCTGATCCTGGCGCATTGCCTGGACTGGGCGCTGACGGCGCGCTTTCCGGTGGTGGAACACAAGCTGACCGATTACCTGGACCGCATCCGCCAGCGGCCCGCCTATCAGCGCGCGATGGCGCTTTGAAGGCGCGCGGCCGCGGCCTCTCCGGCGCGGCGGCCGGTGGCCAGGCAGGCGGTCAGCAGATAGCCGCCCGTCGGCGCCTCCCAGTCCAGCATCTCTCCGGCGGCAAAGACGCCGGGCAGGGCGCGCAGCTCCAGATCAGGCGTCAGCGCATCGGCGGTGATTCCCCCGGCGGATGAGATCGCCCGCTCCAGCCCCATCGGCCCGGCATGGCGCAGCGGCAACGCCTTGGCCCGCGCGGCCCAGCCATCGGCGGTGTCCGGCAAGGGCCGTCCCCATTCCAGCAGCAGCCCGACCCGCGCCGGATCGCCCAGAATGCGGCGCAGCCAGTTGCCCAGGCTGAGCTTTCCGCGCGGCTGCGCAAAGCGCCGCGCCAGCGCTGCCCTGTCCAGATCGGGGGCCAGATCGACATGGGCCGCCTGCCCGTCACGGATCAGGGCCGCGACGGCATAGACGCCGCCGCCCTCGATACCGTCGGGGGTGATGACCCATTCGCCACGGCTGACACTGTCACCCGCGCGGATCGCGACACCCTTGACCGGCGCACCGTACAGCCGCGCCATCGCGGGCGACCAGTCAACGCGAAACCCCATGTTGGCCGGGCGGAACGGCGCGATGGCGACCCCTGCCCCGGCCAGAATCGGCACCCAACCCGCATCCGACCCCAGACGCGGCCAACTGGCCCCGCCAAGCGCCAGCACCGTCACATCGGGGCGCAGCACCTGGCGCCCGTCGGGCGTGTCAAAGACGAACCCGCCCTCCAGCCCGACCCACCGCCAGCGCGACCGCAGATCCACCCCGCCCGCGCGCAGCCGCGCCAGCCAAGCCCGCAGCAGGGGCGAGGCCTTCATGCCCACCGGAAACACCCGCCCCGTCGACCCGGCGAACAGCGCGATGCCCAGGCCCTCGGCCCAGTCCCGCACCGCCTGCGAGCCGAAGATCCCGGCCTCCGTCGCCAGATAGTCGCGCCCCTCAGCCCCCGCGATCTGCGCGCCGAATGCCGCAAGCGGTTCGTCGCGCGTCAGGTTCAGCCCGGACTTCCCCGCCATCAGAAACTTGCGCGCGGGCGTGGGCATGGCATCGACCACCACCACCTGCCGGTCCCGCGCCATCAGCGCCTCGGCCGCCATCAGCCCGGCAGGCCCGGCCCCGATCACCAGCGCAAGGCTCACCGCCGCCCCCGCGGCTTCATCGCCAGGCGCAGCAGCGCGCGTTCCACCAGCGGCATCTGCGGCGCGCGGCTGGAGGATCGCAGCGTCATGTCCGTGCTCAGCAGCAGCGACACCGCCTCCTCCAACGGGCCCATGCCCCAGCTTTGCGCCTGGCGGGTCATGCGGTCGCGGCGCGGGCCAAAGACCGGCGGCCGCGCGCGGGCCAGCGCCACCCCCGGCCCTGCCGGATCGGCAGCCGCCAGATGCAGCGCCCGGAAATGGCGCAGCGCCGCGATGCACAGGGCCACGGGCTGGATGCCCTGATGTTCGATCCGCCGCATGAGGGGGCCGAAATCCTCCTCGCGGCGTTCGGCGACGGTGTGGATCAGCTCGTCCATGTCGGCCTCAATGGTGGCGGGGGCCAGCAGGGCGATCTCGTCCACCGTCAGGGGGGCGGGGTCCTGATACTTGTACAGTCCAATCTTCTCGACCGTCTGGCGCAGATCGCCGGGGTCCAGCGCGCGCGCCAGCAGGGCCAGTTCGCGCATCGCGTCGCGCGGCACCTCGCGCAGGCCGGCCTCGGCCAGCCAGCGGGCGATCTCGTCCTCCGACGGCGGATCGTCATAAATGGGGGCGGTCACCGCCTGGCCATGCGTCTCGAACAGGCGGCGCAGGGATGACGACTTGGACAGGCTGGCCGCGGTGACCACGATCACCGCATCCCCCTGTCGCCAGCCGGTCAGCGCATCGCGGATCGCGTCGGTGGCCAGATCGGGCGTGTCCTCGACCACGACCACGCGGGGGCCGGGAAAGAACCCCACCTCGCGCACCGCGTCGATCAGCTGGGCGGGGTCCTTTTTCAGGCCCGCGCCGGGCATCCGGGTCAGGCGCATCTCCTCATCGGCCTTGTCGCCGGCCAGCGCACGCACGACCTCGGCCCGTTTCAGCGCCACGCGCATCGCGTCCTGCCCATAGATCAGCACCCCCGGCCGCGAGGGGTCGGGGCGGGCCAGATAGCGCGCGATCTCGGCCCCTTTCAGCAGCATGGCGTCAATCCGGCAGGGAGCGGGCAGCGGCCAGCAGGCGCGTCACCACCTGATCGGCCAGCATCAGGGCCAGCCGCTCGCGCGCATCGCCCTCGGCCGCCAATGTCGAGATCGTCGTGCCGGTCGTGGAATAAGAGGTAAAGCTGCTGACCCGCCCCTGCGTGATCACCGCCCCCCCCGGCCCGGTCAGCGCGAAATCAGCGGTGCCGTTCAGCGAATAGCGGGTCGTGACCTCATCCGGGGTGATGGCCTGCGCCACGACGCCCGCGTTGATCTGATAATCCAGGTCATAGACGGCCGCATCCTCGGGGCCCAAACGCTCGGCCAGGCGGCGGTTGAAGACAAAGTCCAGCGGCGTGTCCGGGTCGCGCGGGCGGACCTTGCCGAACAGTCTGCCGCCCCCCCCGCCCGGCCCATAGACCGGCGACAGCCCGCAGGCCGCCAGCCCGGATACGGCCAGCAGGCCCAGCAGGACCGCGCGGCGATCAGGCGACCACATTGACGATCCGCCCCGGCACCACGATCAGCTTTTTCACCGCAGCCCCCTCCAGGAACCGCAGGACGGTATCGTCGGCCAGCACCATGGCCTCGATCTGGTCCTTGGGCATGTCCTTGGGGACGGTGATCTCGGCCCGGCGCTTGCCGTTGATCTGGATGGGCAGGGTCACGCTGTCATCCTCCAGCATCGCGGGGTCGGCCACGGGCCAGCCCGCATCGACGACCATGCCCTGCCCGCCCGATTTCGACCAGACCTCCTCGGCCAGGTGCGGCACCATCGGTGCCATCAGCTGGGCCATGATGCGCAGGGCCGCGCGGCGCGCCTCTCCGCCCGCCTGCGATTTCGCCACCGCATTGGCCAGTTCATACAACTTCGCGACCGCCTTGTTGAAGGCGAATCCCTCGATCGCCTTGGTGACATCGGCGATGGCACGATGCGCCGCGCGCGTCAGGTCGGCGTCGTCGCCCCCCTCGGGGACCTCATCGGCCAGGCGCCAGACGCGGGACAGGAACTTGAACGCGGCCTCGGCTCCTGCGGCGGTCCATTCCACGTCACGCTCGGGCGGGCTGTCGGACAGCATGAACCAGCGTGCGGTGTCCGCGCCAAAGCTTTCGACGATATTGACCGGATCGACGACGTTCTTCTTCGATTTCGACATCTTGGCCGAGGGGATCACCTCGACCGCCGTGCCGTCGGCCAGTTTCCCGTCCGTCACGTCCTCGGGCAGGTGATAGACAGGGCGGCCCCGATCATCGGTGGTGCGATAGATCTCGTGCGTGACCATGCCCTGGGTGAACAGCGCATCGAAGGGCTCACCCGCGGCCTCGGGCAGGTGGCCCGTCTTGACCATCGCCCGGGCGAAGAATCGCGAATACAGAAGGTGCAGGATCGCATGTTCGATGCCGCCGATATACTGGTCCACGTTCATCCAGTAATCCGCATCGGCTCGGTCGGTCGGCGTATCCGCCCCCGGCGAGGTGAACCGCGCGTAATACCAGGACGAATCGACAAAGGTGTCCATCGTGTCGGTTTCCCGACGCGCTGCCCCGCCGCATTTGGGGCAGGTCGCCTGACGCCAGCTCGGGTGGCGGTCCAGCGGGTTGCCCGGCACGTCGAAACTCACATCCTGCGGCAGCAGCACCGGCAGGTTCTGCTTCGCCTCGGGGGCTGTCCCGCAGCTGTCGCAATGCACGACCGGGATCGGACAGCCCCAATAGCGCTGACGCGATATGCCCCAGTCGCGCAGGCGAAACTTGGTCACGCCCTCGCCATAGCCCGCGCCTTCCGCATGGGCGATGGCGGCATCCACGGCGGCCTCGCCGGTCTGGTCGGCCTCGCCGGCAAATCCGCGGACATAGGTCACGGTCTCGGCCTTGGCCGGAACAAAGGGCGCCTTGGCGACCAGCGCATCCGCCGCGGCCTGATCCATGCCGCGTTCCCCGAAGGTCGCGCGGACCGGCAGGCCGTATTTCGTGGCGAACTCGTGGTCGCGCTCGTCATGCGCGGGGCTACCAAAGATCGCGCCGGTGCCGTAATCCATCAGCACGAAATTCGCGATCCAGATCGGCAGGTGCCACTCCGCGTCCAGCGGATGGGCGACGGTCAGGCCCGTGTCGAAGCCCAGCTTGGGCGCGGTCTCGATCGCCTCCTCGGTGGTGCCGATCTTGCGGCATTCGTCGCGGAAGGCCTCAATCTCGGGGCGGGTGGCCGCCAGCTCCTTGACCAAGGGATGGTCCGGCGACAGCGCGACGAAGCTGGCCCCCATCAGCGTGTCGGGGCGGGTCGTATAGACCTCGATCGCCTCATGACCCGCCGGCGCATCGACCGTGGCGAAACGGAACTGCAACCCACGCGACTTGCCGATCCAGTTGGCCTGCATCAGGCGCACCTTCTCGGGCCAGCCGGTCAGCCCGTCCAGCGCCTCCAACAGCTCATCGCTGTAATCGCTGATCTTGAAGAACCACTGCGTCAGCTCGCGCCGCTCGACCGTCGCGCCGGAACGCCAGCCCTTGCCGTCGATCACCTGTTCATTGGCCAGCACGGTCATGTCGACCGGGTCCCAGTTCACCTGCGCCGACTTGCGCGTGATCAGCCCGGCCTCCAGCATGTCCAGAAACAGCGCCTGCTGCTGCGCCACATAAGCGTCGTCGCAGGTCGCGAATTCGCGGCTCCAGTCGATGGACAGGCCCAGGGGCTTCAACTGATCCCGCATGGTCGCGATATTGGCATAGGTCCAGTCGCGCGGATGGCCGCCCTGTTCCATCGCGGCGTTCTCAGCCGGCATGCCGAAGGCGTCCCAGCCCATCGGATGCAACACGCTGAATCCCTGCGCGCGCTTGAACCGCGCCACCACGTCGCCCATCGTATAGTTGCGCACATGGCCCATATGGATGCGCCCCGAGGGATAGGGGAACATCTCCAGCACATAATATTTCGGGCGTTCGTCGCGGATGGCGGCGAATGTGCCGGCATCGGCCCAGGCCGTCTGCCAACGGGCTTCGCTTGTCGCGGGATCATAGGGCATGGGGAACCTCGGGCGTCATTCGTTGCCCGCAGGGTCTATACGCCCGACCCCTGCGGGTCCAGATGCCCTTACAGGCGACCGTCCTGCAGGCGCAGCTGGCGGGCGCGGGTCAGGATGGCGTCCTCGACCGCGCGCACGGTGCCGGGTTCCACGGCGCCGCCGCCCGGCCCCTGCAGCGACAGGCGCAGGCTGCGCGCATCCAGCGCCGGGTCGCTGATCTGGATCGTGGCGCGATAGGACCGCCCCCCGCCCGGCGGCGTGCCGAACCCGGTCTGGATCACCCCGGTGAACGGGTCGATCGTCTGCACCGGCAGAAAGTTCAGCACGTCCAGGCTGGCATTCCACAGGTACTTGTTCACGCCGACCATCTGATCGGGATTCCCCGAGCGACGCAGCAGATCCTGAATGCGCGTGCCGCGTTGACCGGCGCCCATGTCGGGGCCGTCGAACATGGTGCCGCCCGCAGGCCCGGTGTTGCGCGCCGACGAGCCGCAGGCGGCAAGCCCCGCGCAAAGCGTCGTGGCGATCAGCAGGCGCGCGGCGCGTGCATAGGTCATCCTGGTCCCCCGAAGGTCAGTGTCGTCGCGGCCAGCATTAGCCCGGAACCGCCCGGCGAAACAAGCGATTTGGGGCCGCACAGACAGGGGCCGCGCAGGCCCGGCGGCCCACCGCCGGGCAAAGTGTGGCGCAAGTGCATCACGGAAATGGGCAAAGAAATCAGGGCGCGCTTGATTCCGTTGCATCACAATCGCGAAAGGGTGAAACAAATTGCATACCCAGGGCGGGACCGCCGGCTTGGGCAACAGAGAGACAAGAGGGAACACCACCATGAAAAAGGCTCTGATCGCCTCGACCGCGCTGGTCATGACCGCCGGCATCGCCGCTGCAGACGTCACCATCTCGGGCTACGGCCGTACGGCCGTGAACTATGAAGAAGGCCGCAGCACTTTCGTTGATGACGTGCTCACTTCGCAAAACGAGACGCAGGTTTCTGCACGCGTTCGCCTGAACGTGCACGCTACGACCTCGACCGATCAGGGCGTTGATTTCGGTGCGCGTCTGCGCCTGCAGTGGGACCAGGGCGACAGCGGTATTGACCGCGTCTCGCCGGGCCAAATCTATGTGACCGCCAGCGGCTTTACTGTTGCCGTGGGCAACGTCGGCACCGCCTTCGACAACGCCGGCCTGCTGTACGCATCGGAAGTGGGCCTGATCAGCCGTTCGTTCGGCAACCCGATGGGTGATTTCTATGCCTACGAGTCGAAAAGCTACGGCGCCAACAACAACCGCCTTGGCGTCTCGGTCGAGTATGCAGTTGACGCACTGAAAGCACGCTTCTCCTACGTTGACGCGGACCAGACCGGTCTGACTGACGCCGACGAAGAAATCAGCATCTCGGTCGACTACGACTGGAATGATGTTGCTCTGTCGGCAGCTGCCCTGAAGGACGGCAAAAGCATTGACGGCAACGATCAGTATTTCCTTGGCGCGTACTACACCCTGGCAGGCACCGAGAACGGCGTTGGTCTGAGCTACATTGACAACGGCGTTGCGAACAAACCGGTTGTCGTTGATGGCATCCGCACGGGCACCGCGAACGTCGAGCAGGGCAAGACGTTCGTTCTGTATGGTGACTATGTTGTCGCACCGCTGACCACGATCAGCGCCTATGTCGCCAACAACGATGCGGCCGGCAACGAGACCGACAATGCATTCGGGATCGGCGCTCGTTACGACCTGGGCGGCGCCTACCTGGCCGGCTCTCTGGAGCGTGGCTACGACGAAAACGTCCGCGGCGACTTCGGTGTCCGCTTCGACTTCTGATCCTTCGCGATCAAACGTCACCATGGAAAGAGCGGGCCTTGCGCCCGCTCTTTTCTTTTTGTCAGGTAGGGCCATGGGACTGGATGACATCACCCGCCGCATCCGCGCGGCCGAAATCGCAGCCGGGCGCGCGCCGGGCAGCGTCACGCTGATCGCGGTCAGCAAGCTGCAACCCCCCGAGCGGGTTGAGGCCGTGCTGGACGCAGGCCACACCGTCTTCGGCGAAAATTACGTCCAGGAGGCGCAGGGCAAATGGCCCGCATGGCGCCAGGCGCATCCCGCCGCATCCGTCCACATGATCGGCCCGCTGCAGTCGAACAAGGCGCGGGCGGCGGTTCAGCTGTTCGACGCGATCCACACGCTGGACCGCGTGACCCTGGCGCGCAAGCTGGCCGCCCAGATGGGCGAACAGGACCGCCATCCGCAGCTTTTCGTGCAGGTCAATACCGGGGACGAGCCGCAAAAGGCGGGGATCCTGGCGGATGAACTGCCGGGCTTTCTGGCGCTGTGCGCTGAGCTGCGCCTGCGCCCCGAGGGCCTGATGTGCATCCCCCCCGAGGATCAGGACCCGGTGCCGCATTTCCGCCTGCTGCGCGATCTGGCGCAGGCGCATGGCCTGCCCGGCCTGTCGATGGGCATGAGCGCCGATTTCGAGGCCGCCATCGCCCATGGCGCGACCCATGTGCGGGTCGGCTCGGCGATCTTCGGGGCGCGAGTGACCGGCTGAGGCCGCCTCAGCCGCCCAGGGCGCGCGGGATGACCAGCCGCGTTCCCGGCCGGGCCTGCCGGACGATCCGCATCAGATCGGGGCGCGCGAAGGCGATGCAACCCTCGGTGCCGGTACCGGGCCTGCGCCACTGATGCAGGAAGATCGCCGAACCGCGGCCCGGCACCCCATCCGCGTTCCAATCCGTCGTCAGGATCAGGTCATACAGCGGATCGGCCCGGCGCAGCCGCTCATGGCTGGCCGCCAGGGGCGCGCGGACGTGGCGGTTATAGGCCGGATGGCCCGGGTCATCGCACCACAGATCGCCCGGCCCGATCGCCCGCGCCCAGGGCGCGGGCCGCGCCAGGCGGTCGGGGCGATACCACAGCCCGGTGATGCGCAGGATGCCCGCAGGCGTGGCGTGATCGCCCTCGCGCTTGGTCGCGGTGACGCCCGCGCGGCCGATGCTGCAGGGAAACAGCCGCCCCCGCCACAGAAGGCCCTGTCGGGTCAGCACCATGGCGCTCACAGCAGATGCCCCGATTTCTGCGCCTTGATGTCCAGATAGCCCGCATTGTGGCGGTTCGGCGGCACGATCAGCGGCACCCGTTCCGGCACGGCGATCCCATGGGCCTGCATCATCGCGACCTTGCGCGGGTTGTTGGTCATCAGCCGCACCGCCTCGAACCCCAACCGCCGCAGCAGCGCCGCCCCAATGCGGAAATCACGCTCATCATCCTCGAAGCCAAGGCGGTGATTGGCCTCGACCGTGTCGAATCCCTGGTTCTGCAGGTCATAGGCGCGCATCTTGTTGGCCAGCCCGATGCCCCGCCCCTCCTGGTTCAGATAGAGCAGCACCCCCGCCCCCGCCTGCCCCATCGCGGCCAGGGCGGCGTTCAGCTGCGGCCCGCAATCGCATTTCAGGCTGCCCAGCACATCACCGGTGAAACAGGCCGAATGCAGCCGCGCCAGGACGGGCGCGTCGCGGGGCGGGTCGCCGATCTCGATGGCGTAATGCTCCTCGGCCCCGTCATCGGGGCGAAAGATATGCAGGCGCGACCGCTCGGCCGCCAGCAGCGGCAAGCGGGCGGCGGCGACCGGGGCCATCGCCGTCTCGGCCGCCAGCTGCGCCAGCACCGGGCCGGGCGGCAGCGCGGTCAACCCCGGCTGCGCGGGCGCCGCCACCAGCAGCATCGCGGGCAGCAGCTGCGCCGACTTGGCCAGCGCCAGCGCGGCGCGGTGGGCCGACACATCCCCCTCGCGCAGCGTCGTCAGCGGCCCTTTCAGCGGTGTCATCAGATCGCCCGCCGGATCGGCCAGCGCACGCAACCAAACCAGATCGGCCCCCGCAGGCAGCGCCACCCGCGCCAGATCGCCGTCATAGGCGCGCGCCTTCAGCGTCTCGGCCCGCCGCCCGGTCAGGGCCAGCACCGCGGGGCCAAGCGCGCGCAGATCGGCCAGCCGTTCGGGCGACAGGGTCTCGACCGCGGCGGCCAGATGGTCGCCCAGGGCGATGGGCAGGCCCATGCGCAGGTCGGCGCGGGCGCGGGCGATGGTCTCGGGCAGGGTCGGGATCAGGGTCATGGGACACGCATTCTTGAAACAGTCTGAAACATAGCGCACCGATCCGACAACTCCATGTGAGAATTCGCACATGACGCTGGACGGACGCGGCGTCCGGGCCCAACTCCTTGTCCAACAACGCAAAGGAGGCAATCATGGCCGGACTGAAGAAGATCCTGCTGGTCGATGACGAGGAAGACCTGCGCGAGGCGCTGGCCGAACAGCTGGTCGCGACCGACGATTTCGACGTGACCGAGGCCGGCAACGGCGCCGAGGCGGTCGAGGCCACCAAGAACGCCATCTTTGACCTGGTGGTGCTGGATGTGGGCCTGCCCGACACCGACGGGCGAGAGCTGTGCAAGAAGCTGCGCAAGCTGAACGTCAAATGCCCCATCGTGATGCTGACCGGTCATGACACCGATGCCGACACGATCCTGGGCCTGGATGCGGGTGCCAACGACTATGTCACCAAGCCGTTCAAGTTTCCCGTCCTGCTGGCCCGCCTGCGCGCGCAGCTGCGCACGCATGAGCAGTCCGAGGACGCGATCTTTCAGTTGGGGCCGTACACGTTCAAGCCGTCGATGAAGATGCTGATCGACGTCAAGGACCGCAAGATCCGCCTGACCGAGAAGGAAACCAACATCCTCAAGTTCCTGTACCGCGCGCAGGACGGGGTGGTGGCCCGCGACGTGCTGCTGCACGAGGTCTGGGGATACAATGCGGGCGTGACCACGCATACGCTGGAAACCCACATCTATCGCCTGCGCCAGAAGATCGAGCCCGACCCCTCGAACGCACGTCTGCTGGTGACGGAATCGGGCGGCTATCGCCTGGTCGCCTAAGCCCTTTCGGCAGGTTTCTGCGCAGTGAAAAAGCGTGGGAACCGGTAGCAGGGTGCGGCGTTTTGATACCGAAGCCCAGTGGTCGGCGGATGCGGCCACACCCCTCCCTCTCTGATGCCCCGGCGTTCCCTGCGCCGGGGCTTCTCTTTATTGGGGGAGGGTTCGTCAAGGTGGCATTGTTGCCCTATAGTCGCCGTCTGCTATGCGGGACAGACAAGAGGGTCATAGTTTAGTAGTCACGCAAAAATCGGGGCAGATTCCCACCTGGTATCTTCAGGAATGAAGGGAATTTCGTTGGGATCTGATCATGTTTGCCAGACCAAGTTACGTGCACACAGGGCACACTGCGTTCGTCTTCTGTATCAAGCACCAGACCATCATCGTTCGCGGCGCATTTCGCAATCACAGCAAGCTTGTCTGAGAAATTAAAAAACGGGTGGAGCGGACCGATCTCGGACTGCATCTCTCGAGCAAGGCATTCTGAACGAGAAGCGTTCACGTAGAATCAAACATTGTCTCTTGGAATATGTGGAAGCTCAGCTGTCATTGCTCATCCCCTCTGCTGGCGATTGACCTGTCACGGGATTTTTCCTCCACGGCCGATTAGAGTCCGCCCCAACTTGAGGACGGACAATGAAGCGCACAAGGTTTACGGATGAGCAGATCATCGGCATCCTTGGCGAGCACGGTCGACGTATACGTCGACGGCGCGAAGTGCGCTGACCTGTGCCGCAAGCACGGCATGTCGGAAGGCACCGTCTATAACTGGAAGGCCAAGTTCGGCGGCATGACGGTGTCGGAGGCCAAGCGGCTGAAGACGCTCGAGGATGAGAACGCGAAGCTGAAGAGGCTTCTGGCCGAGCAGATGCTGGATCTGGCTGCGATGAAGGAGCTGGTTTCAAAAAAGTGGTGACGCCTGCCGTGAAGCGCGAGGCGGTCGCGCATCTGAATGCCCTGCTCGGGCTCTTGGAACGGCGGGCGTGCCGGATTGTCAGAGCGGATCGCAAGGTGGTCCGCTACGACGCGCGAGCCGTGCGCCGGACACGGTGCTGGGCGATTGGTTGCGGGAGCTGGCCAACGAACGCCGACGCTTCGGTTATCGCCGGCTCTTCGTCCTCTTGCGCCGCGAGGGGGGCCTTCAGGCATCAATCGGATCTGAGCTGCTGCCGGTTTCGTGGACACGAAGATAAGATCGTGACCAAGGGACTGGAGATCGGACATGGTGAGACGGAAGTTCTCGAAGGAGTTCAAGTTTGAGGCTGTGAAGCTGGTGACAGAACGGG
>NZ_SUNH01000034.1 GCF_005048265.1 Paracoccus hibiscisoli
CCGCGTTATGTCCATGCGCCGCCTGGTGCCTGTGGTTTGCGTCAACCTGGGGTCTGACAGACCCTAAGTTGACGCTCAGATGCACTTCGGCCGAGGCGCTGGCGTAGCAATTCTGACGACCGAGTGCGCAGATAGCAAAGCGGCTTTGCTGGCAGCATTGGTTTGGAAGCGTCTACTTATCGGTCCTGGTCAAAGACCCACTCTGTCTCACCGCAGCCTGATCAAACGGCGAGGCCGTGGCGTCACACGCTGCACTTTGCCCGCCATCGGTTACAGCGGCAATGGCCCTGTCATGCCGCCGGCCTCCAGGTCCCACCGCGCCGCCCAACCTCCAGCGCAGCGTTCAAGGACCAGATAATTGCGCTCGGCGACATAGCGGGCAGACTGGCCGGGCAGCGGCCTGATCTTGATGGGATGGCCGCGCAACGGGCTCTCTCCCAGACTGGCCAGCGCGCCCAGAAACCCGGCCCAGCCCTTCGGCGGCGCCCGATGCGCCACGCCAGAGGCCACTAGCTGGTTCAGGTGACGCCCTTGCCCCAGGTCCATCACCGCGCGGGTCGCAAGGTGGATTTCGCCCGAGATCGAGGTCAGGTCATGCCCGTCATGGTCGACCATGACCTGGACCAGGCGCAGCATGTGCCGCCATTCCTCACGATGCGCCCGGCTCTGCCACTGGTCGCGCAGGTCATCCTCATATTTCTGCATGCTTGGAATGGCGACCATCAGCGTCTCCAGCACCGACAGGCGCGGCCCCAGCAACGGAACGCTGGACATAAGCAGCGTGTGGCCTGGGGTGCGGCGCGCGGCCTCGGCTTCCATCATCGCCCAGCCACCCGGTCCCATGATCGCCCGCCGCGTTCGCTCCGACCGCAGGTCGGGGGCCAGGATGCGCAGGCCCGGCGCGTGGACCCCCCAGCCAAGATGCCGCCCGTCAGGATCGGCGAAGCGGGCGGGCAGGTCGCCGTCTGTGGCGGCGTGCTGAAAGATCAGACAGCTTTCCCGCGCCGCCGCGAACAGGGTCTGCCCGACCGGCGAATAGGTCCGCGACCGGCGCAGCGACCCCCATCCGTCGCAGATATCGTGGTCGTCCCACTGCATCAGCGACGGCACACGCGCGGCCAGCCAGGCCATCTCCGGCGCGGCATAGATCGCGGCATACCGGTCGAAGAACCCCTGGCGCAGGTGGCGGCGCAGATCAGCCAGCGCGGCCTGCGACGGGTCGGGCGGCAGCGTGTCGGGCCAGTGGTCGCTAAGCTCGTGGCCCTGGGTGACCTCGTCGGCATAGATCTGGTCGCCGCCATGCAGCATCAGGGCAAAGGGGCTGCGGCGGTGTTCGTCGCGCAGGCGCGCCCACATGGCGTTGCGCTCGGACCCTTCGCGGGCCATGTCACCGACCTCTTCGCCGTTGCACGAGACATAGGCAAGGCGCAGGTCGCCCGTCAGGTCGCTCGCGACCTGATAGGTCTCTCCGTTCCATGCATAAGATGACATCCGATCCGCAGGCAGCGTGAAGCGTGCGCGCCAGACCGCGGCTTGGTCAAAGAGGGCCAGGCAGGCGGGTGCCACCTCACCCGCCTCCAGCAGGAGGACCGGCAGAGGGGCTTCGCCCGCTGGCGTGATGAACAGCGCCGACAGCCGCATCAGACCTCCGTCGAGGTCGTCGAGAAAAAGGACGGGGCCGATGGTGGAAGTGATATGGAACTGCATTCCGATGAGCTATTGTGCCACTAGGCGCAGCGCAATCTCGATCTCGGGCAAAGGTGGCGAAATCACGGCGGCGCGGGTAACAACCCTACCAAGGTGCCAAATGTGTCGCCCCGACAGCTGGCGAATATCAGGTAGCTCTGGATCAGCGTCAGCATCGGATCAGCCTGTCGCTTCCTTTCAGAGGGCATGCAGCAGTAGCTATTTGCGCCTGCCGGTGCTCTTTGCGATGATCCGCCCTATGCGGACGATGCCCACCCGGCGGGCGCTGCTGTGCGGTCTTCGCAATGCTGCCGTCGAAGCGTGGCGCAGCGAAAATGGCCGGCCAAGGGAAGCGATGCGGGCGACAAAGCAGCCGCCTGGCGCTCGGCATGGCGATCATCCAAACTCGCACATCGGCGGCCGGGCTCGATCTGCAATCCAGCAATAGAGCGAAGGCATCTAATCAAACCGTCTTGATCAGCTGGACGCCGTTGGACTCCGTCGCCTCGGTCAGGACGTGAACATCGGTGACGCCATCGGCCCGGATCAGTTCTGCCTTATGCTCGCTTTGCGCCAAGAGCGGCTTGTCGCGCGCAACCGCAGCCTTTTGCGGCATCATCCCAGTGATCCAAGTGCAGGTGCGTGGCGTCACGATTACCGCGTCACCCGCGGCAAGGCTATCCTGTGGGATGGGCATGGGAACCATCGGATTGCTAAGGTGACTGCTGGCAGACGCCGTGAAGCCGGGTAGGCTGCCTTGATCGGCCAACAGCGAATCGCCCAGGAATGCCAGATCCAAGTGCAGGTGCGTGGCGTCACGATTACCGCGTCACCCGCGGCAAGGCTATCCTGTGGGATGGGCATGGGAACCATCGGATTGCTAAGGTGACTGCTGGCAGACGCCGTGAAGCTGGGTAGGCTGCCTTGATCGGCCAACAGCGAACCCCCCAAGAATGCCACACCACCGGTTTCTACAAAAGTTGTCGTGTTGCGGACCTAGGTGATCTTGGCGGTTTTAGGCGCGGCGACAGGATTTTTCCAGCATGGAGCTGCGGCTATCAGGGATGCGGCAGCAAACGCACCGCCTGTCATCAAGAGCACTTGGCGCGGGGCAAGATCCGTTAGGGATAGTAAGGGCGGCGCCGACACGAGCTGACGCTGATGATCTCTCGCAGCACCGGGCCCCGCGCAGGTTTTGGATTGATCGCCGTATCGGCACGCGGCCGGCTTGCCCAAGACACCACAGGCCGACCTCATGCGCCGGGCGATGGTATCAGCTGCGAAGGAAGTCTTCGGTGCTGATGACGTCGCCGTAAAGAAACGCAAGGGCGCCCATGATCGCCGTGTGAACGTGCGCGGCGGGGGCGGTCTGCCCGCCGAACTCGATGTCGCGGGTCGCGCAGGCATCGTGGATCGTAGTGGTGTTGAAACCATGATCGTTTGCGGCACGGGTGGTCGCATCGATGCACATGTGGCTCATCGCGCCGACCACGACCACATCCTTGATCCCCTTTTCGTCGAGGAGGCCTTTCAGGCCGGTATCGCGGAACGAGTTGGGGAAATTCTTGGTGATAACAGCCTCGTCGCCATGGGGCATGACGATCTCGTTGATCTCCGCCCCTTCGCTGCCGGGCACGAAGATTGGTCCTCCCGGCACTTCATGGCGGATGTTCACCACCAGGTCACCCTTGGACCTCGCATGCGCGATGACACGTGCGGCATTTTCAGCCGCCGCCTCAATCCCTTGCAAGGGAAGATTGCCGGACGGCCAGTATTCGTTCTGAAGATCGACGACAAGAACGGCGCGGTTGGACATGAGAGCCTCCATGGGTTCGGTTAGTCTCCTCTAACGAATGTCCGCTTTAGCCTGATACTGCAACTGGTATGCTAACCGGCGTGAGCCCGCTTTCCGCCCTCTACATCGGGGAAGCGCTCATCAGGCCTCGGACAAGCTAAGCGTCTGCATTAAACCGATGCTGCGGCCGCCATGCTGCACCACTGTCAGGCCGCTCGCCGCCCTCTAGGTCCATCCCGGCGCTTAAGATGCTGTGGCGCGGATGAATGGCCGTTTCCACGTTATAAAGCCACTGCCTCGCTGGGGCACCATCACGCCGCTCCCGCCCCCCCGTCCACTCCCATCGAATGATCACCACGAACTTAACGCCCGATCTTTCTGGTGTAAGTGCAGGATATGGGCCAGCCCACGCGTAAGAGTCGCAGCGCCGGGCGCGTTTTTCCAGAGCAATGGCATAGTTCGGAATTCACTTTCGGGCAGTGTTTCCAACCGCTGCGTCTCGTGGAGTATCCGTCGACGTGGTGAATTAGCGTTCGACCGTGAAATGTGTCGGCCAAACGCTCGAGTGCGTCATGCCGGTTCGTCCCTACCAGAACTGATGAACATAGGGGGCGATCCGGCGTCGATAGATCTCTCGCAGCTCCTCCATGACGGGCTGAGGCAGCGGGGCAAGATCGCTTGCACACGTGTTTGCCGATGCCTGCTCGGCAGTCCTTGCGCCCGGAATAACGACACTGACCGCATCTTCCATCAAAATCCAGCGCAGCGCGAATTGGACAAGCGGTGTGTCTTCTGGCGTTAGCCTGCGGATCTCTTCGACCACCTCAAGGGCCAGATCGTAGGGCACGCCGGCGAAGGTCTCGCCCTTGTCGAACGCCGCGCCGTCGCGATTGAACGCGCGGTGATCGTCCGCCGCGAATTTGGTGTCTGCACGCATCTTGCCGGTCAGCAGTCCGGAGGCCAAGGGAACGCGCGCTATGATGGCAACACCCTTGGCTTTGGCCTCGCGGAAGAACAGATCCGCCGGTCGTTGGCGGAAGATGTTGTAGATGATCTGGACCGATGCGACGCCGGGATACTCGATCGCCTTCAGTCCCTCCTCGACTTTCTCAACCGACACGCCGTAAGCGCCGATCTTGCCAGCCTGCACCAGGCCCTCCAGCGCATCGAACACCTCCGGACGGTAGAAGACCTCCGTCGGTGGGCAATGCAATTGCAGCAGATCGAGGGTGTCGGTGTCCAGATTGTCTCGCGAACGATCGACAAAGTTGGTCAGTGCCTCCTTCGTGTAACCCTCGGCAATGTGGGGCGAGAGGCGCCGCCCGGCCTTGGTCGCAACGAAGGGACGTGCCCCGCCGCGCTCGTTCAGCACCTGCGCGATGATGCGCTCGGACCTGCCGTCGCCATAAACATCGGCGGTGTCAATGAACGTGGTGCCCGCGTCGAGGGCAGCATGGAGAGCGCTGCGGGCATCCGTTTCAGAGACGTCGCCCCATGACCCACCAATGGCCCAGGCTCCGAACCCCACTTCGGAAACCTTCCGGCCAGTGTTGCCAAGTTCTCTGTATTTCATGGGCATATCTTCCTTTGGTCGCGTCCCGCTGCTGCCTGTCGCACGAACTGGCGCGGGCGAAGACATCAGGACTACTCCAGTTTTGCGCAAGTGCGCCATTGCGCCCGTCACAACGTCCCCGCCGGGGACCAGTTCATTCCATGGACCGGCCCTGATCTTCGATCGCCGCGACATGGGTGGAAGCAGGGGCCCGTCATGGATCAATCTTGCCGAGCCGTCTGACCAACGACAGATTCAGCCCGCCGACCAGCCACCATCAAGCATCAGCGCGCTGCCGGTCATCAGCCCGGATGCGTCCGATGCCAGAAAGATGGCAGCGCCGATGATGTCGTCCACCGTGCCGAGCCGCCCCAACTTGATTTTTGACAGAACCTCATCTCGAAACGCGCTATCAGTGAAGTAAGGGCGCGTCAGCGGTGTGTCGATGAAAGTCGGGCAAATGGTGTTGACGCGGATGCCTTTCGGACCCAGCTCGATCGCAGCTGTCTTGGTAAACCCCTCGAGAGCCCACTTTAACGCACAATAGAGCGAACGGTTCGCTGCCCCGACATGACCCATCTGGCTGGACATGTTGATGATCGACCCCGTCACCCCCTGGGCCAGCATCCGCCGCGTTACTGCCTGCAAAACGAAGATCGCGGCCTTCAAATTCAGGCCAAGAATGACATCGTAGTCCTCAGGCGTGATGTCGGACATCGGACGGGGGCGGTTGGTGCCGGCATTGTTGACGAGGACATGGAAGGCAGGGCGTGCCTCTATAATCGCCGCAAAGGCCGAAACGTCGGTGACGTCGGCAACCATCGCCTCGGCTATGAGTCCCTTGCCGCGCAAGTCCTGCACAGCGGCTTCCAACTCGTCTTCGCTGCGGGCACAGAGGGTGACGTCGGCCCCCCGTTCGGCATAAGCTTGAGCGATGGCAAGTCCAATACCACGACCGGCGCCCGTCACAAGCGCCCGCTTACCTTTTAGGTGGAACAGAGAGTCCGTCATTCCGCCGCCCCTCCATAGGGGATGTTGCGGCCACCATAGCGGCGCACGCGAATGTTGCACTGCTCGGCATGACCTACGAACCCTTCGAGCAGGCACAAGCGCGAGCCATAGGCTCCGATATGAGCGGCCGCGTCGTCGGTCGTCACGCGCTGGTAACTGTGGGTCTTGAGGAACTTGCCGACCCACAGGCCGCCCGTGTAGCGGCCCGCCTTCTTCGTCGGCAATGTATGGTTGGTGCCGATGACCTTGTCACCGTTCGCCACGTTGGTGCGCGCGCCCAGGAACAGCGCACCATAGCTGTGCATCTTGTCCAGATACCAGTCGTCGCGGTCCGTCATCACCTGCACATGCTCGTAAGCCATGTCGTTGGCCACCTCCAACATCTCGGTATGCGTATCGCAGAGGATCACGTCGCCGTAGTCGCGCCAACTGACCGAGGCGGTTTCGGCGGTAGGCAGGATCTGCAGCAGGCGGTCGATCTCAGCCAACGTTCCCTCGGCCAGCTTGCGTGAGACGGTGATGAGGCAGGCGGGCGAGTTGTAGCCGTGCTCGGCCTGTCCCAGAAGGTCCGTCGCGACCAGTTCAGCGTCCACCGTGTCGTCGGCGATCACCATCGTCTCGGTCGGGCCCGCGAACAGGTCGATGCCGACGCGACCGTAGAGCTGACGCTTCGCCTCGGCCACGAAAGCATTGCCGGGGCCGACCAGCATATGGACCGGGGTAATGGTCGCGGTGCCGAGCGCCATCGCCCCGACCGCCTGAATGCCACCCAAGACATAGATCTCGTGTGCCCCGGCCATATGAATTGCCGCGATGACGGCCGGGTTCGGCTCGCCCTTGAAAGGCGGCGTCGCCGCGATGATGCGCGGCACCCCTGCCACGGCAGCCGTCAGAACCGACATATGCGCCGAGGCGACCATGGGGAACTTGCCGCCAGGCACGTAGCAGCCCACGGACTGCACCGGGATGTTGCGATGCCCCAGCACCACGCCCGGCAGGGTCTCGATCTCAATGTCCTTCATCGAAGCCCGCTGCGCCTCGGCGAAGTGGCGCACCTGGTCCTGGGCAAAACGAATATCATCCAAGTCACGCGGCGAGACGCGAGCAATCAGCGCGGTTATGTCGGCGTCGGAAAGGCGGAAGCTGTCGGGCGCGTAACCGTCGAAGCGCTGGGCCATCTCGCGCACCGCTTCATCACCGCGCGCCTCTATCTCGGCCAGCGCCCGCTCGACACTGGCGCGGACCCCGACATCATCTTCGTTGCGTGCCGCAGTGGACTTGCCGGTTTTCAGGTGCTGGATGGCCATGATTTTTCCTTCACTTCATCTGCGAACGCTGAGTCAGCCCAGCATCCCGGTATCGCCACAGACCGAAATGGCCTGCCCGGAAATGGTTTGCCCCCGAGGGCTGGCCAGAAACAGCACCTGGTCAGCAATCTGCTGCGGGGTCACGTAGGTGCGGATCGACGTGTATGAAAAAGCCTCTGCCTCTGCCTCGGCAAAGGAAGTCCCGCGCGCATCGGCCCGGGATTGCAGCACGCGCTGCTGCCGCTCACCGGCAACAAGCCCGGGCAGAACGGCGTTGACGCGGATGCGGTCCGGGCCCAGCTCGGCCGCCATGGATTTTGTCAATCCAATGACCCCCCATTTCGCTGCCGCATAGGGGCTGCGCAACCGAAAGCCCAGCCTGCCCGCAAGGGACGAGATGTTTACGATGGACGGGTTGCCGCTGGCCTGCAGGAAGGGAACCGCGCGACCTATGGTGACAAACTGACTGGTCAGGCAGACCGATAGGCAGCGCTCGATGTCGGCCAGGTCGAGATCCTCAATCCGACCGGTCGGCCCTGCGATGCCTGCATTGTTCACGAGGCAATCCAGGCCGCCCAGCTGGTCCGCCGCACGAGCAACGAAGGCGCCTAACGCGGCATGGTCGGACACATCGACCTCTTCGCTGGCAACGCCCGGCGGCAACGTCTTAAGCGCGTCACCGTCGATATCGCAGGTGGCGACGTGGGCGCCCTCGGCCTGGAAGGCATCGACGATCGCGCGACCGATGCCTCCGGCGCCGGCGGTGACGATGACGCGCGCGCCTTGCAGTTCAAGATTCATTCCAGGTTCCTTTCAGGCATGCTCAGCGCCCTGTCAGCACCAGCGACAGCCATGGCACGAAGCTGATGATCATGAGAATGGCCAGCATCAGTGCCACGAAGGGCAGCACCGCGACCGACAGGCGCGCGATCGAGACGCGGGACAGCGATGAGGCGATGAACAGGTTCAGACCGACCGGAGGCGTGAACATGCCCATGGCAAGGTTCACGACCATGATGATGCCGAAATGAACCGGATGGATGCCGAAGTTGATCGCTATGGGCAGCAGGATCGGGGTGAAGATCAGGATCGCTGCTGCGGCCTCCAGAAACATCCCGACAAACAGCAGCAGCACGTTGACCAGAATGATGAAGAGCCACGGACTGTTGATCGCACCGATTACGAATTCGGACAGGGCAGCAGGCACCTGGAGTGACAGAATAATGCGGCCATAAAGCCCTGCCGTGGCAATAATGCTGAGCACAACCGCAGAGGTGATGGCGCTGTCGCGCAGGATCGTGGGCAGCGCGCTCAATGGCATCTCGCGATAGATGACGACCCCGACGATCAGCGAATAGGCGACGGCGATCACCGCAGCCTCGGTTGGGGTGACAACACCGCCATAGATCCCACCCAGGATCAGCGGAGGCATCAGCAGGGCAAGCACTGCCTTCCAACCGGCGTGCAGGATCTCCTTCATCCCCGCCGGTGCGTCACGGACGGCGGGATGGCGAAGGGCGTGCAGCCAGGCAAAGATCATCAGCCCGCCGACCACGACGAAGCCCGGAAGAAACCCTGCCGCGAACATGTCCCCGACCGATTGATTGGCCGAGATCGCGTAGAGGATCAGAGGGATCGAGGGCGGGATGATGACACCAAGCGCACCGGAGGCCGCCTGGTTCGCCGCAGCGTAGGAGGCGCTGTAGCCCTGTGCGACCATCGCCGGGATCAGGATTGCGCCGACCGCCGCTGTCGTGGCCGCTCCGGATCCTGAGATGGCTGCAAAGAAGGCTGAGGTGACGATGGCGACCATCGCCAGCCCGCCATTCAGGCTTCCGACCAGGGTGCGCGAAAAGGCAACCAGCCGCTGCGAGATGCCACCCGACTGCATCAGGTTGCCCGCAAGAATGAAGAAGGGAATGGCGAGAAGCGGAAACGAGTTGATCGAGCGGATCATCTCTTGCGGGACGATCAGCATCGGCATCAGCTCACCTTGCCAAATCGTTGCAATCGCGGCCAACCCCAAAGCAAAGGCTACCGGAACCCCGACCAGTAGAAGGAGAAGAAGCAGACCAAACAGGATCGCCGTCATGGCCGCACCTCAGCAGGGCGCAGGCTGTCGGCAATGACGGCCACTGCGTTCAGCAAGATCATTGCCGCCCCTGCAGGCATTGCGGCATAAAGCCATGCCATTGACACCCGTGTGCTGGGCGCTGTCTGCGGCATAACGCGTTGGGTGATGGCAAGTCCCTCGCGCAGCAGGATAAGCGCGAAGAGCGCAGAGGCCAGTGCCACGGTTATCTTCAGTGCGGTCTGCATGCGCCGCCCCAACAGTCCGGGCAGCAGTTCGACCGCGATCAGTGCCCCATAGCGATACGCGTAAGCCGCGCCGAGCATCGTCAGCCAAACAGTGGAAAACCGTGCGACCTCTTCGGAAAAGGCCAGCGAGTTTCCCATCACATAGCGGGCAAAAACCTGCCAGCTGATCAGCACGGTCATCACGGCCATCAGAGCGGCCATCAGCCATCCGATCACCCAGTTGAGGCCGTCAACCCCGCGCACCACCGCCGTCAGAACAGTCTGCATCGCGCACCCCCAAGGAAAGAACCGCCGGGGCGACGCATCGCGGCCCCGGCTTCTGCATCACGAAGAGGCCGCCTGTGCAGCTTCGACCAGTTCCGCGCCGACAGTGTCCTTCCACTGATCGATCACCGGCTGGACGCGCTCACGGAAGGGCTCGAGGTCCGGGCGCGTTACGGTCATTCCCAGGCCTTCAAGCTCGTCGATCAATTCCTGCTCCATCCGCTGCGAAGCCTCGCGCTGGACTGGCGTGGCGATGGCCGCCGCCTCCAGGACAATGGCCTGATCCGCCTCGGACAGGGAGCTGAACAACTGCGCCCCCATCATCAGGGGAGCCGGCGAATAGACATGCTGCGTCAGGTTCAGATAGCGCTGCACGTCGTAGAACTTGACGTCATAGATGGTCGGAACCGGGTTTTCCTGGCTGTCGATGACGCCCTGCTGGAGTGCGGTGAACACCTCGGTCCACGCCATAGGCGAGGCATTCGCACCAAGCGCGGTCCATGTGTCGACCTGAACGCGGCTTTCCTGCGTCCGGTGTCGGATGCCGGCAAGGTCGTCAGGGCTATTCAACGGGCGGACGTTGTTGGTGTTGTGGCGAAAGCCGTTCTCCATCCAGCCTAGGATCTTCACACCCGCGTCGGCTTCAAGCTTTGCAGCCATTGCCGCGCCATGCTCGCCGTCGAGAAAGCCGTAGGCGGCCTCAGGGGTGGTGAAGATATAGGGCAGATCGAACAGCAGGAAGTCGTTCACGAACCCGCCCATCGGCCCGGTCGAGGTGATCCCCATGTCGATGAGGCCCAATCCCATTCCCTCGACCACCTCACGTTCTGCGCCGAGTGCGTTGTCGTATTGGGGACGGATCGTCAGACGTCCTTCGGACAGCCGCTCTAGCTCTTCACCAAACTTCAAAACACCGACGGCCTGGTGCGATTCTGGGCCAAGCGGCAGGCTTACCTCAAAGGACCGGCTGTCCTGAGCGCCCGCCGCGCCGGCTGTGGCTGCCAGCAGTGCGGCCGGAATGATTTTCGTAAAGTGCTGCATGTCGGTTCCCTCCCGTGTGCGCAAACTGGTAACCGACCTCCCTCGATCGACCAGCAAGGATCAAACTGTGATCTCACTTTAGCTAAAGGGCGGAACAGCGAATCGTCAACCCGTAATTAAATCCCATAATTCTCTGGACAGATTGAAGGTTGCGAACCATCTTCGAGAGATAAAGACTTCAAGTGAGATCACGGAATGAACGAAGAATCCGCGACGCCGGCATTGCAGGACGGATGGTCGCGCCTTGGCCCGCTGGCTCTGCGCGAAGGACAGACGTCCCAGGCGCAGATCTATGCAACACTGCGCGACGCGCTCATCAGCGGCTACTTCCGCCCCGGCGAAGAGATCAGCCTGCGCCGCGCCGCTGCCGTCATGGGCACCAGTGTTACGCCCGTGCGCGAGGCGCTGCGCCAGCTTGAAAGCGATGGCGGCCTCGAGGTGTTCGGCGGAAACAGGGTCTTGCGCGTGCCGGTCCTGTCCGCGTCCGAATTGTTGGATATCCGCGACATCAGGATCAACCTCGAAGGGTTCGCCGCAAATCAAGCCATCTCCGGGATGCGGCCCTCGCGTCTTCGCCTGATCGGCAATGCCTGTCAGCTGATGCAGCGCGCCGCGGATGCGGGGGATGCGGACATGTATCTGGAGAACAACTGGCGCTTTCATTCCTTGATATATGAAGCAGCGCAACGGCCGGTGCTGATGGGCGTAATCCGCGACATGTGGCTGCGGGTCGGCCCTCTGATCCGAACCGCGGTGACGGCGCCCCTGCATTTCGACCGCTCGATGGCCAGCCATGACGCGGCCCTCAGAGCCTTGCGGCAGGGCGACGGCCCGGCCCTGCAGGCCGCCATCATTCGAGACATCGGCGACGCGGCGGACGATCTAATGACATCCGAGCAGGGCATCACCCGCACCGCCTGACTGGCTAAGAAGGATAGAACCGATGACAAAAACGATTGCCGTGATTGGCTGTGGCTTGATAGGGCGGGCCTGGACCATCGTCTTCGCCCGTGCCGGGTGCGATGTCCGGCTGTGGGACCCCTCGCCGGAGGTGCGCGACGAGGTGCCCGCCCGACTGTCCGAAACCTGCGACGTCAGCGGCGACGATCCCGCCGCCCTGTCGCGCGTCCAGGTCTTTGGCACGCTTGAAGAGGCGTTGACCGGTGCCGAGTGGGTGCAGGAAAATGGCCCCGAGCAAATCGACGTCAAGCGCGCGCTCTATGCCCGCATGGACGCAATGGCACCGCCCGGAGTGATTCTCGCCTCGTCCAGTTCGGCCCTCGTCGCCTCCAGCTTCGCAGAGGGTCTGGCCGGCCGAGGGCGCATCCTAGTCGCCCATCCGGTCAACCCGCCCCATGTGATCCCGGTGGTCGAGTTATGCCCGTCGCCCGACACCCGGCCAGACGTCATGGACAAGGCAGAGGCGCTCATGCGCGCGGTATCGCAGGTCCCCGTCCGGCTGACGCGCGAGGTTGACGGCTTCGTGCTGAACCGTTTGCAGGCCGTGCTTCTTGCCGAGGCCTTGTCGATGATCGAACAGGGCATCGTCACGCCACAGGGGCTGGATGATACCATCGCCCACGGTCTTGGCCGTCGCTGGACGTTGATGGGGCCCATGGCGACGATCAATTTGAACGCACCCGGTGGCGTCGCGGATTATCTGAGCCGTTATGGCCCGACCATGGCCCGGCTTGCTGATGACGCGGCTCGTGGGGAGGCGTTTACCGCAAGGGTTGCGGAGATCGTCGCAGAGGCGATGCTAGACCCTGACGATGTTCCCGCGCTCAGCCAGAATCGCGATAGACGATTGGCCGCTCTTGCGACCCATTTGACTCATATCCAGGACAAGGACGACTGACATGCCCGCAGCACCCCGCAAGGTCATCATCACCTGCGCCGTGACCGGCGCCATCCACACACCGTCGATGTCGCCTCATCTGCCGGTTTCCGCCAGCGAGATTGCCGAGGCCGCCATTGGTGCCGCCGAAGCCGGTGCCGCGGTTGTCCATCTGCACGCGCGCGATCCCGAAGACGGCCGGCCCGATCAGACGCCAGAGGCCTTCCTGCCGTTTCTTCAGGTCATCAAGCAACGCTCGGACTGTGTGGTGAACATCACCACCGGTGGTGCCCCCACCATGAGCATTGCGGAGCGTGTTCGTCCCGCCGCCACATGGCAGCCGGAACTTGCCTCGCTCAACATGGGCTCGATGAACTTCGGGCTCTTCCCGATGCTGAAGCGGTTCGATGCCCAGCTTCAGCACGAATGGGAGAGGACTTACCTGTCCGACAAGGGAATTCTTTTTCGCAACACCTTTGCCGACATTGAGCACATTGTGACCACACTTGGCGCGAACGGCACGCGCTTTGAATTCGAATGCTATGACACGGCCCATCTCTACAATCTCAAGCACTTCGTCGATGCGGGTCTGGTTCAGGGCCCGCTGTTCATCCAAACAGTTTTCGGCCTGATGGGCGGAATCGGCGCGCATCCTGACGACGTCATGCACATGAAACGGACTGCTGACCGGCTGTTCGGCGACAGCTATCGTTGGTCGGTCCTAGGCGCCGGGCGCAACCAGCTGCCCATCGCCGCAATGGCTGCCGCGATGGGGGGCCATGTTCGTGTCGGCCTGGAAGATTCGATCTGGGCAGGCCCGGGCAAGCTGGCCGAGAGCAATGCTCAGCAAGTTCGTGCCGTCCGGCAAATCATTGAGGGACTGGGACTGGAGGTCGCGACACCGGAGGAGGCGCGCAAGCTCCTTGCCCTGAAAGGGGCTGACACGACAGCATTTTAAAGCGTCGCGTCGTCGAACCTGGCCGTCCGGACCGCGCTCAGCGCGTCAGGGAGACCATTCGGCACAAATGCCGAGCGGGAGCCCCGGCTTTGGATTGAGATAGGACGACGAATGGCCGCTCAAGCCTACTTCTAGTGGCGACATGCTGCACGACCGTCAATGGGCTTCCCGCACTTTGTGTCGATATGACCGAGGGCTGGCCCCAAGTTGCATTTCGACTGAGGCGGAGTGCACGTCGGTGAGCCTCTGCCGTCCAGAGCAGGGGCGGGCATTGCTTCTAGGCCAGCAAAATTGTGACCAGGCTCGATGCGCTTGGTGATCGCATGAAGGTCGCGTGCCACGCCTCCCGGCCAGTTCCGATGCCGGGGGAGCGTTATTCAGGACAGGATCACCCGGCATGCGCCGTCGCCATCGGTATTCCCGATGACGAAGGACAGCTCTACCTGCGCGCCGCAGGCCGCGGCGTAGCGCACGATCTGATTGAGATCAGGCAACGCAGCGATCGGGCTCTCCAGCCCGGAGACCATCCCGGGCGTCAGCGGCCGACCGAGGTCCGCCGACGCGCGCCGGACGTCGGCTGCCGTCATCCCCTTGCTCTTGCGGAGCGACCGCAGAGCCATGGCGAGATTTGCGTTTGCTTGGTGTTGATCGAGCAGTGCGGCGCCTGCGGGATGGGCGGCGCGCATCCGCGCCAGGACATCCTGATCGGGGGTCCCGCTTTGCCTAGGCGGTCTTTTCGTCATGGCGATCTCCTCGCGAAACGGTCGCATTCCATGCCCGTCGCGATCCGGCCGCGACGGGGTCACCCGTGTTCACTCCGCAATCATGCCGTCGAGGAGGGCCCGCACCTCCGCGAGCGCCCTGTGGAGGCGCTCGCCCACGATCGGCATCGCATGGTCCGACAAGGAAGCAGGGATGTAGTGCGATCCGGGCCCCTTCGCCTCGAAATGCGCGGAGAACTTTTCTTCAACCTCGTTCAGGGGAGTGCCGAGCCGATACCAGCGGCTTCGCGTCCTGGCCCAGCCAAGGTCCGTCCCAAGCGCGATCAGCGGCGAGGTGTGGATCCAGCCCTTCCTGAGCAGCGGATGTCCTGCGACGCATCCCCAGAGGAGGGGCAGTCCCGTGCTTTGCGCGACGGCGGCCTGCCAGAGAACCAGCAGCGGCGCGGTCGCCAGATCCTGCGCCGTCGGGCCTCGCTCGATGGCGGCGAGAAGCGCCGTGGCGCGGTCGATGTGCTCCTGCTCGTAGACCATGCGTCTCCTCCTTGTCACGATCCGTGGCGGAGTGGTCATCGCCTTGCAGGGCGGCCTCCGCAGGTTGGTTCCAGCCATGCCCCTGCGGCCCGCTCTGTCGCAGATGCGCTTCCAGCACATCGTCCGGACGGACCCGCAACGCGGCGGCAGGGGTGGTTCCGAAGTCGAGTTGCGTCCGCATCAGCCAGTTCAGCAGCCGCCGCTCGCTCCAACTTGCGGCGGGCGCCGCTGCAATGATCCGGTTCAAGCTTGGAAGAACCCGCTGGTCTGTGGGATCGAACCGGAACGCCGGGAACAGCCACCGCCCGCCGGCGCGGAACCGGAGGCAGGGGACATCCGGTGGCCGGATCACGGCAAGGCTGCCCTGCGGTGCCCCCTTCCAATGCAGGTCCGTTTCCTCGATCATCGGCACGGACCCGAGGATCCGTTAGCGCAATGCCCGGCGATGGGCGGCATTTCCGGGACGGTTTCCGATCCATACCCAACTCAGATCACCATCGGCCGGTTCTCGAGATCCGCCGCACGGTCGAGCATTCGCAGGACCGTGCGCAGGCTTGGGCGCGCCGGTGCCTGAGGCGCAACAGCCGCAAGGGCGTCCGCGATGGAACGGATTGATGCCTCCGACAGCGCCCGGGCCCGACCCTCCCGCTCGGCGAAGCCGATCAGGTGGGGAAGATCCACGTCCTTCAGGCGCAGGATGGTGCAGCGGCTAAGCAGCGGTTCCGGCACCGGCGACACCGTATTCGTCAACAGGACCCAGCTGACCAAGGACATGTCGAAGCGCACTCGGAAATAGGGGCATGTCCAGTCTGCGGCGGTGGCAGGCTCCAGGAGAGGCAGCAGCCCCTCGGCCAGTCCGAAGGAGTGGCCTTTGTCGGACCGGACATGGCCGGCCTTGTCGAGTTCGTCTATGATGATGAACGGATTGCCAGTCATCCGCATCAGGATGAGCTCCAGCACCCGACCGGGGCGCGCGCTCGTCCAGCCACGCTGGCAACCGACCACCCCGAAGCTGGTGGCTTCTCCCGTCGCATCCACAACCGTGCTGGAGGCGCCGACCAGTTCGCCGAGCCGCCGGGCCCACCGCGTCTTGCCGATGCCGGTAGGGCCGTCCAGGATCACCGGCGGAAGGCGGAAGCCAGGTCGGCCTTCGCGAACCGATCGGCGCATCGCGTGCCAGGCATATTCGGTCGCCGGCGCCATCCAAGGCATCTCGGCATGCAACGCTGCTGCAAGATCGTCGGCGCGGTGCTCGTCGCTGATGCGGGCAATGTGCACGCCGTCCTGCAGCGCCGACAACCGGTCCCGGTCGGTCTTGTCCAGGTGGTCAAGTCCGGACTCACGCAAGATGCGATGGTAGAGCCGGTTGGCCCGCGAGTTCGCCCGCCTGTGGTCTTCCCGTGTCAACGCGACGCCCTCCACCCTGTTCTGGCAGGCCTTATCGTGGAGCGTCTCGTCGTCACACTCTGGCAGGTCGACACCAGCACGGGCAGCACGCAGCCGCAGGAGATGAAGGACCAGTCGCCTGCACATCCTACGGGGGTTCATGTCGGGGTCGGGAAATGTGGCCTTGATGAAGGGAAAGCTGGTCATGGGCAGACCTCGACTTGCCGGTCGCGCATGCGTGACCGGACAGGATGATCCCGCAGCCGTGCGGGTTAAATGACTGAAGGCCGGTCGCCGTCAAAGCGCGAGGGGTTGGAAAGGCACGAGGCTTCGTTCGGGGATGGATAGAGTGGACCACAAATCGGAGGCCAAAGCAACCTGGGAATGATATTATTGCGTCTTATCAATAAATTGAAGGGTCCCAAGAATCTTCGCAAAGGGATCTAGCGGCGCGAGACCTCCCATTGCTCGGTATCAGGCCGCGTCCTCGCAATGCTCGCTCGTAAACGCCGCCAGTTCTCGCATCAATCAGCCAACGCAATCGTCGCACCCAGTGCGTCTTGCCCATGCACAGCAGTCCGTCGACGATCACCGGCGGCAGGCGGACCCCGGGATGACCGCCGCGCACGGACCAGCGCCTAGCACTAAAGGCATATTCGGTCGCCGGCGCCATCCACGGTATTTCGTCGTGAAGGGTCGGCAGCACGCCGCGCGATGCCAGCGTCCGCGCTCTTGGAACTCTGCGAAAATGCCAACTGCACGCCGCAAATCAGACCGCTCCAGTAATGGCCGGCGGAGAGGGCATCGCCCCTGTTTCCCTTCCAGTCTGCTGAAAATCGGTTGAACCCGCACGGATCCCGTCGGTTCGCTCATATCGGAGACTGCGGCTCTGCATCTCGACATGGATCCAAGAGCAAGGAGCGTTGGCGGCACACCGGAACCCTGAAGCTAACTTCGCCTAGATTTTCGCAGAAAAAGGAATCATTTCAATATGATGGTCGGTATGGCATGATTGAAATCGATTCATAGACAGACCGTTCAATTTCTCGCAGTTCAGATCCACAACCGTCGCGCTTGAACACCAAGACCTCTCCTCGCAGTGCCGAACTTGGGCGGGTGGGTTGCACGCAGCATCGACGTCCTGAACTTCACGATGAACAAGCACCGTCGGAGTTGCCGATCTCCTTGGTCTCTCCAGTTTGAATCGGACAAGCCGCCCTAGCGGTCATGCGACCACAAATCTGACGCAACCGGAGTTGCGCTCCCCGATGGATGAACGGGGGTTTTCCACAGGCATCAACTTGGCGGGCGCTTGGTTGCCGCCCGCTGGTCCAGTAAACTGTTCTTCGAATGACAGCTCATTGGAGGATGAAGAGAGTGAAATTATCCGGATTTTCAGCTGCCGGTGAACAGCACCCCGGGGGCCCCTAGCAACCGAGCAGCAGACTGACAAGAAAAAATGCGCCAGATGACTGGCGCATTGCAGAGTTGGGGCGAAATCGCCCGGTATCATTGCCTAGGTAGAATCCGAACACGGATCAGGCAAGGACCGATTTCCCCGGGAACACCACGAACCCCTTGTAGCATCAGCTGCAAGGGCTGGAGAGAGACATGACAGTCGTAATCGACCACGACACCTGGGCCTATTCGCCGGCGAAACTGCCGAAGGCCAGCGCAATCACCCTTCCGGAAATACACGACGTGCTGCCCTTCGACGGCGTGCGCAATCCGAGCGCACGCAGTTCCGTTTCGCACAAGGTGCACATCACTTATCAGACCGAAGCCAACAACTGGCAGCCGAAGGTGGGAATTGGCGAAAGCGCTGCTGAGATTGCTGTCGCGCACGAGGTCCTGGTTCATTCGCAGGTTTATGATCTCCACTTTCAGCCACTGACCGTGCGCTACAAAGATGAAGACGGCGTGGGGCGCTCTTATACCCATGACCTGCTGACAACGACACGCAACGGACGCCGCCGCCTCGTCTTTGTCCGCAACCGCGACAGCCTCAAGAAGCCGAAGACAGTTCGCGCCATCCAGGCGATCCACGCAGCCACACCGAAATCAGCAGCGAATGACATGATCGTCGTCGACGCGCAGGACTACACCCGCCAGCGGCGGGAGAACCTGTTCCGCATGCATAAGTTCGTCTTCAGTCCTGATCCTGAGGCCGATGAGATAACGTTGAGCACGGAGCGCAGATTGAAGACGCTCTGGATGATGAAGGACCTCTTCCCCCGTGTGACGCTCGCGCAGCCGCGGGTATTTGCGGCGTGCTACCGTCTCGTCGCTGCCCGCAAGTTGCATGCGAACTTGGATCACGTCTTGTGGGAAAACTCGCGCATAGAGGTGCGACGCTGATGCCTGTCCCACGTTATGCAATTCCCGTGGGCTCTGAGCTGCGCCTTCACACCCGCGATCTGACAGTGGTCGGCCAGGATGAGCATGGCTATACGGTAGAGGATACGGCGTCGGGAACGACGACTTTCATCTCTTTCGAGCAGCTTGTCGATCAACTGAAGCTCCCTGGCGTCCGGGTTGACGTCTTGGGTCCCACCACCGGGCGGCGGTTGGAGTGCCGACTAGGGGGGTTCGTTTCGTCCGAAGGTTTGCCGGTGATGCAACGGCAAATGGCAAGGTTCCACCTTGCCATCGCAAATGCGATGGATGTGCTGCAGGAGGAACTGCGCCAAAAAACCGGACGGCCTGATGCGGAGATCACGAGCCGATACGCGGATGCCAACCGGGAGCGTATCCGAGACATCGCGCAGGATTATCTCGGGGAGAAGATCCACCTGACCCCTCCCCGGGGCGGTCAGGGACGCTACTGGACGCTCTACCGCGGGCGAACGCTGATGAAATACGCCCGGGCGGCACGGGGCGTCGGCCCTGGAGAAAGTCCGCTAGATGCTGTAACCCCGCTTGACCACCTGAAAGGAAATGCCACATCTCGGCTTCCGGCGCGCCTGAGGGAGCTCATGACGAAGGCGTGGGAGGATGTCGGCCTTGATCTCAAGGCTCCTTCAGTTGCTTCCGTGAAAAAGTGCCTGGAGGTGCTGGTCAAGGCTGAAAACCAAGTTCGATCCCGCAACTGCCTAGGGCCATTGATCACGCCTTCGCAGGCAACCCTCAAGGCCCATCGCGACCGGATCATGACGCCGACGGAGTTTTCGATCGCGACGCTTGGGGAGCGAGAAACCCGCAGACGGAGCGGCCGGGGCAGCACGGACATGCGAGCGCTCCTCATCGGCGAATATGTCGAGATCGATGAATGCAAGGCGTCGCTCGTGGTGTCGGCCAAGGCGGGTGGGGTTTGGGAGCGGCTTGGCCAGAAAGACCAGAGCGCGCTGCATGAAATCGATAAGGAGATCCGGGAGCGGCTCCACATCCTCGTGATGCTGGATGTCGCTTCGCGCATGCCTCTCGCATGGATCGTGACTGATCAGCCTCGTGCCGATGCGACGAAAGCGTTGCTCAGGATGGCGACGCGGGACAAGTCACGTGAGAAGATCCTTTACGGGTGCGAGAACGAGCCGATGCCCTCAATCGGGATCGGGCATGTGAAGGCGGATAACGGCCCCGGGCTGCGGAACGCTGTGGTGATCGGCGCAGTTTTGGGTGTTGGTGGCATTTTGACCATCGCCCGGGCGTATTCGCCGACTGACAAGCCCTACATCGAGCGCATGTTCGGCACGCTGGAGAGCGTGTTGTTGTCACTGATCCACGGCTACACCGGCCGGAGGCCAGGACACCTGCCGGCCTATGACGCTGTGGAAAACGGCGTGCTGGATCTGGAGCTTCTGCAGGAGATCCTGACAAGGTTCATGGTCGACGAATATCCCTCCATGCGCCATGCCGGCGTGGGAATGGGCATGCGGCGGCCGATCGAGGTTTTCAAGGAAATCAACGAAACGCGCGGCTGCTTCCCGCCCATCGACGCAGACCACCGTCGCATCGCCCTTGGTTGGGAGCAAAGCGTCAAAGCCTCGGACGAAGGCGTCAAAGTCTTCGGCATCTCCTTCAACTCCGACAGATTGCAAGCGCTCCGCGACAAGCACAGGGTGTCAGGGCGGCTTCGAGTGTTTGTAGATCCAGACAATCTGAACAGCGCGACGGTTCTTCTTCCCAACGTTACAGAGCCTGTCCAAGTCCAGATTCAGTTCACTGCCTTCGCGGATATGACGCTGCCGGAGGTGCAAGACCTGATCGCGCTCTACCGGAAGGAAGATCCGACAGCGACCCAGCTATACGAGGATATTCTTTTTCGTCTGCGGAGGGACCGGCAGCTCCAGCTTCGGCAGATCGCAAGGGACAAGGGGCTCTCGCGCAGTTACAGCACGCTCGATGAGGCCGCGCGAAAGGCGAAGTCGCTTCTTGCTGGCTCCCGCATAGTCCCGTCGGGGGCACTCGCTGGAACGACTCGTCCAGGTCGTATCCTGGACGGCCCAGGGGCAGAGACCTTCATCATGCCTATCTCTGATGAGATGCTGATTGAGGGCATGGCCAGCGAACCACCTGCTCGCGGCAACGGTGGAGAGCACGACACTCCGGTTCCGCTGCCAATAGTTGTTGATACCGCTGTTGACCCGGTTCCTGTCGACCATCTCGAGCCGATCAAGCCAACTGCTGCGCCACTGAGGAACAAAGACAGCAGACCTTCTGCCGGTGCCATCTTGGGCAGGCCCAAAAATCTGAGAGAACTGGAATGACCTCCTTCATCGACTTCACAGCGGTTGAGGCCGCGAGCTCGCTCAAGTCCGCGCATTATCGTTTTCCACGAACCAAGGAATTGCATGATGCCTTGGCGTGGTGCGTGACGGACTACTACGCCAAGGCCATGTCCGGACGGGAGTATGAGGCGCGGGGCCTGCTTGTGACCGGCCGTTCGCGGGTTGGCAAGACAAGAGAGATCCAACGCCTGCTGAGCAAGTTCAACCAATCAGCAACCGTTATGCCGGACGGCCGGCCAGCACGCTTCATCAACTGCACACTGTCGGGCAGGATGACCTGGAAAGACCTCGGGATGAAGACGTTGACCGCCTTGGGTTATCCGGCTGCAGGGCGAAGAACGCAGAACTCCATATGGGATATGGTCCTCGATCAGGCGAAGCGCCAAGGCGTGGTCGGCATACATTATGACGAATGCCAACATATGTTCAGCGATACGGGCACCGCCAATAATCGTGTCGTGCTCGACAGTTTCAAGGCGCTCTTGAAGGATCCTCGGTGGCCGTTGGTCCTGATACTCTCTGGAGTCCCCGACCTTGCCAAGCACATCGAACGCGACACTGCATCCGAGGAGCGCAAGCAACTCCGTTATCTCCTCCGTCCAATCCACTTCGATGTCATTGATCCGTCCAAGGACCTAGAGGAACTGAATAGCCTGGCGTTCAGCTTTGCCGACAAAGTTGGTCTTCAATTCGACAGCTTATCGACGCTGGATTTTCTCAAGCGGCTCAGCCACGCGTCTTCGTATCGATGGGGACTGGCGATCGAGCTGATGATCGAGGCCTTCATCATTACAAAGCAGTCGTCAGGACTGGAGGTCACGACAAAGCAATTCTCGAAAGCCTTCTCCCTGATCCACGGGCTCCCAAACGGATTTTCGCCCTTCGACGTAGACGACTACGAAGATACGTTCGATGAAGAGCGATTGCTCCGCTTGCTTGATCGTAGCGACTGACGACAGGTCGGATAGAAGTAATTGAGCTGGCCCACTGAGAAGTGGGCCATTTTTTTATGCGGTCATTCCTGGGTGTGCATGCAATTGCTTCCATTGTGCACAGTTACGGGCGGCCCTGGCGCGGGGTCCCTATAATCAATTGTATCTATTAGGTAAATTATCCGAATTTTCTACGAATCAGCCGAAACGTGCATCCTTATGCTTCATTGGCAATTGCCGATAAGGCATAAGAGTGCACGTTTTGCGGCTTCTGTGCACACCCTGCGTCAAGAGATTTCTGACGCAAGACGCTTCGATTCTTGCAAGTAATTGTCGGAAAAAGGTTTATTTTTATGGAAGCCGCGGCGATTGGTAGATAGCCCGACCACGAGGTCAACTTGCTGTCCGGCCCTCGCCCGCGATTGCTCAGCAGCAAGAAGTGCCGCGGCCTCTACTCGATTGCCCCGAACTCGCTCCGGCAGACCTTGAAGCCATGATAGGACGTGTTGCCTGGCAGGGCATGGACGCGGATCTGCCGCGCCCGGATGGCGACGATGATGCGTCCCACGGAGACCTTGCTGTTGGCCTGTGCTGTCTGGATAGTTTCCCATTTAGCGGTCCCAGGGTTCGCGTGGGCCAGCGCGTTCAGCTCCTCAACGAGCGCCTGGCCATCCGCCTCCAGCCAGCGAAGGCGCGCGCCGGGCAAGCGCGTCCGGGGCTGCAGGACGCCGTCCTGCTCCAGGGCGCGCAACTCCGCCTCAGTAATGCCGACAGTGCGGCGCATCTGCGGGTCCGTCACCAGCGATCCGATCGCGCGGAGCGCCCCGCCATGCGCCTGAGCGTCGAAGACGGCGCGGCTGTCCGGCCGCGGATCGTCAGCAGAGATGACACCGGCTTCGACCAGCAACGGACGCAGCCGCCGCTCGGTGACGCGCAGTGCCATCGCAGCGGTTCTGACCGAATGAAGCCTCCGCTGCGAGACCTCCTGTCCCAGCAGAACGGCGCCTTCCGCGATGGGCCAGATCTCCAGAACCACGGCTCGGACAATGTCCGCGAACGTCTTGAAGGCTTCATTGTCCCGATGGAAGTCCCGCATATCCTTCCACACTGATCCGAACGCCTTCTGCGGCTCGTCCAGGAAGCCGTCCGCCTCGGCGGCCAGGTCGTGCAGGGCGCTACGGATGGCATCGGGACGATGGCGCACGACATCGAACCCGGTGGCCAGCGACGCGTGCCGAAAGGCCTGCGCATCGGCCTCGTCGTGCCCGTTGACCCGCAGCAACTCGCCTCCGAGCAAGCGACAGAAGGTCGTCGCGGCATGAAGGCTTTGGCACGAGAGCCAAGTCGTATCCTCGCCCCCGTCCAGTCGCTGTTCCAGCCACTGGTCATATCCGGTCGGAACGGCCACCGGTCCGTCGAGGTCCTGTGAGAGGATCTTCGGCAGGATCTCGGTCAGCCGGGCCGTCAGATCGTTTCGGGCTGTCGGATGCTGCGCCGTCCAGAGAGGCACCAGAAGCGCGCCATGCGTGGCGCAGATCACCATCTCGCGCATCTGCCAATGCCCACGCATAACCATCGCGGCCAATGGATCTTCCGGAGCTGACAGGGCATCGCTCCGCAGGCAATGGGGGCATCCTTGCACGATCGGGTTCCGCAGCGCCCGCGAAACGAATATCTCGCCCCGAAAACGCATCCGGACCTCGCCGATCGGTTCGCCCGTCCATGACAACAGCTCTTCCAGTTGCGCATCCTCAAGCCCGGCCCAAGCCGCGAGGTTCTCGAGCACCACGCGGTCCTGATTGACCAAGCGCTTCAACGAGCCGCCGAGATCGAGCGCCAGTTGATGCAGCGTCACGCCCTTCGACGCGGCCAGCCTGGCCACGAGCGAAGGGACTGTTTCACGGGCCACCGGCGCGATAACGTGCAGCAAGGTCAAGGTGCGGTTACTCCTTTCGGTCGAAAGGAAATCCTGTGCATCAGCGGATGTCAGAAAATCAGGTGGTAGGCATGGTGTCCCCACACAGTCTGGGCCGACGCAATGGGCGGAAAGCCGCATTTCGGCGGTGCGGCGAACCAGCGGACTCAGCACGCAAGAGCGGCCATTCGGCGTCGGCGCAGCGTCACTGGCGGCTGCAACACCCCAAAGCGGGGAGAGCGGTCAGACGGCGGCTAACCTTACCCACCGCGGCACTGGAGTAAAGCAGACGCTCATCCTGCCGGTTGCAAGGTGAGCGCTTTCAGCGCCAGAATGGAAGGGAAGCGGGCCAATGGCGGTTCAGGTGATGGCGACTGCGGCATCGGCCTGAATCGAACACTCATAATTCAATGCCCGAACGAATCACCATGGTCATTTCAGTGCCACCTCTGGGATCAACCTTACTGCCCCCCGCCTCACCTATAGAGTTCTAAGTGCGTGGATGTGCTAGGTCATGTTGACAAAAGGCGAACCCAGGCGGATAGACGTGATGTCGATGAAGCCCAGGAAGCTTTCAGCGGTTTTGTCGTAGCGTGTGGCGGCCCGGCGTGCGTTTTTCAGCTTGTTGAAGCACCGTTCGACGAGGGTGCGCAATGAATACA
>NZ_SUNH01000035.1 GCF_005048265.1 Paracoccus hibiscisoli
GGACGAGCTATCGGTATTCTGCTTCATGGCGTGATCTCCCTGGCGGTTGCCGCCGCCGGTTGGGTGGGTGTTGGTTCACCCGGAGATTACGCCGCCAGACAATTTCTACCACTTCCGAGACACGACCCAGGCCCGCATAGAGCGGGCATTGAGTGCTGCCAAGCCGGAGGTAATTGCCCAAGGCAAGGCACTTCTATCTATAAACTGTAAGCAATACATCGAAGCCCAAGGCTTCGACGCGGGAAAATTGCTGGGCATAATTGCGGCAAAGCATCTCGCTAATGAAACCATCTCCTACAAAGAGGTCTACGAAACCTGCCATAGGAGAAACGGCAAATGGGGCAAGGAGATCGGGATGGCAGCCGCCCGCTTCTGCACAGGCGCGGCGTCCATATGGGGGTGGGCGAATGGCCATCCCGGCATGAACGACGCCGTGGTCAACGCCCACACCAAAAAGCGCGGCGATGGTGCGGCCGCGATGGACTACTTGAAGGACTGACCGCTCGATATCTCTCTGGGCTGGTCCTTGCGAATGACGTTGACGGCGCGGAAAATGAATGGCCGCTTTGGAGGCCCCCCTGCGGCATCTAGCATCGGCCAATGGTGGCTTTGGGCCGGGTGCGCCGCTCGTGGGCTCCTGACCGCGCTTGGATCCCCGGACGCCATACCCTTAGGACCCAAAGCCTTCTGGTAGGTGGATGAAAGACTGGGTTCTGCCCAGAACGCCTCTGCTCTATGCTTTTGGTATCGCCGCAAAAGGACTGCCGAACATGGACAATGCCCTCCTCGCCTCTCTCTCAGGCCTGCCTTCTTTCATCCTTTACATGGCGATCGCCATCGGCCTTTTCCTGGCCTTCATGAAGATCTACACGATGGTGACGCCCCATGATGAGCACGCGCTGATCCGCGCCAACAACGCAGCCGCGTCCATTTCCTATGGCGGCGCCATGATCGGCTTCGTGCTGCCGATCGCCTCGGCGGTCCAGAACTCCATCAGCCTGCTCGATGTCCTGGTCTGGGGCGTGGTGGCGGGGGTCCTTCAGATCCTCTGCTTCCTCGTCTTCCGGCTCTTCCACCGCGATATCGTGGCGAGGATCGAACAGGGTGAGACGGCGGCTGCAATGCATCTGGCGGCAGCAAGCCTCTCGGTCGGACTGCTCAACGCGGCTGCCATGACTTACTGAGCCTCGCTTGGTCGGCAGCTACAGCTCAGAACTTCAGGGGGCCAAAGCGGGCGCATCACATGCTGCCTTCAGCCGCTCCGATATAACAGATTGCGCTGCTATCTTTCGGAATGCTGTGCCCGCCTGGAGCAGATGGGGCATAGCTCCCTCTTCAGCTGGTTCGACACGCTCGGGGATCTATAAAGGGTGTTAGAGGTGGTTCGGTTTGTCTGAACATGTTCCGGGCGTTTTCCAAGTGGATTGCTGCCTCGTTTATGCCGCTGCCGCCTCGGGAATGGGCTGGTTGAAGTAGGCCTGATCGGGCGTTTGCCCGTCAAGTGATGAGTGTGGGCGTCGGCTGTTATAGAAGCCGGGGTATCTTCCAATGCTGGCCCGAGCCTCGGACACGCTGGCATAGGCCCGCAGGTAGACCTCCTCGTATTTGATGGTTCGCCAGAGGCGCTCGACAAAGACGTTGTCGCGCCAGGCGCCCCTGCTATCCATGCTGATCCTTATCTCGCGCGCGGCCAGCACCTTGATGAAGTCAATGGACGTGAACTGGCTGCCCTGATCCGTGTTTAATATCTCGGGTGTGCCATGACGCGCCAGAGCCTCTTCGACGGCTTCTATGCAGAAGTCAGCCTCGAGCGTGATCGACACCCGCCATGCCAGCACCCGCCGAGTGAACCAGTCGAGCACGGCAGCGAGGTAGATGAACCCACGCGCCATGGGGATGTAGGTGATGTCCATCGCCCAGACCTGGTTGGGTCGGGTGATGGACAGCTTCCTGAGCAGATAGGGGTAGATCTTGTGCCCCGGCGTTGGTTTCGAGGTGTTTGGCCTGCGATAGAGCGCCTCGATCCCCATCCGCTTCATCAGCGTGGCAACGTGCAGCCGCCCGACCTTGAAGCCTTCCTGAACCAGCAATCCCTGCAGCATTCGGCTGCCCGCGAAGGGGAATTCCATGTGCAGCTTGTCGATGCGGTGCATCAGCTTCAGGTCCGCGTCCGACACCGGGCGGGGCTTGTAGTAGACGCTGCCCCGGCTGATCCCCAACACGATGGCCTGTCGGCTGACGCTCAGCTTGGCCGAGGGATCGATCATTTTCTTGCGCTCGGCAACAGACCCGCCTTTCCGAGCGCGCCGGACAAAAAATCGTTCTCCAGCGTCAACTCTCCGATCTTCGCATGCAGGGTCTTCACATCGACGATCGGTTCTGGCTCAGCTTTCCCGGCTTCGCCGAACACCCCGGTCGCGCCTTCAAGCAGCTGATCGCGCCACTGCTTGATCTGGTTCGGGTGAACGTCGAAATCCTGCGCCAGCTCGATCAGCGTCTTCTCGCCCTTGATCGCAGCTACAGCCACTTTCGCCTTGAATGCCGGGCTGTGGTTCCGGCGCGGTCGTCTTGTCATGGTCATCTCCTCGCTCGCAGCATCATGCTGCCGTTGCGCGGAAAATCCACTTATCCCGGCTGTTCAGATTTCCCAAACCTCCTCTGTTTTTGCATAACGGACCCTATGTATGCGATATGCGGGCAGCCGTCCGCGTGACCGGCTGAGGAAGCTGCACCGCATCGACGATGTTCCGTCGGCGGACACGTATGGGCGGCAAGCCGTGATGAACGCCAAGGGCCCGGCAACCGTGAGGAACGGAGTGATGGGTTCTTTCTTCGCTATTCCGCGTTGCAGGTGACAGGATGCGTTATTCCCATGCCCTACACCGCTCAGTCTGATCCAAGGAGAAAGCAGATGCCAAGATTTGTCATTGCCATGGGCGCGGCGCCGCACTTGAAGCTGTCGCACCAAGGGTTCGAATTCAGTGCGACAGATGCCCCGATGACCTTCGACACCCATGATGCGGCCTATGACTATCTTGTTCGACACAACGAGGACGAGCCGCTGAAAGGCGTTCGGGGTGAGATCGTTGAAGATCTCTCGTTGTAGGCTGACCCGCGCGGCACCATCATTCGTGGATAATGGATGGTCGGCACCCAAAACAGGCACAGGAGATGGCAGGCCATCGATTGGTCGAAAGTTCTTTCCTAATGGACGCGTTGCAAGACACCGTGACGTTGCAGCTCGGTGACCATTCCGGGCAGGAGAATGTCAGTCAAACAGGGCGTAGATCGCGGCGCGCGGGTGGCCGGCCTCTTCCCACAGAAAAGCCGGCGTGATCGGCAGGCGGAACCGGCGGGGACCGGCGGCGCCGGGGTTCAGCCAGAGGATGCCGCGGGTCTCCTTGATGCCGGGCCTGTGGGAATGGCCCGAGATCACGACGGTCGATGCCGGATCTCCCTGCAGTGCTTTGCGGTTATGGATCATGTGGATGCGCAGGGCTCCGATGGTCAGGTTGACGGTTTCGGGCAGGGCCTGGGCCCAGGCACCCCGGTCGATGTTGCCGCGGATCGCCGTCACCGGAGCGATGCGCGCCAGAACGTTCAAGTGGTCGGGGTCACCGATATCGCCCGCGTGCAGGATGGCAGGGCCACCCCGCCGATTTCTTCCTGCCGGTAGCCCATGGCAGATGCAGGAGAGCTGAACCGGTGCCAATGGCGTCTGTCACCATCTCTCAGCCGACCCGGCAGCCCAAGCCGTAGCCGTGGCTCGGTGAAAGACCGCTTGCCGCGCCGAGGTTGGTCGGTCGGACAAAATTAACATGGCGGTTGGACGGGCCTGTCCGTCGACGCTGACCAGACAAAGGGCCCGCGCCCGAGACAGGGGCGCGGGCTCTGGTCACATGGCGTCGATCTGCTCGACTGCCGCGCGGCAGGCGTCCTCATCACCCGCCGCGAGAGCCGTCCGGGCTTCCTCGATCAAACCGTCGCGGTCGGCGGTCGGTTCGGTCGCGTCGGTATCGGGGGCGGCAGCCTCGGCAGCCTCCGCAGCGGTGGGTTCACCATCCTGCTGTGCCTGGACATCCTGACCGGACATGGCGACCTCGGTCCCCGCCTCGGCCTCCGTCCCTTCCAGAGGTGCAAGCGATCCATCCTTGGCGATCCCGCCATCGGCTGTATCTTGCGACGCGTCCGAGGACGCGGAGTCAGGTGCGTCTGCGGTCGCGTCCGTCACTGCGCCCGCGCCGGCATCGGGCGTTTCCAAGGGTGCCAGTGATCCGTCCTTTGCAATGCCTTCAGCCGCGCCAGCCTCGGGCGCGGTCGACGCGGCGGTTTCGGCACCCATCCCCGTCTCGCTAGTCAGACGGGCCAAATCCTCAGCACAGTCCGCACTTGCCATGCCGGCAAAGGCGCAGACCGCGCATCCAGTCAGCCAGGTGACTGAGCTTTTCATCGTCATCTCCCATGAATCCCCGTCTCCTCCTCCGGAGACCGCAGTGAAAGCGGCAACCGACGCTGATGTTCCAGCGGAATGGATTAACTTTTACTGTGACCGACGTCTTCGCATAGTCATGGCAAGATGGCTGAACGGTCTGGCTTGCGCTAAAAGCGTCCACATCCGCTCAGGGGCATGTCGGTCTGGTTCATCGGGGTTTCCTCGGTCCGTGGTTGAAGCTTACAACACGACCGAGAACCAATGACCAATGGCTACCGCAGTTACATCGCCAGCACAGCGGAAATTCCCACCACTTCTTAGACACTACCTTTTTCGCCCCGCACATCGACCGACATAGGCCATTCGGGGACGACAAAATTTGGATGGCGAAACTCGTTCAGCAGCATTTGAACGAATGAGCGCACCACGCAGCCACGGCTTCGCTCTAGAAGCCTTGGCATGGCCTACTTGCGAATCCTCACTGCCTTACTGTCACCATTACCCTGCCTCGCGGCGCTTTGCTTGGTGAGTATGTCGCCCGCCCACGGCCTCGACCTTTCCGGCGCAATACAGACAGGGCCAGTTGAAGTCGTGGATGGCGACGGCTTGCGGCTAAACGGGAAGGCCATCCGTCTCCACGGGATCGACGCACCCGAGCGTGAGCAGACCTGTCGTGACGCTCACGGATCTGAGTGGCCGTGCGGAACAGTCGCCACCAATCGCCTCGCCATGCTCGTCCGAGACAAGTTGGTCACCTGCACCGAAGTCGATCGCGACCGTTACGACCGAGTCGTAGCCCTGTGTAAGGCGGCGGGGGTCGACCTTGGCGGAACGATGGTGGCGGAGGGTCTAGCCTGGGCTTATCTTCGTTACTCCGATTCTTATAACACGGTGGAAGCCTCTGCGCGGCAACAGGCGATCGGGATCTGGGCGGCGTCAAATCAGCCGCCTTGGGAGTATCGGGAGACGGCCCGGGTTCGACCTTCCAAGGTTTTGGAATGCCTGATAAAGGGTAATATCTCGCAATCCGGCGCACGCATCTATCACATTCCCGGCGGCCGCAGCTACGCAGCAACCCGGATCAGCGAAGCCAAAGGCGAGCGCTGGTTCTGCACCGAGGAAGAAGCACAAACCGCCGGATGGCGAGCTCCACGGGGCTAGCCACGCTGACCGACAATAAGCCTGCGCTGTTCAGATCGCCGTCTCGACCCGGCTCAGCGCGCCGTCCGGCAGCGGCCGCTGCAGCTCCTCGGCGCGAATGCCGCCGAGCCAGGCCTCCCATTCGTCGGGGCGGGTCAGGATCACCGGCATCGCCTTGGGATGAACCAGCGCGACCTCGGCATTCGGGGGACAGGTCAGGAAGGCATAGAGATCATCGGTCGTCTCGCCATCCTTGACCTTGCGGAGCGAAGTCCAGACGCGGGTCTCGATCCCGACGAAGAACATGGTCGTCTCCGCATCAGTCGGCGCGAACCACTGCACCCCCTGCCCCTTGCCGCGCGGCTCCGAGAAGCTGGTGACCGGCACGAGGCAGCGATGCCCCTGCCCCAGCCAACGCCGCCAATGTGGCGAGCCGAGGTTGCGCACGTTGGTGACGCCGGGATCGCGCGCGGTCTTCAGGACCGATGGCGGCGAGGGCATGCCCCACCGCGCCTTGACCAGTTCCGGCCCATTGTCGCCGTTGCGGATGATCGGCGCCAACTGATCGGGATAGACGCTGCCGGAGGCCAGGTTTCCGGCGCGGTCGGTGAGCCCATCGATCAGACGGGTCAGTGCCTCCTGCGAGGTGGTCACGTTATACAGATTGCAAATCGCCCTGCCCTCGCGCTGGTCCTGCTCCCGTTCTGGGCCTGCCTTCTGCCTGCGTCAATCACGTCACGGCCGATGCCATGACCCTTGTCGGGGGACCAGGATGGGGAGTCTACACGGCAACCGACGACTTATCCCCCGCTTTGAATCCAGCCATTCCATATGCTTATGGCGTCGTCGCCTTGGCTGACGGTGGACCGCACGCCACGCCGGTTGACAGAACGGCATCGTGAGAACAAAACAGGAACTAATTAGACCCGTTCATCGCCAACCAAAAGGAGCCCCTTCCCATGCCTGCCGTCCGCCCCGCCCTGGCCGAGTTGCGCGCCCGGATCGGCGAGATCGACGGCACGGGAGCGCGCCAGCATGGCGTGCTGCCCTTCGGGGTGCGGGAGCTGGATCGGCGACTACCCCAAGGCGGGCTATTGCTCGGCGCGCTGCACGAGGTCGCCGGCGGCGGCCAGGGCGCAGTGGACGGCGCGGCGGCCGCCTGCTTCGTGGCGGGCATTGCTGCGCGGATGAAGGGCCAGGTGCTGTGGTGCGTGACCCAGGCCGATCTCTTCGCACCGGGCCTGGCGCAGGTCGGCCTGCCGCCCGAGCGGGTGATCGATGTCGAGGCCGGGGACGACATCTCGGTCCTGGCCGCAATGGAGGAAGGCCTGCGCCATGGCGGTCTGGCCGCCGTGGTCGGCGACGTGGCGCGCCTGTCGATGACGGCCTCGCGCCGGCTGCATCTCGCCGCCAAGGGGTCGGGCACCATCGGTCTGGCGCTTAGACGCTGGCGGCGACAGGCCGACGCCAGCGACTTCGGACAGCCGACGGCAGCGATGACCCGATGGCGGGTGTCGGAACTGCCCTCCGCCCCCCTGCCCGTGCCGGGCGTTGGCCGAGCGCGGTGGCTCGTGGAGCTGATCCGGGCGCGGGCCGGGGATTCCTTCGATCTCGAACTGGAGGCATGCGATGGCGCGGGTCATCTCCGTCTTCCTGCCGATGTGTCCGATCGATCGGCGGCAGCGGCAGGCGGGCGTCACATTGCGCTCAGATGATGGGCCGCTGATCATCGCCGGGCGCGTGGGCAATGCGTTTCGTCGAACCCAAAACCTCAGAACAACAGGCCAAGGCTGTCATCTTTCGCGGACGAGAGCGGCTGGTCCATCAGCGCACAGAACTGGTAAATGCGCTGCGTGGTATTCTCTATGAGCGCGGCCATGTGTTCCCAACCGGGCTTGCACATCTCCAGCGGATTGAATCGCTTCTCAAGGACCTGGCTTGCGATCTGCCGACACCGATCATCATGGAATGCCGGCATCTGGTGTCGCAGATTGCCGAAAAGACAGACAGGATCGATGCGCGAACGAGAGCACTGAAGGCTCTGGCTGCGGGGACGGACAGGGCACGACGACTGCAGACAATGCCCGGTGTCGGACATCTTACGGCAGTCGCAATCGAGGCTTTTTCTCCTGATATGGCACTGTTTGCGAGCGGCCGGGACTTTGCGGCCTGGCTGGGTCTCGTGCCAAGACAACATTCGTCGGGCGGCAAGGCAAAGCTCGCGCGGATATCAAAAGCTGGCCAGACTGACATCCGACGCATTTTGATCATTGTGGCAATATCGCGGATTACGGGACGCTCGTGCCGCAATATCTCGGCAGGAAGTTGGCTCGGGCGGATGTTAATGAGAAAGCCGCGCATGCTGGTGGCTATTGCACTGGCGAACAAAATGGCCCGGCAACTTTGGGCCATGCTGATCAGACAAGTAGATTATCGAGTTACGGTATCACGCTAAAATGTCTCAGCGTGGCTGTTCATCCTCATGGCGGCTCTGATCAAGCTAACCGGCGATGCCGAGCAACCTGTGCCGCCGGGTCAACAGTTGTTCTTTCGCTCGGTCTTCGCGCTGCCTCTGATCCTCGGCTGGCTTTTGTGGAGCGGGCAGTTGCGCGTGGGACTGCGGACCAGCCGACCCATGGGGCATTTCTATCGCGGCATCATCGGGACGGCCTCTATGGCGCTGAACTTCTGGGCGCTGTCGCTGCTGCCGTTGGCCGAAGTGACTGCAATCTTCTTCGCCGCGCCGCTGCTGATCGTGATCTTTGCAGGCATGTTCCTCGGTGAAGACGTGCGCCTGTTCCGGCTGTCGATGGTCGGCCTTGGACTCGCGGGCCTGATGGTGGTCATGTCGCCGCAGCTGGCCGGCATGGGAGTCGCGTCAGATCCGCTACGCGCTCTTGGGGCGGTGGTGGCGCTTGGAAGTGCCATCATGTCGGCGCTTGCGCATATCTTCATCAGGAAGCTGTCACAGACAGAGCCGACGACGGCGATCGTGTTCTGGTTCACCATTACGTCGGCACTGCTTAGCCTGCTGACAATTCCTTATGGCTGGGTTCTGCCGGACCCGGTGACCCTTGCCATGCTGATCGACATCGGAGTGATCGGGGCGCTGGGGCAGATCTGCCTGACCGCCGCCTATCGCCATGCGGATGCGTCCGTCGTGGCGCCGTTCGAATACAGCTCGATGATCTTCGCGATCGCCATCGGATGGAGCTTTTTCGGGGAGATTCCGAGCCTCACTGTGCTGAGCGGTGCGGCCATCGTGATCCTGGCCGGCATCCTGATCATCTGGCGCGAGCGGAAGCTGGCCGCGATGCGCAAGGCGACGGAGGGCGCCCCGGAAGCCGGCGAGTGACCGGCTAAAGCGAAGCTCCGCCGCAGATGACGAGCGTCTGCCCGGTCATGCTGGCTGCTGCATCCGACAAGAGGAATGCCGCCGTGCCGGCAACCTCCTCGGGCAGCACGAGGCGACCCATGGGCGGATAAGCCGGCCCGACGCCCTGCCGTGCCGGATCGCGCAGCATCGGCGTATCCGTCGCGGCAGGGGCCACGATGTTCACCGTGATGCCCTGGGGGGCAAGTTCGGCCGCGACCGAACGTGCAAGCCCAGTGAACGCGGCCTTGGAGGCGGCGTAAAGCGCCTTGCCCTTTGCCCCTGTGGACACGCGGCTGCCGATCAGCACGATCCGTCCGCCCTCGGGCATCCTGGGCGCAAAGTGCTGGATCAGCTGCGCGGCACAATCGACATGCAGTCGCCACATCTGGAAACCATCGGCACGCGACATCGACGCGTGATCGCCCACCCGTAGCACGCCGGCGGCATGGATGAGCGCGTCAGGTGCAGGCAGGTCCGGCAGAGCCGCGTCAACGGCGTCCTCTTCCAGCAGATCGACGGGCCGATGGGTGAAGGCAGACCCCAGGCTCGCCTCGGGCGCCCGGCGGCTTAGGCCCGTCACCCGCCAGCCATCGGCCAGAAGGCGCTCGCAGATGGCCAGCCCGATGCCCGAGCTGGCGCCGGTGACGATGGCGTAGCGCGGCTCAGGCATGGCGCTTCGCCTGCGCAAGGTTGCGAGCATATGATAGGGCGCTCAGCATATTCACATGGTTCGCCTTGCCGGTGCCCGCGATGTCGAAGGCCGTGCCATGATCGACCGAAGCCCGATCAATCGGCAGACCGAGCGAGACGTTCACTGCCGTGTCGAAGGCGACCAGCTTGATCGGGATGTGCCCTTGGTCGTGATACTGCGCTACCACGAGGTCGAAGCTCCCCTGATAGGCCCGATGATAGACCGTGTCGGCCGAGATGGGGCCCTGAACGTCGATCCCTTCGGCGCGTGCTGCGGCGACGGCTGGGGCGACTTGGATGTCGTCCTCGGTGCCAAAGAGGCCCGATTCCCCGCAATGAGGGTTGATGCCCGCAACTGCGATGCGCGGAGCGTCGATGCCCATACGCTGCAGATGCCGGTGTCCCGTGCGGATCGTCTCGAGGATACGCTCAGGCGTCGCGCGGTTGATCGCGTCCTTCAGCGCCACATGGGTCGAGACATGAATGACGTTCAGGCGCTCCGAGGCCAGCAGCATCCAGCTTCCCCGGCTTTCGGTCAGATGCGCCAGAAGCCCAGTATGCCCGTCGTAATGGTGACCGGCCGCGTTCAGCGCCTCCTTGTTGATTGGGGCGGTGACGATGCAGGCCACCTCGCCCGCCTGCGCCATCTCTACCGCGGTGCGGATGTAGCGATACGAAGCCTCGCCGCAGGCAGGCGACAGCACGCCGAACCGGTCCGGCAGGCCGTCAACGGGGACATGGCGGACACGAAGGCCCACGGCAGGCGCCGGGCCATCATGCAGCGACAGATCTAGGCCAAGCGCGTCCCGCGCCCGTTCCAGAACCGCCAGGTCGCCGACGACGATCAGGCCGGCACGCTGATCATTGGGCAGATCGGCTGCGGCGCGCAGGGTCACCTCGGCACCGACGCCCGAAGGGTCGCCCATGGTGATGGCGATAAGGGGCTGGGTCATGCTGAAGCTCCGGTCAGGCGGTTTCAAGAAGGTCGTGACGCGCCAGGATCTCGCGGACAGCGGCATCCTGAGCGGCGTCGGGCATCAGCGCGGGCTGGCGCGAGGCGCCGACGCGCGGATCGTTCAGGTAAAGCGCACGCTTGGCGACAGCGGGCGGATAGCCCAAGGCATATAGATCGGTTCGCAGGGCGCCGAAGCGCGCCTGAGCTTCCTCTGCGGCGGCCATATCGCCCGCGTTGAAAGCGGATACGAGCCGCGCCAGCAAATGCGGAGCAACATTGCCCAGCCCCGAAATTGCGCCAGCCGCCCCGTTCTGAAGGGCCCAGAGGACCAGATGGTCCGGGCCAGACCAGACGCCGAAACCGGGCGTGTCGCGTGAGACCTGCAGATATTCTTCCAAAGTCTTCTGGCTGCCGCCGCTGTCCTTGATGCCGTGGATGTTGCCGTGTTGCGCAAGCGAGGCCGCCGTTTCGGGCTCGATGTGGTTCTGGGTCCGGGCGGGGATGTCGTAGAGATAGATGGGCACATCGACCGCATCCGCCACCGTCTCGAAATGCCGGCGCAGGCTGTCCTGCGTGCAGGCGATGAAGTAGGGCGTGATCACCGACAGGCAGTCGACCCCGCGCTCCGCCGCGGCCTTGGCAAGGCGGACGGTCTCAAAGGTCGAGGGTGCGCCGACATTGACCATGACGCGGGCGCGGCCGGCGACCTCGTCCATCACAGCCTCGGTCAGCGCCAACTTTTCATCAAGCAGCAGCGCAGTGAAATCACCGTTCGTGCCGGCGCAGAGGATATCGTTGCCTGCCTCAACCTGCCGGCGGACCTGCGCGCGGGACTGGTCGAGGTTCAGCGTCTCGTCATCGTTGAAGCAGGTGACAGTCGCGACATAGGCGCGGCGCGGTTCTTGGGTCATGAGAACTCCAATCGCTCAGTAGGCCGCGCGATAGAGCGCGAGGATGTCGTCACGGGACAGGTCCCGGGGGTTGTAGTCCAGAAGTCGGCGGATGGCATGGGCTTCCTCGGCCATCTGCGCCAGATCGTCTTCCGGAATGGAATGATCACGAAGACCCATCGTCAGCCCCAGCCCCGCGCAGAAATCATGTGCCGCCTCGGCCAGGGGAAGGTCCTTCGCAAGTCCAAGCGCCTCGGTGATTTCGGCCGTCTTTTGGGGGCAGTGTTCGGCATTGGCCGCCAGCACATGAGGGAACATCAAGGCATTCGCCAGCCCGTGCGGCAGGTGATGGCGGGTCCCAAGGGGGTAGGCGACGGCATGGCCGGCCGTCGTGTTGACGGGCCCCAGACAGACGCCGCCATAGAAAGATGCCAGCAGCAGCGCAGCGCGTGCCTCCAGATCGGTGCCATCCTGGATCGCGCGTGGCAGGAACTGCCCAATCAGTCGGATACCCTCACGCGCGTAGTGGTCAATGACAGGATGCGCGCGGCGGCTGGTGAAGGCCTCGACGCAGTGAGCCAGCGCATCCACGCCGGTCGCGGCAGTGACCTGCGCCGGAAGCGACACTGTCAGCTCGGGGTCGAGGACCACCATGTCGGCCAGCATATGAGGGCTTTCGGTGGCGATCTTGCGCAGCGTGTCGGGCTCAGTAACCAGAGCGCGCGTGCCCGCCTCGCTGCCCGTGCCGGCGGTGGTGGGAATCTGCATCAGCGTGACATGGCGCGCGGGCGCCCGGTTCGGGCCGGAGATGTCGTCGAAAGCTACGTTGTGGGCCAGCATGACCGACACCAGCTTTGCCACATCCATCGCGCTGCCACCGCCGAAGCCGATCACGACATCGGGTTGCGCCGCCCGGGCAGCTTCCACTGCCGCCGCAAGATCGGCCAGATCGGGTTCCGGTCGGACGGTGACGCACGGGGTATCGCCCGGAAGGCCGAGGGCGTCCAGTCTGTTGGCATTGAACACATCAGCGACGATCAGCGGCCGGGAAAGCTGACGCTCGGGAAGCGTCTGGCCGACGCGCCTCGCCTGGCCAGCGCCCACGCGCACGCAGCCTGGCTGCAGGATTTCTAGGGGCTGATCGAGCATGGGGTCCTCCACTGCGTCCTACCCTTAGATGACCGCTTATTTACAAGTTGTCAACTCGTCAGACGCTTATTCTATGCGGTCTGTTCCGCGATACATCGCTATAACCCCCTGAAAAACGGCTTAATGCCCATTCGAAAAATGAGATTGGCTGCACCGAGCCGAAGTCATGAGAATTATATGTTGACAAGTTGTCATCAGATCCGGATGCTCTGGGAGGTCTCGCCTAAGGAGTGGGGAAGAGACTGCCCCGTTGCGGGCTGACGATCACGGCGCGGAGGCGCCAGGGAGGACAACATGGATCATTTTAAGAAGGTCGCTGCAGCGGCCGCGCTTTCGGTCATGCCGCTGGCTGTCTTTGCGGACCCCGTGCAGTTGCGGTTGATCAGCCAGGAGCCCGGCGGCAGTTGGTATTCCTATGGCTCGACCTTCGGCGAAATCATCGAGTCCTCCGAGGGCGCGCATCAGATTTCGGTCGAAGTCCTGCCGCGCGGGGGCGGCATGACGAATCCCGTTGCCGTCAGCCAAGGCGCGGCGGATCTTGGCTTTGTGTCGGCGGCTGCAGCTGTTTGGGCACGGGACGGCATCGGCGAGGAATTCGAGGGTCGTGAAGCCAACAACGCCCGCGCCATCCTGGGCGGCCTCCAGTTGGCCTATACGACGATCGCGGCACGTCGGGACTATGTCGAACGCAGCGGCCTGACCACCTTCGACGAGATGGTCGCTTCAGACAACCCGCCGCGCTTTGTCTTGAAGCCCGCCGGCTCACAGGTGCCTATTATCGCTAATTACATGTTCGAGGCGCTGGATAGCAGCCTTGAGGACATGCGCAGCCGCGGCACGATCACGCAGATCAGCACTGCCCAGATCGCGCAGATGCTGCGCGACTCCACCGCCGACGTCTATATCGAGAACTCGCCCGTTGGTCAGGCCACGATGTCCGAGGTCACGCTGACCACGCCGATGGTCTTCGTTCCTGCCAGCCAGCAGGTTCTGGATCATATGGCCCAATTGGGCGCACCCGAGGCAGACATGCCGGAAGGCAGCTATCCGGGCCAGGAGGGCCCCTACCGCACGTCAATGACGCCGACGATCCTGATCGCGAATGCGGACATGGACGATGAGGTTGCCTATCAACTCACGCGCGCTCTGGTCGAACAGCAAGAGCGCATCGCCGAGACGTTCCCGGCCCTGGCCGAGTGGGACCCTGAGTCAGGCGCCCAGCCCGATCAGGCCGTGATTGACCTGCACCCCGGCGCAGCCCGCTACTATCGCGAGCGCGGCTGGATCGAATGATTATCAGTGGCCGCCCGAGCCGGCGGCCACTCATCCTGCGGGGGAGGAGCCCAGCATGAGCAGATTTCTTACCTATGACGCGCTCTGGAAAACGTTGCAGGCGCTCCTGTCGACCGCCTATGTCGCGTTTCTAGTCGGGCAGTTCTTTCGTCCGGCCTCTCCTCTGACTGCAGCCAGCTTCCACGTCTTCATGGCGACCGCGCTTGTCTTCGCTTGGACACCGCTGGAATGGCGCGGCCGAGCGTCGCGAATGGCGGGGCGTCTTCTGGACATTGCCGGGGTCTCGCTGTCCTTGATGGTCGTCGTTCTCTACGCGAGCGAGATCTTCCGCCTGGAACGGCGGTTCGAGATGATCGATCCGGTCCTGCCGGTCGATATCCTGCTACATGTCCTTGGTCTCGTTCTGATCTTCGAGGCGGTGCGCCGCTCGGTCGGCTGGTCACTGCTTGCGGTGGTTCTTGCGTTCTTGGCCTATGCCTATCTGGGGCCGTGGTTCCCCGGCCTGATGCGCTTTCCCGGCTTCGATCTTTCGACTCAGGCCGAGCTGATCAGTATGAAGACCGACGGTATCTTCGGCGTCACAGCCAGCGCGGCCATCAACTTCGTCTTCTACTTCGTCCTGTTTGGATCGGTCTTCACGATCACCGGGGGCGGGCAGTTGTTCATCGACCTGGCCATGCGGATGACCGCACGGCTTAAGGGTGGGGCCGCGAAGATGTCGTTGGTCGGTTCGGCCCTCTTCGGTATGGTCTCAGGCTCAGCAATTGCCAACACCACGTCGACCGGCGTTCTGACCATCCCCATCATGACCCGCTCGGGCTACAGCAAGGAGCAGGCGGCTGCTACTGAGGCTATAGCATCGACCGGCGGGCAGCTGATGCCGCCGATCATGGGTGTCGCGGCCTTCGTCATGTCAGACATGCTGGGCATCCCCTATGTCACCATCGCCGCCGCCGCGCTGATCCCCGCCGCCGCCTTCTACTTTGCGCTCTACGTTATCGTGGACCTGCGAGCGCGGAAGTCTGGTGTGGGTGACGTCGCGCCCGAGCTTCTGGATATCCCGCCAGTCATTCCGCGCTTGCACCTTCTGGCGGCGCCCATCGCCATGATCGCTACCCTAGTCGCCGGCTATTCGGCGCCCTATGCCGCGCTGGTCGGGACCGCCATTGCGCTTGTGGCGCCGGTGCTGCGAAAGTCGACGCGATACAACATCCGGCAACTCTTTGAGACGGTGCTAGATACTGCCCGGCAGATGGCCTGGATTTCGGCTCCTCTGGCAGCGGTCGGCGTAGTTATGGTCGTTGCGACGCAGTCGAACCTCGCGCTGAAATTTGTCCGGCTTCTCTCGGACATGGGGACAGGCAATCTCTACCTGTCACTGCTCCTGGTCATTTTCGGCTGTATTATCATGGGCATGGGCCTGCCGACGGTCGCCGCCTACATCATTGGCTCGCTGGTCTTCGTGCCTGCGCTGATGGATCTTGGGGTCGATCGCCTGGCTGCGAACCTCTTCGTGCTCTACTATTGCGTGCTGTCCATGGTCACGCCGCCTGTCGCATTGTGCTCCTACGCCGCTGCAGGGATCGCAAAGGCCGATGCCAACAAAACCGGCCTACTTGCCTTCGGTTACTCGCTGGTCATCTTCCTCGTGCCCTTCGGCTTCATCAACGACCCGCACGTCCTGTGGCAGGGCAACCCGGCGCAGATTGCCGTCGGCGCCGCGGGGATGCTGCTCGCCACCTTCTGCTGGGCCGTCTTCCTGATCGGGTGGCTGCGCGGCACCCTGACCCTGCCCGAGCGTGGCGGCTTCGCGATCCTCAGCCTCGCGCTTGTGGTCACGCCGACCCTCTCCACGGGCTGGCTGATCTCGGTCGCCCTTGCGGGGTGCCTGCTGTTCTGGCGCTTCGGCCTCCGTCCTCGATTTGTCACTGCCTGAAGGAAAACCCTCATGTCCGACGCCATCACGGCTGACACCGCCTTTCCCGCCACCGACCTGCCGACCGAGCGCGTGCAGAACCACGCATCGTTCCTGCACGAGCTGGCGGATGGCACAATCCTGTGCGCCTGGTTCGGCGGCACGATGGAGGGAAAGTCCGACATCTCGATCTTCCTGTCCCGCTTCGACGGCCACGGGTGGAGCCATCCGGTGCAGCTTTCGGACGATCCGGCCCGCTCGGAGCAGAATCCTGTCCTCTTCACGGCGCCCGATGGACGCCTGTGGCTGATCTACACCGCGCAACCTGGCGGGCGGCAGAACGAGGCCGAGGTGCGATTTCGCATCTCCGACGATCAGGGCGCTACCTGGACCGAGCCGCGCGCGCTCTGGCCGCAGAAGGGCATCTTCGTGCGCCAGCCCGTGATCGTCGCCGCCGGCGGGGCATGGTTGCTGCCCGGCTTCCGCTGCCGCGTGGCGCCGGGCGAGACTTGGACCGGCGAGAACGACGACAGTGTCGTGATGGTGTCGCGCGACGGCGGCGCAAGCTGGCAGCTGCGCGAGGTGCCCGGCAGCATCGGCTGCGTTCACATGAACATCGTCCCGCTGAAGGACGGCCGGATGGCGGCCTTCTATCGCAGCCGGTGGGCGGATCACGTCTGGCGGTCCTATTCCGACGACGGCCTGAGCTGGAGCGCTCCGGAACCGGCAGGCCTGCCCAATAACAATTCGTCGGTGCAGGCCATCCGGCTGAGCGATGGGCGCATCGGCATCGTCTACAATCACGCAAGCCGCGACGATGCCGACGGACGCCGTGTCTCGCTTTACGATGAGATCGAGGACGAGAACGCGGCACCAACCGCACAGCCAGGCCGGGCCTTCTGGGGGGCACCGCGCGCACCGCTGTCGCTGGCGCTGTCGGACGATGACGGACAAACGTGGCGGCAGCGGATCGACCTTGCGTTCAGCGACGGGTATTGCCTCTCGAACAACTCGGCCGATCAGGTGAACCGCGAGCTGTCCTACCCGTCGATCTTGCAGGACCGGAACGGCCGTGTGCATGTGACCTGGACCCATTTTCGCCAGTCGATTCGACACATGATCGTCCCTCTGGACGAGCGCCACTGATGACGCCGCCGCGGCTGCTGATCGTCGCCGATGACCTGACGGGAGCCTTGGACAGCGCAGGCGAAGCTGCCAAGCTCGGCATTGGCACCCGCGTCTTCCTGTCACCGGCCGCTCTGGCGGCGGCAGCGGGGGGTGCTCTTCCCCCGGTCGTCGCCGTCAGCACCGGTAGCCGGGATGGGACCGTGGCGGCGGCCGCCGCGGCAATGCACGACGTCTGCGCGTGCCTATCATGGCTGAGGCCAGAGCGGGTCATGAAGAAGGTCGATTCCCGGCTCAAGGGGCATGTCGCGGTCGAATGCGCGATTCTGGCCGACGCGTCGGGGCAGCCGCAGATCATCGCCGCCCCAGCGCTGCCGGACATGGGGCGCGTGCAGCGGGATGGCTGGTTGACCGGTGCGGGAATCCAAACGCCTGTAGAGATCGCCGCGTGTTTTTCGGGCACCTCGCATGTGCCCGATATCACCGACGCCGCGCAGATGAAGGAAGCGGCGGAACGTGATGGCCTGCCAGTGGGCGCACGGTCGTTAGCTGCAGCACTGGTCGCGCAGCTATGGCCCGACGCAAAGCGTCAAGAGAGACCGCCTTTGCCCGGCCCGGCCGTCCTGGCGATCGGCTCGCGTGATCCCATCACGCTCGCGCAGGTGGAGCGCGTCGACCTGCCGTTGTGCTTGGCCCTTGATGGACGACTGCCGCCTGATCCGCCGCGTGCGCCTTGCGCGATGCAGATGGTTCCTGGCGGCTCTGATCGCTCTGCGGCAGAAGCCGGGGCCGATTTTGCGGAGGGGCTGACCGAGATGATCCTGCGGGACTCGGTGAACACGCTGATCGCGTGCGGCGGGGAAACAGCCGCGGCCATCCTGACGCGGCTCGGCGTGGATCAAGCGGAGGTCCTGGGCTTGGCGCTGCCGGGCGTTGCCGTTGTCCAGGCGGCGCTGCCCGGATCACGCGACTTGATGGTCGTGACGAAGTCCGGAGGATTTGGCGCAGCGGACACGCTGGCGCAACTCGTCGATCTGGTCGATACTCGCCCCGCGCCCAAAAGAGCCAGCAGATACGGAATAACCGCTTGAAAGCCACTCAGCAGAAATCACGGCCGTCCTTCGCCGACCATGTCTACAACACGCTCTATGGCCGGATCAGCAACGGGGACTATCCGCCGGACGAGAAGCTGCCGCCCGAGACGGCGCTGGCGGCCGAGATCGGCGTGTCCCGCCCCGTTCTGCGCGACGCGCTCGAGCGGCTGCGCGCCGAGGGGCTGATCGTGTCGCGGCAAGGTGCCGGCAATTTCGTCCGTCCGCATCAGTCTCGAACCCTGGGCTACGGCCGGATCGAGACGATCGCGGACATCCAGCGCTGCTACGAATTCCGCCTGACGATCGAGCCTCAGGCTGCACGCTTCGCGGCAGAACGGCGCAACGAGGAAGCGCTGGCGAACCTGTCACACGCGCTGGACCTGATGCGGACTGCCACCGGCTCGATGCTGCACCGAGAGGATGCAGACTTCACCTTCCACATCGCCGTCGCTAATGCCGCGAACAACACCTTCTTCGAGGCGACCCTGCGGGCGTTGCACGAACAGATTTCGGCGGGGATGAAAATGCACGGGCAATCGCTCTTGCGTGAGGGTGCGCCGGGGCTTGAGCGGGTGCTGCACGAGCATCAGGGGATATTCGACGCCATCCTGGCGTCAGACGGCGAGGCCGCCGCGAGCCGCATGACGGCACATGTCCGCCATTCGCAGGACCGGCTGTTCGGCGGTGCAAGCATCGACCTGAGGATGCCGGCGAAGAACTAACAGTCGCCGGGTGAAATCTCTTGGACATTTCTTGATCGGCATCGGCCCAAACCTGCCGTTCGCCAGGATCAAGCTTTCTGCGACGCAGCTTCCCCAAACCGGTCATTCAGGGGCTAGGTGCAGCGCTGTTTCGCCAGCCAGTGTCCGCAGCGTGGACGAAGTGTGCTTTCGTTGTAGCTGCTCCATTGACCACTTTTCGCTAATTTCAGCTGACTATTAGGTAAGGCTGGCAGCGACTCTCCCGGTTTCATTGCCAGTCTGAACACTTTTCTCTTGGGCGCCGTATTCCAAAACTGCGGATTGCAGTTTTTCGAAAAGTTTAATGGCATCAGTGTAAACTCGCACGGCGCTTTTCAGGCGATCTTCTCTCTCCGGTTTGCGTTCTTCATCCTTGTCCTCAGAAGAGTAAACCTCTGAAATTCTCTCATTTATTGCAAAGACGTGGCTTCTAAGGCGAACAAACAAAGGCAATAGGTCCGCAGGTAGCTTCACGGTGTCGAATTCGCGCATTGCCAGCACCATCTCTGTCGTTCGATCTCCTTGTAGTCGCATAACTTTGCCAGAGTCAGGCGGTATCAACGCGGCCTCCAGCCGGTCGCCTGCAGTTTCAAGCGCTTCGAATGCTAATATATGAGCAGCCCGCGCAATGGCGTGTCGTTCTGCTTGGGCCTCGATGCGTTGTGCTCGCACCTGCCAAATCGCAGCGGCGAAACCAGACACGATCGCTAGGATCGCTCCGAGTGACTGCACCCAAGCTGTGATCTCCCCACCGAACATCGCCACCAAGCAATGAGCACCAACGAATGTAATACCCAAGATAGCCACAGAAGAAAGAAATGAAAGGATTATGAAGACAAACATTACTCCTCCAATGTCTGGTCCTTAGGTTGGCGGGCGAGCGGGCAAATCGAGTATCTGATTGCGTTCAGTCAAGCTGCCGCAAAAACAGTCGTCAGAAAACTGAGATCCTGACAGATAATGCTACCAAGGTAAAGTTAGACCACCACCGTCATTTGACTGCGGCATCAGCGCTCCCGTCGCGCGATCATTTTGAGTTCCACTGACGGGTTTTTCCCAAAACTATCGACGTAAGCCTCGCACACGTTGGTCCATTGATCGTTCTTATAGAAGGCCAAAATAATCGATTTCAATCCTTGATAGCCAATTCCAAGTTTTTCGTCGAAATCACGCTCAAACGAACTGCTGTCCATCTTGCCGCCTTGTTCGAGGCGCCTATCCCAGTCCTCAAAAATATCATGGGCCTGACTGATATTATCAGGCCCCCAATCATTCTCAAGTATAAGGGCTTCGACAGGATGCTTGTCGAAGTCCATAGACTCGCCAAGTAGTTTGACATGGTAGCGCAGCTTTTCGATGGCCTCGACGATTTCGGCTTCGGTCATTGTTGCTCACCAGTGCTAATGGCTATCGATTTTAGCTCAGAAATAGCATCTTGAACCGTAATTTGAAGGTTCTGCCAATCCGAGCTGTCCGGGTCTACGGGTAAGGAGGAATGGTAGCTGTTAAGATGGCCCTGCGCCGTAACTAATATCTCCCGCCCTCGGCTTCCCACTCCAAGTTTCGGCAAGGCGCTCAGGGCTGTATCAAATTCCTGTCGTATCAAGTCTACTTTCGGCGCAAACTTGTATCCCCGAAGGGACACTTTATCGGGAGATACATCTCGGATGTGTTCTTGCGCTGTCTTTAAGCGCTCCGCCACAGCTGATAATTGAACTGTAGCCATCGCCGCCTTTGCTCTTTGGCTTGATGCATACGCTTTTTTAGCCTGAGCGATGGCAACGATCATACTGATAATTGATGCAAGAGTGCCAACTACTGTAACCCAGAGTGACCAATTCAACATTAAGATCCAGCTCGGCAGACCCATGTAAGTAGCTCTAATGCTTGCGTGGGAACGATTTCAACCGTGGATACAATTCTAAGATAGGAAGAGCAACGAAAGTTCTGTGTCTTCCCGGAGTTCCAGAAGACGGGCCCGATCCAGACCTTGCCGCGCAAGTCATGACGGTCGACTCGATCCAGGTGCCACTGCATGGCCACCGTCGTTTCGCAACTTGGCGAAGCCCGCTTCCTGCGCACCGCGGCTATTCATGATTGGCGCAGCGAACGTCGGCTCACCGCCCTTCCAGTCGGTCTCGGCGCCAACTGTGCTGCGGTTGCATCGAATGACCGCTTCTGCTTCCTGAGGTGGCTAGTTCGGCACGCCGCCGAAGGACCGCTTGGCAATGGAGGCGAATCTTGTGTTGCCTCGCGCGCGAAAAGAGCTGTCGCCTTCTTGAGGATGTCAGGCTCCGCCCGGAGCCGGACGACCTCTTTCTTCAGGGCCGCGTTCTCGGCCAGATTGGCACGCATTTGTCCGTTCCCGGGAAAGGCAGCAGCCGGGGCTGCACTCAGCTCCCTCATCCAGCGGCGCAGCACACTCTCGGACAGGTCGAGGTCGCGTGCGGCCTGCGACACCGCTACGCCCCGATCGGTCACCAGCCTCACGGCCTCTGTCTTGAACTCACGGCTGAACTTTCGTCTCGTCAAATCCACTCTCCAGTTCCTTGGTCGCAAATCTTATCTTCGTGTCCACGAGACCGGCAGCAGCTCAAAGTCGTCCGAGGGCGTGCCGGAAGGGCGTCGCAATAGCGACGACTTCCCACGGTGATCTTCGCCGCCTTGATATATCTGAACTGCCCAAAGCAGACCTTCGAGGTTTGCGGCAGCGAATCGCCTATCAAGATGGGACCCTGATTGATGCGACCCTCCCCTCCGCATGAAACCAAAGTTCCCCGATCTTCGCGTCATCGCTTTTCGGAAGAGGTTTGGCTTCCCTTACCTTAAAGGTGGTCGGAAGGTTCACCGATGTGCCGAATACGAGTGCATTTTGTTTCGGCAACGATGGCAAACGCTTGAGAACCGCCTCGGAAATGAATGGCGTCATCTGCCGGATCTGCGAAAGGTCATCCGGGTTCTGTATCCGATGGATAACGAAATTCGAGCATTGTGAGAGCACGGTTTTCGAAAGTTCGCTTGGTCTTTGAGAGGCAACCAAGAGGAAAAGCCCGTATTTCCGTCCCTCCTTGGCGATGCGTTCATAAATCTTACTGGCATCGATTGCATATCGGGAGGTTGCTGTAGAAATATATCTGTGCGCCTCCTCGAGAAGCAAATGCACTGGAAAACGGTTCCGGGGATCGGCTTGCCGCAGCAATCTGAATGCCATCCGTGCAAGCACCGATGCTACCAGCTCGACTACCTCGTCCTCAACCGCATTCATGTCAACGATAATGATCTGCTCTCGTTTAAACCAGTTCGCTCCGTTACGCTCGAGGCCCAATAATTCTTCCAAGAACTTGCCGCGGGACAGTTCGACCTGCCCGCCCGCGGCATTGTGGCGAAGAAACTCGTATTCTGGACGCTCCTCCAAGGATTTGAAGCGCGTCAGCATCTGCGAGCAATAGTCTCGAATCTGCCTGTTCCCGTGTGCCTCCTCGTAAAGTATCGCTAGATCCAGGGCCTCTCCCAAGGCTGCGAAGTCGAATGGAAGATTAGAATATGCCGGGAGCTTGAGCCCATCGATGATGAACCCGCTGCCACTTGCATCACCGAGCAGGTATTTCGTCAGGCCGTCGGGATCGGCCATCTGACCGAAGCTGATCTTTATATATGGTTTAATCTTCGCCGTGCCGATCTCGGCCGTGTTGAACCGCTGTAGCAGTCCGACCATTCGATCATGCTTCGAAGGGCTGCCGGTATCGTCACGGAGAATTTGGCTCAGGCAGGTAGCAAGAATGTGGTTCTTTATAGCGTTTAGCTCAGCGTTCGCTCCCGCAGAAAAAAGCGTTGCCAGGCCGAGCGCCATCCGCAGGATCGGAAGCTGGGTTCGTTCGCTGGCCTGTAGCAGCAGTTCCCATTCGGATTGATCCAGAAACCAATGTGGAAGGCGGAACCTTCCATTGGCTGCTGTCCCATCCAGCACGACATGGGCGACACCAATGCTATTCTCCATGGCGAGCGGCATCAGCGCATTGGCGTATTCGCCGTTCACGTCGAACACCACGAAAGTCGCCCCTCGGGCGTGGAACTCGTCCGTCTTATCGAACAAGGACTGGAGCGCCGAGGCTACGGTGCAGGACTTGCCGCTGCCCGTATTCCCAAGCACGGCGGTATGGCCACCGAAAAAGTCGTCGATCCGGACTTTGACATCATAACCCTCGAACACCACCGAGCGTCCAATCGACAGGGCACGAAATCGCGTCGCATTTTCCGACATCTGTGCGGCGTCGTTGAGACTCGGAGCGGGTTCGCTCGGTTCGTCAGTCTCAAATACACGATCGAGCTCCGCATCGAGTGCATAGAGCGCATCAGCATAGAGCGACGGAAAGACGGATACACCGAAGCGAAATCTTGCGCCACGGTCTTGCGGAAGCATCCCGACCGGCACGACGTCGAGATATTTGGCGGACGCAGCCTTGTCCAACTCCCCCTCGCCGCGCCCAGTGCTGGCGATGTCCCGTTCCCGGAGGCCGACAACCTCGACCACGACATATTCCGTCTGAACCGGAATCATCAGGAACGAGCCGAGGCGGGCGACATAGTGAACGTCATCGAAACCGACGACGGTGAAGTTGTCCGTGCCGGTGTGCATCTCGACGACGAAGCGGTCGGCCGCGACGGAGACTACCTTGCCGATGGCGCGTTTGCGGTCGTCGCGGCTCATGCGCTGCCTCCATCCGCAGATGGAGCCTCAGCCCTCTTCGGGGACATCGCCTCCAGCACTTTCCGGATTGCATCGTCGATGCGCTCACTCGGCCGCTGTGGCATAAATTCATCGATGATCGTATCGAAATAATGCGCCTTACGGTCGACTTGGGGGCCGCAGCCACCGATGATCCAGATGCGGGGATCATTTAGGGCGCGGAGCTTGGCCACCTCTCCCTCGAGCGTCGGATCCACAAAGATTACCAGGCGGAACGTCGGGATGGTGAGCGCTTGGTAGATGATGTTGTTAATGTGCTCGTCGCCGAAGGCGTATCCCATGGTGAAGAGAACGCTTTGTTCCCTCACGATCCGTGACTGGAATTCGCGAAACAGGTCGGCATAGGGCGACCCAAGACTGGAGTTTTGCTTTGCGGGAGTGGGATAGATCATGATCTTCCCCGGCTCCTGCCCCTTAGAGACAGCCGTCTCGCGGATCGGAAACAGGCCGTGATCGTCTTCGGTCCAGCTAATCGATCCATGCATCTTGCAGAGATAGACGAAGCCATCCACAGCCGACCATTTCCGGTTGGTCAGATCAAGTTGCTCGGCGAGTGCGTAACGGAACGTTGCCGGGTTGAAGCGGCGCTCAACCACCCCGGAGAAGCCATTCGCATAAGGCAAGCCGAGCCGATCCATTGCCGTCTCGTTAAAAAGGTCGTAGTTGGTGGTGAATATCCACGGGCGCGGCAGGGAGCGGTCGCGCAGGACCAACTTTCTATAGAATGTTTCGTAGAGCGTTCCGACGGTCTTGTCGCCATTGGCGAATGCGCCATTCGTGCATTTGTCCCAGAGAAAAGCCTGGACCTTCTGGATGATTGAATTGGACCTGCACCGCTTCTGTTCCGGTCAGGTGCTCATGTTAAGCGGCCCTCTGCTCGAAGGCCACGGGTGATTTCCAGCCGAGGGCTGAGTGTTTGCGGCGCGGGTTGTAGAAGCCATTGATGTAT
>NZ_SUNH01000036.1 GCF_005048265.1 Paracoccus hibiscisoli
GGGCAAACAGTCCCTCCGGACTGTTTGCTGATCCTCCTCATTGCCAGAGCTTCTGGACCAGATCCCGCCAGATCACGAGGTTGCAAGCGTCACCGCTGATGGTGCCTTCGACACCCGCACGTGCCACGATGCCATCGTCGCCCGAGGTGCCGCCGCAGTCATACCGCCACGCAAAAATGCCAGGCCATGGAAGCCCGACACTCCCGGAGCAATCGCGCGCAACGAAGCCCTGCGCGCGTCACACCGCTTCGGGCGAACCATCTGGCGACGATGGAGCGGCTATCACCGCCGGAGCCGCGTCGAAACGAAGATGCATTGTGTGAAGCTGCTGGGCCAACGCCTGATTGCCAGGGACTTCGACCGTCAGGTTGCCGAGTTTCAGATCCGTGTGGTCGTCCTGAACGGCTTCGCCGCACTCGGCATACCCGTCACTGAAGCCGTGGGATGAGTCTGTCCGGGGGAAGGGGAACCT
>NZ_SUNH01000037.1 GCF_005048265.1 Paracoccus hibiscisoli
GAAACACTCCAACTACCCGGAAGCGCCTTGCCTCACCGACACGCTGGTGGGGTTTTGACACAGGCTCGGCCACTTGCCGCCGCACCCTGATCCGCGGTGGCGATCATTCGGTCTGGATGGCCCTGCGCGTGCGGAGGGTGGTCTTGTGGCGCAGGAAGAACCGCAGCATCTCCCGCGAGGCGTCGGGGCCGGTCGGGTCGACGAACCGCCCGGTCCGGGAGCCGCCCGACCACGCGTGACCCGACCCCTTGATCAGCCAATGTTCGACATAGGCACGGCCACGACCGATCCGGTGCAGGGTCCGGACATAGGCCCGCCCCTTGGCGACCTGTCGGGCCTGCTCGGTCACCTCCAGCCGGGGAAAGGTCTCCAGCGCGCGCAAGGCGACCAGGCGGCCATTGCGGGCGGCGACCACATGGTCGTCGCTGCCGTGAAAGATGATCGTCGGCACGGGCCGGTCCAGACGCGTGCCGGGGTTGCCCTGCTTCATCGCGATCAGGGCGGACCCCTTGTCGCGCGCCGCGCCCGTGGGCAGGCCGGAATGACACCCCACCGCCGCGAACAGGTCGGGATAGGCATGCGCCAGCAGCAGCGCCGCCGAAGCCCCTGCCGACAGGCCCGCGACATAGACCCGCGCCGGATCGACGGGATGGGTGGCGATGATGGTCCGGACCATGTCCGCCAGAAGCGCAGGCTCTCCTCCGCCACGCTGCTGGTCGCCCTCGCGGAACCAGTTCCAGCAGCGGTTCGGATGCGCGTCCCGCGACTGCGCCGGATACAGGACCATCACGCCCAAATCCTGGGCCAGGGTGTTCATGCGCGTGCCCTTGGCGAAATCCTCGGGCGTCTGTCCGCATCCGTGCAGCATCACCACCAGCGGCACCGACGCCACGGGGGAAACGGCCACGGACGGCACGTAAAGCCGGTACTTGCGCGCGCCGAATTCGCAGTCATGGCTGCCCGATGTGAACCGACCCGACCCGGCGGGCCTGGCCTTCACGGCGGGGGCTGCCGCAGGGGTCCGTGCCGGACGGACGACAACCTTGGCCGGTTTCGTTGCCGAGGCCACCACGGTCGTTCGCGTGGCCTTGACCATCGCCTTGGCGGTCGCGCCGATCAGCCCCGCCATCATCGCCCCCATCGCGTTGCGCGGGGCCTTGATGCGGCGGGAGCGTGCTCGGGCATAGATGCGCTTGGCCATTGGACCTACCTTGTTACACGATACGCTGCGGCGGGCGGCGCGCAGCTGTCTGAGCCATGATAGGGCTGGCCCGGCCCGTGTTCTGGCGGAGGAACGCAGGCCCGGGACAGCTGTTCCCCGCAGCAGTCGCGCAAAGCGAGCCCTGACCATGTCGCGGCGGCACTGCCCAAGCCGGCGGCATCACGACCTGTCAGCGGCGCGGGCGGGGCCAGCCGGGTCATGATCCGCCCTACGCGCAGGCCGGAGGGTCGCCGTCCCTACCGGCCGTATCGAAATCGTGTCAGAATCCCATGCGACACCCCTGCCCCATCGGAGAGAAAGCCATGACCCGCGATGCCGCCATTGCCCTTGCCGAACGTCATTTCGACGAAGGCTTGTTCCAGGCCCAGCTGGCGACGCTGGTGGAATACCCGACCGAGAGCCAGAACCCGGAGCAGCGCCCCGAGCTGTCGCGCTATCTGAAACAGGCCATGCTGCCGCGCCTTGAGGCCCTGGGCTTTGCCTGCACCATCCACGACAATCCCGATCCGCGCGGCGGCCCGCTGCTGGTGGGCGCCCGCATCGAGGACCCGTCCCTGACCACGGTCCTGACCTATGGGCATGGCGATGTCAGCCGCGCGCAGACCGATCAGTGGCGCCAGGGCCTGCACCCCTTTCGGCTGATCGAGGAGGGCGACCGCCTGTACGGGCGCGGCACGGCGGACAACAAGGTGCAGCATCTGGTCAACATCGCCGCGCTGGAGGCGGTCATCGCCGCGCGCGGCCAGCTTGGCTTCAACATCAAGATCGTGATCGAGATGTCGGAAGAGACGGGCTCACCCGGGCTGGCCGAATTCTTCACGGCGCATCGGGACGATCTGGCGGCGGATGTCCTGATCGCGTCGGACGGGCCGCGGCTGCAGCCGGACGTGCCGACGATGTTCATGGGCTCGCGGGGCGGCGTGACCTTCGATCTGCTGCTGGAGCTGCGAGACGGCGCGCATCACTCCGGCAACTGGGGCGGCCTGCTGGCGGACCCGGCGATGATCCTGGCCCATGCGCTGACCACGATCTGCGACCGCCGCGGACAGATCGCGATCGCGGAATGGCGGCCCGACAGCCTGACGCCCCCGGTCCGGGAGGCGCTGCGGGGCCTGCCCATCGAGAGCCGCGACGGCCCCGCGGTCGATCACGACTGGGGCGAGGCCGACCTGACCCCGGTCGAACGCGCCTATGGCTGGAACAGCTTTGCCGTCCTGGCGATGACCGCCGGCGTCCCCGAGGCGCCCGTCAACGCCATCGCGGCCAGTGCGCGGGCGACCTGCCAGCTGCGCTATGTGGTCGGCACCGACCCCGACGACATCCTGCCGGCGCTGCGCCGCCATCTGGATGCCGCGGGGTTTCAGGCGGTGCAGATCATCGCGCATGACCGCGGCTTCTTCCACGCTACGCGGCTTGATCCCGATCACGCATGGGTCCGCAGGGTGGCCGCGTCGATCCAGCGGACGACGGGCAAGCCGCCCCATATTCTTCCGAACCTTGCGGGGTCGCTGCCCAATGACAGCTTTGCCGACATCCTGCAGCTGCCGACGATCTGGGTGCCCCATTCCTATCGCGGCTGTTCGCAACACGCGCCGGACGAGCATGTGCTGAAGCCGGTCTGCCGGGATGCGCTGCGCGTGATGACGGGCCTGTGGTGGGACCTGGGGGGCGACACGGCGGCGCGCTGACGGCGGGACGGCGTCACGCCGCCCTTGGGGTGAACCGCGCGGTCCGCTCATCCACCAGATAGCCCTGGGCGAATCTTGCCGGATCGGACGCGATGCGGGCCACGGCGCCGATGATGGCATCGGCCTTGGCCTCGTCCATCAGCACCGAAAACGCAAGCCGCGTCCAGCCGGGCTTGGCGACCTCCTGCCCGGCCAGGATATCCTGGCGCAACCGGTCCGAGCCCGCGCGGTCAAGCCCCAGCAGCCGGTGCGCATAGGGCCCGGCGCAGGCGCATCCGCCGCGCGCCTGGATGCCGAAATGATCCGACAGGATGCGGCACACCAGCTGCGGGTGCACCACCGCACCGTCCTGCCCGCGGATCAGGAACGAAAACACCGGCAGCGCCCGGGCCCCGGACAGACCCAGGATCTCCAGCCCCGGAACCTCGCGCCAGCGGGCCAGGGCCCGGTCGCGCAATGCCGCAAGGCGCGCGGCCATCACCTTGGCGCCGATGATGTCCTTGACCTGGAAACACAGCGCGGCGCGGATGTCGCCGATCACGTTGGGCGTCCCGGCCTCCTCGCGCGCGGTGACGTCGGTCGCGTAATCCTGCCCCCAGGGCGACACGAAGCGCACGGTGCCACCGCCCGCGCCGGTGGGGCGCGCGGCCCTGACGGCGTCGCGGCGCAGGATCAGCACGCCCGATGCGCCGGGGCCGCCGATGAACTTGTGGGGCGACAGGACGACGGCATCCATGCCGATGGCCATGTCGATCGGCAGATAGGGCCCCGCACCGGCATAATCCCACAGGCTGATCGCCCCGTGACGCCGCAGAAGGCCGGTGATCGCCGCCACGTCGCTGACAATGCCCGTGACGTTCGACATGGCCGAGAACGCGCCCAGAACCGGACGCGCGCCCGCTGCCGCCAGATGGGCGGCCAGATCGGCCAGGTCCGGGCCGCCGGTCGGGCCTTCGGCGATCTCGATCACCTCGGCCCCGGATTCGCGCCAGGGCAGGATGTTGGAGTGATGCTCGTAAGGGCCGATCAGCACCAGCGGGCGCCGCCCCGCCGCGACCATCGCGTCGATGCCCAGCAGATGCGTCAGCTTGGACAGGCCCGCCGTCGCCCCCGCACCGGCGAATATCACGGCATGATCCCCGGTCGCGCCGCAGGCCTGCGCGATGATGCGCCGCGCCTCGGCCCGCAGGCGGTTCATGTGGCGGCCGCAATAGGACGCCTCGGTATGCGCATTCGAGTAATAGGGCAGGACATCGGCGGCGATCGCATCCTCGATCTGGCGCAGGGCGCGCCCCGAGGCCACGTAATCGGCATAGATCATCGGATTCGGACCAGCGGGCCCGGGCACCATCACCCCCTCTCCGATCAGGCCCGCGCGCAGGGACGCGATCACGTCGCGCCCGCTCAGATCCGTGCGAAAGCGCTGGAACAGGTCGGGGGTGGTGGTCATGGTTCAAACCTTGCATCTGGGGGCGTATTCACACGACAATCCCTGATGCGGCGGGCATAATCATTCCCTGTTTCATGCCAATGCACAGGAATTTTCGATCATATGACCCAAGACATGCGGCTGGATGCCATCGACTCCGCGATCCTGCGCGTGCTGCAGCGCGACGCCTCGCTGTCGCAGCGCGACGTGGCCGAGCGCGTGGGCCTGTCGCAGAACGCCTGCTGGCGGCGCATCGCCCGGCTGAAGGAGGCGGGGATCATCCGCGGCCAGACGCTGCGCCTGGATCACGACCGGATCGGGTTGGGCCTGACCGTCTTTGTCATGCTGCGCACGCGGGATCATTCCACCGAATGGCTGACGACCTTTCGCCGGACCGTACTGGGCATCGAGAACGTCATCGACGTGTTCCGCATCGCGGGCGACTATGACTATATGCTGAAGATCGTGGCGCGTGACATGAACGATTTCGACAGCATCTATCAGCGCCTGATTGCCGGGGCCGCGCTGGAGACCGTCACCTCCTGCATCGCGATGGAGGCCATTGCGGACCGCCGCGACCTGCCGGTCTGACCGAACGCCTGTTAACCGTGTGGACCGCCCCGATGGTCTCGGGGCGGACCGTGTCCTACGCGCGGGACGTCCGCCCGCCCTCAGCGATAGATGTGGATGATCTGGCGATCCTGCGGAGAGATCAGCACCGTCTGCCCGTTGATCTGGGCATAGCGATAGTCCGGCTGGTCGGGGATGTCGTAGATCGTCACCGTCTCGGGCACGCCCGCGCCGACGACGACCTCTCCGTCCAGATAGATCGGCTCGACCGCGTTGGACGTGACATAGGCGGTCACCTCGGTGGTCGGCTCCTCGGTCGCGGCGGCACCGCTGGCCCCGCCGATCGCGGCACCCGCGACGGCACCGATGGGTCCGCCGATCAGCGCGCCCATGGCTGCGCCGCCCAGACCCCCGACCGCCGTGTCCTGGGCCGTGGTCGGGTCCTCGACCGGGGCCTGGATGATCGTCACGCCGACCGTTTCGCGATTGGGATACAGCGAGACGACCTCATCGCCCGCACGGACGTTCAGATAGTCGCCATAGGCCCAGCCCTCCAGCGTGCCGCTGCTGACCTGGCACCAGTTCGCGCTGTCGATGCAGCCGATCACCGAGACCTCCTGGTCCGTGCCGATGGCGCCGATCACCCCGTGCTGCACGCCCGGTCCCGAACGCACGTTCAGGTCGGTCGAGACGGTGGCAGCGGTCTGCGCCGAGGCCGCGCCTGCCACGGCCAACGCCGCGACGACGGTGGATGCAAGATACTGTTTCATGGATATCTCCGGTCTGTCGGGCGTGGCGCCCGTTCATACCGTGTCAACTTGTCGCAGGCGTGCCGGTTCCGCGACCAAGACGCGCCAAGGGCCACGGCGCACACACGTTCGGGTGAGGCGGACCGCCACCGGCGCGCCCGCACCTGACCGATCCCGAACCGGAGTGCCCGATCGTCCCCCATGACCGCCCGTATCGCGCCAGGCGCTCCAGGACGACAAGGGCGCCGCCCCCGGCGCGACATGACGGTCCGGGCGCGCGGGATGATATCGCGCGCGCCGCGCCAGGGTCAGCCGGTCTTCGACTTGACCGCAGGCAGTTCGATGTTGATCTCCAGGCTGGACATCTGGTCGCCGCGCTCCATGCGGACCTCGACATCCTTGTCGCCGATGGGGACGTGCTTGCGGATCGCCGCGACGATGTCGCGCTGCAGCATCGGCAGGTAATCCGCCTCGGCGGTGCCACTGCTGCTGCGTTCATGCGCCAGCAGGATCTGCAGGCGATCCTTGGCGGTCTGGGCGGATTTGGGCGGGGCCTTGCGGCGGACGAAATCGAACAGGCTCATGACGCCCGCCCGAACAGACGCTGCAGCAGGCCGGGGCGGCGCTCTCCGGGGATGCGCATCTCGACCGTCTCGCCGGTCAGCCGCGACACCGCGTCCTGATAGGCCTCAGCCGCGGCGGACGGGCCGTCCAGCGTGACCGGCGTGCCCACGTTCGACGCCTTAAGGATCGCCTTGCTTTCGGGAACGACGCCCAGCAGCGGCACGGCTAGGATCTCCAGCACGTCCTCGACGGTCATCATCTCGCCCTTCTCGACGCGCTCCTGGTCATAGCGGGTGATCAGGACCTGCGCCTTGATCGGCTCGGCGCCCTCGGTCTCGGCCCGGCGGGTCTGGCTGCTCAGCAGGCCCAGCACGCGGTCGCTGTCGCGGACCGAGGACACCTCGGGGTTGGTCACGACCACGGCCTCGTCGGCGAAATACATGGCCATCTGCGCGCCATGTTCGATGCCCGCGGGGCTGTCGCAGATGATATAGTCGAAATCAGCCTTCAGCTCGGTCAGGACCTTCTCGACGCCCTCCTTGGTCAGGGCATCCTTGTCGCGCGTCTGCGAGGTGGGCAGGATCGACAGCGTGTCGACCCGCTTGTCCTTGATCAGCGCCTGCTTCAGCTTGGCGTCGCCCTGGATGACGTTGATGAAATCGAACACGACCCGGCGCTCGCAGCCCATGGTCATGTCCAGGTTGCGCAGACCCACGTCGAAATCGATGACGACGGTGCGAAAGCCCTTCTTGGCCAGCGCGGCCGAGATTGCGGCCGAGGACGTCGTCTTGCCCACGCCGCCCTTGCCCGACGTGATCACGATGATCCGCCCAAGGGGCGGATTGGTCTTGGGTTCTGTCGTCATGCGATCACCTCCATGCAGAGTTTTTCATCCTTGAGATAGATATGCGTGCAGCGGTTCAGCGCGGCCGCGTCCAGCGTCTCGCTGGTCTGGTAGAGGCCCGCGATGGCCACCAGCTCGGCGCTGAGATTCTGGCAGAAGATATGCGCGCTCTCATCGCCGTGGCATCCCGCCATCGCGCGACCGCGCAGGGTGCCATAGACGTGGATATTGCCCGCAGCCACCAGCTCGGCGCCCGAGGCCACCGACCCGATCACCGTCAGATCGCCATGTTCGGCCATCACCCGCTGCCCGGACCGGACCGGCGCGTGGACGACCTTGTTGCGCAGGGGCGGCGGCACCTCGGCGGCAGGCGCCGCAGCCGTCGGGCGCGGCAGGGGCGCGTCGCGGCCGGTGGTCACCGCGATCAGGCCCAGCCTCTCCAGCACCGCGCCGTCCAGCCGGTCGGCGTTCTGGACACCAAAGACGCGCAGATCGCGGTTGCGCAGATGCGCCAGCAGCGCCGCCAGAGGGTCCGCGTCGCACAGGCCCGGCGCATGGGCCAGGTCCAGCACCATCGGCGCGCCCGAAAAGAACTGCGGCGTCGTGCGCAGCTGTTCGTCCAGCTGCGCATAAAAGGCGTCGCCTGCGCTGTCGGTGTCGATGCGCAGGACCAGTGCGGTCAGGAACCGGCCCCGCACCTGAAATGCGGCCGAGGCGGCCGTGACGGAATCCTGCCGGTTCCGGGCGTATCCTTTTGACACGTCGAGACTGTGCTCCTGCTCTGGGCGGATCGCGATTCGATGCCGCGACGCTGTTGTTGACCTCCCATTTCACGAACCGGGCGCCGACGGAAGAAACTCCGGCCATTTCCAGCAGGAACCCGCCGCATTTTCGGGCCGCGCGGACCCGGCGGCGGTCGCCGCCATGCGCGTGTCGCATGGCAGCACCGACGTGCGCGTGCGTTGTAGCGCCGCCATGTTAGCGCCATCTAACGGTCAACGCAGCACCGGGCCAATCCGGGACCGGTGCCGCCGGGATGAACCGAAAAGGATACCACCATGACCGCCATCACCCAGAACCGCACCGCCACTGACGCAGGCCTGCGCACCCGTCTGACGACCGCGATCCAGCGCATGCAGGACAACCGCGCCCGCCGCGCCATCTACCGCCAGACCGTGCGTGAGCTGAACGCCCTGACCACCCGCGATCTGGACGATCTGGGGATCAACCGCTCGATGATCGCCGGGCTGGCCCACGAAGCGGCTTGGGGCCCGACCCGCTGAAGCCGACTTGAGACGAGCGTTTGCGGCGCCGGAGCGCCATCCACTCAGGGGAGCCTGTCTGATCCACCCGTTTGTCTCGCTGTTCGGCGGAACAGCCCTTAGGCGCCCAGATCACATTGCGCAGTGCCTGTTCAATGGCATCGCGCCACAGGTACGCCCTAGTTCCAAAAGACCAAGGCGATGCACGGCATGCACCGTCGCGGTCACCCGCTACTTGGGAAGATGATTTCTCGAGATGTCGTGTAGCGCACCGTGGGCTCCGCGCTTCCAAGCGGGCCAAGGTGTCATCCGCTCTGCGCTGCAGGCAGGCTGACACTGAGGTGATCGCAGACGGGCAAAAACGTTTCCGGCGTCATCTACCTGGCGCGCTGGACCGTCGATTCCTTGGTCTGCTCCATGAGGATAGCACCGACGAGGCGCCGGATCGATGCCCGATTGGGAAATGATGCCTATGACCCCGGTGCGCCGCTTGATCTCACTGTTCAGACGCTCGATCGGGTTTGTGCTGTGTTTCTTGGTGCGATGCTGGGCGGGGAATGTCATTTAGACCATGACATCCTCCTCGCCCGTGTCCATGAGCGTGGTCAGCTTCAGGAGCCTGCCGCGCATCTGCTCCGCCACAAGCCGCCAGTCGGCCTTGGCCGCTGCATGGTCGGGCTGCGCGAAAGCCGTGGCTATGAAGGCCGAGACCACGCGGAGGCTATTCTTGTCGGCATGGGCGAGCGCGTGGCGCTGGAAGTGGATGCGGCAGCGGTGCCGCAAGGTCCAAGACCAGCTTGCCGCCGGTGGTCAGAATCACTGCACGCTCGATCACGTTGCGCAATTCGCGGACATTGCCGGGCCAGTCATAGGCCATCAGGCTCTGCATCACCCGCGCGGTGATCAGCGGCCTGGCGCGGTTCATGCGGCGGCAGGTCACCGCCAGCAGGTGATCGGCCAAAAGGGGGATGTCGTCGCGCCGCTCGCGCAGGGGCGGACAGGGCAGCGGAAAGACGTTCAGGAACAGCGCCAGATCGGGGCGCAGCGGCCTGCGGCGACCTCGGCCTCGACCGGGCGGGGCATGGCGACGACGACGCGCACGTCCAGCGGCCGGGCGCGGGTATCGCCCAGCCGCACAACCTCGCCCGCCTGCAGCGCGGCCAGCAGACGGCCCTGCAGGTCCAGCGGCAGCTCGGCCAGATCCTCAAGGAACAGCGTCCCGCCATGCGCCAGCTCCAGCTTGCCGGGCCGGTCGCGCTGCGTGCCCTGCGCGTGCGAGCGGATATGGCCGAACAGCTCGATCTCCAGCGCCTCGGCGGCATGGGCGCTGCATTTGAGGTGGATCAGCGCCCGTCGGCTGCGGCGGGACGCCGTGTGGATGGCGGTCGCGACCAGCGACTTGCCGGAACCGGGTTCGCCGGTGATGGTGACGGGCGCCTCGGTCGGGGCGACCAGCGCGATGCGGGTCAGGATCTGCCGGACCGCGTCGGATGCGCCGATGATCTCGTGATGGGCGCGTTCCGAGGTGATCGTCTCCTGCAGATAGGCGTTCTCCTGCTCCAGCCGGTCGCGCAGCGCCGCGACCTCGGCCAGGGCCTCGCGCAGGCGGCGCTCGTTCTCATAGCGCTCCGTGATGTCGCGAAAGATCACCACGGCACCGGCCAGAACCTTCTGATCATAGATCGGGGTCGAGACATATTCGACGCGGATCGGCTTGCCATCCTTGCGCCAGAAGACTTCGTCCTCGATGCGGTGGACCTGCTCGAAGCGAAAGCTGCGATAGATCGGGCAGTCATGTTCCGGATAGCTGCGCCCGTCCAGGTGGTGGTGATGGATCATCGAATGGATGTCGCGGCCCAGCAGGTCGGCGGCGGTCCAGCCCAGCATCTCCTGCGCGGCGCGGTTTACGAAGGTCGTCTCGCCCTCGGCATTGACGCCATAAATCCCCTCGCCCGCGGCGTTCAGGATCAGCTGGTTCTGCCGCTCCAGCTCCGAAAAGAAGGTCTGGGCGCGCTGCCATTCCCGCTGGAGAAGACGGATCTCAGCATCGGATTTGTCGCGATCACCTGCGCCACGCCGATCATCATGGCCGAGCCGATGGGCTTTTACTCCCGCTATGGCCTGAACGTCGAGGTGATCAAGACCGCCGGTTGGGCCGTCGCCCGCGACAAGTCGCTGTCGGGGGAATACGACGCCAGCCACATGCTGACGCCCATGCCGCTGGCCATGACCATGGGCGCGGGATCGACGGCGCAGCCCTTCATCATGCCCGCGGTCGAGAACATTAACGGCCAGGCCATCGTGCTTGCCAACCAGCACCTGGACAAGCGCGACCCCCAGCAATGGAAGGGCATGACCTTCGGTGTGCCTTTCGAATATTCGATGCACAACTTCCTATTGCGCTACTATGTCGCCGAACACGGGCTGGACCCTGACCGCGACATCCAGATCCGCGTGGTCCCGCCGCCGGACATGGTGGCGAACCTGCGGGCGGGGAACCTGGACGGGTTCCTGTCGCCCGACCCGTTCAACCAGCGCGCGGTCTGGGAGGGGCTGGGCTTCATCCACCTGCTGACCAAGGAGATCTGGCAGGGCCATCCCTGCTGCGCCTTTGCCGCCCCCGCGCGCTTTGCGACCGAGATGCCGAACACCTATGGCGCGCTGCTGCGGGCGATCATCGACGCCACGCATTACGCATCCGACCCCGCCCACCGGACCGAGATTGCCGAGGCGATCGCGCCGACCAACTATCTCAACCAGCCGGTCCCGGTGATCGAGCAGGTGCTGACCGGGACCTTTGCCGACGGCCTGGGCAATGTCCGGCAGGAGCCCGACCGGATCGACTTCGACCCCTTCCCCTGGCAGTCGATGGGCGTCTGGATCCTGACCCAGATGAAGCGGTGGGGCTATATCGAGGGCGACGTCGATTACCGCGGCATCGCCGAGCAGGTCTATCTGGCATCGGACGCCCGCACCGTCATGCGGGAGCTGGGCTATGACGCGCCCGCCGAGGGCTATCGCACACATGAGATCATGGGCAAGGTCTTTGACCCCGCCGACCCCGAGGGCTATCTCTCCAGCTTCGCGATCGGGCGTGGCGCATGAGCGGGACGCTGTCCGAGAACGGCAAGGCCGCGGTCCTGTCCCTGCTGATCCTGGCCGTCGGGCTGATTGCCTGGGAGGTCTCGATCCCCGCCCAGCAGTTGGCAGGCGAGATGACTGAATACGAACGCCTGATGGGCGGCGGCAGCCCCCGCGCGGGCATCCCGGCCCCGTCCCAGGTCGCCGCCAAGGCATGGGAGCAGCTGAGCGACCCGTTCTATGACGCGGGCCCCAACGACAAGGGCATCGGCATCCAGCTGGCCCATTCGCTTGGCCGCGTGCTGACCGGTTACGGGCTGGCGGCGGCGATGGCGATCCCGCTCGGCTTTCTGATCGGCATGTCGCCCGTGGCCTACAAGGCGCTGAACCCCTTCATCCAGGTGCTGCGCCCGATCTCTCCGCTGGCGTGGATGCCCCTGGCGCTGTTCGTGATCCAGGACAGCGAGGCCAGCGCGATCTTCGTGATCTTCATCTGCTCGATCTGGCCGATGCTGCTGAACACGGCCTTTGGCGTTGCGGGGGTCCGCCAGGATTGGGTGAACGTCGCCCGCACGCATGAGCTGGGCGCGCTGCGCACCGCCATGACGGTGATCCTGCCCGCCGCTGCGCCGACCATCATCACAGGCATGCGCATCTCGATCGGCATCGCCTGGCTAGTCATCGTCGCGGCAGAGATGCTCGTGGGCGGAACCGGCATCGGATATTACGTCTGGAACGAGTGGAACAACGTGGACCTGGCCTCGGTCATCTTCTCGATCCTCATGATCGGCATCGTCGGCATGATCCTGGACAGCGCCTTCGGGCTGCTGAGCCGGCGTCTGGCCTATGCCGAGTGACAGGAGAGCATCCATGACCAAACCCTTCCTCAGCATCGAACGCCTGACCCAACGCTTTCCCGACGGCAAGGGCGGGCAGGTGACCGTCTTCGAGAATGCCAGCTTCGGCATCGAGCGCGGCGAATTCGTCTGCATCCTGGGCCATTCCAGGTGCGGCAAGTCCACCATCATGAACATCCTGGCGGGCCTCGCCCAGCCGACCTCTGGCGTGGTCGCGATGGACGGGGCCGAGATCGGCGGCCCCAGCCTGGACCGGGGCGTGGTGTTCCAGAACTATTCGCTGCTGCCCTGGCTGTCGGCGCTGGCCAATGTCCGCTTTGGCATCCGCGCCCGCCACCCGGACTGGAGCCGGGCGCGCATCGACGAACGGGCTCGCGAATTCCTGTCCATGGTCGGGCTGCAGGGCGAGGCAATCGACCGCAAGCCCTGCCAGCTGTCAGGGGGCATGCGCCAGCGCGTGTCGATTGCGCGGGCCTTCGCCAACCACCCCAAGCTGCTGCTGCTGGACGAGCCGTTCGGCGCGCTGGACGCGCTGACCCGCGGCACCATCCAGGACGAGCTGCTCAAGATCTGGTCGGGCACCGGGCAGACCGTCTTCATGATCACCCATGACATCGACGAGGCGATCCTACTGGCCGACCGCATCCTGCTGATGTCGAACGGCCCCTATGCGCGGGTGGCCGAGTCGGTCGAGATCACCATCCCCCGCCCCCGCGTGCGCACCACCATCGTCGAGCATCCGAACTATTACCCGATCCGCAACCACCTGGTGCAGTTTCTGGGCAAGCGCTCCAAGGCGCTGTCCGGCACCCCGTCCGAGGGGCGGCCGCAGGTCCCCGAGGCCGTGCGCATCGACCTGACCGACCCCCTTCCCCCCGAACCGGCGCGCCTCCACGCGATCCGGGCCTGAATTGACCAAAGGAGACCGCTATGAAAGACCAAACCCATCTGACGACCGCCCCGACCCGCGAGGACGTGACCGCCCAGATCCTGGCCGCCCGCAAGGCCGCCGGCATGACCTGGGAGGCGCTGGCCGAAGCCATCGGCATGTTGCCCGTCTTCACCCATTCCGCCGCCATGGGCATGAACGCGTTTCCGCCCGAAAAGGCCAAGGCGCTGGCGCAGGTCCTGGATCTGGGACCTGACGCGGCCGAGATCCTCTCGGAGCCACCCACCAAGATCTGGAGCCAGGTGGTCCCGACCGATCCCTGCATCTGTCGTCTGTACGAGATCGTCGGCGTCTATGGTCCCACCATCAAGGCCCTGATCGAGGAGAAGTTCGGCACCGGCATCATGTCAGCCATCGACTTCGAGATGCACCTGACCCGCGAGCCGAACCCCAAGGGCGACCGCGTCCGGTTGGAGATGTCGGGCAAATATCTGGGATACAACGCCTGGTAAGGCGCGGGCGGAGCGGGGACCGCCCTGCGCCGCATCACCCTCATATCGGCGACGCTCCGGACGCGCGTCCGCACCGCGACCGGACTGGCCGCAACGGCGCCTACCGGCTGGCGCGGCCGTCCGTCAATGGCTGGCGGTGGCGCGCCTGGATGGTCGAGCGCACCCCCAGCAGCAACAGCCCCAGCGTCAGCAGCAGCACGACCGCACTGATCGGGCGCGACAGAAAGACCATCGGATCGCCCCGCCCCAGCAGCATGGCGCGGCGGAAATGCTCCTCCATCATCGGGCCCAGGACAAAGCCCAGCAGCATCGGCGCCAGCGGAAAGTTCAGCAGGCGCAGCGCATAGCCCAGGATGCCAAACATCGCGACCATCAGCACGTCGAACCCGCTGGCGTTCACGCTGTAGGTTCCGATGCAGATGAACATCAGGACCGCCGGGAACAGCCAGTGATAGGGCACCGTCAGCAGCCGCACCCACAGCCCGATCAGCGGGATGTTCAGGACCAGCAGCAGCAGGTTGCCGATCCAGAAGCTCATCACCAGGCCCCAGAACAGGGCGGGCTGTTCGGTCATCAGCTGCGGCCCAGGCGCGATGCCGTGGATCATCAGCGCACCCAGCATCAGGGCCATCGTGGCGCTGCCGGGGATGCCCAGGGCCAGCGTCGGGATGAAGGCGGTCTGGTCGGCGGCGTTGTTGGCGGATTCGGGGCCGGTGATGCCCTCGATCTCGCCGGTGCCGAATTTCTCGGGGGTCTTTGAGATGCGGCGCTCCATCGCGTAGGACATGAAGGCCGCGATCGACGGTCCGGTGCCGGGCAGCGTGCCGAAGAACGATCCGACCGCCGCGCCCCGCAGCATCGGGCGCCAGGAACGGCGCATGTCCTCCCGCGTGGGCTTCATGGATTTCAGCCCGATGGAGCGGCTGTCGATGTCCTTGGCATCGATCTTGCCGATGCTGGCGATCACTTCGGACAGGCCGAAGATCCCCAGGGCCAGCGCAACCAGCGCGATGCCGTCGGCCAGCTCGATCATGCCGAAGGTAAAGCGGCGCGTGCCGGTATAGACATCCGATCCGACCAGCCCGAACAGCATCCCCAGGCAGACCATGATCAGCCCCTTGCTCATCGCGCCGCTGGACATGCTGGAGGCCGCGACCAGCCCCAGCAGCATCAGCGCGAAATATTCCGCCGACGAGAATTGCAGCGCGACCTGGGCGATGCTGCCGGAAAAGCCCATCAGCAGCAGGATGCCGATGGACCCGCCGGTAAACGACGCGATGGTCGTCATCAGCAGCGCGACCCCCGCGCGGCCCTGGCGGGCCATCGGATAGCCGTCCAGCGCGGTGATGGCGCTGGACGGCGTGCCCGGCACGTTCAGAAGGATTGACGCGGTGCTGCCGCCATAGCTGGTGCCATACCAGATCCCGGCCAGCATGATCAGCGCCGCCGTCGCGTCCAGCTGGAACGTCAGCGGCAGCAGCATCGAGATCGCCGCCAGCACCCCGATGCCGGGAATGACGCCCAGCAGCGTGCCCGCAAAGACGCCGACAAAGCACCACAGCAGGTTGTCGAAGGACAGGGCCGTCTGCAGGCCAAGCGCAAGGTTGTCCAGCATGATCAGCGCATCCCCATCGGCAAAAGCGGTATCGGCAGGCCCAGCAGCCACGGAAAGATCGCGACGGCCAGACCCGTCAGCACCATCGCCAGCACCATGATCGGCAGCAGCCGGTTCTTGCGGTCCGCGAAGGCCGGGATGATGACGACCGCCAGCACCGCGAGGATCAGACCGGCCGGTCGGATCAGCAGGCCAAAGGCGATCACGCCCGCCGTGGCCAGCGCCGCGCTGCGGAACTCGACGCCGATCCTGTCACGCGCCAGCGCCAGCGGCGCCCGCGTCCGCCGCGCCGCGCCAAGGGCCAGCATCAGCCCAAGCGCCGCCATCAGCACCCCCAGGCCCATCGGGAACATGCCCGGACCCATGCGCCGCAGCGTGCCCAGATCATAGCTGCTGGCGGCATAGATCGCGACCGCGCCGCCCAGCAACGCCACCAGCAGTCCCGCCGCAAGATCGGCCCTGTCATCGACTGACATCGTTCCCCCTCCCTGAAAGGCTGCGGGCCGTGGTGCGGCCCGCAGCCGTGGTCTCAGCGCTCGGCCGTCAGGCCGGCGGCCTCGACGACCCCTGCCCATGTCTCGACCTCGCGGGCAAGAAAGGCGCGGAACTCTTCGGGCGATCCGCCCATGACGACGCTGCCCTGCGTCTCGAAATTCGCGATCAGGGTGGGGTCCTGCAGCGCCTCGTTGATGGCGGCGTTCAGCGCGGCCACGGCCTCATCGGGCATCCCGGCGGGGCCGACGACGGCCTTCCAGTCCTGCGCCTCGTAGCCCTCAAAGCCGAACGAGGCCACGGTCGGCACATCCGGAATGATCGGGAACGGCTCCAGCGAGGTAACGGCCAGCAGGCGCACGCTGCCGGAATTGGCATGGGGCAGCACGCTCGGGACGCTGCCGACATAGAAATCCACCACGCCGCCCATCACATCCGAGATCGCCTGCGCGATGCCGGAATAGGGAACCTGCTCGAACTCCAGATCGCCCTGCTGCATCAGCCGCGCGATCGCCATATGCCCGCCGGTGCCCTGACCGGGCGTGCCATAAAGCAGCGAGCCGGGATCGGCGCGGGCGGCCTCGACCAGCTGGCCGAAATCCTCAAAGGGCGAATCGTTCGGGACGATGATGCCGACGGGCTGGGTCACGATGGGAATGATCGGGGTGAAATCGGTCAGCGGGTCATAGGCGACCTCGGCGTTCATCGCCGGGTTGATCGCCATGTTCGCGGTCTGGCCGATGCCGATGGTATAGCCGTCGGCCTCGGCGCGCGACAGCTGGTCCAGCCCGATCGTGCCCGCGGCACCCGGCTGGTTCAGCACCACGAAGTTCCAGCCCCGGTCCCGCGTCAGCCAGTCCGAGATCAGCCGCGCCGGAATGTCGGTGCCGCCGCCGGGCGGATAGGGCACGACCATCTCGATATTGCCCGAAGGATAGTCCTGGGCCACGGCCGGCAGGGCCAGCACGGTGGTCATCGCCAGAATGGCGGCTGTGGTGATCGTCTTCATGGGGTTCCTCCTCCTGATAGTCTCGCGCCCTCAGGCGCCGTCGGGCATCGCGCAGCCAAGGCGGCGCAACGTGTCGTCCACCCAGGCCCGGTCGTTCGTGCCCGCCTTGATGCGCTGCATCTGCGCGGTCTCGGCGGCCTGCTTGGCCTCGGTCAGTTCCAGCACGCCGGGGGCGTCAGCCACAGGCACCGACAGCACGCCATCGCCATCGCCCAGGATCAGATCACCCGGCTCGATGACCATGCCCTCCAGCGCAATGGGGACGTTGATCTCTCCGGGGCCGTCCTTGTAGGGGCCGCGATGCGTGACACCCATCGCCCAGAGCGGCAGGTTCGCCTCGCGGATCGCATCGGCGTCGCGGATCGCGCCCCACAGGACGAACCCCGCCACACCGCGCCGCATGGCATGGGCCAGCATCAGCTCTCCCATCAGCGAATTGGTCAGATCGCCCCCGGCATCGACCACGATCACGTCGCCCGGATGGGCCATGTCGATGGCCTTGTGCAGCATCAGGTTGTCGCCGGGCCGCGACCTGACGGTCAGCGCCGGCCCCGCAAGCGTGCCGCTGGCGTGATAGGCCCGAAGGCGCGGGCCCGCCGCCGCCATGCGGTGCATGCTGTCGCTGACATTGGCGACCGGCAGGGCCTTGAAACGCGCGACCAGGTCGGGGCTGACGCCCTGGCGGCGGGGCAGGATACGGAAACCGATGGTCATGTCACACTCCTTCCGCCGCGGGCGCGCCTTCGCGCAGCAGGTGGCGGTTCGCAATCCGTTCGGGCGGCACGGGGCGCCCCTCGATGATGTCCAGCGCGCCCTGGACGGCGGCGCGGGCGACGCGGGCACCCGCCTCGGCCGTGACCCCGGCGACATGGGGCGACAGCAGGATGCGCGGTTCCCCGAAGAACGGGTGATCCGCCGAGGGCGGTTCGGCCGCAAAGCTGTCCAGCGCCGCGCCGCTGAGATGGCCTGCGCGCACCGCCGCCAGCAGGGCAGGTTCGTCGATCAGCCCGCCCCGGGCGGTGTTCACGACAACCGCGCCCTGCGGCAACAGCGCCAGACGCGGCGCGTCCAGCAGGTTCCGCGTCTCGGCCGTCAGCGGGCAATGCAGGCTGAGGATGTCCGACCGCGCCAGCAGCGTGTCAAGATCGGCGATCCGCTCGACCCCCGCCTCGGTAAAGACGGCGTCGGGCGCGTGGGGGTCATGGGCCGCAAGGTGCAGGCCGAAACCCTGCGCCATGCGGGCCGTCGCCCGGGCGATGGCGCCGATGCCGACAAGGCCCATCCGCAGGCCCGCAATCTCTCGCCCCAGAAAGCCCGGCTTGTCCCAACGGCCCGCACGCATCCCGGCATCCAGCACCGCCAGCTGCTTGGTCACCGCCAGGACCGAGGCCATCGTATGTTCGGCCACCGACACCGCATTGCCACCGGGCACGGACAGGACCGGAATGCCGCGGTCTGCAGCGGCGGCCAGGTCGATGTTGTCCACCCCCGCGCCATGCTTGGCGATGACGCGCAGCGCCGGGGCCGCCGCGATGACCGCCGCGCTGACGCGGCCCATCCGCGACAGGATCGCACAGGCCCCCGTCTCGCGGACCGCCGCGATCAGGCTGGCCTCGTCCGCATAGGGGGGCATGAAGGTCAGCGTGGCGCCCCGCTCCTCGGCCAGTGTCACCGCCGCTGCGTCAAGGCGCGGCCCCGTCACCAATATCGTCGTCACGTCATCATCCTCCGCAGGCGGCCCTGCGGCCGGCCGGGTTCATCGATTGGGATCATCGGACCGCAATGCCTCCAAACATCCGGACCACCCTCCTGCGTTCTGTGCTATGACGAAATCTGGCTTAACGGAAACGCCAATAATTGAAGTTTAGATGAAGCAGAACTGAACATGGACACCAGGCAGCTGCGCACCCTTCTGGCGATCGTCCAGCACAACAGCTTTTCCCGCGCGGCCGAGACGGTGCATGTCACCCCCTCCGCCGTCAGCCAGCAGGTCCGCGCGCTGGAGGCAGAGCTGGGCGTCACGATCTTCGAACGCGCCACCCGCCCGCCAGCCCTGACCGCGCAGGGCGCGCAGGTGGTCGAGATGGCGCGCGACATGCTGCGCCGCGAGGAAGAGGCGCGCACCGTCCTGTCGGGCAGTGGGCTGGAGGGGGTGCTGGTCATCGGGTCGGTCCGCACCAGTGCGCTGCGGGTGCTGCCGCGCGCCATCTCGCGGATGCGGCTGGCCTTCCCGCGCCTCAAGGTGAACCTGCGGCTGGCCAATTCCGCGACGCTGATCGAGGACGTCTCGGCCGGTCGCCTGGACGCGGCGGTCGTCGCCGAGAACCTGGCGATCCGCCCCCAGATCCGCTGGCGGCCCTTCCTGCGCGAGCCGCTGTGGCTGATCGCCCCCGCCGCGATGGCCGGGGCCACGGCCTCTAGCATCCTGGCAGACCAGCCCTATCTGCGCTTTTGCGCGCAGGTGCCGCTGGCCAGCCTGATCGACGCCGAGCTGTCGCGCATGGGCGCCGCCCCGCAGATCATCGCGGAACTGGATTCGATCTCGGCCATCATGTCCTGCGTTACCGAAGGCATGGGCGTGTCGGTGGTGCCCGACGTGGCGCTGTCCGAACCGGGTGCCGAGGCGCTTGTCCGGCTGCCCTTCGGCACGCCGCAGATCCGCCGGCAGATCGGCCTCGTGGACCGCGTCCCCAGCAATCGGGGCGTCATCATCGACCAGTTCCACGACCTGCTGGCCACCAGCTCGGGCGCCTATGGGATACGCCGGGAACCGTCATAGGGCCCCGCAAGGCCGCCAGCCGTCAGGCGCGTTCCAAGGTTATGCCTTGAGATCCTCCCCCGTCGCGCTACAGAGACGACATGACAATCACGCACCAAAATGACCTGGACGGCCTGAGAGCAATCGGCCGGATCGTGGCGAACACCATGCATGCGATGGCGGCGGCCATGGAGCCGGGGATGACCACGCTGGAGCTGGACCGCATCGGCCACGACCTGCTGGAGCGCGAGGGCGCCGTATCGGCCCCTCAGGCCACCTATGATTTCCCCGGCGCGACCTGCATCAGCGTCAACGAAGAGATCGCCCATGGCGTCCCCGGCGCGCGCGTGCTGGCCGTGGGCGATCTGGTCAATATCGACGTGTCCGCGTCCTTGAACGGCTATTTCGCCGATACCGGGGCCAGTTTCTGCCTGGGCCCCGTTCCGCCGTCGCTTGACCGGCTGTGCCGCGATGGCAGGCGCGCGATGCAGATCGGCATCGCGCAGGTCGGGCATGACAAGCCGCTGGCCGGGATCGGCAATGCCATCGGCGCCTTTGCGTCCAAACGCGGCTATACGCTGATCCGGAACCTGGCCAGCCACGGGGTCGGCAAGGCCCTGCATGAGGCCCCCGAGGAGGTGTCGACCTGGCCCACCCGGGGCGACCGGCGCCGGATGCATGACGGCCTGGTGCTGACGGTCGAGCCGTTCCTGTCGCGCGGCGGACGATGGGCCGCGCCGGGCATCGATGACGACTGGACCCTCTACAGCCAGCCTGCCGCGCCGGTCGTGCAATACGAACACACCGTCGTCGCGACCCGACGCGGCCCCATCGTCGTCACGATGCCGGGCTGACGCGCGATAACCCGCAGGAGCGGCCCCATGCCACCCCCTCTCCGGCCCGGCCCTGGCGCGCGTATCGGCGTCGTTTCCGACACCCACGGCCTGCTCCGCCCCGAGGCTTTGGAGGCGCTGCACGGAGTCGACCGCATCCTGCATGCGGGCGATATCGGCGACCCCGACCACCTGGACGTCCTGGCACGCATCGCTCCGGTGACGGCGATCCGCGGTAATATCGACCGCGGCGCCTGGGCCGAGGCCCTGCCCGAAATGATCAGCCTGACCATCGGTGCCCTGCGCATCCACATGATCCATGACCGCAAGGCCCTGAGCGCCGACCCGGAATCGACCGTCGTGATCTCGGGCCATTCCCACAGGCCGGGGATCGAAGAGACCCGCGGCATCCTCTGGCTGAACCCCGGCGCCGCCGGTCCCCGCCGGTTCCGCCTGCCGATCACGCTGGCCTTTCTGTGGGAAGAGGCCGGGCGTCCCCGCGCCGCGATCCACACCCTGTCTGACTGACCTCGCTCTGCCCGATGGGGGGGTTGCCGTGGGTTTCGTCACCCTGCCCTGACGCCAAGTCAGGCCCAGGACGAACCCGGTGTCACGCAAGGCAGGATGCCCCCGCCGACATCACGACAATCTGCACAAGCGGGCCACGCATCATCCGACACGGTCCCGCACCCAACACGGACCCTGCGTGGCCGATCGCCGCACCGGCGAACGCGATGCCCTCCGCCACGTTGTGTCGTGACGTGCCCGTCAAGAAAGGCCCTCCATTGTCCCCGATCATCCTTGTCGTCTCCAGCGAAACGCCGGCGCAGCAGAACGAGCGGCGCAGCTATGCCGGGCAAGCGTCGCATGAAAGCTATGCCGCGGCCCTGCGCCGCCTGCGTCCCGGGATCGAGCTGGACACGGTCTCCTGCTTTGAGGCAGGGACCCTCTCGGATCTGGCGCGTCATGACGGCATCGTCTTCGCCGGCTCACCGATCCAGATGCACGAGGACAGCGCCGAGGCCCGCGCCGCCGCCCGGTTCATGGCGCAGGTGTTCGAGGCAGGCGTGCCCGCTTTTGGGTCCTGCGCCGGGCTGCAGATCGCAGCCGTGGCGGCAGGGGGCGCAACCGGACCGCGCCACCCCGGCGCCGAGGTCGCCTTTGCCCGCGACATCACCCGCACCGAGGCGGGCACGCGCCACCCGATGCTGGATGGCAGGCCCGCCACATGGACCGCACCGGCCATGCATTCCAGCGTGGTGACCCGCCTGCCCGCGGGCGCGTCCAGCCTGGCCGCAAACCCCGACACCCCCATTGAGGCCGCCGAGATCCGCCATGGCAGGGGCACCTTCTGGGGCGTCCAATATCACCCGGAACTGTCCTTGGCCGAAATCGCCGCCTCGACGGTCCACCAGGCGGATGACGTCATCGACCAGGGTCTGGCGCGCGATCGGCGGGATGTGGAGGCCATGGCGGCACGGCTGCGCGACCTTGATGCCGCGCCGACGCGCGTGGACATCGCCTGGCAGCTGGGCCTGAACGCCGAGATCGCCCTGTTCGAACGCCGCATGCGCGAGATCGCGAATTTCCTGAACGCCGTTCAGGCGGGCACGCTCCGGCCCCTCTGAGCGCAGTCGTCAGCCGGGGTGGCGGAACGCCGTTTCGCGGCAATGCCCCCTGCGGACGGGTAATGCTGGCCCCCGCGGGCAAAGCGGGGCTATCAGGTGGGGGATGGACAGGGAGGAACCTATGACGAAACGCATCATCTTCACGGGCGGCACCGGCAAGGCCGGTCGCCATGCGGTGCCCCATCTGCTGGAACGGGGCTACAAGGTCCTGAACGTCGATCTGAAGCCGCTGGACCATCCGGGGGTGAACACGCTGATCACCGACATCACCGACAGCGGCCAGGTCTTCAACGCCCTCACCACCCATTTCGGCTTTGACGGGTTCGATGAGGGCGCACCGCCGAAAGCGCCGGACGCCATCGTGCATTTCGCCGCCGTGCCGCGGGTAATGATCCACCCCGACAACACCACCTTCGCGCAGAACACCGTCGGCACCTACAACGTGCTGGAGGCGGCGATGAAGCTGGGCGTGCGCAAGGTGATCTTGGCCAGTTCGGAAACCACCTATGGCGTCTGCTTTGCCGAGGGCGACAAGGATTATCATTCCTTTCCGCTGGAGGAGGATTACGACAGCGACCCGATGGACAGCTATGGTCTGTCGAAGGTCGTCAACGAAAGGACCGGCCGCGCCTTTGCCATGCGTTATGGCGCCGATGTCTATGCCCTTCGCATCGGCAACGTCATCGAGCCGCATGAATACGACGCCTTTCCCGCCTATCTGGCCGACCCGATGAGCCGCAAGCGCAACGCCTGGAGCTATATCGACGCCCGTGATCTGGGCGAGATCGTGCATCTCTGCCTGCAGAAGGACGGGCTTGGCTATCAGGTGTTCAACGCGGTGAACGACACCATCACCGCCACCCTGCCCACGGCCGAGTTCCTGGCCAAATATGCGCCTGACACGCCGATCACCCGGCCGATGGGCACAGATGACGCCCCGCTGTCCAATCGCAAAATCCGCGACGTGCTGGGGTTTCAAGAGGCGCATCCCTGGCGGAACTACGTGAAAACCTGACATGATCGGCCGGGGGCGTCCCTGCTGGAACGATCGGCTTGGCCAACCCAATAAGGCACGGCGGGATGTCAGGGCATCCGGCCGTGGCCGCGCGCGCTGCGGCTACGGGCGTCAGGGGGGCGGAATAAACCGCGGCGACGCTGCCGCCCGGTGCTGTTCGGCGATGGAAAACCGGTGGCAAAACAGGGCCTCTTTCGGTCTTTCAGGCATGCTGATACCTGATGCGCAGAGCCTCGGCCTTTCCGGCGTCATCGATCCGTCGAAAGCCATGCATGCCAAGGGTCTTCGGTCCGGGAACCTGCGCGCGGCGAGACGCCATGGTGGGCGCACATGGCCCAATGCCCACGCGGCGCTCTCCCCTCAACCGATCCTTGAGGCGGGGCGCAGCGCGGGACGCGCCTGCCCTGCACCGGGCTGACCTGCCCCTCCGGCACCGGCGGCGCCCTTAGCGTCTCAGCCCGAATGCGACCGGACGTGGAGAGCGCGGACCTGCATCGCGAACTCGTCGACCGGGCCGTGGGCGACGGTGTCGCTGATCACGGCGCTGATGGGCAGCGGCCGGACGCGGAAGGCGGGAACGCCCAGCTCGGCAAGCCACTCCGTCATCTGGGCGGCCGAGCTGGCATAGACGATCCGGCCAAGCCCGACCCAGCCATGGGCGGCGGCGCACATGGGGCAGTGCTCGCCCGAGGTATAGACCGTGGCCCCGGCCCGGTCCCCGGCCTCCATATGGGTCGCGGCCCATCGGGCGATGGCGAATTCGGGGTGCTGGGTGTGATCGCCGCCGCCGATGCGGTTGTGGTCCTCGAACAGGACCTGCCCCTCGGAGGAGACAAGGACCGAGCCGAAGGGTTCGTGTCCTTGGGCCAGCGCCTCGGCTGCAAGGTCGACGCAGCGCTGCAGGTGCCGGCGGTCGGTATCATCGATCATGG
>NZ_SUNH01000038.1 GCF_005048265.1 Paracoccus hibiscisoli
GCAGCATACCCGCGATGATGCGGCGCTCGGAGAGGGTGAGATGCGACGTCACGGGGGAGCTCCTCGATCTGTAAACACCAGCAAATCATGGCGTGTCGCATTTCAGAATAGAACCTACCGTTCTACAATTATAATACCTAGTAATCTGACTTATGTAACAGTTAGTATTTTCTGCTGAGGCTCAATGCTTCAGCGCCGGTGACTTTCCAGTCGGCCAACTGCCAGCGGTCTGTCCTTGCCAGGCTTCCGTAAGCTCGCTCCGCACGCTTCAGACCATTCTTCATTGTCGTAGCGGAATGCTATAGCGGCTCCCCTACGCCAATGCAGGACGAGTTTGTCACCGTCATGAAAACTTAGATTTGTGTCGAACGCGTCAGGTCTGTTCAGATCATGAAGCACCCGATCAACGAGAAGTTCATGATCAAGCGCGGGTGGCATGAATGAACCGACCATATGCAGCTCTAGGTCGTCCTGCTTATGGTTGGAACGCCAGAGCTCCCAACGGGGATAACCTAGTGGCTTGTCATCGACACAGGTACAAAACTTGGCACGCAAGCTCGATTGGCACATGCTTCGCCTCCTAAAGTCGCTACCACTGCAACGTAAGCACTTGCAGCAGCGGAAGTTAATCTGATCTCAGCAAGTAGACCTTACGTGCGTGCTTCTGCGGCTTACTGAACTTCTACCTTTTAGTTAGCTGAGCTTGCTTTGGGTCATAGACAAAGCCTGAAATGCTTCCATCTTTAATTTTCTCAACAGCATCCTTGATCGCGTACATCGGCACCAGAAACCATTCTCGCGGTGTCACAGGTCGGCCGAAACGATCCATGATCTCGATATCCAGCCGCGCAGGCTCAAATATCCGATGGATGAGATTTTCCAGCTTGGTCCGGTTGATGTTGTAGAGATCGTAGGTCGCCACGACCTCAACATTGGCCATCAGGAATGTCGGCTGCAGATGAGCCCCCGCGATGCGTTTTTCGACGCTCAGGTTTGTGACGCTGATCTTGTGGATCAGCTCTCTGTTCGCCGCCACCACTGGATGGTCAGACTTGCTGCGCAGGACATAGATGGTCCCGCTGGCTTCATCGCCCTCCATTGTCTGGTCGGAGAACAGCGGTCCTGCCGATGGATCGGTAATGCGCCGCCCGGCCTCGTCCTTGTTCAGGGCGCGCTGCAGAGATCGCATGAGCATATTGCTCTCGGTGCCGTTGTCGAAGATCACCCGCAACCGGGCGTCCGTGCGCCCCTGATCGTTGATGTTCGTCTCGCCCTTCTCGGCCACATAGGCTTTCTGCCCACTGACGATGAAAAAGCGCCCCTTCTCGATCTCAGCCTTCATTTCAAAAGGGCGCGTCTCACGCATTCCGCTGTTCAGCTCCTTCTGAACCTGCTCGAACAACGGTTTGAAGGTCGCGAAATCATCGCACCTCTCCCGCGCTGCGACCTCATCGGCAGCCTTTTTTTCGGCAGTTGACCGTACATGGGTTAGTTCGGTGATCGCCGGGGCGGTAATCTCCACGCCCAGCTCTGCAAGAAGGGCATCATCGTCCAAGCTGTCCAGATCAGGCCCGGTGGTTTCTTGATATGCCCCGGACAGAAGTCCTTGACTGTCCAGCAGCACCACTAGCTCACGACATTCGGCCTGATCGCGGATGCGATCCAGCCGGACTGCATAGAGGCGCTCGAAGATATCTCGGTCCTCGCCATGCTGTGGCACGCGCCCATGCTTGGTGACGAATTTCTGGATCTCCTCAAAGCCTGCAATGATGCGCTCTTCTCGCGGTGTCCGGCTGACATGCCTTTTGGCCTCAACCTCAATGCCCAGTTCGGCCAGCAATGCATCGTCTTCGTCGGTGAATGTCTTAGCCATTGGCGGCCTCCTGCTTCAGGCGAGTCAGATAGGCGACGCCTTCTGCCATCCTTTTTTCCCACGGATCAGTCGCGGTAAGTAACGGCAGGCGTCCCCGCTCCTGTCTAAATTTAACGGCCCGACGGGCCAGGTCACGGGCCTCTTCAAGCGGCATCTGCACTTTCTTTGCCCCGATGATCGCCGCGATTTCCCTGAGACTTTCTTCACTCATGGTCTTGGCGAGGATCGCGTAGGCTTCCCCAAAGGGATTAATCCGATCAATCAGGTCGATGTCCAACTCGCGCACATCCATCGCGAACTTCCGAACACCGTCGATCAGGGCGGTATTACCCGAGGCGGTTTCACCACCCGCGCCTGAGAGCACGATCTCCTTGGCCTTCTGTGTCAGGTTCAGGGCGGCCACGGCATGCTGACGCACCGCCTCCTGGTCCTCTGCATCCAGTTCCGGAAATCTCGCGCCGACGATCTTGCCCATGCGGACCTGGGTCAGCTCTTCCGGCACCAGCTCCTCGTCAAAGAGGCCCCGTTCGATCGTCGTCTTGTCCTGCACGAATGCCGTGATGACCTCGTTCAGGTCCTCCTGGCAGATACTCTTGGCTTCCTTGCTCTTGGGCTCCGACAGCCCCTTGATCTCGATCTGAAACTGGCCGCTGGCCTCGTTGAAACCAACATTTTCTTTCGCGGGATCATAGCCACCTGCCCCGTAATCGAAACCTTCGACCGGGCCGCATTTCGGGCTTTTGGGCGTGAAGTTGAACCGGGGCGCCAGAACCTGTTTCATCAGCAGGCTGGCGGCGATGGCTTTTAGTGTGTCGTTCACCGCCTCTGTGACTGCTGCCTCTGCGGCATCAGGTTCGGCAATTAGGTTCGTGAACCGGGCGCGGGTCTTGCCCACGGCATCGCGTGTGGCGCGACCGATGATTTGCACGATCTCTGTCAGGCTAGCGCGATAGCCGACGGTCAGAGCGTGTTCGCACCAGATCCAGTCGAAGCCCTCCTTGGCCATGCCCAAAGCCACGATGATATCAACATGATCACGGTTGTTCTTCTGCGCCGTGTCTTTCAGCGCGGCCGAGACGCGGTCGCGCTTGGTCGGCTCGTCATCCACCAGATCGGCAATGCGCAGCATCCGCCCGCCCGGCGTTCTGACCAGCTGAAATCCGGTGACCGGATCGGTGCCCTGCCAGTCACCAAGGGCATCGATGATATGCTCGACTTCCCGGTGCTTGTCCTTGGTGCTCTCGCGGGAGTTCACGTTCGGAATGTGCAGGATCGTCTTCTCGTTCGGGTCCAATACCTTCAGGATGTCATCGGCATAGGAGCCGGAATAGAAGAAGTAGCCGATATCCAGCGTTTTCAGAGGCTGATAGCCGTTCAGCTGTTCGTAATAGGTGTAAGTGACGGTATCGAACCGCGCCTCGTCCTCGGGTGACAGGACCGCCTCGGCGTCACCGCGGAAATAGGACCCGGTCATGGCGACCAGATGCACCTTGTCGCGGGCCACCAGCGCACCCAGATGCGCGCCCAGCTTATTGTCGGGATTGGCCGAGACGTGGTGAAACTCGTCCACCGCGATCAGGCGGTCATCGAAGGCCTCGACCCCGAACCTGTCCACGGCAAAGCGGAAAGTGGCATGAGTGCAGACGAGCACCTGGTCCTCGCTGGCCAGGAACTTGCCCACGGCACCGACCTTGCCGTCATCACCGCCGGGGGCATTGCATAGGTTCCATTGCGGCTTGACGGTCCAGTCAGCCCAGAACCCATGGTGGCTCAGCGGCTCGTCATTGAAGCTGGAGCCGATGGATTTTTCTGGCACCACCACGATGGCCTGGCGCAGGCCCTGGTTGCGCAGCTTGTCCAGGGCGATGAACATCAGCGCCCGCGACTTGCCCGAGGCTGGGGGTGACTTGATCAGAAGATACTGCTCGCCCCGCCTGTCATAGGCGCGCTCCTGCATGGCCCGCATGCCAAGCTCGTTCGCCTTGGTCGAACTACCATTGGCGGCATAGGTGACGGAGACGGACGGTACAGCCTTGGTCATTGCGAAATCCTGAACTGGCTCAAATAGGTGATGGCCCAGGCCGGGGGGCCGGGCCAAGTGCGGAAGCCATGCTGATGCCAGGATACGCTGTCTGCACCGATCTTGTTGTTTGCTTCCATGAAGCTGACCAGCGCGTCGTGATCATAGAGATAAAGCTCATCGCCGTGCAGAAAGGCGATGTGGATACCCTTGCCGTGATATTTCCGGTCGACGACCAGCCGCCCCTTGAGCTGGACCTTCAGAAAGGTCTCACCGTCGATGTGCACGGCGATGAAGTCAGCCCCCTGCCAGTCATCTGTCAGGCGAATACTGTTGAACCCGTAATCGGCCAGCCGCGCGGCGATCTTTTGGAAATTGAAGTTTTCCTTCTGGCGCGAGTTCAGCTGGGCATAGGCGATGCGGGTGAACATTAGGCGCTGACCTTCGTGGTCATCTTCGTGTACATCTCAAACAGCTTTTCCAGCCGCTCTGTGTCGTTGCGAAAGCGGCGGCCGATATAGATGCGTTCCAGCACCTCGTCATTGTGGTCATGGGCGGCACGCAGGTCGGCGGGCATGGTTTCGGGGTCGTAAAGGTCGGCGATGGTGGCGGGAAAATGCGCCTCTCGGGCCAGAAGGATGCCTTCCGCCGCCGCTGTCAGGTCGACGCGGTTCCTTTCGGTCAGCTTAGGGACGGGGAAGGTGTTCCAGCCGAGGGTGTTGGAATACGAATAGTCTGTTCTGAGCCGTCCGCATATTGTGTCAATCCAAGCCAAATGCAGCTTGGAACTGATTATTGACAACGTCCACAATGGGCCATTTGGGATGAAGAATGCTTTGTTTGTTGGGATCACCGACGTGTCAGACAAACCAGCAGGAAAATACTCGCGGTTCTCCGAGGAAACGATAGGAATAAAGATTTTGACAGCCTCATCACCTTTTCGTTCCCGAAACTGATGGGGTCTTGATGCCAACTTGTTCACTGCTGCATCATCGGTCTCTAACCGGTCGTGCTTTACGGCTGCAATGCGCTCCCGAACCTCAGGGATTTTACTTACCTCCAATAGTTCGGTGTCATCTATCCAAAGGCAATATCGCTCTTTTCCGTTGATAAACTCAGATGAGCCGAGAAATCGACGCATGAAATTTAGAGGAAGGCCTTCCTCTGCCAGCTTTGACTTTTCAGTGGGTTCAAGTATCAAACCTGCCGATTTAGAATAGTATACGCCGTATTCCATAGGAACTTCTGTGAAACGCGGCTTCTTATGTGCAGGCACCACATCGATATTATGATGTGTCAGATAGGGGTTGATATTCAGCACTTCCCGTTTGGCATCTTCTGTGAAGATCCAGCGACTGCCATCTGACTTGCGGTCGAGGCCCGTGACGACCACGGTAACCCCCGCCTTTTTGGCCGCCAGATTTGACCATTTGAAAGACGTATGTGCAAAGCGGATACGAAAGCCACGTTATTGTAACAACGCCCATGTAATTGGGACCTGTTGACCTTGGCAAATGCTATTGGTTGCCACGAAGGCGAAAGGCGCCTCGCAAGCATCGTTGTATAGTGCGGCCTTCATAAGCCACGCACCGACGTAGTCGACGTTCTTCCATTTTCCTGTCAGGCCGGAAAATACGCGCTCCAAGTCTTCCTTTTCTTGCGCTTGCTGCTTCCTAGAACCTTTGAATGGCGGGTTCCCGCAGATATAGGTCTCACCTCCTTCGTTCTCGAAGTCGATCTGCGCCTGATCCAGCGGCGACATGAACAGGTCATCGGCCTGAAACCTGACCCCCGCCCCCGTGGGCGGGCAGACCGACAGCCAGTCCAGCCGCAGGGCGTTGCCGCAGGTGATCCAGTTCTGCGCGTCCAGCGGCAGGAACTCAGCCAGCGCTTCCTTTTGCCCGCGATAGGTCACGTCGCACTGGTATTCCGCGATGATCAGCGCCAGCCGCGCGATCTCGGCCGAAAAGTTGCGCAGCTCGATCCCGCGATAGTTGGTCAGGGGGATGTCTGTGCGGCGGTCCGCCTCGCCGCGGCGCCGGTTGATCTCGGCCTCGATGGCCCGCATCTCCTTATAGGCGATGACCAGGAAATTGCCCGACCCGCAGGCCGGATCAAAGACCCGGATCTTGGCCATGCGCGCACGCAGATTGGCCAGCTTGCGGGTGTTGTCGCCTGCCGCCTGCAGCTCTCCCCGGAGATCGTCCAGAAACAGCGGGTTCAGCACCTTCAGGATGTTCGGCACGCTGGTATAGTGCATGCCCAGGATAGAGCGTTCTTCCTCGTCCGCGACCGCCTGGATCATCGACCCGAAGATGTCCGGGTTGATCTGCGTCCAGTCGAGGCCGCCAATATGGGACAGATAGCGCTGTGCGATCTTCGAGAAGCGCGGCATATCGGTGCTGCCCGAGAAGAGCCCTCCGTTCACATAGGGGAAAGCATCGGCCCACCGCGGCAGCTTGGCCTCGGCTCGTTTTGCGATGGGCGTGTTCATCGCGCGGAAGATCTCGCCGATGACCTCATGCGTGTTGGCACCGTCCCGGTCCGACATCCGATCGACCGTCGCGGTAAACAGGCGCTCAGTGGCGAAGATTTCAGTGTCCTCGGCAAAGAAGCAGAAGATCAGCCGCGCCATGAAATGGTTCATGTCATCGCGGCGGTCCGAGCTGCCCCAATCGGGATTGTCCTTGATCAGCTCGACATAGAGACGGTTCAGGCGGCTGGTGGCGCGGATATCGAACGCGCTCTCCCGAATCTGCTTGACCGTGGAAATGCCCGCAAGCGGCAGGAAGAAACCGAAATGGTCCGGGAAATCGACATAACGGCAGGCGATCGTCTCCCCGCTGGTGATGTCTTCTGCCTCCAAGTCGATGCCATCAGTGGCAAGAATGAACTTGGCCTTGGCGCGGGCTGTCAGAGGGCTGGCCCTGAGAGCGGCCAGCGCTTCGGCGACAGCGCCAGGCGCGCAGGCCGCCAGGTGGATGTTGTTCGTCTGGAGAACGCCACCCCACGGGCCCGCAAAATCCGACTTGTTGGTCCCGCCGCTGCGAAGCCGCTTGATCGTCGTGTCCTTGTTCCCGAAGGCCGTCAGGAAGGCATAAGGGAATTCGGCGGGGTCGAAAGGCTGCTCTGCCAGTTCGGAGATGGCCTGTTCAATCTCAACGGCGTTCATTCAGCATTCCAGGGATTGATCAGATCTATGCCACAGCCCTCGAAGTCGGGCGTGTTCCGGGTGGCAACAGGTGCGCCGTGGGCGTGCGCTATTGCGGCGATCTGGCAGTCGGCCTGCATGATCGGGCGACCGGCAGCACGCCGTCCCGCTGCGATTATTGCATAAGATTGCGCGGCGGCACTGTCGAAGGGCAGAATGCGGCCCGCCATATCCTCACGAAGGATATGATCAACAGCATTCATCAGGGCGGTGCGCCGTTTCCCAGCAGGCATGATGGCCAAGCCATGACGAAGCTCGGCTTCGGAAATTGCTGTCAGATAAACATTCTGGCCGTCTTGCTGAGAAAGCCACCGCTCAACACGCGGCTCAGGCTCAGGGCGCAACAGCTCGGAGACCACGTTCGTGTCAACGATGATCATGCTCACGCCTGATCAAATGCTGGCGGGTCTCTCATAGGCTCTCGCGGCGGTAGGTCCAAGGTGGCCCCTCCAAGAGGCGCAACACGGGCTCGAATAGCTGCGGCCAGGTTATGAGCAGGCTTCGCCTCCCCCACGACCTCGCGCAGGATTTCGCGGGCTTCCTCCTCCATGGAGCGACCATGCTCAGCAGCCCTGATGCGCAGCCGTCGCTTGACGTCATCCTGAAGGTTTCTAATTGTGATGCTGGCCATGGTTACCTCCGCATAGGCTGTCATCATCGCATGCAACGCTATCACAATCAACGACAGGCTTTTGGCTTGGGGTGTGTCTGCGCGTTCTCCCGTGGGAGTTCCGCCTAGCGCGAAACTGCAATAAAACTCTAGCCTGTATGAAGATTGCAGCTTACCAAACCAGACGCGGTAAGCCGATCACCATGGAGATTGACACTCGCAATGCCGCGCAAAAGCAAATTCATTTATGATGTGGAGGATGAGCCTATCATCATTCCGGCAGACGGCCTCCCTGCCCCTGTCGTGCCGCGCGGCTTGCGCGATATCCGCCAGATAACCTATCGGAAGATGTTGCGCGACAGCCCCCACATGGCGCCGCTGAATGACATGGTGGCAGGTCTCAGAGCCGAAGGTCGCGGGGCCGTTCCAGACTTCGATCCGATGGACGGCGGTGTGGGTGCCCGCATCCTCTTTCTTTTGGAGAAGCCTGGTCCCATGACAGACGCCGATCGGCCGGGCCGCGCTGGTTCCGGTTTCATCTCCCGCGACAACGATGACGAGAGCGCGGCCGCCACATTCACGTTCATGCAGCAAATCCCGATCATGCGAAATGAGACGCTGATCTGGAATGCGATACCCTGGTGGAATGACAGCATAAAGGTGACGCCTGAGGAGTGGCGAGTTGGGCTGTTGCGCTTGGAGGCGTTGCTGAACCTTCTGCCCCGCCTTCAAAGTGTGGTCCTTGTCGGTAAGAAGGCTGCGCGTGCCGCGAATATGCTGGCAATGCGGGATCTGAGAGTCTGGCACTCGGCCCATCCTTCGCCACGCGTGAGAGCAACATACCCAGATCAGCACGCGGCCATTCCCGTCATCTGGTCTAAGGCAGCAGCCTCGCTCAACTAAGAGATTTCCAACTCATAGGCCGCTCGGGGAATACATCATTTCCCCTGCCCCATGTTCAAGAACGGTCGTTTAATTCAAGCCGACCGGATTGCAGAAAGCCCCTTCCCATGCCGCTCATCGGCTACGCCCGCGTCTCGACCGAGGATCAGACCCCCCTGCCCCAGGTTCAGGCATTGAAGGCCGCAGGTTGTGCCTTCGTTCTTGAGGAACAAGCCTCTGGCGGTGACCGCGCGCGTCCCGTGCTGGCGCGGTTGCTGGATGAGATGCGTAAAGGCGACACGCTGGTCGTGGTCAGGATCGACCGGTTAGCGCGGTCGTTGTCGCACCTGCTGGAGGTGATCGAGCGGCTGGAGGCCAAGGGCGCCTTCTTCCGCTCGATCGAGGATCCGATCGATACCGCCAGTCCGCAGGGAAAATTCACCCTGCAGGTGCTGGGCGCTGCGGCAGAGTTCGAGCGTGCCTTGATCCGTGAACGGACAAAAGCGGGGCTGGCTAGTGCAAGAACCAGAGGCCGGATCGGTGGTAATCCGGGCCTTCGTGCCAAAGATCCGGTCGCCCTGCGCAAGATCCGGCTGGCGCGCCATGATGGCTATATGGAACGTCTGGCCAACACGGCGACCGAGTGGGTGCCCTATGTCCGTCGCCTGCGCCCGGAGATGGCGTGGGAGGACGTGCTGCGCATCGTCAATGCCCCATTACCGGAAAACCGCCGCTGGACGCAGCCACGGCTGCTGCGGGCCACCCGCGCCTATGTGCGCGAAGGCTTCCTGCCCGCAACTGTGATGACGCGCGCAGCAAGGCGCCCAACAGATGACCGGTTGCCTGCTATTGTTGCCGCGATCAAAGGCGCCGACGCAAGTATCACATTGCAGGCAATCTGTGAGCGTCTGGAGGCTATGCGCGAGAGGACGCCCCGTGGGAGGACCAAATGGCAGCCCTCCTCCGTCAAGATGCTGCTCGGGCAAGCCGAAAAGCTGGGAATGATTTGACTGATCTTGGGGGTACACGCGTAGGCCATCGCAGATCAGCGAGTTCTGCTTTGCTACTAGATATTTACCTTGCAATTCTTCTATCTTGTGGAGTAATTGCAAGGTATGTACAAGCGTCAAGCCAATCAGATCGTCCTGTCAGCCCTTGAGAAACAGGCTGCAGTCGTTCTTCTCGGCCCCCGGCAGGTAGGCAAAACAACTCTTGCCCTGTGGGTCGCCGAACAGCAACCGTCGGTCTATCTGGATCTGGAACGCAGCTCTGATCGACAGATTATGATCGAGCCCGATCTCTATCTGGACGAACTGGCGGGAAAGCTGGTCATTTTGGACGAGGTTCAGCAGCTTCCAGGACTGTTCAAGAGCCTTCGTGGCCAGATAGACACGCGACGTCGCCAAGGGTTTCGAACCGGACAGTTCCTGCTGCTCGGGTCAGCATCGAACGTTCTGTTGCATCAATCGGCAGAATCGCTTGCTGGACGCGTCCGCTATATTGAAATGCCGCCACTTCTTCTTGACGAAGTAGGTACGGATCGGCTGAACGACCTTTGGCTGCGGGGAGGGTTTCCCGATAGCTTCCAAGCCGATAACAGCAAGAGCAGCATGGACTGGCGCAAGGATTTCCTGCGCACCTATCTGGAACGCGATATCCCGGCCTTGGGTCCGCGGATCCCTGCAACCACCTTGCGCCGTTTCTGGACCATGCTGGCGCATGCGCAGGGCGGCCTGCTGAACGCCGCCGCACTGGCCGAGGGCTTGGGCGTCTCGGGCCAGACAGTCGGGCGCTATCTGGACCTGCTTGTCGACCTGATGCTGGTCCGACGCCTTCAGCCTTGGCATGAGAATGTTGGCAAGAGACTGGTAAAGTCACCCAAGGTCTTCGTCCGGGATAGCGGTCTTGTTCACGCTCTGCTTGGACTTGAGACATTGGAAGATCTGCTAGGTCATCCCGTGGTGGGCGGGAGTTGGGAGGGGTTCTGCCTTGAGGCCCTCATTGCGGCTGCACCGGCGGGAACCGAACCATTCTTCTACCGGACCTCAGCGGGAGCGGAGGTTGACCTTGTCTTGCGGCTTCCGAGCGGCAGAACTTGGGCCATCGAAGTCAAGCGGACGACCACACCTAAGGTATCACGCGGGTTCCATCTGGCGGTTGCGGACATCAAAGCCGATCAAGGCGTTCTGGTCTATGCGGGGGAACATGATATCCCCGTGGCTCAGGGACTGAGGGCCATGCCGCTGGCTTCGATTCTGGAAACGTTGCGGGGCCTTTGAAAAATTCACGGCCGCCGTGTCGAAGTGGTGCAGCGGTCCGAAGGGAGGCCGCTCAGAATATGATCTCGACCTTTCTGATCGCGCCGAACTCACTGCTCGCCACGTCCTGCAAGCGCTTTTGATGATGCGTAACGACGTATTTTGCCACAAAGGAAGACGGCGCTCGAAGGCGGAGCGCTGCCTGCTCAAAATCCTCGAAAACCAAAGCGGAGAACCAGCTTTTATAGAGATCTGGGTCGATATCAGCCAGGCGCACGCATGTACGCCCCCATGCCGTTTTCTGCGGATCATCCGGTGCAATCATAGGACGAAAGTTAACCCGGACGACTGTTGGCCCGACGGCATCCGGGCATTGCCTGTTAGTATCCATCCTGGCGGCAAAATCCGGTCCAACCTCTTCCCAATGGGATTCGCTTCTTCGATAGATCTCGCGCTGGTTGAGCCGATAGGCGGCGACACGGCCCCGTACGCCCGGCCGAAGTTGAATAAGTATCTCGTTTTCTAACAGCCGCTTGATCTCTCGCTTGACGGTTCGTTCATCCACCGACCACATCCGTGCAAGGTCACGCTGTCCGACTGTCAGCTCGTCCAGTTTCCAGTTGTAGCGGGCGGTGACCAAGGCAACGAGGCGAAGCATGGAGGTTTGAAAGCCGGCTTTTCCGTGGAGGCCGGCAATAGCCATCGCTGTCAGAAGGTCATATTTCTGAACCGAGGCGTGCGGCCCGGTGGATCTTGTCGCCTTCATTGCTGCCCCCTTGGCATCTCTCTCGGCGTCTTCGTCCGATTCTGCTCATGCTAGGAGAGTGATTAAAATCCTGCAATCTGTCAACGAGTAATCAAAAGCGCGATTAGTGCTGACGTCCTCTCAGAATGATAAAAATCCGGTTATATAGGTTAAGGGTGACAGACAAGGTGTCACCCTATCGACGTTTTGGTGTCACCGAAACGGTCCGGAGCCGGTAAAATATGTCCCTATATCCATCCGATATCGCGTTCTTGCATGGGGCGACATAAGAATGGCAAAACGCAGAACGGCGGATTTGCTTTTCTGGCGTTTCGCGTTATTCAGAAGGGGAAGCCATAAAACGCGAGCTGACACATGCGGGACCATACTCACCTTCAAGGAATGAACGAACGCAGCCTCGCACAGCAGGCAGCAGTCAGGAAGGCAACGTTCTCACCTTCCGAAAAGAAGACCCTACGGCCTTTCTCAATCTGGGAAATCAGTCAATTCATGTTCAACATCCCGGCGGACACGCTTCGCAAGAAGCTGGCTGATGATCCCTCTTTGCCACAGGGGATCGTGGAAGAGGACGGTCGCCAGCGCTGGTTCAGCCTGAATGAAATTAATGAGCTGCGCCGGAGGCTGCGCTTTCGTGGAAAGACTTTGATGCCAAAGCGACCGCCCGGACGCGCCATGCGGATTGCGGTCTCCAACTTCAAGGGCGGCGTGGGCAAGACGGTGGTCGCCCATCATTTGGCAAATGGCGCCGCGCTGGACGGCTATCGCGTGTTGGTAATCGACTTTGACCCCCAGGCCACGCTTACCCATTCGATGGGTCTGGTCGAGGTCAAGGAATGGAATACTGTTTGGGGGATCATGTGTCGTGACCTGTGTCGCGAGGCCGACCGCATTGTAGCCGCATACGACGACCCGGCCGACTGCCCCTACCCTTCCTCTGACGAACTGCCCGAAGATGTCCAATCCATCGGTGCGCAACGCGCGCAGGACTTCATTCAGAAAACCGCCTGGTCAACGATCGATGTCATTCCCAGCTGCGCGAATGCTGCCTTTGTCGAATTCGCAAGTGCGCAGTATCGGGCACTTCATAAAGCTTGGAGCTTTTTCGGCTGCATTTCCAGATATCTCGATGAACTTCCCGACGACCAGTATGACATCATCATTTTCGACTGCCCTCCGGCCATCGGCTATCAATCCCTAAACGCTGCATTCGCTGCCGACATCCTCTACGTGCCTTCGGGTCCGGGGTACTGGGAGTACGACTCGACCACGAGCTATCTAGGCCAGCTGGGCGACGCGATGGAGGATATTTCTTCCGGCTTCGCGACGCTGGCGCAGGATGCCGGGATCAGTCTGCCCAAGAAATTCGATGATGTCAGGCTGCTAATGACCCGTTTTGAGGCGTCGAACCCACTACATATCGCGATGATGGATGCCTTCCGGAACGTCTTTGGTGATGATGTTTGCAAGAATGCCATCGAGATGACGCGGGCTGTCGAGCAGTCCGGGCGTTTCCAGCAATCGGTCTATGAGCAGGACTATCGACAGATGACCCGTGAAACATGGAAGCGTGCCAGACAGAGCTTTGATACCGCCTATATTGAGTTCCGAGAGACCGTGCTTCGGGCATGGGATGGCAAAAACAGCAATGGGGGTATGGGTGCATGAGCGGGAAGGGAAAGTTCGGTTTCGAGCCTTTGGAGCCAGCCAGCGTCAAGCCGCGCAAGCGCGAAGTTGGACCGATGGGTGCGGCTGTTCGCGAAGCCGCGGGAAGCCTTGCCGAAAGCACTGAGTCCTTGGTCGAGCAGCGCCGTCAGAATGCGTCAGATGCCAAGGCCTTCAGGACGGCTCAGGGCGAAGGCCGGGTGCTCGAGATAATCCGCGTCGACGACATTAGGACTGACGACCTTCCGCGCGACCGTATCGATCTTGCGGCGACCGCGGGTTCTGACGAGATGGAGGAACTTAAAGCGTCCATTCGTGCCCGGGGGCAGAAAGAGCCGATCGAGGTCTTTAGAACCAATGCAGGGTTTCAGTTGAAGAAGGGCTGGCGACGTTTGACGGCTTTGAAACAGCTGTGGCAAGAGACCGGCGATACGCGCTTCGCGGTCGTGACGGCGCGGGTTTCTTCAGGTCCAGCGGATCGGATCGACCTTTACATCGACATGGTCGAGGAAAACGTCATCCGTGAGGACCTAAGCTTCGCCGAGATGGCGCAGGTGGCCATCACTGCGGCGGCTGATGCTGGCATGGAAGGGCAGGAGGCCGATGTTCTTGTGGGTCGGATCTTTGCATCGCTTCACAAGATGAAGCGGTCTTATATCCGAAGCTTTGTTTTTTTGCTGCAGGAACTTGGCGATGTGTTGCCTTATCCCAAAGCGATCTCGCGCAATTTGGGGGTCGAGGTTGCCAGGAGGATCCAGGCCTTCCCCGAAGTCTCAGTGTCCCTCCGAAATGCTCTAGCATCGGTCAGGTCGGCGGAAGAGCAAACCGAGGTGCTGTCACGGCCACCGGCCGCTTTGGCAGGTCGGGGCACTCCGGGGCGCGGGGCCGATCAGAAGAAGGCAGTGAAGTACGAATTTCACGTCGGTGAGGCAAAGGTAACAGCGCGGAAGGGTGAATGCAGAATTCTTTCTGGCACCGACTTTTCTTCGATCGACAGGAAGCGCCTTCAGAGCGCAATTGAAGCATTTCACAAGGTGTTGGATGAGAAGTAACCCGCGGGTTACGCGTCGATCTGAATGCGCGTAACCCATGGGTTACAGTTGTTGTGCAGGTGTTAAGGCGGTGGCTTATCGGCGGATTATCCGCGCCGACCAAACTTATTCAATTCTATTGTGGCATCTGCACTGGCATATTAGCGGCCGCCTATGCAAACCACCCAGCACCGCTTGGGCGTCCATGGGAAAGCGGAGATCCTTCTGGGTCGAGGCTGAATGCACAATCTACGCCCAACCAAGCCCAGCAGCCGAACTCTTCGCAAGCATACTTTTGCGGCGGTGCCTGAGCGGGGTGTTGAGCCCCAGATAATACAAATACAGCCTACGAGCCTGCTGTAGCCAGTCAGGTGACCTGTTCCGCTGACTTTCCGCTTCGCGCATCGGCGCTGTCTAAGCCTGCGCACATATCTACCGTATCTTCATTAGCAATTGCGCCAGCACGGGACGCGCGCGGTCACCGCCCGAGGCTTGTTCCTCAAGAACCAAGGCACAGCCTGCGGCCATCAAAGCCTGGACCTGGGGCAGGAGGGTCTGATCATCCGTCGAGACACGGGCATAGCCGACAAGAAGCATGTGGGACCGGATTACAATATCACAAGCTTCCACTAAACGACCGTTTGTAAGCGTATGCAAGCCTTGGACTGGTCCAGGGCCTGAGGGATCTCCCGGGAGAGACGAAGCGATCACGATGGTCCGGGCCATCCGGTGGCGAGGATGGGACTGTCTATAGTGTCGGCGTCAGGAAAGACAGAAGTGTTCTTCAAATTGAGCCGTAGGTGACGATGTACGATCCAAGATTAAGATCTTACGCCTTATTCGCAGGGCCGAGCCCGTCCGATAGGTGACCCTGAACCGCCTATGGCAGTCATCTTCTATCAGGTGGCGCGGGCATCGGTGAGGCCGTAGTCGTGCTAATCAGGCGAACCACGGCGCTGGTGGCAGGATATTCCTGAGGATTGGAACTCAAGTGCTGGTTTGGGACATCCGTTGGATGACCGTCGAGATCGAGGATGTAAGATGAGCCATGAGACAGCCGGGAGGTATCCCGATGCACGGTTCGGGACGGGGACATCCGGTCTTGATGCCGTGCTGCGGGGCGGGCTGACGCCGTCCCGGCTCTATCTTATTGAGGGGACGCCGGGATCGGGCAAGACGACCCTGGCGCTGAAGTTTCTGATGGAGGGGCGGCGGGTCGGTCACCGCGGCCTGTACATCACGCTGTCCGAGACCGAGAACGAGCTGAGAGCCGTCGCGCAGTCGCACGACCTGACGCTGGAGGGCATTGATGTCTTCGAGATGGTCGCCGAGGACGAGTTCGGCGCCGACCACGAGCAGTCGTTGCTGCATCCGAGCGAGGTCGAACTGGGCGAGACGGTCCGTGGCATCTTTGAGCTGGTCGAGCGGACAGACCCCACGCGCGTGGTGTTGGACAGCCTGTCCGAGCTGCGGCTGCTGGCGCAGAACCCGCTTCGCTACCGCCGCCAGATCCTGGCGCTGAAGCATTTCTTTGCGCGCCGGAAATGCACGGTGCTGATGCTGGACGACCGCACGGCAGAGCCGGGCGACCTGCAGCTGCATTCGATCGCCCATGGCGTCATCTCGTTGGAGCAGCTGGCCAACGATTTCGGCTCCGAGCGTCGCCGCCTGCGGGTGGTGAAGATGCGCGGCCTGAAATATCACGGCGGCTATCACGACTTCACGATCGAACGCGGCGGGATCTGCGTCTATCCCCGCCTGATCGCGGCCGATCATCGCCGCAGCTTTTCCATAGAGCCCGTGACGACCGGCCTTGCGGGGCTGGACGCGCTGCTGGGCGAGGGGCTGTTTCCCGGCACCAACACCCTGTTGGCCGGGCCTGCCGGGGTGGGCAAGACGACGACCGCGGTGCGCTGCATGATTGCGGCGCTAGAGCGTGGTCAGAAGGCGGCCTATTTCCTGTTCGATGAACGGCTGTCCACGCTGATGACCCGGTGCAAGGCGCTGGACATGGATCTGCAGCCCTTCATCGATGACGGCTCGCTGGCCATAAGGCAGATCGACCCGGCCGAGCTGTCGCCCGGCGAATTCGCCCATGCGGTCCGCACGGCCGTTGACAGGGACGAGGTCAGCCTGGTCGTGATCGACAGCCTGAACGCCTATCTGCATGCCATGCCAAGCGACAATTTTCTTGTCCTGCAGATGCACGAGCTGCTGAGCTATCTGGCGCAGCAGGGGGTCGTGTCGATGATGATCCTGGGCCAGCATGGCGTGACGGGCGATCTGCGGTCGGATCTGGATATCAGCTATCTGGCGGATACCGTGATGATGCTGCGGTTCTTTGAGGCCGACGGCGAGGTGCGCAAGTCCATTGCCGTGATCAAGACCCGCACCTCGGACCACGAGCGCACCATCCGCGAGCTGAGGATCGATACAGGCGGCATCGTCATCGGCGCCCCGATCCGGGGCTTTACCGGTATCCTGTCGGGAACGCCGGTATTGCGCCATTCGGGGGCCGCGCTGATGACCGGCGCCGCGGGCCGGGACGACCCCGCGTGACGGATCGATCTGCGGCGTCGGGACCCTTTGGGGACAATGCGGCCGACCTTGGCCTGACGGTGGCGATCCTTGCGCCGCGGGGCCGGGACGCCGCGGTCGCAGCCGCGGTCCTGGACAAGGCCGGCATCGCATCCGTAACCGCCGCCAGCATCCCCGCGCTGGCCGCGCTGATCCGTTCCTCTATCGGCGTGGCCCTGGCGACCGAGGAATCGCTGATCGCACCCGATGAGGGGCTGTTGCAGCAGGCTCTGGCTGAACAGCCGTCCTGGTCAGACGTGCCGTTCATCGTCCTGACCAACGGCACGGCACGCCATCGTTCCGATCGGGCGAGGGCACGCATCGATGCGTTGCAGAACGGGGTGCTGCTGTCGCGACCGCTGCACGCCGAGGAGTTGGTGCGCGCCGTGCGCTCTGCGCTGAAGGCCAGGGCGCGCCAGTACGACGCCCGCGACCAGATGCACGAGTTGCAGATGCGCGAGGCGCAGCTGCATGACAGCGAGGCCAAGTTCCACGCCATCGCGGATTCGATCAATCAGATGATCTGGTCCACCCGTCCCGACGGCTTCCACGACTATTACAACCACCGCTGGTACGAGTTCACCGGTGTGCCCGACGGTTCGACCGACGGCGAGGCCTGGGCCGACATGTTCCATCCTGACGATCAGGACCGGACGTGGGCGCGGTGGCGCGAAAGCCTGGCGAACGGTCAACCCTACGAGATCGAGTATCGCCTGAGGCACCGGTCCGGCGAGTATCGGTGGGTGCTGGGCCGGGCGCAGCCGGTCCGCGATGCCAAGGGGCGGATCACCCGCTGGTACGGCAGCTGCACGGACATCAACCGCATCAAAGTAGCCGAGGAACAGCAGCAGCTGATGCTTGGAGAGATGAACCACCGCGTCAAGAACTCGATGGCGATGGTCCACTCGATCGTGTCGCAGACCCTGCGTCAGGCGGATTCGCTGGAGAATGCGCGCGCCTCGATCCAGTCACGGATCGGGATCATGGCGCAGGCCCATGATCGCCTGGTCGAGGCGACTTGGACTGAAACCGCGATCACCGAGGTGGTCGAGGCCGCGCTGAAGCCGCATTCGATAAGCACCGGCCGCTTCGTGATCGAGGGCGCGGCGATACCTATCGGGTCCAAGCAGGCGCTTGCCCTGACGATGGCGCTACACGAACTGGCCACCAATGCCGCCAAGTATGGCGCGTTGTTGAATGACACCGGGCAGGTCCTGGTCGAATGGCACAGGGACGACACCACCACGCCCCCCGGCTTTTTCCTACGCTGGACGGAGCGGGGGGGACCGACGGTCAGGAGCCCCGGAAGACAAGGTTTCGGAAGCCGCATGATCGAACAGGCATTGGCGGGATACTTCGACGGGGTTGCGGAACTGAACTACGACCCCGATGGTTTGCGCTTTGAACTGACGGCGCCGCTGTCCGGTCTGTCGCAGCAGGAGTGACGGCCTACCTGCCGCCGACCACAAGCAAAGAGCGATCATGTCCCAGCCCCGCCGTGCCGTCCTTGTCGTCGAAGACGATGTCCTCATCCGCATGGAGGCCGTCGACATGATAGAGGACGCGGGCTTCAGGACCTATCAGGCAAAATCCGCGGATGCCGCGCTGACCACGCTGAACGGCGCATCGGACATCGGCATCCTGTTCACCGATGTGGACATGCCGGGGTCGATGAACGGTCTTGTGCTGGCGGCCCATGTCGCTGTGACCTGGCCCGACATCCGGATCATCGTGGCATCCGGCATCCTGGGTGTCGGGGATGGTGACCTGCCGGATGGGGCGTGTTTCTTTCCGAAACCCTATCCCACGGATCAGATCATCCGGGCACTGCATCGGATGATCGGCCAGGATCTATCCTGATCAGCAATCTCCGATCGTCCGCAACGGCTTCGACGGGCTGGATTCGGCCAAGGTGTGATGAGGATGCCATCGGTCCTGAAGACCGCGCAGGATTCTAGCGTTACGAACGTACGCAACCTCTGCCTGCCCCATTGGCGGCGCTGGCTGGGGCAGGGGCGTCACTGCCTGGTGCCGGTAAACAACTTGTTGGAGCCCTCGGCAAGTGGCAGGGCGTGCAATGGCTCGCACCGACCGACGCAGGTACTACGATGTTCTTCGCGGGGATCGAGACCTGCGGCTGGACCTCGTTCCGCAAGCGAAAGGCCCGGCGCAAGGCTATCGGGATGCGAGCGAAGGCAATTCGGCTACGGAGATCCGCAATCAACTCTGGCGTCAACCCGCGCCTTGTGCCGCTGATCAGGACGCGGGTCAGCGTCGCGAAAGAGGCGTGCGATCATTCGGACCAAGGTCCCCGGACCGATGGTGGGCCAGCCCTTATCATTGCAGCTCTGACGACATGTGTGGTCGTAGCGCTTCCGTGACGAACCGGTCCATACTTCCCTACATTTCCGAAAAAGTTCGCACCATCGGATCAGACATCTGAGGTGGGCTCAACGCGCCAATGAGCAGCCTAATCTATCACTCGGCGTTAGCTTTTATTGCAGGAACTTGGGTAGGACGCCGACGCTTCCGCGGGATCGCTGCGTTAGCGGCGCAAGATAAAGAAGAAAGCGATCAGCCATGAGCCTGAACAGCCAAGATGATGAACGTTCATCCGACGTCGTGAGCACCATCGAGGAGGTGGACAAAGAGGTTGCCCGTTCTGCAGCGCGTAACCGTTATCACCCGGTGGTCGAAACGCTTGGGGCGGCCAGCGAGATTGCGGATCAGATACCCCTATCGGCAATATGCGCCGCGATAATCGGGGCAGGGGTTGTTGCCGATCGTCCGCGTGTGGCGCAGGCAGGCGTCAAGATGATGATGGCGCACATTCTTTCGAACTCCGTCAAGCGGATCATCAAAAATAATTTCAAGCGGTCACGGCCAGAGGTGATGATCGAAGAACAAACCTACGAATGCGAGCCGGGTGAAAGCGAAGGTGGGCATGACACGTCATTTCCGTCTGGCCATACTGCAGGAGCGGTGGCAGCCGCGACCGTCATGGCTCGCGATCTGCCACAGACAGCAGTGCCTGCCCTGGCAATCGCGGCGATGGTTTCGGGGATCCAGGTTCCGCGCGGAAAACACTATCCCATCGACGTCGCTGCCGGGGCCCTCCTCGGGTTGGCGGCAGCATACGCCATCCATGCCGTTTGGCCTAAACGGCATGGACATTCGAGAGCCAGATCAGAAAACTCCTGATTGTCCGACTTAACAAGGATTACTCGCCGATGGTGGAACGGCGGGCGAACACTCGCGTTCGCTTGCACAGCGGAGCGTGGTCTGGATAAGGCCAAGGCTCGTCTCGATACCATCTTGGCTCAGGGAGGTGCCGCGGGCACCAAGCTGACGGAGATGCCCGAGGGCTCGATCAGCGACGCAGCTGCTGAGTGCGATGATAACGCGCTGAAGCCGCGTAACCCCTGGCGGTCATCGTGATGCGAGCTGCTCCCTATTCAGGCGCCCTGACTATGGGTTCTGTTATCTCAGAGCCAGCGATCCCATGCAAAAAAGGACCAAACAATGGCACAGAAGCCGACTGTCAAGACGGACCGCGATGTTAACGCAGCGGCCAACGATACCTCAGGCCCTTATGAGGAACAGGCTGCGCGCCTGGGTGAACCTGGTGCAGCCCTTGCGCGTGGGACTCTGGACGCTGCCCGCGAATATGCTGCTCCCCTCAAAGAGGCGGGACAGGATTATGGCAAGCGGCTCTATAAGGTCGGCGAACAGCGAGCGCAGGAGGCAGCTTTTTATGCCGAGCTGGGTTACGAGGAAACCAGAGACCTTGTGCGCGGCTACCCTATTCACGCTTTGGGTATTGCAGCGGGCATCGGCGTGCTTCTGGGCTTGCTGATGGCCCGCCGCTGAACTCACCTGCCGATCTGCGTGTCGAACCGTCGGCTCGCAGATCGTTGCCGTTGATTGGTGAGAAGGAGATGTTTCAGTATACACAAAGATCCGTTCCCGTACCTCGCCACGCTATGAAGACTTCTGCCCAAGACATCCACTTTTGGGACTGGATCAACGAAACGGTCCAGTTGTTAAAAGTACGGTATGTACAGGGACTACAGGAGGAGGCTATCCATTATTGGTGTCTGTATACGCGGTACCTCGTCTAAGCTAAGTCCTGTTGCTGTCGCCTAACAAATGAAATTAGGTCCATCCCTATACCGAAAGGTGCATCATGACAGGAGCGAATGGCCAGAATGAGAGTGCCGTTCAGCATGCCCCCGTTGATCTTGAACGCGATATTTTCCTGCGAAGCCTACTGAGAGAGTTGGCCGGTACGCTTGAAAGCGTCGTGGGAGTAACAGAGGCATCGGGTTACATCAGCGTTGTAGGCGGGGCCATCGGCGAGCAGATAGATGCGTCATACCGGGCAGCGTTGAAGGTAGACCGGCTTGACAGGAGGCAGGTCCAAGACGTCCTCGTTGACCTGAAACGTCGGATCAAAGGCGATTTCTTCATCATTGAAGAGCGCGAAGATCGCATCGTTCTTGGCAATCGCGCCTGCCCGTTCGGTAAGTTCGTAGAGGGCCGTCCCTCGCTTTGCATGATGACGTCGAATGTTTTCGGATCGATCACGGCACAGAACCTCGGCTATGCTCGTGTTGAGATCGAAGAGGCGATTGCGGCCGGACATCCGGGTTGCAGGGTGATCGTCCATCTTAAACCGCTCGAAACAATCGAACCGAATGCACGAGAGTATTTCAGGGTCGAACACTGATGGCAGCTCAAGATACAGCGGTCGTCGGGATTGATCTGGAGTTTCTTCAGGAAGCGGCCTTGGTGATTTCTCTTGGTGGGACAGTGTACCGTGCAAACACGGCGGCCCGAACCCTGTTGGGTCAAGATATTCTTCAACTAAGCTTCTTCAACAAGGTGGTGGCACCGGCAGATGTCTCTGCCTTTCTGTCTCGTGCTGCCAGATCGACCTCCTCTCATCTTGGCGCAATGGACGTTCGGCTGGAGGCGGGAGAAAGGCGCTGCCGTGCACTCGCTGCACGCGTTCGGCACCCGGACGCTGCTGAGACCTTGGTCATCGTAAGGTTAAACGAGGTGAGTGGTGATCACTTCAGTGTTTTGAACCGGCGTCTGGCAGAGATGGATCGCGTCTTGCTGGAGCGTGTCCGCGAAAATGCGCTTTTGAAAGAAGCGCTGGCCGAGAACCGCGTTCTGGTTCGTGAACTGCAGCATCGCGTCAAGAACAACATTCAACAGATGCTGTCCCTCATCCGGATGTCACGGACAAGGCGTTCCTCAAGCGAGGTTGCAGAATTTGTTGCGACTGCTTCTCAGCGTCTTCACGCAATGAGTGCGGTACAAGAGGCGCTCTATCAGAATGCGAACGCCGGGGTTTTATCCAGCCGAGATTTCCTCGAACAAGTGGTCCAAGGAACCGCCTCTGGATTTGGAGGGTCAGACAGAGTTAGGGTCTTGATCGAGGACGGGAAAATGAATTCCGAGGAGGCTCATTGCCTCTCGTTGATTGCTAACGAACTTGTCACGAATGCCTTTAAATATGGTCTTTCCGAGACAAGCGGTACTATTTCGGTGTCGTTCACGGCTTCCTTAGGAGATTACCGGTTTGAGGTGAAGGATGGCGGTCCTGGTTTTGGAAAACATGTTGAATCACGGTCTTCGGGGCTGACACTTGTGCAAGCGCTTTGCCGTCAGATCGGGGCGTCACTCAAACTGACCGATGACAGCGGAGCGAAGGCTTTGGTCCAATTCCGTTCTCGTTTGGAGCTAAAAACCTATGATGATCCTTTGCTGTCATTCTCTAAAATCGGGACGTACTGATCGGCGTCGGCCGCACAACCGCTCGATCATGCGGACGCAGTCTCTACCCGTCCATACTCCCTTTCCGATCATGATGAGCGCAAACACAATTGCGGGAGCTGGGGGATATACGCCCGGCATAGGACGCCCCCTCCGCATCATGATTGTCGAGGATGAAGCGCTCATCGCCATGGATCTTGAGATGACCCTCGAAGATCTTGGTGCTGAAGTCGTCTGCAAGGCTTCCAGCGCCTCCGAAGCAGTTCGTTTGGCTCGGCAGCACCAGCCCGACTGCGTAACCATGGACATTAATATCCACGGTGATCGCGATGGGGTTAGCGCCGCGATAGAGCTTTACCAGCTGCTTGGCATCCGATCGATTTTTGTGTCGGCTTATGGAAATCCAGAAACCCGTGAGCGAGCCGCATCAGCAAACCCGGTAGACTGGATCAGCAAACCATTCAGCGAATTCGAGCTAAAAAAAGCTCTGGATGATTTTTCTTCTAGTCTCTGAACAAGCCTTTTATCTTGTTCCATTCGACCTCCCCCCGTTGGTACCACGATCTTAACCAAATTGTGCCGGTCTGAGATTGGTAGCCGGCGCGGAGGGTTTTTGCATTTGGACGCTGAAGAGGCTGGACCTCAGGATAGCCATTGAGCGTTTCTTGTCGGACACCTCCCGGGGGCATCTGACGATAGTCTAGAAGGACGCCGGCAACGATGGATCAGCATGACGAGCTCCGGCTCCTGCGCGGCGCCTGCGCGGCCAGCCAGACTGGCGCGTGGTATTACCGCGTTGGTGACGATCGGGTGGAATGGACCCCGCTGCTTTATGATCTATTCGCCGTGCCGAAGGGATCGGAACTCAGTCTTGAGTTCGCTCTGTCGTTTTACGTCGAGAGAAGCAGTCAACCTGTTACGGAGGCTGTAAAGACGTGCCTGGCCAGCGGGACGCCGTGGAATTTAGATGTTCAGTGTCGGTCAATGACGGGCAGGATATTTTGGGCCAGAACCATTGGCGAAGCAATTTTGCAGGACGGACATGTGGTGGCCCTGCAGGGTGCCTTTCAGGACATCAGTCGGGAACGCGCTGCGATTGACAAGCAAATGCGCGCGCAGGCAGAGCTGTCCTTCGTCCTGCGCACGATGACGGATGGCTTTTTCCTACTCGACAAGAGCTGGCGGTTCACCTTTGTGAACGCTGCCTCTGAGCACATGCTCCGTCGCGACCCGGCAGAGCTTGTTGGGCAATGTATCTGGGACGAATTTCCAGACGCTTGCGGCACGGTCTTCGAGCAGAATTACCGAGCTGTAAGGGAAACGGGACGCTCGGAATCATTCCAAGCTTATTTTGCGCCGCTGGAAAGCTGGTTTCACGTCACCGTGCATCCTGCGCAGACAGGCATCGCGGTCCACTTCCGGGATGTGACCCGCGAGGTGAGCGAACAGCGCGATCTCAGACTCTTCAGGACTGCCATCGACGCGATGACCACCGGAGCCGTCATGCTTGAACGGGGCGACGCAGACAGGCATCGCGGTCCACTTCCGGGATGTGACCCGCGAGGTGAGCGAACAGCGCGATCTCAGACTCTTCAGGACTGCCATCGACGCGATGACCACCGGAGCCGTCATGCTTGAACGGGGCGAAGGCGCCATTGATTTCTGGCCGATCATGTATGCGAACGCAGCGGCGATCAAACTTCAGGATCAGGACGAGC